>NZ_DASQYZ010000424.1:0-6135 GCF_035638955.1 Oligoflexus sp. | reverse complement strand
TTGGGGATAATTCCCCGACACGACGATACCTAGCAGAAATTTACGGCAGATGGGAAGTGGGCCCGCCCCCACTTCCCAAGGCTTGAAAATCGATATATGGTGAAAAAAGTCGCGGAGGATTTTTTGAGTCTAGCTCTCTCTCTTATTGAACAGTCGCAGTGGGCCATCACGGAAGAAGGTTTAAACACCCTGATATCCGTGGCGTCCCGAACCAACGACCTGCAAGCTCTCGAAAATAGCCTGGGACGAAAACCATCCTATGCCCATAACTCAACTGTGCGGCAAGGTATTGGCATTATCCCGGTGCAAGGTCCCACCTTCAAACGGGCCAACCTTCTTACAGAAGTTTCTGGCGCTACCAGCTATGAAATTGTCCTCCGCGACCTTCATGCGATGATTGAATCATCAGAAGTAAAAGCCGTCCTTCTAAATATAGACAGCCCAGGTGGCGAGGCAAACGGTTGTGCAGAGCTGGGCGATCACATTTTTAGTGCACGGCAGCAAAAACCCATTTATGCCTACGTCGGCGGGCTCGGTGCTTCCGCAGCGTACTGGATAGCCTCCTCCTGCTCCAAAATCTTTGCCTCCGAAACAGCTCTGCTTGGAAGCATTGGAGTTCAGACCGTCGTCCGATCCAAGGAAAAGTCGGGGGAAATTTCGTTTGTCAGCTCCATATCTCCAAATAAAAACCGTGATCCAGGTACCGAGCTGGGTTCAAAGGAAGTTCAACGAACTGTTGATGATCTTGGAGCTGTTTTTGTTCAAAAAATTGCGCGAAATCGCGGCATATCACCTGAAATCGTGCTCGAAAAGTACGGCCAGGGGTCAATATTTATAGGCGAAAAATCGCTCGAAAAAGGAATGATCGATGAAATATCGAGTTTTGAAGGTGCAATTATGTCAATAGCCAAGGAGGTCGTAGAAGAAAAAGCGGAAAGCGTGGAATCGAGTTCTTCAATCGAAATCAAGCAAACCACTGCGGAAATTGAAGACGCCCAGATAGGACGAATCCTTAAAATCCAGGAGATTGCCAAAGGACGCGTCTCTTCCGAGTTTACGAATCAGCTGATCAAAGAAAAGCTGACAGTCGGTGAAGCCGCGCTTCGGATTCTGACGCACGAGCAGGATAACAAGGGGAGGAAGATTGAGCAGCTGAAAAAGGCGGATAGCGCGCTAGCCAATCTTGACGGAAAGTCTGCGCCCTCAACTGATGATGACCTGGATGCCGACCTGCGATTCGCAGCCAGCATCGGTCTTGTGACACTGGCATAGGAGAAGATATGGGATACGAACCAGGTTTTAGTCAAATTGGTGAATACCAGCCCCTTGATCTCATCGCCGGGGATTTTCCGCTACAGTCGGAAACCATCCTGGTTGAAAAGGGTCAAAAGATTGGACGAGGCTCTCTTCTTGGAAAGAAGACAGCAACCGGCAAATATATTCTGTCTGCAAAACTGACAGCAGACGATAAGGCAATCACGGATGGCAGTGAAATCCCGTACCGAATTCTCGCGGAAGACATTGATGCCACTTCCGCCGACAAGTTAACGATAGCGTACCACACCGGAAGCTTCTTTCGAGGAGGCATCAAGCTTGGAAAAGGTCATACGATCGATTCTGTGAAGCCCCTCCTGGAACCCATTTCAATCTATATCAAAGGATAGCCCTGGTTTTGTCACCGTCCCTTTATTCCACCTGGTATTTTGATCGTGTTGTTCGCCGCTTGCGTCAGCAGCCCCGATTTTTTCTCAACCGCTATTTCCCTACGGAAGTTGTTCACGAAAGCGAGGAAATTCTTTTCGACGTTGTCGAAAGCAGCGAAGGTATTGCGCCCTTCGTTCATCCGCTGCACGAAGGCAAGATTCTCACCCACAAAGGCTATAAAACCAAGAGCTACAAGCCGGCTTATGTCAAGGAAAAGGTAATCCATGATCCCGAGCTTCCGCTTAAGCGCATGGCCGGGGAATCGCTCGGCGGAACGATGTCTGCCGAGCAGCGGATGCGGCTTCATGTGATTAATGATGTAAACAGGCTACGCGAACGGCTCAACAATCGGCTTGAGGTCATGGCTGCAGAGGTGGCCAAGACTGGCAAAGCCGTCATCAAAGGCGAAGGATTTGATCATGTCGTCGATTTTGGTCGCGATCCGGATCTGACCATTGAACTCGAAGAAGCCCAAAAATGGTCAAACCCGGACGTAAAGATCACGGAATTTCTTGAAGAAAAAAGCCAGCTGATCAGAGACAAATCGAACAGCTCGGCTCGCGCTACCGACCTTATAATGGGAGCCAGCGCCTGGAACTACTTCCGGGGAAATAGCGAGGTGAAAAAAGCGGCAGAACTCCTCCGAAACGTTGATACGACGCTGGTTTTGACCCCAACGCAGCAGTCTGAGGATGTCCAATATAAAGGGCGCTTTGGCGACTTTGATGTCTTTGTTCACTATGGGCGCTATCTCGATGATGGAGTCGAAAAGAGGTTCATTGAGCCAAGTGAAGTTCTGCTCACGGGCCAATCCATCGAAGGCGTCCGGCATTATGGGGCTATCAAAGATCTTAAAATCGATAATGGCGCTCGTCCATTTTTTCTTAAAAGCTGGGAAACCGAAGATCCATCCCACCGCTACATCATGATTCAGTCCGCGCCGCTCCTGGTTCCCTACGATCCCAACGCGACCTGCCTCATGAAAGTTGCGTGACACGGCATAGGATTTGACGGGCAGCCGATGGATGAAGAATTTCAAACTGAAAATGGCCGGAATTTTTCTGTCAAGTTCTTTGAATATTCGGACAAGTCATCGCCAGTCAAGCCTTCAGCGTTGAAGCTGAACTCGGTGATCCTTGTTTCACCAGAGGACGCAGGAGCTTTGAAGGAACGAGCAGGCGTAAAGAATCCCAGGACAGGCTTTCGATACCTGGTCAAAGAAATATCGAACTCTGGTGTCGGCGTTTTCGAAATAACTCTTGAAAGAGTGCAAAACGAATTGAATGAAGCGATCACACATGGGAAATTTTAGGGTCATTCGTAGAAAAATTCGTCAGCGGATTCGCGAAGTCCTTCGGCAAGAGCTGGGGATAAACCGTTTCAGCTCACGCACCGCGGCCCTCTCTGCTGAGGACCTGCCAGCTGCACTCATTTATTTTCCAAGTGAAAGACTTCTGGACCCGCTCGGGGACAGCCAGGAGCGGGAACTGGAGCTAAGGGTCGAGCTCGCCCTGCAGCCGCGAGAGGACCCAGAGGATGAGATGTTCGATCTGGCGGATCAGGTTGAAGACATCCTTCTTTCCGATCCTGGGCTCGAAGCCCTGGTTTCGACGCTGGACCTTGAGTCGGCGGATTTTATCGTCGACGGCGAAGGTGATCAGGTATTTGCCACTGCCCTACAGACCTACAGGGTCAGGTATCTAAGCGAGGACCCCAGGCCCGTATGATGCGCGAAATGTCTGAACTTAGCCGCAGGGTGGCAAATATGATCCTCCCAGGCGTCATCCAGGAGATCGACCATCAAACTGCACTCGTGCGGGTCGAATCAGGGGAAATCAGTACAAACTGGCTCCCATATTTTCAGCGGCGGGCGTGGAACACCATCGACTGGGATCCCCCAGAAGTGGGGGAACCCTGCCTTGTGCTCTCGCCAGGCGGCGAGCTGGCTGCTGGCTTTGTGCTAACCGGGCTCTATTCTGAGGAGAAGCCAGCCCCGTCCAAAGACCCCAATCTCATACTGCGGAAATTTAGCGATGGTTTGACATATTCCTATGACCTTGGCACCCACACGCTGACCATGGCTAAGGAATCGGGCCTCACCCTCAGGATAAAAGCCGATCGGTTTGACTTTGAAACTGCCAAGGCATCAATCAAAAACGAAAAGGGCGAGCTGATCTCGCTTCTGGCTGAAGTTCTTGGGGTGATCGCAACGTCGAAGACTCCAACCCTTTTTGGTCCGCAGCTCTCCACTGACAATGCCGAGAAGCTGCCGCCAATCAAAACAAAATTGGAAAGCTTTGGAGGGTAGGCATGCCACTTAGAGGAACTGAAGAGGCGCTGGCCAAAACTCTACAGGCTTCAATGAAGACTGCGAAATCTTACGATGAAGCCTGGCAAAAGTTTGCGGAAATCGTCATCGCCCACATCGCAGAAAATGCGATTGCCATTGGCACTGCCCCAAGTGGCGGCGGCCCGATCGTGGATGGGAAGATTCAATGATGGGAATGGATGAAAAGTCCGGGCTTATGATTTCTGGCGAAGAATATGCCCGACAGTGCATCAGACGACTGATGAAAACTCTGAAGCGGTCGATGATCATGTACCGGGAACTTGGGCCGGATTTTCAGCCTTACCTTGCCGCCCCCATGACCGATGTTTGGATGCTGAGTCTTAGCGGTGAACTGATTGACAGCGCAGAAAGCCTGCTCCCTGAACTAAAGGTGCTCATTGTTAACTCGTCTGTGGAAGATGGATCATTGACCACAACAGTGTCTGTGCAGTGGCAGGAATCAGTTTTTACAGTGAGTGACGCTGCTTGACGATCGCTCCGAAAATTGAAGAAGAACTGAATTTTGAAGCCATCTTCGACGAGAAGATAACCCGTTTCACACAAAGTTATCAGACGCAGTTTCCTTCATTCAAAAGGCCTGCACCGGTTGACCCTATCTTTCGTGCCCTGTCTGAGCTTGCAATGTCGGAGCTTATGATAAGGGCAAGAATAAATGCTGCAGGGATGGCTCAGCTTCTCCGATACTCGGAAGATTTGGATTTCCTTTTTTTCGGCATGAGACGTGAGGGCGAATCGCTCGAAGCGTTCCGGGAAAGAATGAGGCTCAATCTCCATAAGGCATCACCAGCAGGGCCGCTCGAAATGTACCGAAGCCTGGCTCTTGCTTCGGCCAATGAAGGTGCCAGGACCCCTGACGAGTTTTCGGTGCTGGATGCATATGCTGAGACCGTCGATGACAAGGTTGTGGTCCACCTTCAGCCAAACAGAAAAATTGAACCGGAGATGGCCATCATCTTAAAAAAGGTGGTCGACTTCATTGGCCAGGATCATATCAAGCCGGCATTTGATTTATTCGATGTTGTGGCTGCCGAGCCCAGGATCGTCAATGTCCAGGCAAGAGCCAAACTTGCGCCGGGAAAGGGCCAGGCATTCCTCAACGACTTAAAGGAGGATTTTGCCAAAAAAGTCTGGGAGCGATCGAGGCTGGGCCTCAATCTTCCTCTTTCATGGATCTACTCACAGCTGCATGTCGAAGGTATCTCATCCATATCAATCTTAACTCCAGTCGATGATCTGGAAGCAAAGAAAAATGAATTTATTGTCCTTAACACCATTGTTCTGACACCGGTTACCGCTTGATAGACATCCACTACAGAAAGTTTATTCCAGCCTATTCGCCTGAGGTATCCATTCCGATTCGCGACGGGAATAATTCCGGGTTTCACGAAGTTTTGCTTTGGGAGTTTGCTCTCGGTGAACTTGAACAATATATCGTCGACGTGGAATTAATATTTCCCGACATCATAAAATTCATGAAGTATCGCGGCACTCTTCACTCGATGAAGCTGGGGCTTTCCTGGGTAGGATTCCCAAATGCAAAAATAATTCGTCTTACCCGGAAAACCTATGAAGTGGATCCAGGCAAGTCATTCAATACCCTCCAGACCAAAGCCATCCAGAGCGCCTGCAGGCAGTCATCTCCTGCCATCAGCACTCTTAAGCGTATATTTCACAATGATTTTTCAGTGAGTTTTTGATTGGCCGATCCAGATTATTTGAACGGAATACGAGTTGTTAAAGGGGGAGATGAGGTGCGCATCATCCTCACCCCGAACCAGGCAGTGGTGGGGGTCGTTGGTACAGCACCCAAGGCGAGCGATACTCTTCTGCCAGTAGAGATACCAGTCGTATTTTTTAAAAAGAAGGATGCGCTCGATGCGATCCTGCCCGACCCCAAGCAGGCGACGAAAGAAGAGGAAAAGGGTACACTCCATGCATCGGTTGAAGCGATCTTCAACCAGCGCACCCGGACGGTTATTGTTGTTCGTTCCAAATCGGAATCGACTGATAACCTGCTCAAGGCAATTGAAAAGCTTTTGGAAGCTGAGGCTTTAACCAACTATAAACCGAAAATTCTTTGC
>NZ_DASQYZ010000423.1:0-7019 GCF_035638955.1 Oligoflexus sp. | reverse complement strand
CCATAAAGATCGCCTGTGCACATTTGCGTTCGTTATCGCCACGTGAGCGGCTTAAAAAAGCCGGAGTCCTGGCAGACAATTTCTGGCTTCGTGAGTTCGTAAAGAAAAAGTGATCAAAGACTTTTGCTTAGGTACCTAACTATAGTCTTCAACCTGAGTCGTCCGGTATCGCTTCGCCAGTATATTCCTTATGCCCGCTTCGATATCAGGAAGCTCTTCAGTGACGTACTTCCAGATGATGTTCGGATCGATTGAAAAATAGTTGTGTGATGATCGGTTTCTGATGGCCCGGACCTCTGCCCACGGTATTTCGTTGAATTTTTTCGTTATGTTGTCCGGATCATCGTGAACAAGCTGCGACACGATTTCGCCAAGAAGGTCTGTTTGTTTCATTATCGCGTCGTAGTTAAGGCGTTTTGCAAAAAACTCATCCTGTGATGTCTCTGATAGATAAGAAGAGATTCGAACCATGTGTTGAACCATTTTCACTAGGTGTGGATGTGAGCTTTTAGCTTTCGACATCAATGAAGTCCTCCTCAGCCGCGGTTCGAATCTCTGGCGCCATTTCATTTTCCATAACGATATCGATTGTTTTATTGCCGAGGACTTCCTCGAATATTTTCTCGATCCGCACAATTTCCTTGAAGGTTAGAGAATGGGAAGGGGTGAGAAGGATATCAACGTCCGAATCTTCTCGGGCCTCCCCACGTGCATATGATCCAAAAAGCCTCATGCGTTGAATTCCGTAGGGTTTTGATATTGCCGTTCGAATGGACCTCAGCTTTTCAAAGAGCTCATCCCTCGGGATAATCCTATTCCTGGGCAAGGAAATGGAGGTGTTTTCTACGGTTGAAAGGGCAAGGGCGAAATAAGCCAGGATTCGCTTAAGTGAGCCGACGTTGACGTGATCCTCCTCACCTTGCTCAACCTGCCTGATTGCCTTTAACGAGACTCCTGCGAGCTCGCCCATTGCTTTTTGAGTAAGGCCGGATTCAATTCTCTTTTCTTTAATAATTACGGAAAGATGAGTTTTTGCTTTTCCCAGGCGAGGATGAGAAGTCTTTGAATTTATTGGGTTATTGTCTTTTAAGTTCATAAGCTCCTCTTATTATCCCTATTCGGTATAATAGAGTATCTCCTTAACCACCGCAACCTGCTATTATCCCTATTTGGTATAATAATACCAGCCTGAGCGGTTGGTGGGTGATTTGAGATTGAGAGTTATTTGGATGAAAACAGAAGGCCGCCAGCAACCACAACGAAAGTTCCAGACGTTGCGATTGGCCAAGTCATTCTCATAGTCTCAACCACTGAAGGTCGTCGGGTTCATCGATATCATGGAGCATCGGGAGTAGTTCGAGCGTCCAGGCAAGGCTCTTGATGCGTGCCTGGGTCTCACCGGCTACTGATGACGTGCTCCAGTGAATATTTTCAAATAAAGACGGATCAAATCTTTTGAATCCAAGCAGCGCATATCCGCCATCAAAGGTTGGGATCATAACGCTTTCGTTTCTGTCCAGGGCTGTTATTGCTTGTTGCAAGGTGTACGCATTCAGATCTGGGCAATCCGTTCCAATCAGCAGAACATGTGCTCCCGCCGCACAAGCCCTGGAAGCGGCTCGAGCCAGACGTTCACCAAGGTCGCCCATTCCTTGTTCGGTAAAAATAATAGGATGTGTTAGATTCAGACCATCCCAACTCGGGTCGTGTATGGACGGAGTCACGCAAAGTTCGACTTCGGTGGCGCAGGCAAGCCGAGCCTGTTCCAAGGTATGGAGCAGCATTCGACGAGCTAGCTCAGCGGCGCCTTCAGCCCCCAATGCAGGAATCAAACGAGTCTTGGCAAACCCGGGTACGGGGGCCTTGGCAAAAATAATGATACGAGTTTTATTCATCGCCAGGCCTTGATCAAATCCTGAGCCGATGCACCACGCCAGTAGGCCCAGCGCAAACGCCACATCAGGAAAATAGTGCGCCACACGCCGCGGGTTTCCCAGCGTCGTCCGGAGGTTCGCATCTTCTGTTTGAGGCAGAGTGGTCGTGAGAGAGACAAAAGCCGTTTGGAAATTTCGACGTCTTCCATCAGAGGTTGATCAGGAAAGCCACTAATCTGAAGGAAGGCCTCACGCCTCACAAAGATCCCCTGGTCCCCGGTCGCGATGCCTGACAGACGGGACCGCAGATTGATAAAGAACCCAATGATCGGAAACATCCAGGCTCGACCTTCGACCTGAACATCAAATCGCCCCCATACAAGTTGGGACAGCATCAGTCCCTGTCCCATGGCCGTCAGGCTTTGCGGAGGCGGCTGGGTATCGGCGTGCAAGAAGAGCATAATATCGCCTTGAGCCATCTGTGCCCCGGTATTCATCTGACGGGCGCGTCCACGCGCGGATGATAGGACTTTAAAACCAGCCTGCTGCACGCGTTCCATGGAACCATCCGTGCTGCCTCCATCCACAACCAAAACCTCGGCCCCACTTTGTTGGAGGGCCTTCCAGTGATCCATCACGAGGCTCAAAGTCGCTGCCTCGTTCAGCATGGGGATAATAACGGACACGTTCACGCCAAGGTCCTTCATTGAGTTCAACCCGGAGCATGCTATCATCGAGCTGGTTGTCCATGCCATGCGTTTTGTGGAGTCCCTTGCATGAAGCTTTCGGCGTCGAAAATTGCGGTGATCCTTCTGATCCTGCTGTTTGTGGTGAGTTACTTCTTTCTTGGCCTGGATTCCTATCTGACTTTGGATGCTCTCAAAACTCAGCAGGCCTCCTTCGCAGCATTCTATCAGGAGCATCAGCTGCTGACGGTGCTGATCTATTTTCTGGGTTACGTTCTGATGGCGGCCTTGTCGCTGCCAGGGGCCACGATTCTAACCCTGGCGGGCGGAGCCTTATTTGGGTTTGGGCTGGGACTCCTGATCGTTTCCTTTGCCTCCACCATCGGGGCCACCGGAGCCTTCCTTGTCGCTCGATTTCTGCTGCGGGATTCCATACAGCAGCGCTATGGCGATCGGCTCACGAAATTTAACGAAGGTATTGAAAGGGAAGGCGCCTTTTATCTCTTTACCCTGCGCCTTGTGCCACTGTTTCCTTTCTTTGTGATTAACCTCGGCATGGGCCTGACACCCATCCGGGCTTTGACATTTTATTGGGTCAGCCAGCTGGGAATGCTGCCGGGGACAGCCGTCTATGTGTTGGCGGGAACGCAGCTGTCCAGTCTGCAATCGCTGGGGGATATCCTGTCCTTCAAGTTGATTCTTTCGTTTGCTCTCCTGGGGGTCTTCCCGCTCCTGGCAAAGCGTTTCACCACCTACCTTAAAAAGCAGAGGAAAACCTCATGAGCACTCATCAGCAGGACTATAATATGGTTGTGATCGGCGGTGGCTCTGCGGGCCTGGTGAGTGCTTACATTGCGGCAACCCTGAAAGCCAAAGTCGCCTTGATTGAAAAACACCGCATGGGTGGTGACTGTCTTAATACAGGCTGTGTGCCGTCCAAGGCGCTCATTAAAACCGCTCGCATGGTCCATCAGATTCAGCAGCACAAAATCTATGGCATCAAATCGGCCAGTTATGAATTGGATTTTGCCGAAGTGATGGAACGCATTCAAACCGTGATCAAAAAAATTGAGCCGCATGATAGCGTGGAGCGTTATACGGGGCTGGGGGTGGAATGTATTCAAGGTGAAGCCGAAGTCGTGGATGCGCATACGGTCCGGGTGAATGGTCGCACCCTTAAAACCAAAAGCCTAATCCTTGCCTTGGGCGCTTCGCCTATCATTCCTAAAATTCCGGGTCTTGAAAAGGTCCAGGTTTTGACCAGCGAAAACCTTTGGGATCTGCGCACGCTTCCAAAAAAACTTCTGGTGGTCGGCGGGGGCCCGATCGGCTGTGAAATGGCGCAAGCTTTTCAAAGGCTGGGATCTCAGGTCACCCTGCTCGAGGCCGGTCCGCGACTTCTGCCCAGGGAGGATGATGACGTCGCCTCGCTCATCGCCGCTCAATTCCAGAAGGAAGGCATGCGGCTCCTTCTAAATACCAAGGCCGAGGCGGTGATGCATGAAGCCGGAGCGATGATCATGCAGGGCCAGACCTCGGATGGTCGGCAGGAAAAAATTCCGTTTGATGCGATTTTTGTGGCGATCGGCAGGCGTGCGAACACAGGTCAGCTCGATATCAAAAAATTGGGTTTAGAACTCAATGACAACGGTACCATCCGCGTTGACCCTTACCTGCGCGCCAATGGCAAAAATATTTACGCCTGTGGTGATGTTGCGGGTCCTTATCAATTTACCCACGTGGCCTCGCACCAGGCCTGGTACTGTGCGGTGAATGCCCTTTTTTCACCACTCAAAAAATTCAAAGCGGATTATCGGGTGATTCCCTGGGTCACCTTCACGGATCCAGAGATTGCTCAGGTGGGACACAACGAACAATCGGCCCGCAAAGAGGGTCTTGATTTTGAAATCACGACCTACAACCTGGATGACCTGGACCGTGCGATTGCTGAAAGTGAAGACTACGGTCGCATCAAGGTGCTGACTGAACGCGGCAAGGATAAAATTCTTGGAGCCAATATAGTCGGGCCGCATGCCGGGGAATTACTCGCGGAATTCACAACCGCCATGAAGCAAGGACTGGGACTCAATGCCATCCTTGGAACGATTCACCCTTACCCCACGTTTGGCGAGGCCAACAAATACGTGGCTGGGAATTGGAAAAAAGCTCATGCGCCCGAGAATGTTTTAGCCTGGCTGGAAAAATATCAGGGCTGGCGTCGCTAGCCGCTAATCCAGATTCTTTGCGGAGCATGAAACTAGACAAATATCCACTTATTTTCTTTTAGATGATCAAAGGCGATACTCAATTGATCTTCTGACATTATCTTGGCTTTTCGTTCGTTCCAAGCTTTTACCTTTTCTATGACTTCTTCCTTCGACTTAGCTCCTTCATGCTTCGCAACCCAATGCACTGTCGAAAGTAGTTCCATGCCAAAAGGCGTTTCAAAACCATCAATCAACTTAGCAATTTTTTCGAGTCGTTGATGAGTTTCTGTCTGATCTCTCAAATATTCATTCGCCATTTCTACAGCATTATCCAAAACGAAAATTTCAGACTTTTGAGTTCCATCTCCGAATCCTTTTATATAACTGCCTTCCAGCAGCTTCAGTGCATGCCTTACACCGTCAGAATATGGCCCATACTTGTCTTTGACAAAGCTGAGCCTAGACAAGTCTTCACCGGACTCTTTGATGAAATACATCAGCTTTTGAACTTCTAAATGTGTCTGACGATATCCACCGCCTCGATATTTATTGAGAAGCCCTATTAGAAGAGCCCGCCCCTTTGTCATTGGTGGAAGCTCCACAACCACGGAAACTTGATCATAGGGTTTAGGGGCGGCGGATGGCTCAAACACAATGATATTAACGTTCTCAAAGTCTTTTAACTTGTCTTGGATCAGTGGCTTTACTTTTTGCCAATCCAACCCACCAAGACCACACCCCAAAGGAGGGATTGCGATAGATTTTAAATCGTAATACTTAATTACTTCTCTAAGATCATTGAGTCCGGACTCGATATACTCCATCCGTGATTTGCCCTTCCAATGATCTTTAGTGGGAAAATTGATAATGTATTTTGGATTGATCACGCCTTGAGTCTTAAAAACAAACATCTTTCCCACTTTAACCTGACCAAGCTTACATGCCTCTTTATAACTCTCAAAATTTGCTGGAAATGCTTTCTTAAACTGCAAAGCAATTCCCTTACCCATGACCCCAACACAGTTTACCGTGTTGACCACAGCTTCTGCGCCTGATTCAAGAATATTGCCTGTAGTAAAATCAAACATTCTAATAGTACCAACCTGATTTCACAGCTACGTGTGGTTTATGAGAATGGGACGCTAATATCTGATCGACTTCATTTTTCGTCTGAAGATCATAGACGCCTATCAAAAATCGAAAATATCCCAAGGTGCATTTTGGTAGATCAAGAACTCTGCCTGTCTTCTTCGACGGCGATCGGGAAATTCGTCAGTATCAGTCCACATGCGGCTTTTTATCACATCCCAGTCAATATTTGGAAGGTTGACAATATTGTTATAAAAAATACTGAATGCCATTGCCGCATGGCCGTCTGTAAATACATATGGTAGACCTCTTGCGGCTACAGCTTCAGCAGTTGTTGTCAAATATATCAATTCACTCTGCATTACATTCCCGAAATCTGCAGGATTATGCTTGATCCTATAAAGCATCGGCGAACGCGCATTAAAATAGAATGGAACATAATCATGCAAAATTCCCCCTGGAGGGCAGCAAACCTGCACCTTTGACCTTCTATCCTGAATATTTCTATCCGAAACATTTCTGGTCATCGCTGGAGCTTTGCTCTTGCAAAGCAATCCTGTAGCAATTACAGCCGCCAGATGATCTTTATGCGTAAAGTGATAGATCGTAGTCGGCATCCTGCCCCTAAGTGCTCAAAAGCGAGTTACCATACAATACTATGGAATTTGTCCCAAGTTCCATAGAAATAAACCTTCAGCTAATGGCAGCCATCACTTGCTTGACACACCATCCTAAACAATTCGCTGACCCACGTAGAGGCCTATTTCAGTGATCCTTGTGTCCCGCATGCTATCGTTTTGGCGTAAGTCTTGCCTCTGCAAGTGGAGCGTATGCGTCGAACCGGATCGTTTTGCGCGGCACTCGTGACTATTTGAAAGCCAGACGCATTGGTCTTTTGAGTGGGACGATATATTTTCCAGGCTATTTCGGCTTACTCTCGCTTTGGATTTCTTCGATTAAAATTAGGCAAGTGCTAAAACTCCCTTCGGGAGCCGCGCTCTCTTTACTGGTACAGCCTGTCCCAGCGGAATGTGTCAGCATTTTTGGGACAGCGCTAAAGAAAGTTTAAGAAACTTTTCTACCCGAGTACGAACACGGACTGTCGCGTGACTGGGATATTGATTCCAACTCGATCCTGTGGAATCGCAAGCTTGGGACCGCGC
>NZ_DASQYZ010000422.1:0-28194 GCF_035638955.1 Oligoflexus sp. | reverse complement strand
ATTGGAAGAAAGAGGAAATCGGGGTCACGGGAAAGATGGAAAGGATGAGGATTTTTTCTCAGCTGGAATCAGACAAACTGGATCAAAAATGGGACCGTCTCAAGTCCGGCTAGATGTAGCAGGTTTCGACGGCCCACTTTGAAAGCTATTAAATTCTCAAAAATGGAGCCTCAAGAAATAGACAAAATTGCAAATAAACTTTCAATTCAACAATCAAAGTTACTTGCAAAACGGGGAGCATGATCTGAGTCTGCGTAGTTAGGGACGACCCGGACCTTTGTTGTTACTTTACTTCAGATTACAAAATGTAATAGGAGTGTCTCTTTCATCAAAAGTCTCTAATTAGATATGCGAGTAGTTTGATGATGACTATGATGCATCAAAGGCACTGAAAGGGTGAGCACTGATAGTATGGACACACTAGAGTTTTCGGGTCCTCCTTGGCACCACCTCGCAATGGTTGACGATCAACCGCCACTTCTCGCTTGGTTTGAAAAACATTTTGCGTCACCAACACCACTTAATTTCATCAACCTCTTTTAGCTTGGAGGCTTCCAGAGAAATTCCATCCCGCTGTCGATCCTGAATTACATCGACGAACCTTCGAGATGAAGTGCTCCCCCACTTTTCGTACAACCTAAGCCACTAAACTTTGCTCACGATATTGCCGCAGCGATTTCGTTCTGAAACCTCCCTTTGCCCGGCACTCCAGCAAATATCATCCGCGGTCCTTGCAATTCCAAACTCGACAGGCTATACCATCCGGGCCGATCCATTCCCCTGCTTATAGGTCATCTATGACAAGGCCCAAGATCCTGCTTCTGACGCCACCCATGACGCAGCTGAATACCCCCTACCCGGCCACGGCTTATCTGACGGGTTTTCTCCAGATGCACGGCTATACGGTCGAGCAACGCGATCCGGCGATTGAACTGATTCTGTCGCTACTATCCCGACATGGCTTGAGTGAAATCAAAGCCGAACTTGAAGCCAATTTCGAAGATATCCCGGTCGAGGAACGCCCCGACGAGGTCCAATATTTCCTTGAAAATTTTATGACTTACGCCAATACCGTCGAGCCGTGCATCCGCTTTCTGCAGGGCAAGGACCCGAGTCTGGCGATCCGTCTGAGCTCACGCCAGTACCTGCCCGAAGGGCTGGGTTTTGATGGTTTGCATCAGATGGAAGAGATCGAAGGACCGGAACACCTGGCGCAGGCCTTTGGCAACCTGGGAATCCAGGACAAAGGCAAGTACCTCGCCAGTCTGTATGTCGCAGGCCTTGTGAGTGTCATCAACGCGGGTGTCGATCCGCGCTTTGAACTCTCCCGCTATGGCGAGCGCCTGGCAGCCAGCAATCCCAGTTTTGACGATCTGCATGAGTCCATCGAAGGTCAGGAGACCTTCGTGGATGAGGTGCAGAAATCCATCATCCTCAGCTATCTGAACGATACCCAACCCGATGTCGTGGGCATCACGCTGCCATTCCCAGGCAACGTCTATGCAGGCTTTAAGATTGCGCAGACGATCAAACAATGGAATGCCTCCACGCGCGTGGTGATGGGTGGTGGTTATGTGAATACAGAGCTGCGTTCCCTCAAGGACCCACGCGTCTTCGATTATGTGGACTATATCTGTGTGGATGACGGGGAACGGCCGCTGCTGAACCTTCTGGAGCATCTGAGCGGCATAAGGCCTGCCGAAGAACTCATGCGCACCTATCAACGTAAAGATGGTGTGGTTGTTTACTGGGACTCCAGGAAAACGCACGACATCCCCCATAAGGATACAGGAACGCCGACCTATCGCGGTATGCCCCTGGACCGCTATCTTTCGATCTGTGAACTCCCTAACCCCATGCATCGCATTTGGTCCGATGGCCGCTGGAATAAGGTGACGCTGGCGCACGGTTGCTACTGGAATAAATGCAGTTTCTGCGATGTCACTCTTGATTATATTGCACGTTATGATGAGGCCCAGGCCGATATTATTCTGGCTCGCATGGAAGCCCTCATCGCCGAAACCGGTCAAACCGGATTTCATTTTGTCGACGAAGCCGCGCCGCCCAAGGTCCTGCTGGCTCTTGCCAATCGCATCATTGAAAAGGGCCTGACCGTCACGTGGTGGGGCAATATCCGCTTTGAAAAGACCTTCACGCCCAAGGTGGCCCAAATCCTGGCAGCCTCCGGTTGCATTGCGGTCAGCGGTGGGCTGGAAGTCGCTTCGGATCGCCTTTTGAAACTGATGAGCAAAGGCGTCACCGTCGATCAGGTGGCGCGTGTGACCCGTGCTCTGACGGATGCGGGCATCCTGGTTCACGCGTATCTGATGTATGGTTTCCCAACTCAGACCAAACGCGAAACCGTCGAGGCGCTGGAATATGTCCGGCAGCTGTTCAAGGCGGGCTGCATTCAATCAGCCTACTGGCATCGCTTCGCGGCCACCGTGCACAGTCCTGTTGGAAAAAATCCGGAAAAATTCGGCATTCGACTTTTGCCGCATGATGACATTCAATTCGCCACCAATGATATCGATTTCGAGGATCCGACCGGCTGCGATCACGAGACATTGGGCGAGGGTCTCAAGCGGGCCTTGTATAACTACATGCACGGGATGGGCCTCCACGAACCCCTGCCGATCTGGTTTGAAGAGCCCATCCCGAAGCATAAGATTCCGGCCGACTTCATCGAGTCGGCCCTGGCGCGTTGAACCTAGAGCAAGGAATACATGGGCATGCCCAGGCTATTATCCGCGTTGCGCAGGCGCAAGTTCATGCGGAATTCATAGTCCGTCCCGGCTGTCAAAGTCTGCCGAATGGAATAATCCGGGATCATGAAGCCTTCTTCCGACGGGAAGTAGGTTGAAATCTTTTGCCAGGTTGCTGTTCCTTTCGGACGGTACTCAAAGCGCAGTTCGCCACCTTTGGTGGTCACCAGCCCGAAATGGAGCGTGAACTGCGTGCCGACCTTCTCCACGGATTTCAGTTTAAAGATTTCCACCTCATGACGGGTGATAGGTGCCGGCACCTTGATGATATCATCGTCCGTTCCCGGCCAGCTGCTGTTGAAACCAGGGCGCTTGGCCAGCGCACGGATACCGGTGATATCATCATCGGTGAGGTAAAGTTTCGCAATATTCGAAGCGGCTGCCATGATACTGCCCATATCGGGATGGGTGGACTTGAAGCTCGGATCACAGTTGGTGGGACCTTCATACTGATCACAGAGGCCCCACACATGACCGAATTCATGCACAAGGACCGGCAAGGCTATCGAAGCCGCCGTCGGCGAGACTTCCATGTCGCCCCTACCTTGCATCTGGCTCAAAATTTCGCTGCTGTCGAGGGTTTGCTTGTTCAAGGCTTGAAGACTGATCCAGCGATTGGTGCCCCAGGCATCCGGGCTGATTTTATAATCGCGAAGGAAGAGATGACGTTTGAAACTGGTGATCTTCTGCGCAGAATACCCACGCCAGCTGCTGCCCGTCTGGGCCACCGTCGTACCTTTGAGTGGGGCGAAACCGACCACCACATCAAAATCATCACCACAGGTGCTGTAATACTTCGTTTGCAGCGTTTGCGTGGTGTCGGTCGCACCCGCACGCGGCAGGTTCATGACCTGCGTTTCGACCTCAATCGTTCGACCCAGATAGGCAGCCCAGATGTTGATGGCCGCCTTGATTTCTGATTCCACGCCCGGCAGTTCATTGACCATGTACTGGGGCACGCAAACTTTATACGTTTCACCAGGTTTTTTATTGATCAGATACTGCGGGGCATCAGGATGCAAACTTTGGTCTTTCAAATGACCCCAGGACAGATCGCTGGTATCAGCTTGTGGATCCTGGTTACAGGCCAAGGGTGCGGCGCCAAGAGTCAAAACAAGGGCTGTGATCTTGAGTTTCTTCATCATTCACTCTCCGTAGGCTCAAAGAATCCTTGGTCACAGAAAATGTTCTGTCACCTGCAGACTGTCTTTGTCAGCATTGATAGGGAATGCGCTCTGGCTATTCCAATTGCATAAACGGAGGTAACTATAAAGATTTAACAATGGAAATAAAGCAATAAAATCATGTAGATGCTGTCTCAAGAAACAGACAGTCGGTCCAACCTCGCGATATTTCGGGACCGAATGAAATTACAATCCAAGATTATTCACCAGACCTCGTAAATCCTCGCACGCATCATTATCAATAGGACTTTGACTTGAGTTCCCTTGAAATTCGGGCTGGTTTATACTCAGGATAAACGATCCACCACCGCAGCTGGCTTGCACCGTCTTATGAACATCAGGCAGAGACCGGGATTGACCGTTCGGCACAACTGCATTCTGCAAGGTCGTGGCTAATTGCTCGCAGCCGGTGAATCGATTCATTTCAAAATAACTAAACGCGCCCAGATCGTTCACGAACAGAAGAGTGAAAAAATCCTTGCAACTGGCTGCAAGCCGTAATTTTTTGCTGTCTGCCTTCAGAAGATCGCGCCCGGTTGCAGTCCGCTCCTGGCTTTTGATTGTGGTTTTCAGCTGCATATTCAGCAGGGCAAGGTCAAGCTGATCGCGACTGCTGCTCTTCACTGTCAACAAGAGGGATTGATCGGGCTTCACCTCCTGCAGCAAAGTTCCATTCGCGGGAACGGACACATTCCAGCTTAACTTTTCACTGATATTCGCCGGTCGGCCCTGATCGTCACCAAGAAAGCAGCTCAGTGAAGCGTCCAGCGTATCCCGCGCTGGGCCCTGCACCCAACGGCAGAGCAAAGGATAACCAGGCAGCCCGGTGGGTTCTTCCGAGACCTTATCCGGTTTGCCTTGCAGCTCCGGCGTCAGGGATTGCGTGGGGGTTGTTGCTTGTTTCTTCTTGCAAGCGAACGATAAAGTCATACTCAAAGCGATAAGAAGCAGCCCGGAAAAACGCAGCATGGAAATTTCCTTATGGGACATTTCATTTGTTCCAGTTTTTTTGCACGAGGTCAGAGGCCACGCCCAGAGCATCCACCGTACCACTCAATCTCTGACTGAGAATGGCATATTCGGAATAGACGAAGCGGGCCAGTTCACGACATTGACGCCGGATCAACCAGCGCAAAAGCGCGAGGTGCACCAGAAGAACCTTATCGATATCGGCAAGCGCATGAACGGATTGCAAAGTTTTTTTGACCAGAACCAGACGATGCGCGAGCGGAATATCCTTATCATAGGCGCGTTCCAAATGGATGGCACAGCGCTGATAGGGAGCATTGGCCTTGAAATTGAGGCCTTTTTTCTGACCGAGGGATTTCATCTTCGGCAGATGATCCATCCACTGCAAACCACCGATGGCGCGAATCCAGAAAAAACTTTCCAGGATATAACTCGCCTGATAATAATCCCGGCGTGGATTCATGACGGCCATTAGACCATCGATACTGCCCGTGCGCACAACCTCGCGACACAGCGTTTCCCATTCGATTTCGCGCCTGGAACGAGGATCCGCCCGATCATCATGGAGCAGTTCCCCCGCGATCTGATCGGCTTCATCCAATCGATGACTCAGGCGCAGGGAACGGAGTCTCATCACCTGTGCGTAGTAAAAATAATTGGCATCCAAACCGCTCTCCAAGGCGCGCTCGATATAACCAACAGCTAAATTGGCCTCGCCGAGCCGGAGGCTCATGCGGGCCAGTGAAAGCGATTGAAAAGACTTACCACCAGGGGGTTCCGACCCCGACACATGTTCGACCAGCTGCTGTTCGATACAGGCGAGCAACGGCTCCCCTTCACTCATATGCAGCTGGGCCTTCAGAATATGGAGTTCGCCCAACAGAAAGGCCAGGGACGATGACTTGGGCTTGATATTCTGAAGCGTGAGCAAAGCATCAGCCAGCTGAAAGAGTTCCTTCACCTGCGGATCCGTCAAGCCTCCCTCACGCACGTGCGTATTGAGAAGTGTCATGACGTAAATCAGGCGGTCCGGCTCCTGTTCTTCAGCTTGGGCAATCTGATTCAACAGGTAAGGGATGCGGTCCAACGACGACTGGAGCGGAGCCAGCTCTTGACGGATTCGGGCTTTGACCTGATCAATCTGGTCCCGCTTCCAGGGTCTGCCTGATGCTTTGCTCATGGGCTCACTTTTTTCCGATCGATCGTTACATTATGCCATGCAAGATCAAAACTGCAAACCAAGATCCTTCTTCAACTTGTCACATTCAGCCTGGGAGTTTCCGACATAAGATTTGCCGTTGATATTGAATGCACACGCAACGTTCGTAGCGGGTGTTGAGCCTTGAGAAGGCGCCGGAGGAGACGCTGGGGTCGTGGGCGCAGTCCCACCAAGACCCAGATCTTTCTTCAGTTTGTCACATTCAGCCTGGGAGTTTCCAACATAGGATTTGCCGTTGATATTGAACGCGCAATTCACCTGGGTTTGACCCGAGGCAGGTGGCGTTTGCGGAGCCGCAGGCGCCGGAACAGAAGGCGTACCGGCTGCTTTTTCGAAATCCTTTTTCAAACGGTCACATTCTTCCTTGGACTTGCCCTCCACAGTTTTGCCATTGATGCTATACGAACAGGCGAAAACGGACTGGCCGTCGGCACCATCGACTTGAACATAACTCGACTGCATATCGGTGGGAACCTCAGTACGGACAGGATCCTGAGCACCGCTGGCATCAGCGGGCGTGACACGTGACTGACTCGGGACTGCGCCGCGTTCTGATTCCGCAGGACTGGTTCCACAGGCATTCAGCAAAACAACAAGAGCAACCAAGGGTAAGGCGTTTTTCCAGGAGAACATGGATGACCTCATAACGAAATGTGTGAATAACAACAAACGCCTTATTACAATCCCCGCGCCACATCAGATTCCTAATGATTTCAAAGGCTCCGCGTGCCCCGCATCTGGCAATCCTTGGCCAGCTCCAGGCGCATGAATCCTCGCGCATTCGTTAAAATAGGGATATTATGAGGGAAAAACCTGCATCAGAAATCGCTTGGGCGTCGCGGGTTAGCTGGCATTCCCGGATCCACGGTAATCCGCGAATATGATTGAACTCTTGACGCAAGGGGTCGTGTTTATGAACTATCGGACGCTTTGGATTCTCGGCTTCATCCTCCTGCCTATGACCCTGAGAGCCGCGCCGCCTCCCGATCGACTCCCCTGGCAAACGCAAACTTCCATCCAAGCTCTCGGCAGTCCGCAAGCCAAAGTCGGTGGCCGCGTGGTCACGGTCCTTGCGAGTTTTCCCCTGACGCTGCGGCAGGTGGGTCCGGATTCCTCGTCGCCGTTTCGCCGATTGATGGATGAAAATGATCTTTCCCTGCTTGTCACGCATCCCAATGACGATCGCTGGTTGCCACTCCTCGCCACGCACTGGGCTCTGGCCGCCGATGGCCGCACGGTCTATTATCGTTTGAATCCTCAGGCACGCTGGTCCGATGGCCAGCCCGTGAAAGCTTCTGATTATGTTTTCACCCTGGAATTCATGCGTTCCCCGCACATCCAATCACCCTGGGCACGTGATTTCTATACCAAAACCATCGACGCCGTGGAGACGTTTCAGGAGAAAGATGGCACTGAAGTCATTGCCGTCCGCCTGGTCAAACCCGATTCGGATCGATTGGCCACGACCAATCTCAAACCCATGCCTCGGCATTTTTATGGCGTTTTGTCAGCGGATTTTATCCACACATGGAACTGGAAAGTTCCACCCAATCCGGGCCCCTATCAAATCACTGACATTGAAAAAGGCCAAAGAATCGTCTTCACGCGTCATAAAAATTGGTGGGCCCGGGAACTGCCTTTGTTTAAAAATCGTTTTAATGTCGATGAAGTCGTCTTTAAAGCCTTGGCTGATATCCAAGTGGCCTTTGCTTATTTGAAGGCGGGTGACATCGATATCATGACAATTACCAGTCCCGATCTCTGGCATGCTGGTGAACGCGACCAGCCCTTTTTAAAAGGCTATCTTCATCGCCTACAGGCCTATAATGAGACCCCCAGAAATGATTATGTCCTGATCATGAACCAGGCCCGTGAACCATTTCTGGATATCCGTGTGCGAAAGGCCCTGGCGCATGCCTTGAATGTGGAACGGGTGATCCGGGATCTTCTTCAGGGTGATTTCCAGCGTTTGCAGGGCATCTCACAGGGCTATGGTCCTTATACCAACCGCCGCATTCAAGCCCGTTCCCATGATTTGAAAAAAGCCGATGAACTTTTGAATCAGGCCGGCTGGCAGACACGTAATGCCGAGGGCATTCGTATAAAAGCTGGCCGTACGTTGACCGCGACGATCATCTACAGTCAATCGAACCTCACACCCCGCTTCCTGCTCCTTCAGGAGGACGCGCGCAAGGCCGGGTTTGATCTTAAGTTGCAGCAAATGGATCAAACGCTGGCCTTCAAGCGTTTCCGGGACAAGCAACATGATGTTGCGTTTTGGGCCTGGACCACGCCCTATCGCCCGGAATATCGATCACGGTTCCATTCAGAATTCGCAGGCAAAGGTCCCAACTCCAATTTTTCCAACACCGCATCCCCTGAATTGGACCGATCGATTGAGGCTTATGATCAAGCCGAAGCTGAACCGGAAAAAATCGCTCACGCGCATAGGGTCCAGCAGCTGGTCTTCGATGACGCAAGTTATATCCCACTCTTTGAGGTTCCATTCTTTCGATTGGCTTATGGCAGCTGGATTCAATTCCCCGAGCCCAGCGGAACCCGAATCAGCGATGGGTTGTCATTTTTCGATCCCACCATCGGGGGATTTTTCTGGATGGACATCGATCAGCAGAAGAGTGTGCGGGAGGCAAAAAAGAGAGGATTGACTCTGAAGCCTGAGACGCGGGTGGATGAACATTTCCGCAGTCGCGGACCAACACCGTAAAAAAGCACGACCCTGGCCCAATGGACCAGGGTCTGCATCAACAGTTCTTTGTCAGAACAGTCAGATTATTGCTTGTGGAATGGGATCTTCTCGTCGATCGCGTTAGGACGATCATTGGTTTCGTTGAGCAGGAGCGCGAAGTTGTTGCCGAAGTACAGAGTACCTTCACGGTCGTCAACAACTTCCTGAACCACGTCACCTTTTTTGATGGTGAAACCGCGGCAATCAGCGCCGGATACATCACGTTCCTGACCAACGGCCCAGTCCGAAATTCCGCAGAATTTGGTGGTGTTCAGGGTATTCTTCAACAGATCGGTGTTCACTTTGATGTAAACTTCGCTGACCGAGAAGTTCAGCATGTCGAGCTGTGGGTTTTCAGGCAGATCGCCTTTTTCCTGCACAGTGCCTTCGACGCGCAGTTGAAGAGCGCTCGTCTGGCAAGCGTCACTGAAGTATTCTTCGCTGCGGGCGAAGCCACCGTCAGCCTGCATATCAACCGTACGGATGGTGTGGCTCAGGTCGAGAACGGTGTTGGCGATACAGTCGGTTTTATAGAGACCGATGTAGTTGGTCGGAATTTCTTCGATAGCGTTGTCGTCGTTATCATCGTTGTCGCCACAAGCAGGAAGAACAAGAAGGGACAGGGCAATAAGAGATGCTGCTTTAACAGATGCTGGTGTACGGATCATGTCTTTTTCCTCATATAAATTAAAGTAACTTAGTGTGTCATCCTGCAATCAAAGGCCCGAAGGCGACTGCGGGACTAATAAACCAAATTGGATGCTTATTTTGCGGCAGCCTTACGACCAGGATGGCTACGCTTCACAATCACAACGGCTTTGGAAACGCCGCCTTTGGATTCCAGCTGTTGGGCGAGACGGTTGGCCGTCGCATCGTCAGCGGGCTTGCCTTTCATGGCTTCCTTGATCTCAGCATTCTGAGTTTCAAAAACTTTGCCAATCCAGGTTGCGTCTTTGGCCATATTATAGGTATCAACATTTTTGTTGCCCATTTTTTCCAGCACGTCTTCAACGGCAGCGGCGCGCTTTTCAGCCAAATCAACTTGCGCGTCACTCAATTTGCCACCATTTGGCATTTTGTCGTCACCCCAGGCTGCTACGATGACTTTATCCACGGTGTCATCAGACAGAACAGCTTTGAAGACTGCACGCAGCGTGCTGGCTTCCGACTTGGAAAGTTTCGAGCTGTTTTTAGCAAAGGTGATGGTTGTAATATCTTTGTCGATCAAATCGTAGGTTTCGGTTTTGAGACCTTCAACGGCTTGCTCAACCTTGGTTTGGGCATTCTCAACGGCTCGCTCAACCTTGCCTTCTTGAGCGAGAAGCGCAGGATTGATTAGGCCGAGGCCCAAGCCAGAAGCCAAAATCATGTTTAAGGCTGTTTTCATTCTCTCTTCCTCCAGATATTTGATCTGACTCGCTACCTCTGCGAATCTGCGGAGGGATACAAGCAGAATACGTGCCAACATCCGAACTCACGACTTCCGGTCAAAAAGTACCGATCGAGGCGACCTCAACGGTTTTTTGATCAAATTTCTTTTGGAGAATGTTTCGTTTCAGCAACAGCAGACCCAAACGGGTGTAGGGCGCGCTGTATGAAAATTCCAGCACTGATAAAGGGTGACCTAAAACGGCCTGTGTTCTTTAGGAAACAGCATGCGATTGCAGTGAAAAATCCCAGGAACCGGGCACAGAACCCGGTCTTTCTATACAGAGAAGTTAGACTTATGCATGGCCATCAAAACTCGTGGCCGAGCTTCACCCCATAGGTTCGCGGCGGATTATAAAACGAAGTCCAGGTGCTGGAGTCGGCGATCCAGCTGGCATCTGTCTTCACGGCTTCATTGCTTGCATTCAACACAAACGCTTCCGCGAACCAGACATTTTTTGCAACCTGATAGCGAAGACTCGCATCCACCGTGGTGTAAGCCTTCTGGGTTCTCGCATCGGAAAACGATCCAGGCTTTTCTGCATCCGCCGGCGCATCATTGAATGCATTCAGATACGACTCTGTCTGGTAATGCAACTGAACTCTAGGCATCACGGTGGCACCACCTTCCAAGGGTACATCATGCTCATAAGCTGTCGTCAAGGACAGCCGCGGCGCATGAGGTAGGTAATTGCCGTCCAGGTTCACTGCATTCTCGGGGAGCGAGCAATCCAGCAAGGCTGAATCGCAAGTCAGGAAATCATCGTACTTCGCTTCCAAAATGGAGGCCTGACCCGTCCACCGATCCGTCCGGGAAATCCGCCAGCTCACTTCCGATTCAAATCCGGCAATCGTGGATGCGGCGGCGTTGCTTGTCACCAGCTGCTGCTGCCCATTGGGTTGATATTCAATCGAAGAGACCTGCATATCCTTATACTTCATGAGGAACAGAGCCAGATTTAATGCCAGACGCCGATTCAGGAACTCCGACTTCACACCCCATTCATAGTTGGTGAGAAATTCCGGCTTGTGCCGCCGCCCGCCATCGCTCAAGCCACCGGATTTAAAACCTGTGGAAAGTGTCAGATAGGTCATGAGGTCCGCAGCAGGGTTAAATTCCGCTCGCGCCAGATAAGTATCGGCCGAATCCTTGGTTTCCGCATCGTTGGCTCCACCGCCCGGCCATGTACCAGGTGCATAGGCGCTGCCACAGGTTGCCTCGTTCACAGAGCCGCCGGGACCGATCACATGACCGCCATTCCCCAGCGTGGCCCCAAAGTCTGGGCATACCCAATTCCGGCCGCCTACGTCCTGTTTCTTTTCGGTCGTCGCACGAGCCCCGAGGGTCACACGAAAATTATCGGTCAGGCTCAGTGTCCCCTGACCGAAAGCGGCTTGTGATTCCAGGGTGCGCTTGGGCTGAATGAAGGACATGGCCCAGGCCGTATCGGTCGGCTGCGTCGGATACGGTGGAATGGGCGCATTATCATCCGCCACCTGCACGCGAGTGACATCAATATCAAAACGAATGGCGTTATCTTCGCGGATGCTGAAGAGACCCGCCAGCCATTGGAAGGCGCCGCTGTCCATCGATTTCACCTGGATTTCATGGGAATCGCTATCGAACTGCGAGGATTCCGTCCGATGCTCCTGTTTAAAGCCAGGCAAAGTTCCAGCATCATAATCGCTGGCATTCTTTCGCTTGAGACGTGACCAACTGCCTATGTAACTCAATTCAATGGCGTCGATAGGTCGATAATCGACGCGGCCGCGATAGGTGATGGTGCTCTGATCCAGGACGCCTGGGGTATCGACGAGTGCGGAATAACGGTCCTGACCGGCCCGGGGTTTTTGCATCAAAGCAATGGTGCCGGTGCCGGTGTCACGATAGGTTTCGACAGCCAGGGTCGTTGTCACGGCATCCACGGGTTCCCAAAGGAGAGTGGCCCGTGTCCCTGTTTGATCACCAGCCATGTATTTTGGAGTTCCAGGAAGGACGGAGGAACGGGGCTGGAAATCCACATAACCATCATGCTGATCGGTAATCGCGGCCACGCGGATGGCTGCCGTTTCACCCAGCGGCACGTTGAAGGCTCCTTGAATGCCCAGGCGATTGTAATTTCCGAATACCATACTGGTCGAACCGCTGCTATCAAAAAGCCGGGGTTTTTGCGTCACGAGGTTAATGGAACCGGCTGTGGCGTTACGCCCAAACAGAGTCCCCTGCGGACCCCGCGCGACCTCAACATGAGAGAGATCATACATGAGGGCTGTCGCACCCTGGGGACGCGGCGAGTAGATTCCATCCACATGAAAGGCCACGGCCGGGTCACCCAATTCCGTGTGATTGGTCGATCCCACTCCACGCAGGAACACATGCACGCCGCCGGAGTCACCATGCTGCTCCACGCTCAGGTTGGGAACCATCGTTTGCAGACTGCTCAGATCTTTGACCTGCGCGCGATCCAGATCCCTTTGCGTCACGGCTGTCACAGCTAGCGGCGTATCCTGCACCAGGGTGGAACGTTTCGTCGCCGTCACGGACACACGCTCATTGCTTTCCGGATCCGGTGTTTTTTCCTTGGCATCTGGAGCTTTTTCCTCGGTTTTCACCGGCTCCTGCGCCTGAGCTGAGGGCAAAGCTATCGCAAGACCGGGGAGGACTCCCAGTAAAAATACCGTTCGCATGTTTTTTTCTCCTGTTATCCCGTATCAGCAGGGCTGTCGAAGAGATATTCCGAATGCAAAGCCTTGGCAACCAGAATGTTCGAACTTAGTTAAGAATCTTACCAAAGATATCCGGCGACGAAAGTCAGGGTCCGGCATTGAGGGCGGCTTTAGATTTTTTCATAGGAAAAAGTGCTGAAGAGGGTCAGGGGGCCTGCAGGGCAGGCCCGGCAGGTTTTACTTCAAAAGGCAAACGGATTTGGTTTCAAGATAAAGGTTCACGGCTTCTTCGCCCATCTCCCTCCCCCAACCTGACTGCTTATATCCACCGAACGGCAGAGCGGCATCGAAGATGTTATAGCAGTTAATCCACGTCGTCCCGGCTCGTAAGCGGGAACTGACCTGATGGGCTTTTTTCAAATCGCGCGTCCAGATCCCGGCGGCTAGTCCGTACTCAGAATCGTTGGCTATCCGCAAGAGGTCCTCGGCATCATGGAAGCGCATCGCCACCACCACCGGTCCAAAAATTTCCTCGCGAACCACCTGCATATCAGGTGTGGTTTCGGTCATAATCGTCGGCTGGACAAAGTAACCCGATTGAGCCAGGCGCTCGCCGCCGGCGACAATTTTGGCCCCTGCTTTTCTTCCGCTCTCGATATAAGAACAGACCCGATCGAGCTGCTCACGCGAAACCAAAGGACCCATCTGCGTTTTGGGATCGATGCCATCACCGAGCTGAATCGATTTGGCAATTTTTGTGATACCGTCGATAACCTTGTCGTAGACCTTGTCGTGAATATAGAGACGCGAGCCAGCAGCGCAGCACTGTCCGTGATTAAAGAAAATAGCGTTGGCTGCACCCGGAATGGCCAGATCAAGATCCGCATCATCAAAAATAATGTTCGGTGATTTGCCTCCCAATTCGAGCGTAACTTTCTTCAAATTGCCCGCGGCTGCAGCCACAATCAATCGTCCCACTTCTGTGGATCCCGTAAAAGCCACCTTATCGACATCGGGATGCTGGGCCAGGCGCGCCCCGGCATCGCCATAACCCGTCACGATATTGACCACTCCAGCCGGTATTCCGGCTTCCATGATGAGCTGACCCAGACGCAGGGCCGACAGCGGGGTTTGCTCGGCTGGCTTGAGCACCACAGTGCAGCCTGCAGCCAATGCAGGTGCCAATTTCCATGCCGCCATCAGCAGGGGAAAGTTCCAAGGAATGATTTGTCCGACGACACCGACCGGTTCCTTGGTGGTATAGGCGAAATACTCGGAGCCTGGGGTATAGGGAACCGAAATGGGAAAGGTCTTGCCGCTGATTTTAGTGGTCCAGCCGGCCATGTAGCGGAAGATATCGGCCGCCAAGGGCACGTCTGCGGCGCGCGATACCGTCATGGGTTTGCCGTTATCCAACGATTCCAATTGCGCCAGCTCATCCGCATTCCGATCGATCAGCTCGGCGAGTTTCCAAAGGAGACGACCGCGTTCGCTCGCCGAAATTTTCGACCAGGGCCCTTCAAACGCTTCCCGAGCGGCCTGAACCGCACGATCGATATCAGCGGCGCCACCATGGGCGACCTGCGTGATGGTGTCACCGTTGGCTGGATTTTCCACGTCAAAGGTTTTACCTCCAGCGGCGGGTTGCCATTGACCGTTGATCAAGAGCTGGTGAGACTGACTTAAAAAGCTCCGAACGGTGGAGTGGACTGTTCCGATTGATCCCATACGTCTTCCTTTCCATTGTCATACAGCGAGAGACTTGCGTCCTCGCGATTGATGCCCTCAAGGGACATGCGTTCATAGAGTTGATTCCAGCAAGGCAGAAGGCTCATCTGCTCGTCCATCCATCGAGTCAGGTGCACGTGTTGCTTGATGGGCAGTTTATCGTAAGGGTGAAAATAGAGGGGCGCTGCCACCACCAGATCCGCGATCGTCAGATGGTGACCGCAAAGCCAAAGACTTTGCGCAAGTCTTGCATCCAGGGTATGAGCCAGTCGATGAAAGTTTTTTTCCTGATCCTCAAGAACACGATGATCGATGGATTTGCCGAGCAGGGGCTTGACAGAACCTTCCACCATAAGCACATAGCAGCTGGGAAACCATGAGGACGATTCCCAGAGCATCCAGCGATGAATTTCAGCACGCGTTCCACGATCGGTTGGATAGTAGTACCTATTCCTGGTTTTATCGGCAGCGTATTGAAGAATGGCATTGGGCTCCCAAAGCACAAGTTCTTCATCCACGAAAACCGGAAGGACTGTTGTCAACGAATCGACCACAACCAGATCATAGTCAACTTCCAGCAGTTCAAAACCCGCCAGCACTTTACGGCAATGAACCGTAATAGGATCCACGTAGAGCTTCATAGCCATCCTTTACGTGTAAGGTCTCTGGTGATGTATCGAGGAGAACTCTCGTTTATTAGAGACAATTTCAAGAAGGCGCAATGAAACTTCATGATCCTTACGTAAATCCAATTTTAGTAAGAAATTACCGGCGACGATTGCCAAAGATTGATGGCTCGATGTCAACGTATTGTTTTAACTGGTAAATATAATTAACCATTTGTGATTATTGCCCTTGACGGTTATTGCGCATTTGAGTAAATTCCAAGGGCGTCAAATAGGCGCTAGCAATATCCAAGTTCTCCAAATCGGGCGGAATCATGGGCTTGAGCGGATCCAAACCATTCATATGCTTCCTTCTTGCACTCACAACGTTGAGTTGCCAACGCTTTGCGCATCGCTTTGCCAGCGTTCAAACCGTGTGTGGTGTGCCACGTGCCGCCGATACTCACTATCTTGAGTTTTATTCGAGTCAGGGACAGCGGCTGAACAAGGGCGATATCATCGTGGATCGCGAACTTGAAATCACCGAGAAGGGCTGCCTGGTGTGGGCCGACTCATCCCCCATCCCAACCCTGGTCATTCGTCATCGCTTATTGTCAGAAGGTCTCACCCTTCGCACACAGGATTTGAGCGGCGACGGAGCCTTGGTTCCTTTCAGCCTCCAAGCATGGCGCTACAATCCACCCAAAATCAGCTGTCAGAATGCTCTGACCAGCAACGGCGATCTTCTGAATCTTTTTGAGGCCCCTGCAGGTCTACTGGCCTCAGCCTATTGGCCCGATCTTGAGAGTCACCCAACATTAAAGGTCCAAACCGAAGGCACAGTCGCCCAGCTCTCCATTCAGGACTGGGCCGATGGTCACTATAAAATTGCTGGAAGCATGACCGAGCGCTATTCGCCTGAGCAACGCCGTTATCCCTTTGCCTGCGAATTGACCCTGGATCGGCGTCCCCCCCAATTTTTGTTCACGCGGACGCTGCGCGCCGCTTCGGAATGGGTCGCGGCTCCGGGTCAGGTTTTACAGTTTCCGCTGGATGGTGATGATGCGGAGACACAGATTTCAGTTTGCGTGCAAAATGGGGACGAGCCCTGCCGTTTTCAAGCTCTGGCCGATGGCCGCTGGGTAGCTCCGGAGCGCGGTGTGTTTCAATTGCAGGTCAAGGCGAGGGATCGCGCTGGCAACGAAAGTGATGCGGTTCCCTTATCCATCCGCGTCTATGATGCCACCAAAATAGCTGGCATTCGTTCTGAACTGGAATTGATTCATCGCCTGCTCGCCGAGCAGAATGGAACGGCCGCGCGTGAGCATATGCGCGACACCTTGAAGGCCTATGCGGAACTCGGCACGAAGGAAGAGACCGAGTCTGTCCGTAAGGCTTTGGATGAAGCTCTTTTTGCTGTTCATTTAAGTCCGGACCAGGTGCGCTTCCCTAAAACCGAGGGCACCTTTATCAACTGGCTGACCTCTGGCGGGGATAATCTTCTCCTGTTCCAATCGGCTGGATTTTTGGTTCTACGCAATGAAACGGGCCAGGAACGGATGCGTTGGCCTTTGACAAGTGCGGCCAGGATCAGCAGTCGCGTCTGTATTGAAGGTGATGAACGCCAGCTCCTTCTGAAACTTGGCAAGGAAACCGTTCGTGTGACGGGGGAACGTTTGGAGCCGGTCAGCAGCACCCTTGATATCAGTGAGCTGGTGGTCACAGGCTCGTGCCGCTATCGAAAATATCGTAAGCCAGATCAGAACGCGTGGACCCTGCTTGACCTCCTTGAGACATCCCAAACCTATTCGGTGACGGATGAAAATGTTTGGGTTCTGACGCCTGCGGGGCGCGCACCCCTGCTTCTGACCTTGAATGCCGGCGTGTATGCCACCCAAAACCTGGATAACAGTGATCGACGCGAGCAGTCCAACCTGAACCTGCTGGCCGTTGACAAAATTTTGCCAGATGGCCGTTTGATCATGACCAGGAAAGACGACACACGCCCCACAGTGGAGGCGCTGGTTTTCCATTATGCAGACGGCGTCTTTGTCCTGGAAACAACCGGTCCTTTGGTCAATTCGAACGATAGCGCCAATAACCGGACAGGAGGATTCAAGACCCTCTACCGGACTCAGATGGATGCGCAGCCGTCGTGGTATGTGCACGATGCCATGCAACCCAACATGTTTCGCAAGGTTGATCTGCCAACCGCCGTGGATCCCGAAATGGTTCAGATCGGACGGGATATTTGGGTGAGTGATGCCAGCCTCGTGCCAGGCCTTCTCGATCTTAATGTTTATAACAGCCAAGGCACTCTGCTTTCGACTCTGCGTTTTGGCAACGGTCAGCTCAGTCGTCCGTCCCTCGCCGGTGTGATGGGCAATCGTTTGCTGATCAATGCCGATGAAGAACTGGTGGCGTTCGATGCCTGGCCCCATACCAAACTACGTGACGTCCGCAGCCATTCGCGCCTCGGTATGCAATGGGGTGACGCCAGCTATCGTTTCGGGAGGGGTCCGATTCAAACCTATGAAGTCAGTTTGCAGGTGGAAACCCTGACCACCCCTCGGCAATCGCAGACTTTTCATGAACTATCGGGTCCAACCAAGGCTTTGAATCGACTGGTGGAAAAACCTCTCGTCACATGGACTCACGATGCCTGGCTGCGCGGACCAGAAACGATCGCAGCTTTTATCAGAAATCAAAAAAGTATCGTGATCTTTGCGGCTGACGGTTCCATGCAGGAGCTTGCAGTCCCTGAAGCAGGCGAGCTGCTGCGTCTTGATATCAGCCGCGATGGCAAGCATCTCCTCATCCTGAACCGTTTGGGCCAGGTCTTTAAGAAAGCATGGATGGAGGCGAACGCCCCGGCCGAGCTTCTCCTGGCCAATGTTTGGATTGGTTGTACCGAAGCCTTGAGCCAGAAAGCCCTGGATTATGCCCCGGAGAGCGATACATATTTTACGGTCGCTTGTCAGAAGATATTCGTCAAAGGACAGCCCCTGACATGGCCTGCGAATCCCGTGGGGACGCTGGCAGGCCTGCAAAGTCATGCGAATGGTCGATCGCTTTTGGTCTGGACCACGGAAGCGGCTTATGTCCTGGCCGAAGTCAACGGTTCGTGGAACGTTCAGCAGGCGCTGCATCCTGGTCTGAAAAATGACCCTTTGGTTCTGGTTCGTTGGAATCAGCAGCAAACCCAGGCTTTGCTTGCCAGCAAAAATGGACGTTTATTTTTAGCTCGATTGGCTGACGGTCAAGTGCTGGAAATTCGATTGCCGAAAGGTCGGCCTTTTAATCTCGATGATATGCGTTTTCAAGAAAGCTCACATCGTATCTCGCTTCTGGCGCCTGAGGGTGTCCTGGAATTCCCGGATTCCGTGGAAGCTATTATAAAGGACCTATGTTCCTCTCACGAAAGGACTCTCTCATGCGTGGACTGAAATGTTTGCTGATGGCCGCCCTGGTTCTAAGCGCCTCAACTGAGGCGGCGACGACGCTGTCACCCACGGCATCGCCGCTTGTGAAGATAGAAACACTGAGGATTGATCCTGCACTCCTGCGCCTCGGTTTCACCTCCTGCTCCAATCACAACGTGGAGGCCTTCGACGTTAAGGCAGTGGACTTGGACGAGACAATCTTTGAAATCAAGGTCAAGTTCAAGAATTTTATTTTGAAGGAATCGGGCAGCGACGTAGTTTCATTGGCCTGTTCGCTTTATTCGAAATTACCGACGAGTTCCGGTGGAGCCACGCAAGTCATGAAGATTGTGAGCAGCCGTTTTAATATTCAGACGCATACACCCAAGACTGTGAAAGGCCATGCTAACTTCGGCGTCGGCGTTGTGGACGTCGGGGGACTGGCCTTTTCGGGCGAATACCATCTCGCGCCAGGAGTCGCCGCAGGTATGGAAGGTACGACCCGGATGGCTTCGGCTCACTCCACAGCCCTTCGGCGGACAACACCGACACCGGATTTACGGAAAATCACTCACACAGGTTTCGGCAGTGCATCAAGCTTGGCCACCGACGGACCTCGCCCAGTCGATGTGGATTTTAGCAGAACCATAAACATGGTGAATGAAGACCAGTACATCGTCCAACAGATCTATTTTTCCATTCAAGGCAACCAGGGCGATAAGCTGGCCTGGGTTCAGCTCCATGATTTGGTCCTCGTCCTGGAATCTGCAGTGATGTAATCCAAGGCTTCGGTTCGCGATCTGATCCTGGATCTAAAACACTATGGCAAGCCCCTTGCTAAGGGGAGCTTGCCATTGTCGTTTTCACCAGGAGTTGCGGTCGTCGATGAACAAACATCGCCTCAGTTATGTTCTGCTGTTTATTGTGCTGGGCTCTTCCACCGGAGCTTTCCTGGGCCTAGGCATCTTCACTTTTCATTATGCGAAGGGTTCGTCATATTTCACGAATGACCCACAAGCTTGCGTCAATTGCCACATCATGCAGGACAACTTCGATTCCTGGCAGATGTCCAGCCATCGCCTGACATCCACTTGCAACGGCTGCCACACACCAAGCGATTTTATTGGCAAGTACAAAACCAAAGCCATCCACGGTATCCGGCATTCCTGGGGTTTCACCACCGGCTACTTCGAAGAACCCTTGCGCATCAAACAGGACAGCCTGGATGTCGTCGAAGCCAATTGCCGACAATGCCACGGCGCAATCTTCCATGCCACCGACCCCCTGGCCAGTCCATCCAGCTCAAGGACTTGCACATCCTGTCACCGCGATGTTGGACATATGAGGTAACCCATGTTTCAAAAATTCCGCAATTTGAGTCGCACCCGTATTCTGCTGCTCAGCGTTTTCTTCTCCTCGCTGCTGGCCCTGGGAGTTTCGGCGCTTCTCGTCAACATCATGGAAAAAAGGAACGAAGCCAGGCACACGTATTTGACCATTGCGCCGATTGACGATGATGAGGAAAATCCTGCGGAGTGGGGCAAAAACTTTCCCCTGCAGTACGAAGGCTATCGAAAGACGGTGGACCAGGTCCGCACGCGATTCGGCGGCAGTGAAGCTATAGCGAGGACTCCAAGCCAGGTCGATCCTCGGTCAGTTGTCGCGCAATCCAAACTGGAAGAGGATCCGCGCCTCAAGGACCTCTGGGCCGGCTATGCTTTTTCCCGAGATTTTCGTGAAGAACGCGGTCATGCTCATATGCTGATCGATCAAATTTATACCGAAAGGCAGCAGGCCGTCCAGCAGCCCGGGACCTGCATACACTGCCATGCCTCGACCTATGTCCCCATGAAAAAACTTGGAGAAGGTGATCTGCAAAAGGGTTTTGAGATCATCAATAAAATGCCTTATCAGGAAGCCCGCACGCATGTCCAGCATCCGGTGACCTGCATCGACTGTCATGAACCTAAGACTCTGAGCTTACGCGTCACGCGTCCTGCATTCATGGAAGGCATCCGGGCTTTCAAGGCCACGCTTGGGGAACCCAATTACGATGTGAATGCCAAGGCCTCGCGGCAGGAGATGCGGAGTTATGTCTGCGCGCAATGTCATGTGGAATACTATTTCAAAGGCCCAGAAAAACGTCTGACCTATCCTTGGGCGAAGGGTATCAAGGCCGATCAGATCCTGGCCTACTATGATGAATTGGGGCACAAGGATTGGGAGCGTAAGCTTTCGGGTGCCCCCGTTCTCAAAGCGCAGCATCCTGAATTCGAGCTCTGGAGCCAGGGAGTCCATGCCAGGTCAGGCGTGGCCTGCGCGGATTGCCACATGCCTTACACCCGGAGCGGCGCTATGAAGATCTCCGATCATCATATCCAAAGCCCCTTGCTCAATATCAATCGGGCCTGCCTCACCTGCCACAAGTCGACGGAAAAGGACATGCAGGAACGGGTGGCCATCATTCAAAACAATCACTTTGAAATGCGGAATCTGGCCATGGATGCTGTGCTGGCGCTTATCAAGGATATCGAACGCGTGAAGGAGTCAGCCTCGCCGGAACGCCTGATGAAAGCCCGTGATTATCAAAGAAAGGCGCAGTTTTTACTCGATTTCGCTGAGGCGGAAAACTCATCCGGTTTCCACGCGCCTCAGGAAGCGGCTCGGATTATGCTGAAAGCCGTGGATTACAGTCGGCAGGGTCAGAACAGTCTGCACGACCATTAAGGTGCGTTCAGCGCCTCTTCCAACAGGTCGACCAGCTTTTTCGGATCCGGGGCGCCGGTCATTTCTTGTACGATGGCGCCTTGACGAAACAGCATCAGAGTCGGAATGGAACGCACCCCGAGCTGACTCGAATAACGAGGGTTGGCATCGACGTTCAATTTCACAACCGAAATTTCGCCCTGAAATTCCTGAGCCACGCGTTCAATAAACGGCGCGATGGCTTTGCAGGGACCGCACCATGGCGCCCAAAAATCCACCAACACCAGGCCATTCGCATTCAAGACCTGATCTTCAAACTCGGCATCTGTAATGTCTCGGGCAAACGTTGCCATGGAGATCTCCTCTGATCAATTCCTAAACAGCTGACATATGTACACCAGTTTCCACGTACCAGGAAATATTTTCCGCAAACTATTACTGTCGTTTTGACTGTGCTCTACTGGAGTGGATAAACATGATTTTTATTCAACCCGGAGATCACATGCTTACAAAACGCACAGCCTTGGCCGTGAACGCGGTCGTGTTCACAGCCGCGTTGGGACTCACAGCCTGCGGGACTCAAGGCCCGGCGACCAGCGACCTGAAAATTGATTCGGCTCATTCGATCGGCGTCGACGGTGTCATCACCAACGGCATCATTCACACCAGATCCACCAGTGATAGCGCCATCGAACGACAGATTCAAGCCCAGCTCCAGTACATGACGGGACAACTCAATGGCATCAATGGAGGCGCTGACCTAAACCGTCTGCAGCTGACCATCAATGAAAAGATACCCGAGGCGGACGGCAATTTTGAAGTGCATTATGCAGCCAAGGTCCTGATCGCCTGGCGCCGTGACCTGGCCTTGCCAGAAAGCTATGAACTGGTTCTGCCCGCCCGCGGGGAAGGTCGGAGCCTGTCCAGCTTTTTTAACGCCTTTCAGGACGACTGCATTACGCCCAGCGCTCATGATATGTCGACTGGCAACTTCTGGTACTACTACCGGCCGCAACCCGAGAGCTGCCTCGCTCGCATGAACGATCCTGTGAATGCTGACCTGATCGCTCGCTTCCCCATCACCTTGAATCCAAGTGTTGAAAATACATCAGGGAAATCCCCTGAATATGCGAAGATCTGGGAAGACAACCGCGCTGTGATCACCGCTGTTTTTGGTAAATATGAAGATGGAGCCACCGCCAATAACGATGCTGGTGTCGCCGCTTACAACGAGATGTACGCCATGCTGCGAAGCCGTTTCGGTGAGCCGGCTGTTCAGGATGTCGCGGTCCCAGTCGACACGAAGCCGGGCGTCGCCTACCCTGCCATTCACATGATTTTTAACACGCCTCAGGGCACGCTGGATGTTGATATCCTGCTCATCGATGGCATTCTATCGACTAACGAAGCCTTCAAAACACGCTACAACGAACGCACGAAAATTTCCGATCTGGTGTCGTATAACGGTCACTCAGGATTGGGCGCGAACATTCGAGCCCTGGCCCGCATGGGATCCTTTCAGCCTGACCAGTATCAGCTTTTCTTCGTGAACGGCTGCGATACCTTTGCCTATGTGGACAACGCGCTGCGTGACGCTCATGCTGCGGTGAACCCGGGTCATGGGCCTTCGAAATTTTTCGATATCATCACCAACGCCATGCCCAGCTATTTCCGCTCGAACGCCGATAATAATGTGGCTTTGATGCAGGCCTTTTTGAGCCGCAGCAAAACCTACCGTCAAATTCTCACGAGCTTTGACCGCACCCAGCGGGCTGTCGTGACCGGCGAGGAAGATAATGCCTGGCCTCAGGCTTTTTAAGGAAACAGAGCCAGAACGTTGCGCGCCGCGATGATCATCAGAAGGATCGATGACAGAGTGAAGACCAGAAAACGCACGGGAACAAAGTTAGCCGTGCACTGGATCAGCGAATGGATCACACGCGCCGCAACGTAGGCCCAAGCCAGCCCCATATTCAATCCATCGGCCACACCCACCAGATGACTGTAAAAAGCCAAGGCAAAGAACACGGTCGGCTGCTCGTGCAGATGATTGTAGTTGTCGGCAATCTGTTGAACGGGCACGGGCAGGACATCGAGCTCGTGCTTGCGCTTCATCTTGCTGGCATTGATTCTGGCCTTTTTCATGGCGGGCAGTCGCGTGGCATACATCCACGCCCAAATTACAAATGTCCAAACGCATAAGGCCAGCACCGGCACCAGGATGTTGTTCATCAATCAAAACCTTTGTTGGAAGAGTTGAACCCATGGAGTCGGGCTCATCCTAGCAAAATTAAAAGGTAAGGCCGATAAAAAGATCAATGCTGATCAGCATCACACGATAGGATACGTCTGATTGAGTGTACGCCTCTTCCGGAGCCAAATCGTCATTGGATGTGGTGATCTGCGTGCTTTCCTTGTTGAAGCTTTGCTGCACCAGACTGAGGCCCACCCCACTTCGATAGCGGTTGCTTGCGCTGAATTGACCATCAATCTTATCGTGACTCAGCTGCAGGCGAGCCCCCACCGCGGCAGGACCAGTGTACTGCTCCCAACTCGAATATTTGTAGTTGCTGCCGTTCAGGCGAACCTGATGGGTGGACAGCACTGAGATTTTGGCATCACCATAGTATTCGCCCATCACCTGCAGACAGAAGGTGGGTGTTAGCATCAGGGACAGCCCTGCATGGGCTCCATAAAGATTATAGGTGGCCCGTTTTTTCACGGCGTCTTCCGTGAAATTCAATTTCAACTGTCTGATTTGTGCGCCAAGGACCACGGGCCATGGCTTGCGACTGAAGGTCGGAACGTAGCTGACCTGAAGCGCATAGTTATAGCCTTTGCTCGCGAGCGGGGCCCCTGATTTGGTCACCGTGCCCGCTGTCGCCCCTGCCCCGCCCATCAAGGTCAAACCCGCCCAGGCATCCTGTGATCCCAGGATGAGCAGCAGTATTCCGATGCAGCACGTTCGAATGGGCAAAAGTGGTCTCCTGGTCACTCCTTCCCTATCGGTGGATTGGCAGGAATATTTCCGGTTCTTACCAAGAGGAACAAAGTCGCTTTTTCTGCCGCCAGGGAAGTATCGATTCATGCTGGAAAAACCACCTTACCGGCCCGTAAGAAGCAGTATCCATCCAAGGCAGGCCGCCGGAACTGCAAAATTATTCCGATGCATTCAGAGCTTTTCCATTTATGCCGATCGCATCCTCATAGAGAGGCTTCCTGTTGTGCATACATTCGACCCTACGGTAAGAAGGAACAGGCATGCTGAAATTTAAAACCATCGTTCAAGGCCTACTCGCTATCGGGCTTCTCAGCTCGTGCGGCGAAGAGCAGCCGGTTCAATATACCGACGAAGATACGGAAAGCGAAACCAGCGGCACCACGCAGCAGAAGCGGCGAACCTTTGCTTATGAAGTGGAACTCACCAACGGTGATACGGGTTTAACGTTGGCGGCCGATGCCACCGCGTTTTCCATCAGCCTGACCGACTGCGTGTCGACCCATACGGCGACTGTGACTGAAACCAAAGCCTATTTGGAACTTTATGAATTTGACCGCAACTGTCTCGCCAAACTCACGACTTTCACCCTGAACGGTAGCATTTATACACCCAAGGCAGGAGCCTTATTTGATACATGGCAAGGAGGGGATATCGCGACATTTGAAGTCGTGTCAGCCAACCCCGTGAACGAACTGACTGTCACTGTGGTCAACACGATTGCCAGTCCGGTGGTCGCTGCTGGCACGATCCGCTATCAGTTTTCTGAGATTACCAAAGGCGCAACGGAAACCCTGGGCGAAGCTGTGGTTCGCGAATCGGCTTCCCTCAGTGTCAACGGCCAGGCATCGCCCAATTTTTCGATCAAGCAGGTTCAACTCGTCAATATCAGCGCCACCGGTAACGGTGAGTTCCGCATTCAATTGGAATGCAATAACACCATCACGGGCACCGGCGCCAACATCAAGTGCGATGATGTCCTCTTGAGCTCCATTTACATGACTCTGGCGGTCGATACCTATGTTGGCGAGCCCACGGAAGCCGAATTGCAGGGCATCTTCACAACCGCGCTAGGTGGCAAGCAAATTGATATGGCGACGGAAGCGTTTGTTGCGGGTGGTGGCACACCGGCTTTGGCCAAAGGTGGTTTTATCACAGCCAACAAGGATGATGCGGATGTCATGGTGCTGCCTAACACCAAACCCATCGTTTCTTACCCCAATATGATCTTTGTGCTGAAAGCAGGTCCGTCTTATACCTACTTTTATATCGATGTGACCTTGATTACGCAGAGCAACGGAACGTGATGGAATCAGTGTGGTGTTCTTAGCCCAAACTTTGGCCCTGATCATGCTCCTCACTGCCTGCGGCGGAGGAGCCAACAGTGGACTTATCAAATACTACCTGGAACGCGACGCGACGGCGACCACAGTCAATCGCCTGAAGCTTGAAGTTTTAGGTGATTTCAAGCCTCAATTCAGCATCAACGGCACCGGCTTCACCGCTGAAGTTCCATTCGATAGCATCATCGAAGTCCGCGACTCGACCCTTCTGACAGCTGATGCATTCGGTGAAGTCTTCATCAACATCACTCTCTATCAGGAAAACGGCAAACCGTATCTGCAGGATAGGCTCTCCTGGAAATCGAGTCCGGAAGTACCCTCCACACCGGAACCTTATTTTTCCGAGGACGCCAGCGCGGATGCCTGGGTTTACCTCGTCCTGCCTGCCACGCGCGGGCGGAATGTGAAAGAGGTCTGGGTGGAAGGCGATCTGGACGCGTCCGTGTCGGCCGGCCAATACTATGACATTCCAGGCGATGATCAGGTTTTGATTCAGCTGAGTGATGGTGATGGCACCAAACAGTTGCGCGTCAAATATCGGAATATTTTCGGCACTGAAGGTGCCTTGATGACGACCGGGATTGTACGGAAAAGCACGCCGCCCAAGGGCTGCACGGCCACCCTGGTGTCCTCTGCCACAGCCACCGGCTACGTTCGCGCGCGTATAGAGGCGCTTAACGACGGTCCTCTTTATTTTCGCATTGATGGCGATGTCGAGACACTCAAAGAGTACCGATCCTTCACCGACACCACCGACGAACTCATTGTCCTGTCGCCTGGCGAGGGCAGCAAGAACCTCAAGGTTAAAATCCGTGATGCGGCTGGGAATGCTTGTGAGGATATTCCCTTAACCGTTATTTATGATCGCAGTTATGTGCCCGGCTCTGTCGCCTTTCAGGATCAGGCTCTTTGGACGGATGATCCAAACGTTGTCATTCTGCCTCAATTCGATTATTTGCCGGGTGACAATGTCAGCATGTATATAAGTGGTAATATTATCCCCAGCGCGGACACCTTCCAGTGGATCCCCTACCGTGAGTCGGTACGTGTGACCTTAACCCCTACCAATGGGACAAGGCATGTGATTGTGCAATATCGCAAAGACGAAACGCTCATGGCTGAAGTCACAGCACCCATTTTTTTGCAGCCTTATGTACAGATCAGCGGGTCGGGTGCCGTCGTCAGCGTAATTCCTAGCCACATCATAGGCGCCGAATCCTTGACCTTGACCGGCTGCGTGGAAACTTATGTGCAGGTTCCCTACGACACGAGTTACACCTGTACCAAAGCCGGCGGGACTGCAACCATTCGGTACTACCTCAATGATGGCACTACCGTGGCACGTTCAGCCGCTTTCTAAAGCCTATACAGAAACTTCACCCTCCGTCGAAACAACAGCTTGTTGTAAGCCATGATGAGCCTCGATTGCCAGCTCTTGACAGGCTGGTACGGACTGTGCAAATTGCAGGGGGTCTTCAGAGGTTCTTATAATTTTTCGAAAGGGTGATACTATGAAACGTTCCATGACCATCTCTACTGCGTTGCTGCTGTCGGTAGCTGCGTTTTCCTGTACCAAGAAAAACACGGGTATGGAAAATAACGGCAACCGTACTGAGCCACAAACTCAGACGGCTCCCGACACAACAACCCCAGGTGCCACCACCACTTCGCCAACCACTCCTGGCACCGCCACTGACTCGACCACTGGCACGTCCTTGAGCAACCCAGCTCCGACCACAAACTGTCCAGATCCAAGCACCCCAGGATATGACGCCACCAAGGTCGATCCATCGTGCCCTCAGCCAGGAACTGGTACAACTGTGCCTGCGACTCCATCCGACACAACCCGTCCTACACCTCCGTAATGATCGGTTGATATCGAAAGGCCGCCCTGCTGTCATGCAGGGTGGCACTTGCGCTGCTTTGTAGTACATTGGCTGTTCCCGTACGCAGGAGGACAGATCATGACGGAACGCAGCATCCCAACCCGCGCGGCTCATCTCGCCACCGAAAGCTTCGGCCAACCCAACGACCCAACTTTGCTCCTGATCATGGGCGCCTGTGCTTCCATGCTGTGGTGGCCACGAGAATTTTGTGAACAATTAGCTCGTGCGGGTTATTACGTGATCCGCTTTGATAACCGCGATACGGGTCGCTCCACGTGTTACGAACCTGGGACCATTCATTATTCCCTGGATGACATGATGGGCGATGCTTTAGCCGTTTTGGATGGCTATGAGAAAAAATCCGCGGTTGTGGTTGGGGCGTCTTTGGGTGGGATGATAGCGCAACTTTTGGCCTTGAAGCATCCTGATCGTGTTCAGGCACTTGTTCTTATGATCTCGGGGCCTGTGGCTACGGAGCCAGGGGTGACCTTGCCGCCTATTGACCAGAAGGTGCTGGATCACCATGCG
>NZ_DASQYZ010000421.1:0-11769 GCF_035638955.1 Oligoflexus sp. | reverse complement strand
AATCCAGAATCATCCTGGCCATTTTAAACCACCCCGCTTCCTTGCAGATTGGTTGAACAGGGGAGAGCTTATTTATAATCTATTCAAATACTTAAGTAAAACAAGTACAAGGCCTAATTCTTAAGCATTCTTTCCGGGGCCCGCTTTTCAGCAGCAGGAATATATGAAAAACTTGATTGAGTGAAAACTTGAGCGGAGCCTGAATAATGTCGAGAAGTTTGACCCGGAATCCCAACCTTGATCTCACGTCGCCCGCTTTTCATAAGAAACTTGTCGAAGCTTGGGAGCAAAATCTCGGACGCTGCAGCCCGGCCTTTCCACGCGACGTTTCCTGGTGGACCGGGCCGAATCCTGAGGATAAGGACTGTCCAGGACGAACTGCAGACGGCTGGATCAAGGCTTTGCGTATGCCGAATCTTGCTAGCTGCAAGGCGGCTGAGGTCATTGCTTACTTTGCCAACGGCTGGGTCCTTACGGAGCTGCTGTTCGCTTCGCTCATCGAAGAAGAGGCCTTTTACCGTCCGCCCTACCATGGGCTGCGTCATCCTCTGATCTTCTACTATGTGCACCCTGCGGTGCTCTACGTGAACAAACTGCACGTGGCAGGCCTTTTGGACGACACCATCAACCCCTATTTCGAACGGATCTTCGAGACAGGCGTCGATGAGATGAGCTGGGACGACTTTTCGAAAAATGAAATGCACTGGCCCGATCTGGACGCCTGCCGTCAATATCGGCGGGAGGTCTATCGCGTAGTAGAGGCCCTCATCAAAAAAAATAAGGGCCTGATGGGGACCGCTCAGTATTCAGAAACAAATCCTGCCTGATGACCTTGGAAGGACACCTGGGGCGGGTTATATTAGATGTATAACGCCGGGTGTCGATTTTTATTCTCTTGTGGCTGTTGCCTGTGAAAGACAGGCAAAGGCCCACGCGACAACCCTCCATCCCACGCTGCTGAACAACGTCATCATTCGGAAGGCACAGTTCATTCATGCGCTATAGTCCCGCTCGTCTCTTTCTGGAAAATCTGCGGACACATCGATTGGCCTACAGTTTGGGTCTCATGGCCATGCTGATCACGAGTATCTCGGAAGTGTTTCTGCCGAAGTTCATTCAATGGTCGATCGATGTCCTGACGCAAAAAACAGACGTTGATCCGCACGGCACACTGGATCGCCTGGTGTTGGGCCTTGTGCTCATGCTGACTCTGGGTTGGCTGGGGCGCATCGGCTGGCGGCAGATCCTCGCGCGGCAGACGCACCTGTCCGGCCATGAGATGAAAACCCGTTTATGGTCTGTGCTCAAGGATCAGCCATTATCGGTTCTGGATCGTTTTTCCCTTGGCGACCTGATGAACCGGGCGACGGCCGATTGGAACAAGACCCGTTTTATTCATGGCTTTACGATCGTCCTGACCTTCGATCTTATTTTCTTTAGCACGCTTTCGGTCATTTCCATGCTGATGATTCATGTGAAGCTGGCCCTGCTGTGTCTCTGCGTGATTCCTTTTCTGCCCCGGAATATTATTAAAATCAGTCGACAGGAATACACCTTTCATCAACTCGCGCAGGAGCAACTCTCGCTGCTCTCGGATTTGATTTCTCAAACGGTGAAAACCATTCGATTGCAACGTGCCACCGCCAGTGAAAAAGTCTGGCAGGAAAAATTGCAGAGTTACGCCACCGAATATGCGCAGCGCCAATTCAAAGTTTTGCACGCCAGCTGGCGGATTTTTGTGCTCGGCGCTTTGCCTACGATCATCGCCTACGGCATTCTCTTTACCTATGGCGTGATGGAAGTTCAGGCGGGACGGGTCAGCATCGGCGCCTTTATCGCCTTGCAATCTTATGTGCTGCTCCTGCAGTCGCCGCTCTTTGAATTGGGCTCGGTGATCTCGGAATGGCAAACCGGTTTTGCGAGTTTCAAACGTCTGACCGAGGTCTATAATCTGGAACGTGATACCGGAACCACACCAGAGGCGGTCATTCATCGGTCTTATCAGCCTGAGATCGCGGTGCGTCTTCAGGAACTTTTTTATTCCTATGATCAAACCCAGGATGTGCTCAATCATATCAATCTCAGTATTCCCCGAGGCGAAAAATTGGGTCTCATCGGTCCGATTGGTTCTGGAAAAAGCACGCTCGTGAATATCATCGGTGGTCTTTTGGAACATCCTCGGGGGCTGGTGCAGATTCACGGACTGAGCCTGGAGCAGGGGCAGCGGGATTGGATCGTTAAACAGATCACCATGGTGCCGCAGAAACCCTTTCTTTTCGCCGGAACCATTCGCCATAATCTCTCGCCCATGGGCACTGCGGATGAACAGGCCATGATCCAAGCCCTGCAGGTGGTGGAACTCTGGGATGATGTGCAAAAATTCACCGGTGGCCTCGACTGCTGGATCGGCGAGTGGGGCATCAATCTTTCTGGTGGTCAAAAGCAGCGTCTGTCGCTGGCTCGCGCGCTGCTCAAACCTTCACCCATTTTGATCCTGGATGATTGCCTGAGTGCTGTCGACTCCATCACCGAAGCGAAAATCCTGGCTCAACTGCAAACCACACTGGAAGGTCACACTGTGATTTGGACGGCGCATCGACTGTCCACGCTGCAGCTTTGCGACCACATCCTGCGTCTGGAGGATGGCCGTCTGCACTGGGATGCTGCGCAATCGATCGGCTCCCGGATACCCGAATCAGGACCACGGCATCTGCAACCCCTTGATGCCGCTGTGGAGGTTTAATCCATGCAAGCGCCTCACGATAGCATTGAACATCAGGGTGATTTTTCAGCTGTCATCGCCCTCTTCAAACATAGTCAAGGGATCCGCGGTCGCCTGTTTTTTTGCGTCGGTCTGGTCATCGCTTCAGCCGGGCTGCTCATGATATCGGCCAAGCTCATGGGGCACCTGGCCGAGCTGCTGATCCAAAAACAGCCCTGGCCAGCTCTGATCGGAACGGTCGCGGGGATTCTGGCGATTGAGAGTGTCAATATTCTGGTTTACTACAAGGGTCGCGTCGGCATTGCCTACGTCACGAACAAGGTCGCGCTGCAGATTCGGGAAGCCCTGTTCCGCAAGTTAAATCAGCTGCCCATGGCCTACTATGATCAGCAGCCTCTCGGTCGCACGATCACGCGTTTGACGGCGGATGTGGAAGGCATCGAATCCTTTTTCAGTAATACGCTCCCGCGCGTGCTCACCGCCCTGATCACAGTGGTTTGCGTTCTGCTCGCCATGCTTTTAACTAATTTCAAAATAGGCTTTTTTATCGGTCTTTCCAGCCTTCCGGCCCTTATCTTTACCGTTCTGATGCGCAAGCCTGTTCGCTTTTGGCTGCGGGATTATAAGAAGCGTTCAGCAGGCATCAATTCGCAGCTGGCGGAATTGATCAACGGTCTGCCTGTCATCAAAGTCTTTGGCCTGGAAAAATGGAGTCATAAGGTCTTTACGCAAAGCTCGGAGGAGATGCTCAAGTCGGCCTTCAATCTGATGAACTGGAATACCTTCATTCGGCCTATGGCGGCTTTTCTCTGCTCACTTCCCCTGGTGATTATTCTTTGGTGGGGAGGACACATGGCCATTGATCAGACGATCTCCATCGGCCTCCTCGTGGCTTTCATTCGTTATGCCGAGCGCTATTTCCGCCCGATCATGCAGCTTTCCTTTGAACTGCATTTGATTCAGGACGCCATTTCTTCCTCGGAGCGGGTCAGCAAAATGCTCGGCGAAACCGAGGAATCGGCTATCCTCGGCCCCAGCGGTGAACACAAAGCAGTGGTTCAAGGCGCGGTGGAATTTGATGATGTATGGATGAGCTACCTGCAGGATCAGCCTGTGCTCAAGGGCGTTCATTTTCAAGTGCAGCCCGGTACCTCGGTGGGTTTGGTTGGTAAAACAGGGTCCGGGAAATCCACCACCGTGCATCTCATCCCCCAGCTTTATCCGATTCAAAAGGGCGAGATTCGCATTGATGGTGTGCCGCTGCAGGAATGGAATCGGACCGCCCTTCGCGAACAGATTGGCATTGTCTCCCAGGATGTTGTCATCTTTCAGGGGACCCTGCGGGAAAACCTGCTCGTGACCATTCCGGAACAGGATCAGCCGCAGGATGAGTCCATTCTGGAGGCATGCCGCCGGACTGGGCTTTCCCTGGTGATGGACAAGCTTGCGGCGGGCCTGGATACACTCCTGCAGGATGGCGGTTCGAACCTGAGTATGGGCGAACGTCAGCTCATCGCTTTCACCCGTATGCTTTTGCGTAATCCCGCGATTTTAATCCTGGATGAAGCCACAGCCAATGTTGACGAGCCCTGCGAAGCTCTGATTCAAAAGGCCATTTTGGAAGTCTTGCAGGGTCGGACCTGTTTTATTATCGCGCATCGGTTGAGTACCATCCAGCATTGTGACAATATTCTGGTGTTCCAGGACGGGCGCATCATGGAGCAGGGACGCCATGATCAGCTGCTGAACCGCCAGGGGCATTACTCTCAGCTCGTTAAAAGGCAAATCGCGCATGAATTTATATGAAAAGATAAAGTATCGAATCGAGGCCACCCTCGCCAGCGGCGAGCAGCCTGTTATTATTTTCGATCTGGATGATACCCTAATCGACTGCCGCCATCGCAAGCATCGAGTCATCCACGACTTCATCAAGCAAAGTCATGTGCAGGAAAGTTTTGCTCTGGAGTGCCAGCTGGTCGAGCAATTGAGCTGGGAAAACGTACAATATCGCGTTCTGGATACGCTGGCTCAGCATGGCATTCGCAATCAAATGTTCGGTGACCAGCTCTTTCAATTCTGGCGCGAGAAGTATTTCACCTATCCCTATCTGATTGATGACAAGGCCTTTCCTGGGGCCTTGGAGTTTGTGCATCATTGTTATAATTTGGGCGCTACCATCGTTTATCTGACCGGACGTGATATACCGGGCATGGGACAGGCGACCTTTGATGCCATGCCCAGGTTGGGTTTTCCATCCACAGGGGATCGGGTGCATTTCATTTTGAAAGAAGATCCTGCGATCGCCGATCTGGAGTTCAAGGTCATGGCGTTGGAAAAAATCGCGCCCCTCGGCACCGTTATTGCCGCCTTTGAAAACGAACTTCCCAATCTGCATGTAATGGCGGAACGCTTTCCCGAGGCCGACATGTACTGGCGTAAAACGCTGTATTTACCGAATCCACCTGAACCTTTGTCGCATGTGGAAATCCTGCTCGACTTCAAGGGAGACGATGATGCTGGGCATTCATGATTATTCCCTTTTCGTGATGACCGCCATCCTTCTGAACCTGACGCCCGGTCCTGATACGATGTATATCCTGGGCCGCAGCATGGCTCAGGGTCGGCGTTCGGGGATCGCCTCGGCCCTTGGCATTTCCACTGGCTGTCTTGTGCATACGCTTGCCGCTGCGTTTGGTTTATCGGCTGTGCTCATGACCTCATCGCATGCTTTTTTTGTAGTGAAGATTCTGGGGGCGGCTTATCTGATTTACCTCGGTGTTCAGATGCTCAGGTCCCCTTCTGTTTTTCAGGACGCCCGAGGGGATGAGGCCGAGGCCAGTGATTTCAAAATTTTCCGTCAGGGCGTGGTCACCAATGTCCTGAACCCCAAGGTGGCCCTTTTTTTTCTGGCTCTGCTCCCCCAATTCGTCAGCAAAGACAGCGCCCATCCAACTCTGGCGCTGCTGATGCTCGGCCTGACCTTAGTCCTCACAGGCACGATATGGTGTCTTGGTTTGGCTTTTTTTGCAGGCTTTCTGAGCGATCACATCCGTCGTAGCCAACGCCTCTCCACAGCCATCTCCCGCATCACGGGTTTAACGTTTCTGGGTCTTGGGGTGAAACTGGCTGTGAGTGAAAGGTCGTGACCAGATGCCCTTCCTTGCGCACGGCATTCGACAGGTTGTGCACGTGACGGATGGGGACCGGAATCCGATAGCGATCAATCAGGCTGTTGACCATGTCGACCGCCGAGGCCAGATCACACAGGTGGCCTGGCGACACAAAAATGGGTTTCACTTTGGACCGCGAACGTAAGGCATAACCGATAATCTCCTTGCGATGGATAATAGGAGTTTTGGAACCCTTGTCCATATCAGGTTCATTGTACGTGCCGCAGAGGAGATTTTTCGCAGAGCCAATCGTCGGAATGCCCAGCCAAAGACCCAAATGACTGGCAATGCCCAGGCGCCTCGGATGGGCAATCCCCTGCCCATCACAAAGGACAAGGTCAGGCTTCACTTCGAGCTGCGCAAACCCTTGGAGCAGCACGGGCAATTCGCGAAACGATAAAAGACCGGGAACATAGGGGAAGGTCATGCGATCCTGCACGGTGACCTCTTCCACGACGGAAAAGTCCTTCCGGTTTAAGACCACGATGGCCGCAAACAGAATCTCACCCCCCACATCGAACGACACGTCACAGGCTGCGATGAGATTGCACTCAGCTGGCAGAGGCTGCGAGGTCACGCGGGACGCCAGTTCCTTCTGTAACGCCACCGCCTCGGTGGGACTGATATCCCAGGAATGCAGATTGAAAATGTCCATACCCACCTCATGCACGGGAGTGTGCGCCTCAGGCAGAATAGGAAAATTCAGTAGGCAAGGTCAATTCGGGTGAATATGTTTATGTCCAAATGGAATTGAGCCGGGCGTATCGGGGGCTTTGGGCCTTTCGCGGCGCCGCAAAAAGCGTTACAAGAAACTCAAAGTGATTGAAAGACACAACGGGAGGCACTCTCATGGCGACCGGAAACAGCTATCTTCTGGCACTGGACCAGGGCACCACCAGCTCGCGCGCGCTGCTCATCGATCATAAGGGCCAGGTTGCCGGCATGGCTCAGCAGGAATTCCGTCAGATTTACCCGGAACCGGGCTGGGTTGAGCATGATGCCCAGGAAATCTGGGAATCGCAGGCCAAGGTTGTGAAGGAGCTCCTGCAGAAACTGAATGGACAGGACCGTCTGGTCGGTCTGGGCATCACCAATCAACGCGAAACCACCATTGTGTGGGACCGCAAAACCGGTCGCCCCCTTGCCAACGCCATCGTCTGGCAGGATCGTCGGACCGCTGCCTTTTGCGAACAGTTGAAAGCCAAGGGCCTGAGTGAAAAAATTCAGAGCAAAACCGGGTTGGTGATTGATGCTTATTTTTCAGCGTCCAAAATCCGTTGGCTGCTGGAAAAAATCCCTGGGGCTCGCGATAAGGCCGAGCGCGGCGAACTTGCAGCGGGGACCGTTGATAGCTGGCTCATCTGGCAACTGACGCGCGGCAAAGTTCATGCAACGGATGCAACCAACGCCAGTCGTACCATGCTCTATAACATTCATACCGGGGCCTGGGATAAGGAGTTGCTCGAACTCTTTGAACTGCCCCCGTCCATGCTGCCTGAAGTGAAATCGTCGAGTGAAATTTATGGAACGGTAGATAAGGAAATTTTTGGACACGCGGTTCCCATCGCCGGCGTGGCGGGAGATCAGCAGGCGGCGTTATTTGGTCAGCTCTGTCTCGAACCCGGGATGATGAAGAACACCTATGGAACAGGCTGTTTCCTCGTCCTGAATACGGGCCATAAGCCGATTTCCTCACAAAACAAACTCCTCACCACCGTGGCCTGGCGTCTTGGCAAGGAAACGACTTATGCGCTGGAAGGATCGGTTTTCATAGGGGGGGCTGTCGTTCAGTGGCTGCGTGATGGCCTCGGTTTGATTGCCAATTCCAAGGATATTGAAGCGCTCGCCGCTCAGGCCAAAGACAATGGCGGCGTTTATTTCGTGCCTGCGTTCACAGGACTCGGAGCCCCTTACTGGGACCCGTATGCACGGGGTACCATTATCGGCCTGACTCGTGGCACCGGGCGCGAGCATATCGCCCGTGCTGCGCTCGAAGCGATTGCCTATCAAACCCGTGATGTCGTCGAAGCCATGCGAGCCGATGCGAATATCCCTCTCAAGGAACTGCGGGTCGACGGCGGTGCCTCAGCGAACCCACATCTGATGCAGTTTCAAGCTGATATCCTGGCCGCCGCTGTGGTAAGGCCGCGCTGCCTGGAATCCACGGCCATGGGCGCGGCGTACTTCGCCGGTCTTGCCACAGGTTTTTTCCCGCATATGGATGCTCTGAAGGGTCTTTGGCAGCGGGATGTGCGTTACGAACCGGTCATGCAGGAAAACGAAAGACGGCGGCTTTATGAAATGTGGAAAGCGGCCATCAAACACGCGTCCGGCTGGGCCAGAGACGCTGAAATTCGGGTGTAACACCTCTCCAGGGGCTTCGGCCCCACGCCCTCAAACCCGCCCTTTGCCCCCACCCCCAACTTCGGGCATAATGGATGAATCCAACACTCCATTTGCCATTTTGTGAGTTGAATATGAAAGCCATTGCCCTGGGACTTATCGCCTCGTCCTTGCTGAATGGTTCCGTCCGTTCGGATCGCATGCGTCCCGACGTTCGCCACTGGGCCGAGGATATTTATGCCGCTGCACCTCGTTTCGAAGATCACGAGGATTTTCTTTCGGATTTGAACCTGGATGAAGACCTCGATGACCTGAAAGAAGCCCAGGAAAAACGCGCCGAGGAATTGAAAAGCCTCGAAGCCATCGACCTTGCCAAGGAAAGCAGTGGCCGCGGTTTTTTGCTGGCTAAACAGCTGGTCGAACTCTCCCTGAAGATCTCCAGCTATCAAAGAATGATGGCGGAACGCGATCTCTACTTCAAATCCAAAGACTGGCGTCTGCAGGATCCCACAGCCCGGACCAAAATCCCCAAGCAGGCCGATATCGAATCCCACTCCTTTAAGACCGTGGGCTTCGCGCGCAACCTTGTCAACAGCTACACCTTCGAGCAGGATCGCAACCAATACCTGCTGATCCGTCTGCTGGCTCGTACGCAGAATTCGAACCTCTTTCTCTTCCTGGATCAATTCAAGAAGCGCTTTCCTAGCTCCACGTTCATGCCGCATGTGAACCTGGCTTTGGCTGAATATTATTTCCAGCTCAAGGAATATGAAAAATCTGAAGGCCTTCTCAAGACAGTGATGGATAACAAAACCACACCGGTTCGACCTTATGCGATTTATAAACTGGCCTGGGTTCACATCATGCGCACCCAAAATGAAAAAGATAATGCCAAACGTCTGGCCGGTTTGGAAAAGGCTGCCGTCGCCCTTCGCCTGACGCATAAACTGATGAATGATTGGGATGCGTACAAACCCGTTTTCAAACTGAAAGAGGAATCTGCCGTGGATCTCGCTTGGGTTTTTGCCGAGATGCGGACACCCAAGGCTGATGTTCAAAAATATTTTGATGAAAACAAGCCCAAGACTGCTTACCAAACGTATCTCGTTTATCTGGCGGTTGATGCCATCCGCGATGGCGACTCGAAGCTCGCTGAAACGGCTTTTGCGGAATACCTGCCGCAGCAGGTGGAAAGCCGCTACTACCCACAGAACCTCATGAGCCAGATCGATCTTTTCATTCAAACCCGCAGCTTCGATAAGGTTCTGGAGGGCTATAAAAAAATTCGCGGGCTCTTCGACGAAGAAAATCCCTGGATGAAAGAGTGGAACAAGGACAAGCAGCTGGTGGAAACCTATCAGAAGCAGCTGGCCAATCACCTTGTTCTCACCGCTGCGAAGATCCAGCAGGAAGCGGAAAAAATGGGAGCGCAGCCGCCAGCCAAGGTCAAAGGCCAGCCTTTCTATGATTCCAGCAAGCTGATGGTCATCAGCAAGGGTTACTATGATCTCTTTATGGATTGGTATCCCAACAGCGATGCACAGGACGACGCTCGTTACAACTATGCGCTTCTCGTCTTTCAAAATGGTGAAATGGAACGCGCGATTCAGCTGCTCAGCAAGATTGCCGCTGACACCAAGAGCGAGCATCGCCGGGACGCCGCCTACAGCCTCGTTGTAGCCGCAGCCAACTGGGATTCCACGCAGCAGGTTCCCAAGCTGCCTGAACCGGGCAAAGCCAAGGATCCCGTGCCTCTGAGCAAAAGCAAAGCCGTCTTGATTGAGAAGATCGATTTCTTTCACAAGAACTGGCCTGAGGACGAGCAAAATATTCCAGCGCTTTATACCGCAGCCCAGACTCTCTTCGAATTCGGTCACTATGAAGACGCTATGCGACGCTTCGATGGTTTGATCAAACTTGCGCCCAAATCCGAGCAAGGCGAAGCCGCCCTGAATACGCTTTTGAGCTTTTACGTGGAAGCCACGCGCTGGGATGATCTCATTACAGTTTGTAAGGAATATCTCGCGAATAAAACGGTGGCCAGCTCGGGTCATCGCAAACTGATTCGTCAGACGCTGGACTACGCCAAGTCCCAAAAACCTCAGTAAGCCTCTGCACCCGGCTCCGGCCGGGCCTTTCTCTTTCCGCGTCACATCTACATATACTTGCGCTTTCTGAACTCCCATGCAATAAACCATCCCCGCGGCTCGTCTACATGAAGCCCGCAAGAGGGACGTTGTCCATTACACTAAGTTTGAGACTGGAGTTTTCATGAAAGCCATTCTTTCGACCGCTCTTTTGACTGTTCTCACGGCCTCAGCCGCTCACGCGGAAGGCCTCAAGGTGGAAACCCGTGCCTTTCACGCGAACATGCAACTCGATGCTGAGAAATCCACTTACAAGGAAGACGGCACCCCGGCGACTGTAGATGGCGTGAGCTCGGCTTATTTCAATACCGCGGGCTTTGGCCTCTCGGCTGTTCAAACTGTTGATGACGTCCTGGACTTCGGTTTGGGTTTGAGCGTGGCTCGTTACTATCCCACCAAAACTTCCCAAATTGATCAAACCGTCCTTCATGGATTTTCGCGCATTAACCTCGTGAAGACTGACGCAAGCCGGGTTTATATGCTGGCTGGTTTGTCCCGCCAACAGTTGGTTCAGGACATTGAAAGCGATGCATATGCCAACTACAAGACCCGTTATACTCCTATCGTCAACGGCGACCTCGGCCTCGGTGCCACCTTTACAGTGGGCAATGCGGATCTGGGTCTGGAATACAAATATTCGAATACCCTTGCCGCAGGCCGCGCCTCCTTGCAAGGCCTCTATAAAAATCCTGGTTTGCGCGGCGTTCAAATCAGCAGCGATAAGAACAAGCTCAAGGGCGTAACACTGCAAGGTCAGGAACTGGCCTTGAGCGTCGCTGTGAAACTGTAAAAATCAACAGCATCAGAGCACGCGGCGCAGGTTGCAGGCTCTGATGCTTATGTTCTGCTGCTTCATCTATCGAGAAAAATATGACTTCCATTGAGTCCACACGCCTTCTGCTCCGCGACTACAGGGATGATCTTTCCGAGCTTGAAAGCATCCTGAAATTCGTAAGCGATCCCGAAGTTGCGCGTCACTCATCGTGGGGCCCCCTCAGTCGAGCGGAAGCTCTTGCCTTCCTCAAGGAAGTGGTGTCGGCTGTTCACGCGCAGCCCCGCATGAATTATTCCCTGGCTCTTTTGATACGGTCGACGGACGAGCTCATCGGCAATATGTCCCTCAACATTCGTAACCTCAAGCATCGAGAGGCCGAGCTTGGCTACACCGTGGCGATGGCTCATTGGAACAAAGGTTACGCAAGTGAAGCGGCTCGCGCCCTCATCGCGTTTGGATTCAAACAGTTGGGTCTCCACCGTATCATCGCCACCACCTCGCCGGGCAATATCGCGTCCCAAAAAGTGCTGGAACGCATCGGCTTCACACGAGAAGGCTACCTGAAGCAGAATGTGCTGCAACGTGGCTCATGGCGGGATTCGCTGCTTTATG
>NZ_DASQYZ010000420.1:0-2434 GCF_035638955.1 Oligoflexus sp. | reverse complement strand
AAAGATCAATATCGACAAAAGTGGAGCCAACACTGCTGGGATCAATGACTATAACGATGACGAAGGAATTGATATCGAGATTCGTCAGAATAAATATTTAAACAACATTATCGAGCAGGACCATAGGCCTATAAAGCAGCTGTGCAGAGCCACCCTGGGTTTCAAGCGGCTTCGAACGGCAAGGGTTACAATTGGTGGGTTTGAGTCGATGAGGATCATTCGAAAACGGCAGGTCAGAGCAGAGGGTGATACCTCTGCAGAGATCTTCTATTCCGTCGCTGCATGATCGTTCGCCAATCCGTGCTTCCCCTCGCTCAGCTTCTGCAAACGCAACACAACCTTTTTTTGAGCAATCCTTACCATCCCCGATGATGATTGAACCTGCAGCTTCAAGAATGAGCTTAAGGGCGCTGTCCCCTGCATCTGGAAGGAGCCGACGGAGCGCAAACTCCACGGCCGAGATCACACCTTCACCAAAGCGAAGCGTCAGCTTTTGTTTGTCGTGGTCCTGCAAGTCTCCGGTTAACCAGCGTTCGAGGTGGAGCTGGGGAACCGGAGTTTGGTTATCCTTGTAATCAGCCATCTTGAAGCCTTTCCTTTGCTACATCATCTTTGAATTTTTGAAGTCGTTTCCGCGCCCCTGAGACGGATAGATGAACCTCATGAGCCACCTTTAGCTGCAATATTTTTGTCGGCTCAGTATCCAGCGGCCTACTGGAGCGATCTGGTGGGTCTACTCACCCCGGGCCCTGGATTTTTTTGCTCGCTTAGCGCCACAGTAGTTCATCCCATGAGTTGGTAAAGGAATAAGCTTCGAGCAAGGTAGATTGGTCTCATTTCTAAGCGCCACTGATTGCAAACTTACTTCGAGTAAAGTGACGAGATTTGCTGTCAGTTCAAAAGAGGTAACCAGATGAAAAGATCAACTTTGTTTTGGATTGCGACAGTTCTGGTTGCTTGCACGGGTTGCGCCGAGGGCTTCCAGGCAATTCATTCAAGTAACGTAAAAAAGTATCTCAGCGGGACAATGGCATTGGCATCAACCGGCGGAGGTCAATACGGTTACGTTGATTCAACTTCGAATGGAATGATACGAGGTTGGGCCTACGATCCAGCTGCTCCTTCATCGACCCGACAAATTCACATCTACATAGGCGGTCCAGCTGGGCAAGGAGCGCTGGTCGCGGTCGTCAACACTGACTCGCATCGAGCTGACGTCAATCAAGCTTTTGGCATTCAGGGCAATCATGGTTTTTCAGCCGAGCTTCCGGTGCAATACCGGGATGGCCAAGAGCATAGCGTATTTGTTTACCTGATCAGTCAAGACGGAACCAATCCCTTGGTAGCCGGCCCTATCGCCGCGAGCATGTCGAAATCTGGAACTCCGAAGGGATTTGAGCCTGAGTTTCGCCATCGACGTATCGCGACTTTCAATCCCGATTCCGCGACTTACTCAGAGTCTTGTCCCGATGCACCCGGAGGCAAATGCAAAGGGTCGCTTGCTCAGGGGCAAGGTTTCTATACCATGGGCGTTGATGTGGGCGGAAGCTTAGCCCCGTGCCGAGTGAACTCACAAGATCTGTTCGACGTTCCGGGTGGTTCGAATCAGTCTTGCCCGTTCAGCTTTAACTGGCTCACAGGCGGAGGTGGCCAAGATGGTTCTGTTCGGTTGCAGGTCGACTCTAGAACTTGGACGTCAGCCCTTACGCCGAATCTGTATATCGGTCTCCAGCACAACACGCCCTATGGAAACGTGTACCTGGGCGGTAACAACGCAGCGTCGTTAGTGGCAGGCGCGACTTCAGTACGAATGAGAGCTGAAGTCGAGAGAACGGTAAATAAGGCGGACGATGCGGCTCAGGCGCGCGTTCTCATTGGTATCACGTGGTACTCGACACTTAATAACCGTAGCTACATCGTGGAGTTCAATGTTGACGTCAGTCCGCCAAAATCTGGGCCTGTACTCCCGCAGTGGAATCCAGATGTACGTGTCAGCAGAAACGAGTTCATCACAGAGCATGGTGTCAGTGCTCATTTTGTTTACTTAGGTGGCCGTGCTTGGAGACTGCCAAGATCCTTCAACAACTCGGGATCCCCTGCGATCGCGGTGAAGTGGAGCGAAGTTATCGATGCGTTGATCTTAGAAGGCATCGTTCCTCCGCAGGCAAAAGACCCGAATGCGACGATTCAGTTTTACACCGGAACGGAAGCGTTGGGCCGCATTCGCGTTACAGCCGATGCTTCAAAATTCATGATGTGGGAGCCATAAATCCAGGGCCCCGGGGTGAGTAGACCCGCCGGATCGCTCCAGGGAGCCCCTCCTCAGAACGCAGCATGCGGATTTCCCGCACTACGCTCCCGATCATAGGTCACGTGTTCGCGCCCTTCGGGTTAGGAAACATGGAGGTGGTTTTCCACTTTTCTGGAAAACCAG
>NZ_DASQYZ010000419.1:0-2629 GCF_035638955.1 Oligoflexus sp. | reverse complement strand
GGACCGTTCTCAATCCAAACGCCAATTGGAATGGGCCGACGGTGATGACAGCTTTGGGCGACTCGCTCTATGTTGTGCAAAACAATCGTCTCCATCGGGTCAATCCCAATGACGGAAGTTTCCAGTTGCTCGGTGAAACGTCATGGGCCGGTGCCACATCCGCGGCGGCTGTCGACGGCAGCGTCTACATCGTTCAGGCTGATCATCTCCACAGGGTGAACCCCAATGACGGAAGCTGGACCGTGATCGGTTCTGCTCGTTGGATTGGTGCCACAGTCATGACTTCACTGTCCGGCTGGCTCTATATTGTGGAAAACAGCCACCTTCATCGCGTCAATCCCAACGATGGTAGCTATCAAACTCTGGGTGGCGCGTCGTGGGCCGGTGCGACTTCGATATCTTCCGTCAATGGTGAACTCTATATCATCCAAAACGGAAGACTGCATCGGGTCAGCCCCAATTCGGGAAATTGGACGGTCATTGGTCAGGGGACCTGGGCTGGACCAACCACCATGTCCGCTTCTGCAGGCAGCTGCCGTTAAACCCCAGGCGCCTCGACCGGGATTTCTGGTCGAGGCGCTTTTTTGCGTCGGGACCTATGAAATTTTGATAAGGAGCAAGTCTGTACAAGCCATGGCTGATGTGGTGATGTACAACGCTCTCCCGACCTTGCCTGTCACATGTCCTGGAGGACTCCACTTTTGAAACAAAAATCCTATGTTCATGCAGGGGCTTGTGCGTTCTTGCTTCTGCTGGCTTCGTGTCATCCCGCACCTTCGGTTGCTTCTTTAAAGAGTGAAATGGCCAATTCATCCCTGCTATCCGGTGGATGGACCGAAGCATCCTATGAAGTCCTGTTTAGCAATCCTGTCTGCTCCAGGCAGAAATTTCTTTCCTATAGGCCCCGCAACCCTGAGCCATTGACCCTGACGGGATCAACGGGTGATTTTAAGATATCGCCGGAACGATCCAAGGTTCCTGAAATAGCCGTGGGTCCCGAGGGGATCCCGACATTGGGCGGCGGGCTTCGTCAGCATATTCCTGGCAATATTTTTTGTGACGCTACGGATTTTGCGGCATCAAGCCAGCGAGGTCGTGATAATCCTTATCGCGATACGGATAGCCCCATCAATCGGATCCAGGACTGGATTGAGTCCACCCAGGCCAGTGATGAACTCTTTATTGCCAGCTTCAGTCTGAGCATGAAATCGGTCGCCACCTGGACCTGTGAAGCCGCAGGACGTGGGGTGAAAGTCAAAGTGTTTATCCATGAGCCCGACTCGTCATCGGGTGCTATCGATGTCCTGAGCCAATGCCCGGGCGTCGAACTTTTGCAGTTCAAAAGCAAGGGACGTCTCGCGCATCTGAAGTCCCTTATGATTGCTTATAACAATCCCGCCCATGACGCCAATCTTCGGGATAAGGTTCGGGTCAGCTTTCAAAGCGGCAATATTTCAAGTGGGACTTGGGGTCATCATGAGAACTGGAACTTCGTGACCCAGGATCGCTTGCATTGGTTTAGCCAGGACCATATGTTTCTGCGCGATGCGATCAATGCTGAAACCGTGAGTAACCTCGGCAAGCTTTATCAGCAGCTTGACGCCTGCCGGGAAGCCAAAGGTGTGGAGACAGCTCGGTCCCAAGACTCTTTTATGAAGAACTACTTCATTCCTAAATCTGGCGGCGTCTATGATGATCGCAAAGAGCTGGATGGAATGGTGCAGGAAGTGCAGAAGGCGTCCGAGGTATGGATTGCAGCGCATCATTTGACTGAGCCGGAGCTCATAACAGCTCTGGCCCTCAAACTGAAAAGCGACCCCACCTTTAAGGTCAAAATGCTGGTCGATTCGGAACTCTTCTGGGCCAATTCCCAGGTGCCCATCGACCAGGGTCTTGCCTGGCAGGTTGATGATAAAGTTTATGGTCAATCCGGGAGCCTGACCTCGTCCTGCCAGTGGGGAATTCTGGAAACCAAAGCCAAGGATGTCCGCTGCTCGCTGTTTAGCCGAGGTGAATTCGGAGATCCGCTGGAAGTGATCCTGGCCGCGAAGGGGACGAAGGATGCGAACAAGTTTTCCTATGGGCCCGGGACCCTGCAGGCGGCTGGTGCCGAGCTTCGGTTTGTGGAAAACAACCACCTTGGCAAGATGCTCTTTCATAATAAGTTCATGATTTTCAAGTCTAATGCTGAGGACCAAGGCGCACCGGGTGCGGTGTTTACGGGCGCCGGGAACCTGAGCAAAGCCGGTTTTGATAAGAATTTTGAGAATTATTATTTGGTCCGCGTTCCTCATGTGTATGCCAGCTTCCGGCAGCAATTTACCCGGCTGTTTGAGAAGGCGAGTATGGAAAAGGATTTGCCTTTGACCTGGGACGTTCGCACCGTCGATGACGGTTATGAGGCTTATGCGCCGACGCTGGCCCAGCCCTAACGCAGGTCCGTGTTGAACGAAAGACGGCCCATCAGTTTATGATGGGCCGTTTTTCAGGTTGTGTTGCGTTTGCAGAAGCTGAACGCGGGGAAGCACGGATTGACGAACGATCATGCAGCGACGGAATAGAAGATCTCTGCAGAGGTATCACCCTCTGCTCTGACCTGCCGCTTTCGAATTATTCTCATCGACTCAAA
>NZ_DASQYZ010000418.1:0-7765 GCF_035638955.1 Oligoflexus sp. | reverse complement strand
ATTATTGCCATGAACTTGAAAGCTTGATTTGGCTAAGTCTACAGCCAGTACAGTAATTTCTTTCATGGGGGTTCCCTCTCGCTTGAATTTCCCGGTTGGAATTCCACACTTGCCCCAATATGGCTCATCGTGGCCTTTTTTCAATACGGCGGGACCATTCCATCGACCTCCATTCGCAGGTATCTCAGCTATGAGCTCTCCACGAGGGATCTTGAGGAAATGATCCTGGGGCGCGGCGTTCAGGTGGATCACTCGACCATCCACAGATGGGTTCTCCACTATACCCCTCAGCTGGAGGCCGAGCTCAGAAAACGGAAAAAGCCGGTATCGGGGCGATGGTTCTGGGATGAGCTGGCCATCAAGGTCAAGGGGAAGCTTAAATGGCTTTACCGTGCAGTGGACGAGGATGGCGATACGATAGACTTTCTCCTTGCGGCAAAGCGGGATCAGAAAGCGGCTCTCAGGTTTTTGAAAAAGGCCGTTCGTCAGCACGGTGTCCCCGGAAAGATCAATACCGACAAGTCAGGGGCAAACGCCGCCGGCCTAAAGGCTTTCAATCATGAGCATTCCACCGACATCGAGCTCCGGCAGGTGAAATATCTCAACAACATTGTGGAGCAGGATCACAGGCGCATAAGGCAAAGGACAAGGCCCATGCTCGGCTTTAAAACTTTCATGTCGGCGACAAAAACAATTGCCGGTATTGAGATAATGGCCATGATCAAAAAAGGCCAGATCGAACCCCAGGGCTCCTCTCCATTCGAGCAATTCTATGCCCTCGCAGGATAACTGCGTCCGGGGAATGATCCCTTCAAAATCTCACTTCACCCTCGGAAATGTTTGCGACAGAGCCCAGCAGACTCCCCTCCAGGAAATATGGTGATCTGGAGAGGACTGAGCAGGCTGAGTGATCTAAGGGACGGGTTCGAGCTGAATTGTGGGTAACTGGATGATCGGACGCACGCCTACACCAGAGAGCCTGTGAGTTATAGTCCATGGATAGTATCAACTATAGATCAGACCCAGGGCGTTGTATTTTTCCCGGATACTGGCACAATTTGGGTCGGAATTGATCGGGCGCCCGTGAGCGAGGGACGGTTTATAGCCCTGAATTTTACGGATGGATTCTCCGGGCGATACGAAAATGAGGCTTTGGAAACATTCATGCCGCAACAAGACAAACCTTTGGAACAGCGCTTCCCTGGTTTTGCGTCCTTCAAAATAGCATATAAAGCGTACCATCAGGAGCAGGATAAGGAAAAGTCACTCCTGTATTTGCGTGCGGCGGCACGGCTGGATGATTCCCCTTACTATCGCCTAGGTGCTGCTGTTGTGGCTCTCAAGCTGAAACAGGTCGACGATGCGGCAATGGAATTGGAAGGTCTGCTTGGTCATCCGGGTCTGGATCCACACCACCGAAGACTGGTTGCATTCTATTTCGCTATCGCACTGGATGTGCAGGGACGTCACATTGAAGCTCTTCCTCACTATCAGTCAGTTGTCAATGATCAGAATGCGTGGCCATCGTTGAAAGAAGCTGCTGACTCATGGATCCAGGAAGGTTTCGAGCGGGACGGTTTGTCTAGTTTGGATTTCGACTTGAAATATTTTGATGGCATCAGGTACCCGAAGCGGGAGGCGCGACCGCATTTGCTCAAATTGCCCTTCTGGATGCAAACGTAACCGTCTATTACGAAGTTGGGTTAGCTGGGAATGCAATTTATGAGTACCGCGTGCAGTCCCATCAGGTCTTCAGCAGCCCACAATATAGTAACATCGGCTCAGCAAATTTAGGTGAGCCAACAGAATTACTGGTTCACTGGAAATTTGACGAGCTAACGGGGAGAACCGCAGGAGATGCAAGTAAACGTGCGAATAACGGCAGTTTGAAAGGAGGACTAAATTTCACTTCCAGCAGCGTCCCCGGCATGGATGGGAAAGCGCTGAAACTTGACGGCTCCAATGATTATATAAGCGGCACCGACAACGGTCGTTATTTGCCCGCCGAAGATTACCCTTTCACTCTGTCCGCGTGGGTTAAAACTACACACGACGGCGTGCTGCTCCACTTTGGCGACAAGGACCTAGGACGCAACCTTTCCTCCTACTTTGGAAGGGATCCCGAGATATCAGACCAAGTCATTTTAAGCTATCATCGTAAGGACCTTACGGTTTTGGCTGGCCAAACGTGCAGCCTGCCGGACAACCTTCTTTCGACTTGCCAGCTCGCAATTGGCGATGACCAATTATGCTCCTCTGAATACGCCAAAATTATGCTGACAAACATGGGTGATCCCGTATCCAGCTATGCTATGGGCCGCTGGTACGCTTATGAGCTCCGGGGAAAGACTTATCGCTGCCGTGTGCTACCGGCCAGCCTCGAGCCTCGGTAATAAGCAAACCTGCCCAATCCTCAGCGTGAACACTTATCGTAGTACTAGGTGATTTCATCAGAGCATGCGTTCCATCTGTCTTCATGCAGATCACGGGGCATTTTGGACGCTGCCCACATACCCTCTACTTCGTCGAGGCGGCAAAGCCGTACCCTTGTGTTTTAGCGATCCTGAAGGCGGACAGTTTGCAAAGAACTCAGCACTGGAATCCTGTCTGTCACAAGCGGCCGTTCATCCCTTTACAGCCTCGTCACCGTTTAGCGTCATGAATGTGAGCTCCAGTGGCAGCGGAAATAGCTCCTACGTTGATACCAACAAGACCGACAGCCCCGCGCCGGCCAAGCTCTGACATATATGGATGGACAGTGGTCGAAACTTGTCAAATTTCTTGATGATCCCGTGATCGGACTTGATACCAATCCAGTCGAGAACGCCATGCGTCCCTTCGCATTGGGGAGAACAGCGTGGCTGTTTTCTGATACCGTGAAAGGGGGTCAACCAGCATGGCCGCTCCACGCAAAGTGTGAAAATTAAGACGACACTCAGCTTCCTGTTTTCCGAGTCACCTCAGGAACTGAAATCCCTTTGACCTCCAGGACTTTCTTGACCCATTTTTCAAGAACTGATTGCAGATCTTTGCTATTTACTGGCTTGGATATATAATCATTCATGCCAGCATTCAGGCATTTTTCGCGGTCACCTTGCAAGGCATTCGCAGTCATAGCTATGATCACAGTATTGCGCTTTTCATTCGAAAGCTGACGGATTTCAGCCGCAGCCATATAGCCATCCATCTCTGGCATTTGGCAATCCATTAAAATGATATCGTAGCTGATACGTTCTAACGCTGCAAGAACCTCATGGCCATCGGCGACGGCTTCGGCTGCGTAACCCAATCTCTGCAGGATCAAAAGGGCAATACGCTGATTGATATGGTTATCCTCTGCAACAAGAATTCGAATATCAGTCACTGCTTTTGAGACTATGTTGTCCGTCTTGAGCCCTTCCCTGTCATTTTTCGACTCATCAGTGCTCTTCAATGGAAGCTTCAAGCCTTGTGAAGTCAGTGCATCAAAAAGTTGGGATTGCTTGATGGGCTTGATCAGACAGACCGCAATATGTGCACTATCCAACTCGTCACTCGGAATGATCATCTCAAGGGAAGTCAGTAGAATCAATTTTACTTTGCGAATCAAGGGGTCAGCTCTAATCCGCTTCGCAAGTTGGAGTCCGTCCATCCCTGACATTTGCATATTAATAAGAGCAAACTCATAGTGCCGTCCACCTATGGCTTCACTGCGCATATTTTCAAGCGCCTCAACCCCTGAAGCAACGGTTTTATTTATCATTCCCCACGACGCTGTTTGGGCCTGAAGCATTTCACTATTCATACTGTTATCATCGACTATAAGAACACATTTGTTTGAAAGAGTGGATAGATTCAAACCCTGAACGTCTGCTTCAGATTCAATGATATCGAAAGGAATGCAGCACCAGAACGTTGACCCCTCTCCCAGTTTGGAACGAACTCCTATGTTGCCTCCCATTAAAGTCGTAAGTTGTTTGGATATTGCCAACCCCAGGCCTGTGCCACCATATTTACGTGTATTTGAGCCATCTGCTTGCGAGAAAGCATAAAAAAGCCGATTTTGCGTTGCTTCTTTAATACCAATACCGGTGTCGACAACTTCAAATCGAAGAGTCATTCTTTCGAATGTTGCAACATCTTTACAAACTCTGATGGTGACACTACCTTTTTCAGTGAATTTCAAACCGTTATTCAAAAGGTTGATGAGTACCTGCCGCAGCCGACCTGGATCCCCTTTTAGTCTTCTGGGAACATCACATGCTATGATTGAGATCAGCTCTATGCGTTTTCTATTGGCTTGATGAGCCAGAAGTTCAACAACGCTTTCTACAACCTGATAAATATCAAATTCGAGCATTTCAAGCTCAAGTTTTCCAGCGTCTATTTTCGAAAAATCTAAAATATCGTTGATGACCGTCAAAAGACTATCGGCGCAATTTCGAATAGTCTCCGCAAATTCGAACTGTTTCTCAGTTAATGGGGTGTCAAGCAGAAGCCCGGTCATACCAATAACCCCATTCATTGGAGTTCGAATTTCGTGACTCATGTTGGCCAGGAATTCTGATTTGAGGCGTACAGATTCCAATGCAGCATCCCTTGCCTGCGCAAGCTCTAATTCCATCTGTTTGCGGGCTTCCATTTGATTTTTCAACTGCTCGTTCGACTCAGTCAATTCATGGGTCCGGGCTATTACGCGCTGCTCCAAGTCCTGATGAGCATTTCGCAAATCTTCTTCAGCTTGCTTGCGTTCAGTCATGTCTCGAGTAAGCTGCGCTAGACCCCTTATTTTTCCATTCATATCATATAGGGCTGTGAGCAGGGAACTCGCCCAAAATTTTGAGCCATCTTTCTTGATAAGCCAACCTTCGGTATCATAGCGCCCCAGTTCCAGGGTTTTTTGCAAAGTTATCTCTGGCAATCCATTTGATTGCTGCTCAGGTGGATAAAAAACTGAAAAATGTTGACCTATGATTTCTTTGGAAGAATAACCATTTATGCGTTCAGCGCCCAAATTCCAATTGGTCACATTGCCATTGGAATCAAGCATTATGATGGCATAACCTTGAACATTCTCCATAAGCAGGCGATACCTTTCCTCATTGATTCTGATCTTTTCGTTAGCATGAAGTCGCTCGGTGATGTCACGAAAAATAATCACAGAACCTTGAACTTCACCCTTGTCAAACAGAGGCGCTGTCGTGTATTCGATAGGGAATTTTGTTCCATCCTTGCGCCAGAAAAATTCTCGATCTGAGGTGCGCGCCTTACCATCAGTGATGGAAGCATAGATTGGACAGCAATCTTTTGGATAATGGCTGCCATCTTCGTAACTATGATGCACCATCTGATGTTGAACTTGACCGATTAACTGGGCAGGCGTATAGCCGAGCAGGGAAGCACCTGAAGGATTAATAAAAGTGGTGATACCATTTTTATCGAGACCGAAAATCCCGTCACCAATAGCTTCGATGAGTGTTTGCTTCTGTTGCTCCATATTTTCAATTGCACCACTCGCTTGATCATATCTCCTCGTCAGCTCATCACGCGCTTGGCTAAGCTCCTGCCGCGCGAGCGCAAGCTCCGCAAATTGGCGAATGCTGGTCCATGCAGCAACCGCAACGCCGAAAAACGACATGACAACGATGCCAAATGCCAAAATATTATGATCATGATCACCTTGACTCGTACTTTGCAGTAATCGAGCTACGGACCAGGTGACACCAGAGACCGTGCAGAGGAGGAAAATCCATATTGCCACCTGCCAGCTCAGGCTCGATGAAACGGAATTCATGCGAGCTTTTTCTGCCCACCAATCCGCGCGAAACGGACCAAATGACAGACGAACGCTGTAAATGCAATAACCTAATGCAACCAGCGGCGCAAATATACCCAGCAGTATACCCAGCGGTCTGCTGTTGAATGCAACATGGGCGAGCACTAAGGCTTCCAGGCAAAAAAAGATCAATGCCAGCCTTGGCCATCGGGATTCAGAGTGGCCACGCCGCATCCAGATACCCAGGTGTACCCCCATGATTGAGATATAGTAACCTGTCTCACCTATGACCAGCGCGGTTTCGAAATCCATAGTGAGGTACATAAGGCTATTTAATAGACAAAGCAGGAGTGCCGGACCATGCACTTCATGCCGGGATTTCAGCCCAAATATACTCGGGATCTTAGCGTGGCGAGCAAGTTGATAAAGGATTCGTGGGCATATTCCAACTGCAGTGGCTGCTGTTAAAAGGCAGCTCGCGGCAATGAGAAATGTGACGAAGATGGGCGACATCGATCCCCAAAAAGGAACAGCTGCTGCGCTCAGATTCTTAAAGACGTTATCACCGTGCTTCTGACCGGGCACATTTTGCATGAGAATCCATGAACCGAGGACAAATACCGGAATGATGAGAACCGTTGCTTTCCCGAGGACATTCGAAGCTTTCTTTGGATCATTGGATTCGGAACTAAAAGCGGCACCAGTTTCACAGCCATAAGCTGCATAAGCTGCTAGAAAAAACCAGAGGGACCAGTGCGATAAATTGAAATCCCCCCATTCGGCGGGCAGGATTGCAGGTGCTGAGGGTGAGATTAAGAGCCAGCCCATACCCTGGGCGCAGAAAGCAAGAAGCAATCCGACTGCTGGCAAAGTAAAGAAAAGATGAAGTACGCTCAACGCCTTAAGGCTACTGAAAGCTATAACGTAAACAATCACAGTAAGCCCGACTCGGGTCAATATTATTGGCAGTTCCACTCCATAGGGCTGGAGATGAGCCGCCAAAACGTCTGTCAGAGTTATGGCGCAGATAGGTGGAACGGATATCCACCCCTGAAAATATCCAAAAGCCATGTATCTACCGACCTTAGGAAAACGATCCCAAAGTTTGGTTGCGTATATCGGTGTCCCGCCTGCAAGGTCAGGCCAGGTCAGGGCCATTCGTCGAATCTGTAGATTCAGAAAAATACCGATGATGGCTACAGGTATCCACATAAACATGGCCTGAGGGCCCATAGCTGCATGGACACCTGGAGCCAAACAGAACCAAAGCAGAAGTCCGCTAAAGCCAAAACCCCATACTTCCAGGACACTTAAACTTCCTGGTTTATCAAAGTCGGCCTCGCGCTGGTCAGAAGACATCAAATACCTCTAGCATGTGGGATATTGCACACACAGATCCTGAACCATGGGGATCAATTTCCTGGATTTTCATTCATGAGTATTCGGTAGGGATTGGGAAATATTGAGACAGGCAGCTTTGAGCAAGTCAGGTGGAAGGGCGTTGGTGGCCAATGAGGGGAGTGTGAATGACTCAATCGTGACGGTTCGGAGCTACATGGGGTACCGGGCTCATCCGGGGGAAAACTTACTCTAAGGTTTTGAACTTTCATGTCTTTGGTGCACTCGCCGAATTTGAAAGAGGGCTTATCGTGGAGCGCACACAAGCTGGACTTAAAGCTGCGAGAGCCCGTGGCCGCAACGGCGGGCGTCCTGGAAAAAAGGATTCCAAAAAGCTGGAAATGGCAAAGACAATGCGGATTACAAATGCATCCTGAGAAATCAAGGATCATATATTGCAAGGACAATAACCGCAAAGAAAGCTACTCGAACATCAGCTTTGATTTTCTTGGATATAGCTTCAGGCCGAGCCGGTGCATTGACAGGAAGGGAACGGTGCATCCAAACTTTCTTCCAGCCATGAGTCAAAGGTCAAGGAAAGCTGCGCTTCAGGTAATACGAAGCTGGCGAATTCACCTTAAGTGCGATAAATCGATTGAGGATCTATCCCGG
>NZ_DASQYZ010000417.1:0-18780 GCF_035638955.1 Oligoflexus sp. | reverse complement strand
CCTTTACTTCGGCGACGCCTGGACTCTGCCTAATCAAGGCGTGGCCGTATGGATCACGATGACAATCATTTTCACCCTGCAATTTTCGATTAGCTTTCTGCGACTGGGGCCTGAGCGTCTGAACTTGATTCGCTGGACCCTCCATGCCTCCAGTTTTCTAGCCACCGTTTTCTGCCTGATCTCCTTCTGGGACCTGAAATTTGCCATGAGCCTCCTGCCTATTGAATTCCTGGGCGTGCCGTGTGTCATCTATGCGGGAGTGAGGCGCGCCATGGCCGGAGACCGCCCCGCGGTTTACTATTCCCTCGGTTGGTTCTGTTTCCTACTCGGCGCGAGTGCGATTCTGTTCTACTATACGGGCATCTTCAAAGGCAGCCATGACGTCAGCTGGTCGATGCTGATCGGGGTGGTCATGGAAACCATATTTTTCTCCCTGGCCATTGGGGAACGCCTGCGGCACGAAATTAAAACGAGCCTTCAAGAACAGGCTATTCTGCTCGATCGCCACCGTCGCGAGGTGGAGGCCCGATCACATGCCTTCCAGCAATTGGGCAAAGTTTTTTACCCACACCAGCTGCAGAAAATGGAACAAGGCCATGCCTTGGAAACCACGATGCCGACCACACCTGGCTGGGCCTGCGTGATCCAGCTCGATATCGTCAACAGTTCACAAATCTGGTCCACCGACCGCAAAGAGTTCCTCATCAGTTTTCTCAAGGGTTGCCACGAAATCATGATGCGGAATTACGATGCTGCAACCATGCAGGCTGACGCCTACCGGATCAAGGAAATGGGTGATGGCTTCCTTTGTTCGGTCGGTTATCCTTTTGCCTTGCCGCAAACGTCGAATTGCGCCCTGGCGGCTATTGAAATTGCCGAAAGCTTCATCATAGTCTTTCGCAGATACGTGAAAAGGTTGAATCACGCCGAACCTGTCTACTGTAGCATCGGCATTGCAGCGGGGGACATCGAAGGATTCTACCCCAACACGGGAACCAAGGAATATGACCTCTACGGGCACAGCATTACGCTTGCCAATCGCTATGAAGGGCTACGCAAGTCCATCTTCGATACCGTTGATTTCGACCTCCTCATCATTCAGGATGAGGTCTTCAAGAATTTGCCGGTTGATGTGCAAAGCACCTTCCGAACCTTTGATCTCGTCGCTGCCAAACTTCGCGTCCGTGATGATCCGCTCGCGGAAGTCGTCCATTATCGCAGCTTCTACCGAGACGCCAAGGTCACTGCGGCCTGAAATCAAAGCAAAAATCCAACCCGATACGAATGCGCCGGCTTGTTGTAATCCAAAAGTGATTCCATGTAACCGTGGTAGTACTGGAGCATGAGATAAGGCAGGGAACCGAAGAGCCTGGCCCGAATCTTCAATCCCGACTCCAAGGAACCATAACTGATTTTGGTTCCTGATTCACCGCCCGGATTGAACTGAACGTAAAGCTCCGCTTTGGTCGGAATAAGCTGGTCGAGCAGGCCATCCACAGCGAAACGCGTATACCAGAATCCGGTATACTGTTTGATCTCGTTGTTGGTCTGCCAGTCGATGTCATAGATCCAAAATCCACGCGTATCCCAGCGAAATTGGTTACCCATCCAGCCGAATTCCACGCCCGATTCGACAAAAAAACGGTCGAGAGACCGTGATTCCAGACCATCCTTCCCATTGGATTTGTGTTCGATTCCGAAGGAGACTGACCTTAAATTTTTGTGGAGTTTGACCCACTCATAAAAGATCTCAGGGTTGAAGCTGATGTCCTGGAAGGGCTTGGACTTGTTCGACAACTTCCAGAACATCTGTTGGGTATAACCAAAATAGAAGTTTTCACCGAGAATCGGTCGAAGTTTGAGGCTGAGTTGAACTTTGGTATTGGGATTCCCAGTGAGTATATAGTTGTCCTTATAGCGGTAGAAATTAGAGTCTTCCATTTTCTCTTCACGAATGAGTTCCGGTGAAACCTCCCAGCTTTCCTCGGCTGGAGTCTTTGGGTCTTGTGCATCGGCCTTTAAGGGTTGAACTGATAGAAGTGCTGGTATGAGAGCCATGCGGACGAGAACGTTCATGAAAAGGATCCTTTGTTGGGCCGGTGGCCAAGTGTTGTGGCACTCTAACTTCACACTGTGTACGAATTGTATCGTACTCTTTCTCATTAAAGAGTACGTTAGGTAAGTATCAACTCAGTCGAACGCAAAACATGTGTGGTGCATGACTCGAGAAGATCAGAGAGCCTTCCCATGATTCGATTTTAGCTAGCCTTCTTCAGGTCCTTTCGTTCCCCGAGCTTACCTTCTTCTGGAGATAAATTATGAAGCTTATGCATGCTTCGATTCTGAGTATATGTCTATTGGTATCAGCTGCTTGTGCACACGAACCGGCGGTTCAAGAAATTTCCGCCACGGCCATTCCCGCTGATGAAGTCAGCAAATTCGAACAGGAACTTGCGCAGGCTGTCACCGATCAAATTGATGTTTTGGCACCAACCAACTACGCCAAAGCCAAGGAAGAACTGAAAGACGCCAAAGAAGACGTTAAGGATCACGATAAAGCCAAGGATATCCTTCGGCAAGTCGCTGTAGGCAGAGCCTACCTCGCCAAGGCTCGCGACTTTGCCAAAGTTGCTCAAGGTAATATGAATGAAGTCGTCGAAGCACGACGCCTGGCAGTTCAGGAAAAGGCTCCCGACGCTTTTCCAGCTGAATTCAAAGACGCCGATGACGACCTCAAGAATGTGACCGCCGATATCGAGGACAACAAGACCGAGGCCGCTGCCCGGGATCGCACGAAGATTCTGGCTCAATACCTTGATCTTGAAGTTCGAGCCATTCGCCGGACAGCGTTGAATGACGCGGAAGGCAGAGTCAACAAGGCGAAGAAAGACGGCGCTGAAGCTTGGGCACCACAGAGTTTGGCTGGTGCGGAAAAAAGCATCAAAGACGCCGACAACTTCATTATCGCCAACCGCCACGAAACGGCTAAAATCAAGGAACTCTCCCAGCAGGCTCTGGCCGCTGCGGACAAGCTTCTCTTGATTAACAAGGAAGCGCGTAACGGGACCAAGGCTACCGGTGAGCAGGCTGCTCTGAAGCTTTTTGCAGAGCGTGAAAAAAACAGTCAGCAGCAATCGGAGCTGGCCGCGGCCAACACCCGCTTGAATCAAGCCAACACTCAATTGAATCAGGCCAAAGCCCAAAATACAGCTGCCGAGGCGGCGCTTGCCAGCGGTCAGAGTTTCAATCAGAAATTTGAAAACGCCCAGACTCAATTCACCAAAAGTGAAGCTGAAGTTTATCGCCAAGGCGATAATCTGGTCATTCGGCTCAAGGGTCTTGAGTTCAATAACGCCAAAGCCACTCTCAAAGGTTCCAACTTTCCCTTGCTGGCGAAAGTCAAAAACGTCATTGGCGACATGAAAGCGGATTCTGTGACCGTTGAAGGTCATACGGATTCAGTCGGTTCCGAAGCCAAAAACATCGAGCTCTCTCAAGCTCGGGCCGAAGCTGTGAAATCGTATCTTGAATCCAACTCAGCCTCGGGTGCAGCCGTCCGTTATTCCGCGGCAGGTTTCGGATTTCAAAAGCCTATCGCAACCAACAAGACCCCAGCCGGCCGTGCCCAGAACCGCCGGGTCGATGTTGTGATTCACACCCAGGCCGCTAACATGTAACGCCCGGCCACAGCCTGCGGTCGTCCAGGACCATTGTAAAACTTATGTCTTCCAAGAGCCCATCAAGGGCTCTTTTTCTTTTTAAGCCCAAAACCCTGCTATAACTGACAGCTGAAGCGGGCCGACGCGGAAAAAGGACGATGCAAGTCATGACAAACAAACGGAAGCTGGTCGATCAGTTGAAAGGCGTAACGCGCCTTGCTTTAGAAGCGACACAAAATGTGACCAGTCTGGTCGAGACGATGCATCATACGATTGGTGGTGGCCCTGAGCTGCTCGGTCGCCCTTTGGAAGCTGTAACCCGGCTTCTGACCGCGCCAACCTACGGGGCCATCCGGGGTGTGACGAGCATCGTAGGCATTGGACTGGAGCGGGTCGTTTCTGAGATCGAGCCCCTTCTGGTAAGCCAGCCGGGTTTCGAACGAGGCACATTCCTGGCTGCCCTCAATGGTGTGCTGGGCGACTACCTCGAGAATACAAATAATCCTCTGGCCATCGAGATGCGACTTTGCCATGACGGAAAACCCTTGGAGATCACTCGGGACGCTTTAAAAGCCAGGTTTCCTCAAGGTGGGCGCCTTTTGATCCTCTTGCACGGTTCCTCGCTTGATGAGGGCAGCTGGCTCCGTAAAGGTCACGACCATGGCCAGGCCCTGGCATCCGATCTCCATCTCATACCGATCTATCTGCGCTATAACAGTGGCCTGCACATTTCGCAGAATGCGCTGTCTTTTGCCCTGCTTCTGGAGCAATTGGTCGATGCCTGGCCCCAGGATGTGGACGATATTACGTTCCTGGGCCACAGTATGGGTGGGCTGGTGGCTCGCAGTGCCTGCCTTGTGGCTGAAGCGGAGGGCTTGCGTTGGCGGGCCAGGCTGCGCGCCTTGATCACTCTGGGGACACCCCATCATGGGGCCCCACTGGAACGCATCGGCAATTGGGTGGATCACTTGCTCGGGATCAGCCGCTACAGTGCACCTTTGGCTCAACTTGGCAAGATTCGCAGTGCTGGAGTTACCGATCTGCGTTATGGAAACGTTTTGGATACGCATTGGAAGGATCGTGATCGCTTTGCGCGAGGGGGCGATCCTCGCGATACGGTCCGCTTGCCTGTGGGCGTCTCATGCTTCGCTATCGCGGCGAGCCGGAATTCGGAACAGACGACTACGCTGGCAGGTGACGGCATCGTTCCGGTCGAAAGCGCACTGGGTCGACACAAGGACTCACTCTTCGACCTCGCCTTTGAGACGGATCATCAATGGGTGGCCATGGGCACCACCCATCTTGGACTGTTGAGCAGCAAGGCCGTGTATGCTCAGATCGTGTCCTGGCTGACGCCTCTTTTGAACAGCCACATCACAGTCGGGCCATGTCCATCACGAAGCGGTAGCGAACATCACTCTTAAGCACGCGCTCATAAGCTTCATTGACTGAATGAGGCGTGATGACTTCGATTTCAGGCGTAATCTTATGCTTCGCGCAGAAATCGAGCATCTCCTGGGTTTCTTTAATGGAACCTATTGCTGAACCTGCATAGCTTCGGCGCTGCATCAGCAGGGGAAACGGTGAAATCGCATAAGGCTTCTCAGGAGCGCCGACCGAAACAAGAGTCCCATCGGTTTTCAGAAGACCAAAATAATCATTCATATTGATATCAGCCGAGACAGTATTGATGATTAAATCAAATGTATTTGCATAGTCCTTAAAAACTTTTTGATAGTGCGTGCCAACAAAATGGTGAGCGCCCAGTTTCATGGCATCCTCACGTTTGTTCTCGGAATGGCTCAGAACGGTGACATCGGCTTGTAGTGCGGCGGCGATCTTGACCCCCATATGACCCAAACCACCAAGTCCCATGATGGCTACTTTTTTTCCGGGTCCCGCCTTCCAGTGCATCAGGGGTGAATAAAGCGTGATGCCGGCGCACAAAAGTGGGGCGGCTTTATCGAGTGGCAGAGCATTCGGAATTCTGACAACATAATTTTCATGCACTACGATGACGTTGGAATATCCACCCTGGGTGACAGAGCTTTTGTCACGCTCGAGAGAGCTATAGGTCAGAGTGTTGCCTTCGAGGCAATATTGATCGAGGTCCCGTTTGCAGTTCGCGCACTCACGACAGGAATCAACAAAGCATCCGACGCCGACCTGATCACCGACTTTGTACCGGCTGACCCGGGATCCGACGGCCGAAACAACGCCCGCGATCTCGTGTCCTGGAACCATCGGGAACATGGATGAGCCCCATTCGTTGCGGGCCATGTGAATATCAGAGTGGCAAATACCACAGTATTTAATATCGATAACGACATCATAATCTTTTGGGTCGCGACGCTCGAACGCGAAAGGAGTGAGGGGAGCTTTAACAGAGAGAGCCGCGTAACCTTTGGCTTGAATCATATCTGGATTCCTTAATTTTGGTTTTCCGCACCTTGTTACATCAACAGAATAGGCTCACTGCGTCTCAAGGAAAATAGACTATTCCTGCATGTGCTTTGAAGAGGACACAATGGTGAACGGCTGGTATGCCTGCAGGTGATCAGTAGGAGCAGGTATGCAAATTCGCCAACTCGATGGGGCCGGAGATTGAGGAGCAGCCCGAGTCGGGCGATGGCCTGGGCCATCCCCTTTCCCGGCTCAAGGACATGACAGTGAGATCACAGGCGAGTGACTTCCGCCAACTGTTCGGCCCTGGCAGCCCCCATAGCGGTCTTCACATGCTGAACTTCCTCGGGCGGTGGCAGCATCGCTTTGATTCCAAGCGACTGAATCCAAAGTTCCCGGCACCAACCCTTGGAATGGTAAAGATGCTCATCCTCCTGGTCCTCGATCTGATCATAAGCTGCCTTAAAGGCCTCGGCTTCCGGTCCTTCGAGGTGTTCGGCGCATTTGCCCAAAAGGGTCCAATCGAGATGATCCTTCGTTTCGGCGATCACAACGCTTTCGCAAGCCACAAGCTCAGCCGCTGCTGGCTCATCGGTGGCCAGGGACATTTCCATGGCCTGGACAAGTGACGTTCCCAGATGTCGCACCACGGCGCGGCCTGGTGTTTCCTTGTTCGGATCGAGCCCGATGGTGCGGCACAAGGCCTCAAGTGTCTGGACGTGAATCCGTGTCTCGTCGAGGTATTTTTCCCACTCTGTTTTCAATTCACTGGTCACGACACATGTCAGGGCAGTCTCGTAAATCTTCACGCCGCCAAGTTCGTGCTCGAGGGATTGAAGCACAAGTTCTTCAACCTGCTTTAATTTCATATTGACTCCATATGTAACAAGAGAAGCTTGATCCCGCTTATCAAAGTGCGGGTGGATCCATTTCCCGTTCGTGATGACGATGCCTGGCGATCGCCTTGATAAAGTCGGCCAGGACATCTGTCACCGACGCCTTACGCTCGACCAGCATGCCTGGATCTTTTTCTCCCGATGGCAGCATCGCAGGCGCGCCAGCGTTTTCCACCAGGTCGGCTCCCTCAGCGAGAGCAAGTATGGGCTTGGCATGCCGGTACTGATCCTTGATGAATTCAAGCGCATGCCCGACATTGCCGAGCGTAATCACAGCGGCTTTGCCACCTGGCACAGCAACGGCATCGAAAAGCACCGAGGGGATGGTTTCCAGTGTACCTTCGACTTCCAATTCTTCCCCTGTGTCTGTGGTCACCACGCCCAGGCGAATACCGATGTAACGAGGCACAGCACCTGCTTTGGTAAGACCTGCGTGGAGAGTGCGAGCGGCGTTGCCATCGACTCCGTCAGCCACCAGGATGGCTATGCGCCGCGTCCGTATGCTGCCATCCCCTGGATGGGACATAAGCGAGAGCGAGGGCGCGACTTCGATTTCAGGTTCAGGGGGCTTGGGCATGGCTCTTGGCAATGGTTTCGGCATTTCCATACCGAGCTCATCCGCCAGTGCCTGGGCGAAATCCGCATCGACATTCGCCAGCATCGCGACGACGCGTTGACGAATCGCGGGCACCTGGACCCGTGTCAACTCGAAGCGAAAGGCACGAAGGATATGGGCCTGCTCGATCGGCGTTTGACTATCATAGAAGAGCTTCGCCTGGGCATAGTGCTCGGCGAAACGTTCGGGCTTGCCGCGCACCTTGTCGGCTTCGATCGGCTCACGGAAGGATGTGAAACCGGCTGCACCTGCCTGGAATGGACAGCCGCCACCGAGTGAATTGGGCTCATAGGCAACCCGACCGCGGTTGATCGTCTGTCGATGCATACCGTCGCGTTGATTGTTATGAACCTGCGCGATCGGTGCATTGATAGGAATCTCGTGAAAATTGGGGCCGCCCAGACGGGAGATCTGAGTATCAACATACGAATGGATACGGCCGGCCAGCAAGGGATCGTTGGAAAAGTCGAGTCCAGGTACGATATGAGCGGTACAAAACGCAACCTGCTCGGTCTCGGCAAAGAAGTTATCCGGATTACGATTGAGCACCATCCGTCCCACGGGAGTCAGTGGGACCAGTTCTTCCGGTATCAGCTTGGTGGCATCCAACACATCGAAGGTAAAGCGTTCGGCCTGTTTCTCGGTAAAAATTTGAAAGCACAATTCCCATTCTGGAAAATGGCCCGCTTCGATCGCTTCCCATAGATCACGCCGATGAAAGTCCGCGTCCGCTCCACAGATCTTCACGGCTTCATCCCAATCCAGGGAATGGGTGCCAGCGATCGGTCGCCAATGAAACTTCACGAAACTGGACTTGCCCTGCTCATTGATGAGCCGGAAGGTGTGGACTCCGAATCCTTCCATCATCCGATAACTGCGCGGTATGGCCCGATCGGACATGACCCACATCAGCATGTGGGTGGACTCCGGCATCAGCGAGACGAAGTCCCAGAACGTGTCATGGGCTGACGAGGCCTGCGGCATGGCAAAATGGGGTTCAGGCTTGGCAGCGTGGACGAGGTCAGGAAACTTCATGGCATCCTGAATGAAGAAGACCGGTATGTTATTTCCAACAAGGTCCCAGTTGCCTTCATCGGTGTAAAATTTCACAGCAAAGCCACGAGCATCACGGACTGTATCGGGGGATCCTCGTTCGCCGAGGACCGTCGAAAAGCGGACGAATACGGGTGTTTTTTTGCCTTTTTCGGCAAAGAGCGAGGCGCGAGTCACGTCGCCCATCGGGGCGTAGCATTCAAAGTAACCATGGGCGGCGGACCCGCGAGCGTGGACAATCCGTTCCGGAATACGTTCATGGTCGAAATGGGTGAGCTTTTCCCGAAGAATAAAATCCTCAAGAAGAGCAGGACCACGCAGGCCGGCTTTCAATGAATGCTGATTATCGGCCACCGGGACACCTTGATTGGTGGTCAGAACCCGATCCGAAGAATCCCCCCGAACCCGATCAAGAGGAAGATTGCCTGGGTTGAAACCCAAATTAGGCTTGCCAGTCCCCGTCTTGGGAGACGCCTGGGTTTCCGTCCTTGTGCTTGCCGTGACGCCTGGACTCGGTGGTGTTGCTGTCGCACCTTTTTTAGGGGTGCCAGCGGCACGGCCATACTCGGCCGGTTTATTAGGATTGAAGGGGAGGCTGCTGACCAGGGCCTCCGTATCCTCCATTTTCTGCGTCAAAGCATCGTTATCAGCCGCAGAGGGAGCTCGGCTCGAAGGCCCACTGACAGTCGAGCGCGCACTCGTGGTTTTGCCGGCCGCAGCCGCCGACGGGGTCACTTTACGTTTGGCAGGCGACTTTTTTCCTGCAGGCTTTTTGGCAACCATCAGAACTCCAATTTTTCGTTGCAACCGACTCCGCACATCAGCGGCGGTTCTTTTTGAGAACAGGGCGTCTTGTCCTGGATACAAGGCCAGTCGTAGCAAAGCCTGGCTTCTCCAAAATTTCGCCATCCACCTGACATCTGCAAAATTCTCACCAAAAAAAAATGACGGGCTGCAGGTGCAATGCTGACTTGATCCCGTAGCGGCCTGGCCGCATAATATCCGAATAATATATGAACAACTTTCAGGAGACCCCGGTGACATCGAGGAAGAAAAAGGCGAAAGCCAAAGGCAAGAAGACGACGAAGACTGCTAAAAAGAAGAAGGCGACCCGCAAGACATCCAAGGCTCGGGTGAAGGTCTCTGCCATCCCTGACGGATACAGGACCATCACGCCTTCGCTGGTCCTGAACGGTGCTGCGGCGACAATCGAATTCTGTAAAGCGGCCTTCGGGGCCAAAGTGAAAGGCATGATAGAAGGACCGAACGGCCTCATCATGCACGCCATGCTCAAGATCGGCGACTCCCCCGTTCATATCGGCGATGCCATGCAGACCTTCACGACAAAATCCAGTTTGATGCTGTATGTGAAGAATGTTGACAAGGCCGTGGAACAGGCCGTCGCCGCCGGCGCCGAAATTATCATGCCGGTGGAAAATATGTTCTGGGGTGATCGCTATGGAGTTGTGAAGGATCCACAGGGCAACCAGTGGGAAATCGCCACTCATGTTGAAGATGTTTCCAACGCGGAACTGAAGAAACGCAGCAAGGCTATGATGGTGGAACTGGCCAGAAGCGGTCAAAGCGCAGGACCCATGACAAGTGAACCGGCCAGAAGCACTCAAATCGTAGGACTTATGACGCCTGACACGGCCAGAAGCGGTCAAAGGGGAGGTTAAGTCCATTCCACCCGCTGATCCCTGGCTCCAAGGAAAGGCGGGCACCGTCCCACAGAATGGCCTGTAACACTCCATCTCTTATTATTTTTTGACTACCAACCTTACGGACCCGCAGCCGTTTCCGGGTCTCTTTATGAATTCGCCAAATGTCAGTCGGGACAGCTGCAAACTTTGCCTGCAGAAAAACCCCCTATTGCCGATAAACTACTGATGGAAAACGGCTTAATCCCTTCCTTAATGCGAGCTTCTGGAGCAACGTTGAACATGAACGCGAACCCTCATGTGCGCTGCATCATAATCGTGCTGCTCTGTATGGGCTTCTTCGCACAGGAAGCCTGGTCGGCATCGCTCGACCAAAGGGACTTGGAACTCCAAGCCGAATCAGAACGAATCACTGTCAGTCGTTTTTCCTACTTCGTGGATGATACGAACCTGATGCCACGGGAAGACGTCGTTGCCCAGGACAAATGGACGACTCATGATGGAGCCGCTTTCAATTTCGGCTTTTCCAAGGCAGGTTACTGGCTGAAATTTCGAATCGACAACAAGGACGAGGCGCTCCGGGACTGGATTCTTGAGTTTCAGTATCCATCGATCGATCATATCGATCTCTACATCGTTCGCGACAACGGGGATATCATACAGAAGCAGGGCGGTGATCTTCGACCCTTCGCCCAAAGGGATATCGCCTATCGAACAACCAATTTCATGATGAGCCTTCAGGCCAGGGAAGCTGCGACGCTTTATCTCAAGATCTATTCGCAAAGTTCCATCCAGGGCCCTATGATTTTATGGACGCCTAAACGATTCATTGAGAAGGCGAGCAATGAGTTGGTCGGCGTTTCCCTGTATTTGGGCATTATCGTCGCCATGGTCGTTTACAATTTTTTCCTTTTTCTCAACATTCGGGATCGAAGCTACATCTATTACGTGGGCTATGTTTCCTTCTACGGCTACGCGATGGCCTCGCTCTTCGGACTTGGGTTTCAGTATGTCCTTACTGATTGGCCAGCATTGGCCAACCACATGGTCCCCTTCACAATCTCGATTTGTGCGATCTTCCTGCTCCTGTTTTCCGGGAAGTTCCTCCAATTGAAACAGTATTCCCCTATGCTGAACCATACATTTCGATTTCTGCTCCTCGTTGGAATTTCGGCCATGGTTTCATCGATATTTTCTTATAGCCTTGGCATCAAACTCTCGGCTGGCCTTGCCGTGATGGGAGCCATCAGTGTTATGGCCGCGGGCATCGTCTGCTTACGTAGAGGCTATCGTCCTGCCTTCTTTTTCGTTCTGGCCTTTACTGCCTTTCTTTCTGGGACAACGTTCCTTCAGCTCGTCACCTTTGGATTTATGGAACCCAGTTTCCTTTCCACCTATGGCATGCACTTCGGCTCTTCCATTGAAATGCTTCTTCTCTCCGTGGCCCTGGGTGATAAGATTAAATATGAGCAGTATCACTCGCGAAAAAAAATCGAACATCTCAATAGTCAATTGAAAGAGGAACATAAAAAAATAGTTGCTCTGAATGAAGGCCTCGAAGTCCGTGTCGAGCAGCAAACCAGAGACATTCGATCCATGATGCAGCACATCAGGCTCGGCATCTTCACCATCGCCCAGGATGGTCGAATCCTTAAGGATTATTCCGCCTTTCTTGAACGCATTTTTCAAAGAGGGGATCTCACCGGGGTCAAAGCGGTGGAGCTCCTGCAGGTTGGGACTGAAGCCGATCATGATGCCTTAAGCCAGCTCAGCAGCATCCTGAACAGCACACTGGGCGAGCCAGAACTGAGCTTTGACTTAAATGAAGGATCACTGATCCGGGAATTGAAGCAGAAAAATTCCGGTGGGCCGGAAAAGATTCTGGAACTGGAATGGAGCCCGATTGTCAATCGGCGGAACCTGATTGAAAAGATTCTGGTGACCATTCGCGACGTCACCCAGTTGCGCGACCTTCAGCATGTTGCGGCCACGAAGAAGAAGGAATTGGAATTTATCGGTGAAATTGCGCCTGTCGCGCGTGAGCAGTTCACGCGTTTCATGAGCTCGGCCGAGAAGCATATCGAGGAATGCCAGAGACTCACCAGCGCCAACTCTTCCATGAGCCATGAAGCTCTCAAGATCATTTTGATCAATATGCATACGATCAAGGGAACCGCGCGATCGCTCGGTTTCCGCCAGCTCACCCAGGCTGTGCATGAAGCCGAACATTATGCGGGACTCCTGCAGAGCGGCCATGCTGATTGGAACCAGGCGCGGCTGAAGCAGGACCTTGGCCTTATCCAGGACATTCTTGCTTACTACCAGCATGTGAACGACAGGATCCTGGAAAGAAGTATCAATCGCAGCAGCATCGAACTTGAAATTTTGAAAGTGGAAAATATCCTTCGTGCGTTGGCAGCGCTGCCCAGGACGTCTCTTGCCTCCGACCTGACGCATCTCCTGCAGGAAATCGAGTTCATGCTTGCCAGGCCTTTCCACCAGCTTGCCCAAGCCGTGCTCGCCGAGGTGGCCACAGCGGCTCAAAGACTTGCGAAGGACCTCCGCAAAGAGTTGCCAAAAGTTGACATCATCGATGACGATCTATTTTTCACTCATGAAGGTGCCGACCTTCTCCGCAATATCCTAGGTCATTTGATCCGCAACTCCATGGATCATGGAATTGAAAGTCCTGAGGAACGTAAAAGCGTTGGCAAAGTTCCCAGCGGGACCGTTTGCGTTTGGCTCAGGGAAGTCGATGACGAGGTGGAGTTGCAATACTTCGATGATGGCAGGGGCCTGCCCCTGCAAATGATCCGGGAGATTGCGTTGATCCGGGGATTGATCAGACCCACCGACCCACTCACGCCCGAGGAACTGGCTCATATGATTTTTCTGCCCGGTTTCTCGACGAGTGAGTCCGTGACAGAAATTTCGGGCCGGGGTGTAGGAATGGGTGCTATTAAGAGCTATACAGAAAAAGCCGGCGGGCGCTTATCCTTGGTGCTCATGCCCGAAGCGGGGCATGCCCAACATGCGGCATTTATCCCATTTCACATCAAAATCTACCTGCCGGGCCGCACCTATCGTCGCTTTGCAGAAGCGTTGCAGCCGAGGGAAGAGGCCGCCTGATTCCTGGTCATTGTTCAGCCTCGAGCTCCATGCTGAAGACCTCCTCGCTGCGGCCATTGAATTGCTTCACCATCATTTTGCCCGTTTCCGCATTGACTTCAATCTCCCCAAAAAACTGATAACCATCCAGCGGGGAGCGATTGGCTTTCAAGCCGTCAGGGATGCCTTTCCATTTCACTTCAGGTCCGAACGTATTGTCCAAGGTGTTGGGGCCAAATGTCCCCGCATGCAGAGGACCCGAAACGAATTCCCAGAAAGGTTTGAAATTCTTGAACTGGGCCTTCGCCGGCTGGTAATGATGAGCTGCCGCATAGTGAACATCAGCAGTAATCCAAACGACGTTCCTGATGTTTTGTTCCATGATGAATTGCAGAAGTTCAGCGAGCTCCAGTTCACGCCCCATAGCTGGACCATCACCATTGGCCCATCCTTCCTGATCCGACGGGCCGTCAGGGACCACAAGGCCGAGCGGCATATCACTGCTGATCACCTTCCACGTGGCTTGGGAGGCAGCCAGGGAGCGCTTGAGCCATTCCAGCTGCGTCAGGCCCATGAAATCGGTTTCCGGTGATTGATTGGTTTGACGATTGGGGCTGTTGGGACCACGGTAGCTGCGCAGGTCGATCAGAAAGAGTTCCAGTAAACTCCCATACGAAAAAGAGCGATAGATCTGCTTCTGACCGGCCCAGAGAGGATTGATCGGCGCATATTCGAGGAAAGCCTGTTGAGCTCGGCTGGATAACACGGCTAGACTTTTTTCAGTATAGCGGCTGTCATCCAGAAGCTCCTGAGGATACCAATTATTGACTGTTTCGTGATCATCCCACTGAACAATCTGAGGAATCTGAGCATTAAATTTTCTGACGTTCTCATCCAGCAAATTATACTGGTAGTTGCCGCGGTATTCCTGAAGCGATTCGGCGACTTTGGATTTGGCCTCGGTCACGACGTTTTTCCAAACCCGTCCATCATCCAGGACAACTTCGGATGTCATGGGACCATCGGCATAGATGCAGTCCCCGCAATGGACAAAAAAATCCGGCTGTCGCCGCAGAATGGCATCATAGAGCCTCATCCCGCCAAATTCGGGGTTGATGCCCCAGCCCTGACCCGCTGTATCGCCGGAAAAGCAGAAGCGAAGACGCGAAGGGTTGGCCGCCAGGGGTCGAATGGTTCCTTCAAAAGGCTCGCTTGTGAACGCACTATGCAGGCTTCGAAAGGTCACGCGATAGTGGAGCAAATCGGCCGACGGCAGTCCCTGTATGTTGACGCGGGTGGTATAATCCTGCGCGTCCAACGCCATGCCGCTCGAGAAACGCATGGCCCTCTGGAACGCGATATTGTCTGCCACTTCCACCAGCATCTCGGCGGGCTGATCGCTCGCACTCCAGAGAGTCAAGCCATGGGGTGTGATATCCCCAAGCTGAACCCCCCATGGCACTAAAGGGCGTCCCCAGGATTGGCGAAATGTTGATCGTTTGGGCATACCCAATGCACCCTCATCCCAAAGACTCGACGCACCGACGAACCCAGTCCCTACCATCAAAGAAGTTTTTAGCATTTGTCGGCGATTGATCCGATTGTTTTTGGACTCCATGAACAACTTCCTCCACAAGACTGTTTTGCGGCAGTTTAGGGCTCAAAAGTAAAGGGAAACTAAAATTGTCATGAAGTTAAGAAAGCAGGGAAAAGCCAGCAGTTCAAAGCGAGGATGTCGGGACAGGCGAGGGGTCAAAGGGAGCATTGCGCTCCCTTGACGAAAAGTTGGGATTATTTAGCAGCTGCTGAAAAAGCGGTATCAAGTTTTTTCAAGGCGTCGGTGTAGGCCGCGTCTTTAAGAGGGATATAGCCCACTTCCTTGGAAAGTTTTCCGGCATTTTTTAATAGGAAGGTCAGGAACGCTTTCACTTCGGGCCGCTTCGCCGCGTTATTGCTTGCATAGATAACCAAAGGGCGAGACAGGGGATAGCTACCGTCTTCGATCGTCTTGTCACCAGGGACCACGGCATCCTTATCCTTGGCCAGGGCCACGACTTTCAAAGTATTTTGATTTTCCAGGTAGTAAGCATAGCCGAAGTAAGCCATTGCATTCTTGTCCTTGGCTACGCCTGTGACCAGAACATTATCATCTTCGCTGGCCACATAATCTTTTCTGGAGAGACGAGCGGTGCCCATCACTTGCTCGGTGAAAAAGTCGAATGTTCCCGAATCGGCTCCAGGTCCATAGAGTTTAATGGGTTCATTCGGCCAGCTTGGGTCAATATCCTTCCAGGTTTTCACTGTACTGCCCGGTTGCCAGATAGCCTTGAGCTGAGCCATGGTTAACTGCTTCGCCCATTTATTGGCTGGATTAACAACCACAGAAATCCCATCATAAGCCAGGGGCAGTTCGGTATATTCGATTTTACCTTCCTGGGCTTTCTTGGCTTCTTCCGGCTTCATTTTACGAGACGCATTGGCAATATCAATTTCACCAGCGCCAAATTTTTTCATGCCGCCGCCCGTTCCGGACAGGCCCACTGTTACGCGGACATTGGGATAAAGTTTTTGAAACTCTTCCGCAGTTGCCTCGGCGATCGGGAAGACCGTGCTCGACCCGTCCAGCTTCACTTCACCTTTCAAACTTGTGTCGACCTTATCAGCGGCCCATGCGCTGCAGCCCAAGGCGAGAATGGCAAGACTTGACATGATGTTGCGAACTAGCATTCCTGACTCCAAAATAGTTGGGTCCCCAGGAGGGACATCGTCTGTTGCAGCGTCGTCATACACCAGGATTGTAAAGACAGAATAAAGAGTTGATGAAGCTCACCAAATCCCACTGAAACTGCGACTTCCCTCTTGCCGTCAAGTCAAGGCTGTGGCTATGATGGGCCGCCTTAAGACCTAACCAGGAGGTTCATGTGAAAGTCTCTCGCATTTATTTGAGTGTGGTTGGTATCGCTCTGACAACCCAGCTTGATGCTGCCCCCACCGATGTTGAAATTGGGTCAGAATACCAGATCAACGTGATCAGCACGAATGATGGATTGAACGACAAAGACCTCGGCAAGCAAAGCGACACCACCACCTTTAATCTCAAAGGCGCCAAGGTCGTTTTCCGCGGTAAGCTTTCGGATCAAATCTCATGGACAGCTCTTTATAAACTGAAAGAAGGGGAACTGGAGCGTTTCTATTTAACCAATAAAGTCAACGATGACCTTGACGTCACCATCGGTAAACAAAAGATCAAGACCTATGGTCTGCATCGCCGCTTGACCAGCAGCACGACCACTCCCGTCATCGGCGCCTATCTGGATTTGAATCCGCTCAAAGACAAGGTGGCATTGGACATCACCTATAAGCTCGCCGGGACGGTCTCACTGCAGTTGGTCGATGACTACAGCAATTGCTCCGACCGGACCACATCCACCAATAATCCCACGACCAACCAAGTCACCACCAGCACCACCACCAGCTGCACGAGCTGGAACAGCGGCAGCAGCGCTGGCATCGTGACGAACAGCAAAGAGAAACAGACCAACCAGAAGCAGCCTGCTGTGGCCCTTGAGTGGTACGGTGCATTCGGTGAGCTGTCGCCCCTTGTCCAATATGCCCTCTATGATCTGGGCAAGAGCAGCACTCTCTCGGCTGGCCTTCGCTATAAGAGTGAAGGACTGGACTCCTACATCGACTATACGATCGATACAAGAAATAACAAGGGCGTGGATCCTGCTGATCCCACACGGTCGGTCGAAGAGGAAAATGTTTTTACCGGACTGGTCGCTTACGCCGAATACAAAATTGATAACTATACTCCGTTCCTGCATGTATCGACTTTGAAAACTGATCCTTATGAAGCCGATGGACTGACGGAAGTCAGAAAAGTAGGCCTTGAAGCCAATTCTCAGGGTAAACTGGACAAGAATGAAACAACTCTCGCCATCGGCACGCACTTCGACCATTGGGGAACTTTCTACCGGCCCTTTGTCGATGTCACAGTTTCCACGGGTGAATTCGTGGATCCCGCTGACACCGCCACGAAAAAAGATCTATCCCGAACCGATTTGGTCGTCGGATTGATTGGTAAGTTCTAAGCCTGCCGACATACTGCTATCTATCTTAAGCCTGGGATCGTCTCCCAGGCTTTTTACCCATTTTTTCCACTTGAAAAATTCATCGAAGAGTTACAAGGAATTTTCATTCCTTGAAATGGAAGGGAGTACGATCGGGACATCCTAAAGGAGGATTGAGTATGAAAGTTACAGGTGTTACGTTCGGACTGATTTTCCTTTCAAGTCTTGCCATGGCGGCTGCCCCCTCCACAACCAACAGCACGGGTTCCGGAGTTGTTCAAGCTCCATCGGCCGGAACCAAAGCATTAACGCTTCAGGAATTGCCTGCACACGTTCGCCATGCGGCGGAAGTCGCTTTTTCCGGGCTCGGATCCAGCTACACCTTCACGGGTGCCGAGCTTGATCTGGATGAAGTCATTGCGATCTATGAAATTCAGGCCAACACTGCTGACGGCCGCCGGGTTGAAGTTGATATTGAACCCAACGGTAAGATCGAAGAGTTGGAGGTTCAGATTCGTCGCGAGGAAGTCCCCGCGGTTGTTTTGGAAGCCTTAAGCCGGCATAGTCCTGACATGCAACCGGCTCAGGATGAAGTCCTTTTCGAAAAAAGCCTGCGTCCTTCGCGAAGTGGGCTGCTGGAAGTTTGGTATGAGTTCGCGGGCAAGGATTTCGATGTTGAAATCCGTAGTGACGCCCAGCAGATCCTGATCGAACCAGCTTGACAGGCGATGAATCAAAAGCCGGCTGGCTCGAATCAGCCGGCTCATTCGAATTTCATCAAAACTTTACGCCTTCCTCATGGGCATGCCATAGTTTGCAGCAATGAAATCATCATTCGCAACTGTGGAGATCACCCCATGAAGAATTTGGACCGTCGCCACTTCTTGAGACATTCCCTCGGTGCCCTCGGGGCGTTGAGTCTTGGCCCTGGACTTTCGTCTTTGGCTTCAGCTCAACCCTTTCTCGATTTTAATGCTTTAAAGAATCTTGGCCCACTTCAGGCTCCGAATGCTTTTGGCATGCGACTGCCCGTTGGGTTCACAGGCGAGTTGATCGTTCAATCGCAGAGACAGGTTCGCCGCTTTGACGGGACCCTGACCGACTATCGCTGGCATAGTGCACCCGATGGTGGGGCATGCTTCCCCACACCGGATGGTGGATGGATCTATACTGGGCCGTCGAAACCTGCTACATCTAGCCGGACTTGAGACGGTCCCATTTTTGATCCAGTTTGTCTGATTCCAGCTGAGAAAAAATCCTCATCCTTTCCATCTTTCCCGTGACCCCGATTTCCTCTTTCTTCCAATTCGC
>NZ_DASQYZ010000416.1:0-18399 GCF_035638955.1 Oligoflexus sp. | reverse complement strand
TTTCACGGCGGTAACGGGGGTTCGAATCCCCTTGGGGACGCCACTTTCATTCCAAGGCTTTCTACTGCCCACGCTTTTTAAGCTCGTCAGGATCCTTCAAACTCTAATTCATAACGTGCTAACATGAATGGCAAGCCATGAGACGGTTGGTTTTTAAAAAGGGCTTTTCGCCAAAATCATTGCGATTTGCCTAAATAACTCGAAACGAAGGCCGCGATGAAAAGCATGATGGCCAAAACCAAAAAAACGGCGTCGTAACCACGAGACGCCTCGTAGACCCACGACCCTCCCACGGGTCCACCGGCGCGCGCCAGTTGATAACTTAAAGCCAAAACTCCATTGATACGTCCGAAAATCTGTCGATCAAACAACCGGCTGACAACGGTAGGGCGTAGTAGTGTCAAAAGCCCGGAAGATGACCCTATGATAACGAGTAAGAGCCAGCGTAGAGCATCGTGCTGGCAATAGGGAAGGAGGCCAAGGCCTAACGATATAATGATCAGGGGCGCGATCAGGAGAGATCCATTCTTCAGAAGCCTCAGGTAGGAACCCAAACCCAGGCGGCCCAACAGCTGAGAGGCGCCCATAATGCCAACGGCCCATGATGCCTCAAGTGCGCCGAAGCCCCAGCTTTGAAGGGCCGACGGAAGATGGGTGGTCATGGTTGTGTGGACGATTCCGTTGATGAGGAAAACAAGGACCATCATCAGAAAAATCTTGCGTGTCGTTCCGCTTAAAAACGCAAGGTTGAGCGAGATTTGACGGTGGGGTGTGGGAACGACGGAATGGGTTTCAGCGGTGCCTGGGGTCTTAACCCAGAATTTATAAATGGCGACTGGTATCAGCAGCAACAAGGCCAGGATGCGAATGGCTCCCTGCCACCCCAGTATTTCCGTCAAATAGGTTGTGAGCGGGAGGAAGATCGTGCTGGCAAGTCCCCCAATTAAAGTCACCTGCATCATTGCGGAGCTTCGTTCCTTCTCTTCCGGGAACGCATGCAGAAGAAATGCGAAAACAGGTTCATAAAGGCTCGCAGCCTGGGCCATGCCGATGAACACAGCAGCTGTATAAAGCCCTAAAGCTGAGGTGGACCATGACCAGATTCCACAGCCTATCACCCCTAACAGGGACCCGCCCATCATGATCCTAAGATGTCCTCCCAGGTCCAATCTTCGTCCTATGGGGACTGAAACCGCAGCCGCAATCAGAGCGGAAAGAGTGGCCATAAAACTTATCGAACTGTGGCTGATCGGAAGACTCTCAGTCATAGGCGGGAGGAGGACACTGAACGCATAGAATAGGATCCCCCAGGATAGGCACTGGGCTATCCCAAGGGACCAGATCATTTTTCGATGAGCGTGCGACACGTGGTCTCCTTAGCCGCAACAAACTTTGGGTTGATCGTGAGTCGATGATCCGCAGCTGACTTTCTCGCTCAATGATGCTGACGTCCCGGGTCGGGTGCTACAGACCCCCGTTTCCGGCAGGACAAGCTCAACCCGTCGAGCGGCTTCCCAATCTCCAGCTATGGCAAAGGTTACGGATCGAACCTGTTCATAGCCAGTCAGAAGAAGAAAAGTGGGAGCGCGGCCATAGCTCTTCATGCCTACGATATAGAAGTTCTCGTCAGGATGCTTCAGTTCTTCCGCGCCATGGGGCTTCACGGTCCCACAGCTATGAAGATTCGGGTCAATCAAGGTGGCAAGTGCGGTGGGGCTCTGGGTGCCCGGATCGAGGGACAGGCGAATTTCGCTGATGATCTGAAGGTCGGGTCGAAAGCCTGTTGTGACAATGATTTTATCCACAGGCAGCAGCTTGTCCCGGTTGCTGTGAAGAACAAGACCGTCCTTGGTCCGTTCGAGACGTTCGATGGAAACACCGGTCATGAGGGTAATGGCTCCCTCTTCGACAAGTTTTCGAATGCTGGATCCCAATCGTCCACGCTCCTGAAGTTTGTCATGTTCGCCGCCGCCAAACACCTGATCGATCGACGTCTTGCGGATGGCCCAATAAATAAGTGTGTCCGATGCTTTTTGCTTCAAGCGGACGAGGTCCTGCAGGACGTTGAAAGCTGAGTGGCCGCTGCCTACAACCAGGACTCGTTGACCAGCGTATTGGTCACGTTCCTTGCCTGCAACGTCCGGTATCCCATAGGCGATATGCTGGGTCTCCTGCTGTTCACCAGCGACTGGAATACCATGAGAACCCATGGGATTGGGTTTTTCGAATGTGCCTGAGGCATCGATGACCGCTTGAGCCAGCAGATCGTATTCGTATCCATCCTGGGTCTGAACGCGAACCAGGAAAGGTACATCGTTGCGTCCTTGATTTTTCATGACATCCTTGCCGAATTTTGTGACCGCGGTCACCTTGGAGTCATAGCGTATGCAGGGCTTAAGCGCTGAAGTTTCGGACAAAGGTTTAAGATAATTTTCCACAAACTCCCGCCCCGTAGGATAGGCTTCAGCGTCTGGCTCTTGCCATCCTTCCGCCTGCAAGAGGAGGCGAGCTTCAGCATCCACATTATAAAACCAAGGCGAGAAAATACGGACATGACCCCACTTCATGATGCTGGCCCCTGCTGAGGAACCAGCTTCCAGCACGACAGGGGTCAGACCGCGAGCCAACACATGCGCGGCGGCGGCCAATCCAACAGGTCCGGCACCAATGACGGCGACTGGGTAATTCTTAGCGTCCATACGAAAATCTCCTTTTGGTTGTTAGTAACAACTATTTGCGCAAAAAAAATCAGCAGCATCCTGGGCCACTGGATTTCTCGGTGGAACAGCTGGTGTTGACGCCCATTCTTTGACTGGCCGCACCAGCCAAGCGATGGAGCAGTTCAGTCGCGGCTACGCGAACGTCAGGGGCAAAGTCAGCTATCATTTCCTTCTGCTCTTCAACCAGCTCGGTGTGAATCCTGGTGAAAAGTTTCCTGCCGGCAGTCGTGGCTTCGATCAGGATCGCTCGGCTATCCTCGGGGTCCTTGAGTCTTGTCACGTAATCTTTGCGAACGAGAGTATCAATCACGCGACTGGCCGTGCTTTTATCGAGAAAGAGTTGTTCCGCCAAAGCCTGGAGTCTAAGAGGGCCCTTTTCGATGATGACTTCCAATGCGGAACACTGGGTGACAGAAACATCGTAGCAACAGATCCGATCGCGGTCCCGGAATTGGTAGATGCGGACCAGTTGGTTGAGAGCCTCGTAAAGCTCATGCGCATGCGTATCCAGGCTTGGATCATTGGCGTTTTTTGAATGTTGAGCCAAGGGCGCCTCCTTCAAGTCCCCTATCGTTGCTACTAACAACTATATTATCGGTCGGTGGCTTGTCAAGCTTTAATGCCCATGCTCCTGCTGTTCCCAAAATGGGAACATTTATTGGATTTTAGCCGTTTGCTGACTGGGCAAATCATCCATGGAGTCGTAAAAATGGGTTATCGGACCAGGCAGCGGGAGACGGATATGAGTTCAGGCCAATCGATTATTAAAATTGATACGGAATTTCTTGGTCAGGAAATCAAGAAGCAAGGCATTAAACTATGGTGGCTTGCCGAGCAGATTCATGTCGATCGGAAGACGGTATCCCGCTGGGTTAACGGTAAGGTGAAATGGATGCGCGAAGAGAATCTGCTGGCCACGGCAGGCATCCTGCAATGCGAACCCAATCGTTTGCGCGCGGAAGCGAATACTCTCCTGTATGCCACTGAGTATGAACAAACCAATGCGGCGAAACTGGTTCACACCGAAAAACTGCTGGCCGCGCTCACGCCCAGTGGCAAATTTGATCTGGCTGAGCAGTTGATTAAGTCTCTTTTGAAGCCTCATCTGCCGCTCCACCTCTTAGGGTCCCTCTATCTGGAACTCGCCACCTGCTGTTGGCAACAGAATAAATTGAACAAAGCCGAGCGTTATGCCCAGCATGCTCTGGACATCAGTGTTCAGGCTGATGAGCCCCTGCTGGGACTCAGAGCCCAGCAAACCCTTATCATTATTTATTCCAAGGGGGGGCAACTCACGAAGGCGGATGAATACATTGAAACCTGTCTGAGTCATCCGCTGATTGATCAGGATCCGCAGATACGGGCGCGCGTGCTCTTCGATAAGAGCAATACCTTGGCACACGCCGGCGCTTCGATTGCGCTGATCAAAGATTTCAGGCTGCAGGCTCACGCGCTCTTTGAAGAGTCCGGGACCATGACCCCGATTCAGAATTCAACCGTGTGGTATGGGATGGCCATCTTCCTGATCGAAGCGGGTCATCTGCAGGATGCTGAAGACGCCTTGCGAAAGGCGCAGAAAAGTGCGCATGAAGTCGATTATCAACGCGGCCTTTGTTTTGGTTATCTGATTGAAGCCCTTTTGAAATCGCAGCAGTCCATGCATCAGGACGCGGTGGAACGGCTTGACCATATTTATCCCCAGTTGGAGCATGGCGACACGGGCATGTACGAGGCCATCGGAGCCTCCATACTCCGCCAGGCAGGGCGGACGCACGAAGCTGAAGGGATGGCTCGGAAGGGGCTGCAATCGTTTAATAAAGTTTTCCGCGCCCATAATCATCTGGAACTCGCTGAAATTTTCCGTGAACGCAACCAGCGGCACCTTTGCCAGGAGCACGTGCAGGAAGCTCTTTCCCTCTATCAGGACGCGGGGGCCTGGGGTCGGTTGAAGAGGTTGCGGGAAAGCAGGCTCTATGCCCTGAGTGAAGCGCTGCCTCAGGTGCCGTGTCCCGCATGTCCCGCCGAGGCCCTTTCGGTTGGCTCCTGACTTTGCTATGCAACGGGGGATGATGTGGAGTGGAATTCAAAACAAGGAAGCAGATTATGATGACAGAATGGGTCAACCGAATTGATGGCATCAATTCCCGCACCGACCTTGTGGCGTTTGTGCGGACTTTGGCCAAGGATTTCTGCGCGCAGGATGCGGGCTGGTCCAATCGCACGGCTGATGATTATCTGGAGGCCTTGGCCGCATGGTTGGATGAGAGCGATGGTTACTACGGGTATCGGGGGGAACCACCCGTACTTACGAATATGAAATGGCGTCAGCTGGCAGAAATGCTTCTGGCTGCAACCATGTATGAATAGTTAGTGTTTCTCGCTGATGACAGGATAGATCTGCATATTGAAGCGAATGATGGTATCGCCTTCATTGGTTTCGAGCTCGGAAAAATAGCGGAAAACATCCTTTTTAATTTGCGTCAGGGTCTTTTCGAACTGCTCTCGTTTCACAGACATGGTCGTCGTGCCAAAGCAGGCTTCCTTATTGTTGTGGATCCAGCGCGGCACCTGTTCTTCGGCATCCTGGATGGATTCCCTTAAAAACGCGGTGGAATGATCGAGTTCATTTTGATGGAAGGAAAAGAATTTGGCATTGGAGTCATTGCGTCGATAACCGTCTGCCGTTTTTTCGATCAGCTGGTTGTCCAGCAGGACCTGCATGCCGCGGAGGATATCGGCATAACGGCTCTTGCCGAAATAATCGATGATTTCGCGCTCTTTGATCACCCTTGCGTGCATGCTGAAGTAGCAGTAAACATCCGAGGCCAACAAAGTCAGACCGCGTTTGTGATCAAATTTAAAGAAGCGCTGTTGCAAAAAGCGCCTGATCGTCTCGATTTCGCGGTTCAGATTATTGAGGTCGGATGCGGTCGTGGCCTCATCACGTTCCAGGAGGAAGGCCAGCATCTCGCTCTGCAGTTCGTCCAGCTCCAGGATGGGGCCCAGTGTCTTCCAATATTTGCGTGGCCAGCGTCGGATGCCTTTCAAGGTCTCCGATAGGTTGCCGCGGGAGTGGATACCCAACTTGCCGGCGAGCCATGCAAGAGAAAACCTGGGTTCCAGGGCTTTTTTATAAGCCCACAGCTGCTGAACCGCCTGGCTGCCGGTTGAACCTGCCAAAAGGATGGAAGTGACACCGCCGTTGTGATCAATATTCATGAGGAGCCCTTTTCGTCATGACCTGCCGAAATTCAGCCACTCCTATCATGAAAAACAGAGATATACAAATACGATGATAGCCATTATGGTGGCCCACCCAGGAACCTGATCTCAAAGGGAGATTGCCGCATGTTCGGACTTAAGCTCGTCGCTGCTCTGATGCTTTTCATGAACCTGACTGCCATGGTGGGGGCCCAAACCCGTCCAGAAAAAAAGGAACAGGCGCTCAGCCTTCACTTCACTCATGCCGAGGCCTTGCGCCTTTATGATTATTTGGGCCAGCGAGCCAATCCCCAGATCGATGGTGACACATGGCCGATTCAATATTACGGCGACACTGTGAATATCGGCTGCAGTGAATCGCCTGAATGCTTTCTGAATGTTTATGAAAAAGAATGGAAGTTTCATCGGGAAGGCGGCAATTCGGTTTACGAATTCGTGATGCCGATCGACAGTCGGATTCTGACCGGCACGATCGTCATCAACAGCAAAGCGAAAAGTCTCGATGTCGAGCTCACGGACATCTTTGATCATTCGACCTTTCGATTCAACCAGCCTATCGCTTGCCAGACGGCCGATTGCAGTTACACATTGGGCATTCGTAACTGGCTTCCTGAACGGCAGGAAACGCAGAACGTCCTGGACAATGCCAAGCGCCTGATCCTGAAATTCGAAGGCAAGGAAGCCCGCACACTCTATAACTCGTCCAACAGCGCGGTCATGATTTCCGAAATTCCTCACATCATGCGCGTCAAACTCGGTCGCGATGTCTATTGCTTTCTTGAGACGAAATCCGAGGCAGAATATTACTGCCAAGCGTCGCTTCAACATTCCCGGCAAGGTGCGGACTTTGTCAGCCCAGGCTTCCAGTCGCAGGACTTCAGTCTGATCATGCGACCCACCGTGCAGAATTTCATGCTGGAGCGCTTCGATCTGCTTTCTCAATCCAAATTTGGTAAGACGAAGCACCTGAAGATCTGCCAGCCTTTCACTCGAGAGGGTGGAACGGATTGCAAGCATTGGTACGACAAGAATTATGATATCAGCCAGCCGGTTGACCCCATTGATCCGGGTGGGATCGCGGTCGGCTGGGGACGAACGGCGCCGACAGCTCAGTAACTGTAAAACCCAGTAGGCATCAGCCCATCCTTTGTTCTAGAGTGAACAAGGACGTTCCAAGGTTTCGAACCGACGTGAGGAGGGGTCATGGCCAAATATACTGGTGGTTGTCATTGTGGTAAGGTGCGGTATCAGGTCGATATGGACTTGACTGGGCTGATTGCTTGCAACTGTTCCATCTGCTCCAAGAAAGGGCTGATCCTGGGCTTTGTAAAAGAAGCCCAATTTTCCCTGGTTTCGGGCCAGAACGAATTATCTGATTATCAGTTTAACAAAAAACACATCCATCATCTTTTCTGTAAAAACTGTGGCGTTTCTTCCTTCTGCAATGGTGCTGATCAGGACGGCTCGAACATGTATGCGATCAATGTCCGCTGCCTCGACGGTGTCGACCTCGCGACGTTGGTCCCGACCCCTATTGATGGTAAAAGCCGCTGATCTTTCAATTTCCTCTAACACAAGCTATATCTGAAGGAATGAGCACGAGGGGGATGAGTGTTGGTTGATATGAACATTTGGCCCGATTCAAGAATCAATCAGCTTTTTGATATCGAATACCCCATTATTCAAGCTCCTATGGCCGGTTCGAATGATGCTGATCTCGTCATAGCCGTGTCCAAGGCAGGTGGTCTTGGCTCGCTTCCCTGTGCTTTACTCAGTCCAGAAAAGATCCGTGATGAAATCAAACGGATCCGAAGCCAGGTCGATCGGCCATTCAATCTGAATTTCTTTTGTCATAAGCAAACCGCGCCTGATGCCGCGAAAGAAAGCGTTTGGAAAGATTCGCTGCGAACTTACTATGGCGAGCTGGGCCTTGATCCTCAGGTTCCTTCGCCCATGGGGACCCGCCATCCCTTTGATGACGAATCCTGCCGCATCGTTGAAGAATTCAAGCCCGCCGTCGTCAGTTTTCATTTCGGTTTGCCCGAGGAGCGTCTGGTCGCGAGAGTCAAGGCAGCTGGATGCCAGGTGATGTCATCAGCGACCACGGTAGAAGAGGCCATTTGGCTGGAAAAGCATGGATGCGACGCCATCATCGCCCAGGGGTTTGAAGCAGGAGGGCATCGAGGTATTTTTTTAAGCCGTGATATTGAAAATCAGGTCGGGACAATCGCGTTGGTTCCCCAGGTGGTCGATGCCGTTCAGGTGCCTGTGATAGCCAGTGGTGGCATTGCCGATGCTCGTGGTATCCTCGCCGCGTTTGCATTGGGTGCGGCTGCGGTGCAGATCGGCACGGCTTTTCTGCTTGCGACCGAGGCCAGGACCTCGGCTATTCATAGGCGATCGCTGCAATCAACGCGGGACAATCAGACTGTTCTGACGAACCTCTTCACGGGTCGTCCTGCGCGTGGCATTGTCAATCGGTTGATTCAGGATCAGGGAGCGCTGTCTGACCAGGTTCCGGAGTTTCCTCATGCCGCTGGAGCCCTCATGCCGCTGCGCTTGGCTGCAGAAGCCCAAGGGCGAGGTGATTTCAGCCCGCTTTGGTCAGGACAAGCGGCGCGTTTAGCAAAGGAATTGCCGGCCGCGGACATCATAAAAGCTCTGGTCGCCGATGTTCAAAGTCGGGTTGGCCGGGGTCGAGGTGGGGACTGTGACAGAACACAATGAAGACTCCAGCCTGGCCGGCAGACGCGTACAAACCGTCGATCAAACGCTCCTGAATCAGGTGTCGTCCCAGGCTCAATCCTCGCCTCGTAAGAGGATGAATCATAATCTGCATCAGCTGGAAGACCGAGTCCAACGCATGCTCAACGCTCTTGAGCCTGCGACCTATGTCCGGCCTCACCGGCATTTGGATCCCCCGAAGTTCGAAACGTTTGTCATTTTAAGAGGCAAAACAGCCGTTCTGATATTCAGTGATGAAGGCAGGATCGAAAACTGCATCATTCTCAGTCCCAACCAAACCTGTATCGTGGATATTCCCCCTGGCACCTGGCACTCCCTGGTCGCGTTGGAACCTGGAACGGTTCTGATCGAAGCTAAAGATGGTCCTTATATAGCCAGCACGGACAAGGACTTTGCCGCCTGGGCGCCTCGTGAAAATTCCCGGGACGCTGCGGTATGGCTTGAGGAGGTGACACACTGGATTCTGCGGCATTTATCCAGCCAGCAAGGATTACCCGATGAAAACATCTCAGCACGATTTCATTTTTGAAAAAGTAACTCCGAGCGATCTTAAATCGATGCGTGAACTCCTGGAAGTTTATGCTGTGGCCTTTGACGATGCTGTTTCCTACCGATCCCGTCCGCCTTCCGATGACTATCTGAAATCGCTCCTGGCCAAGGAAACGTTTATAACAGTCGTGGCCAGGCTGGAAGGTCGCGTCGTGGGTGGCCTCTCGGCCTATGTATTGGAAAAATTTGAGCAGGAGCGGAGTGAAATTTACATCTACGATCTGGCAGTTTTGGAGGCCTATCGGCGAAAGGGTGCGGCCCGAGGCGTCATCGATCATTTGAAGAGGCTGGCGAAAAGTTACAAGGCCTGGGTTATCTATGTTCAGGCGGACAAGGTCGATGAACCAGCCATCAGACTCTATGATTCGATGGGGACCCGCGAGGACGTCTTTCATTTTGATATCGATCTGGAATAAGAGCGGCCGCGCGCCTTGCACCGCGCGGTGCAAGGCGCAGGCCCGAACCTTAGGGTTTAAGGATTGGTGTAAATCATCAGGTTAGGGGAGCCGGTTCCTGGCCAGATGATGATATCGGGCGTTGCATTCTCACGGATCAGCGCCGAAATTTCCTCGGGTGTGGCTGTTGGCCTTTGCTCCAGGTGAAGGGCCACAACACCGGCGACATGCGGTGAGGCCATCGACGTTCCGCTGATTGTGCTGGTGGCTGTATCATTTTTGTTCCAGGCACTGGTGATGTTGGTGCCTGGCGCGAAGATGTCCACGCAACTGCCAAAGTTGGAATAGATGGATCTCCAGTTGGATTTGCTGGTGGCACTGACGGTGATGGCTTCGGGGACATTCGCGGGTGAAACCTTACAGGCGTCGCGGAACTCGTTCCCGGCAGCCACGACAAACACCACGCCTGCCTTCACTGCATTGCTCACGGCCTCATCCACGGACGCTGACACGTCACCCCCAAGACTCATGTTGGCAACGGCCGGTTTGATGGCATTTTCTGCGACCCAGTCAATGCCTGCAATCACACCTGCATCATCGCCGGCTCCCGTGCAATCCATGACGCGAACACCATGAATGGTGGCGTCTTTCGCAACACCGTAAACCGTACCCGCCACAGTCGCGGAAACATGCGAGCCGTGTCCATGACAATCGTTGGGGCCACGACCGTCATCGATTGCCGAGAAGCCCTCACCCACACGACCCGCGAATTCCTTGTGCGTGGTGCGAATGCCCGTGTCGATCACATAAGCGTGAACGCCTTTGCCCGAAGCGCTGTATGTATAGACTCCGTCCGTGCCTTCGCGGGAATCCAAGCGATCAAGCCCCCAGGTGGCGGAAGCTTGGGCGGCCTGTGTCCGCATGATTTTGTTGGCTTCGATGCGCTCAATGCCAGGATCCTGCGCGAGGGCTGCCAGCTGCTGATCATTAGCCGTGATGGCAAAACCTTCGAGGACATTGGTGAACTGCCTCTTCACAGACACGCCATAGGCCTGCTTGAGACGATTGGCTTCCTGGCGAACGAATTGCTTGGCGGTGAATTGATGCCGACCCTCATCGCTTTTCAGCTTGATAATGTATTCATTTGCTATTCGATTCGGATTATCTTTGTCGAGTATCGTCGCTGCCAAGGTACTTCCGCTCAGGACACACGCGCTGACCAACACGAAGAACTTCATGCTCAGACCTCCTTTTGCGCTATTAAAAACAGTTGGCCGAACTATAGCTTGAAAGACACGCCCGGGGTCAAGTGAGAGTTCCTCCACTCGCCTGAGAGTTCTTAGGGATTGCTTCGGGCGGAAATTTTTGAGTTCGTCGGGGCCAGGTGCCGCCAGGGTGCCTTGAGAAGCCTGGCGTGTCGATGAGAGCGGGAGACCTGGTGCCATACTATCATCGAAATGTTGCGTGACGGTTAACGTGAGTCGCACACGAATTCTCATCAAAAATATTGCATCATGAGAAAAATATTGATGGATTGACAAGCTTCTTCGTCTTCCCTATTTATCAGACGCGATGTTTAAGTTCGTCGCTTTGAAAGAAATTCCAGCTGACTTCGAGAGTGAAAACCCAGCAGACAACCTCATTATCGACCGACTTTCAAATAGAATCTTATTTTACCTATCCATCAGCTCCCAGGTGGGCGCTGATGTATGTTTAAATTCATGGAGACCGTATGCAGATCACAAAAAATTACGTACTTGGCCTGGCTTTGGCTATGACCCTGGTAGCTTGCGGCAAAGATGAGAAAACCAAAACAGTGACCGTTGAGAATCCCAAGACGGCAGAAGCTTTGAAATCTGCGGAAAAAGAGCGCGAAGAACTCAAGGGTAAACTTGAGCTCGCAGAAAAAAATGATGTTGAGATCGAAGGGGTGAAAGAGGAGCTCAAAGTGGCCACCGATAAGGTCACTGAGCTGACAACTTCGCTGGCTGCCAAGGATGTGGAGCTCACCGATGCCAAGACAGCCCTGGAAGAGGCCAAAAAAACCACGCCGGAACGCGTGAAAGCGCTGGAAGAAAAAGTTGCTGGCCTGGAAAAAGCCAAAGCCGAACTGAATGAGCAGCTCACCACCGCTCGTAGCGACAAAACCCGCCTGGATAATTTGGTGGAAGTCGCGAAGCGTGACGAAGACCTTTATAAGAAAACCCTGGATTACGCGATCGCCAAAGGCGCGAAAAGCACCGAACAGGTGGGCGCCGAGCTCGTGAAGGACCTCGCCAAGGTGGAAGACACTCTGAAATCTTTGGCCGCAAAGGAACCAGGTTTGAAGTCGGCTGTTTCCAGCCAGGCTCAGGTTGTCGTGCAAGCCGCGGCTGACTTCAAAAAAGTGAGCGGAAACATGCTGGGCGTTTACGCCGAGCTGGAGGCCCGCGTCAAGCGCGGTGAGACACTCTCGGCTGCTGATGACAAAACTTACAAGACTTTGAAGGCTTTTGATGAAGCCACCAAAGCGCTGGATGCCGAGAAAAAAGTTAAGCAGGGTCTTGAATCCGCTTTGGATGGCCTCAATAAGGAAATCGTCACCTTGGACGCCACGCTGGCTAAGGCCAATACCGAATTGAACAAATTCCGTGACGACCTGTTGGCTTTGATCGCAACTGACCCCAAACTGACAAGTCCTGAAGCACAAAAATTGACAGCATCGATCAAGGAGCGCGAGACTCTCATCGCGACAACGACCAAAACCCGTAAGGAGAAGGCTGATGCTGTTGCTGCTGAAGGCAAAAAGCTGGAAGCTTCCAACGGCAAGATCGCAACCTATGCCGCGACTCTGGAACAGAAGAGCCGGGAGTATAACGACAGCGCAGTCGTGACTGCAAACGGCAACCTGACCAAGGCTGAAGCCGAATTGGAAACCCGCGTGAAAGCCTATCGCGATTACCAGAAGGCGGTTGTCGATGCCAACACCAGTAAGCAAGACCTGTCGGCTCTCAAAGTATTTTTTGATAGCAAACTGAAAAAACCTGCTCAAGCGTAATTCGATTGGGACTGCCGAGTCTCACTTTGAGGTGTGGGCTATCCATGCCCCGCCTCGACTCGGCTGACAAGGCTTGAACACGCGCCATTCATTTCGACAGTGATGAGGTTGCGGTCTTGAGCTGTACGTCAGCGTTTCTCAGGAGGAGCTTCTTCGATAGGCGTAAAGTGCAAACTTTACGCTTTTTTATTAGTCCGTAGCCAGGTCGATGTCAGAAAGCTATGGTAAAGGCGCAAACCCTTGGATGGAGGACCTCATTGTGAATTCCAAATCCCTGTTCCTGGCCATTCCACTGGCTCTAGCATGCGCCCCTTCAATTCATGCCGCCGATCGGATGCTCGATGCCTGTACGGCGGAAATCAAGAAATTTGCGTGTGACGCCAAAAGCGAGTCCTATGCGTATGAGTGCCTGAACAAGCATAAAGAACAACGTACCAAGGACAAAGGTTTCAGCCGAAAGTGCTTCAAAGCCTATGGCTCCTATGAAAAAACATCAGGCAAAGGCGAGCCGATCGAAAGTCATCAGACCGACCACCCTGAACATAAAGGTTAAGTCTGATCCGCCAGCGCTCGGTGCGTTGGCTTCCCTTTCTTCCCACCCAGCCATCTTCATATTTCACGAATCCTTATGCTAGGATAGTCCTGACGCCTTGCCCCGGAATTTTGTGCTGCGGAGCTTGCGATGACAGAGACACCCCCGAAAAGAGGGCGACGGCCCAGGATCGAGAAAGATATCTTCGGCGACGAATATCTTGCGGGTCGACGGGTTTTCAGCCTGACTTTGGATGAGTCGCGGTTGCCCGAGGGCGCCAGGCAATTGCTCTGCGCCATATCAACCATGAACGTGGACGATGTGAATCTGGTCCAGGTTTTCTCAGATGCCATTAAGGTTGTCGAACCCGATTTTTGGTCCAACAAAATAGACGACCTTACCCCGTTCGAATGGAAGCTTTTCATGGCCTTGGATGACCCGACGTTTCGCGAGCAGGTCAAAGCTCTACTTGAGACCCATGTGCCTTGACCTTCTCTCGTATCAGCTGGGCGATAGGCTGATGGGGGCCCCTAGCAGGCGCACAACTCCAAAATGCGACTGCAGTTGATCGGATGCAGCCCGTCCAGCCGCAACGATCATGCCGTTGGGTTGGACGACGACTGCATTCGCAGAATCGGCGCCAGGTCCGACAGTACTCATGGATGCTGGAAAGAAGGTAATGTTCCATATCGTGGTTACGGGCGGTCAATCCAAAGGCGATAGCCTCACAGGGCTGAATGGGATCGCCGTGCGCCTTGGCGGCAGAGCACCGATCATGGTCTGGGTGAACGAATACTTTGGACAATTCGCTGCCACAGATGGCATCCCGATTGAAAAAACCGGGGTCTATGCTGAGCTTGGAAAGAAAATATTCTCAGTTCTGACAATCCCTGAACGTCCCGCCGCCACATTCGGCAGGGACATCAGTGAGATGCTCAGCAAAAATGACCTTCGACGAAGCAATAGCGTCAAAGGACTTCAACACAATGGCCAAACAGAGGATCAAGATAACCCGTGATCTTCTTTTCAAGCGGCTTGATGGACTTCCCATATGATGATCGATCGTGACTAGCTCATTCGCCGTGTGGCTGAGAAGCGTCGGCTCGTCCTTACCGAGGACGATCCGCTGAGTGCTTCCGTCACACTCCACGAGGTCATATTTGAAAGTCATACAGAAGAGCTCGTCCAGCGAATGGATGAACAGAACGCAAGAGTGTTGGCGGCTCTCCAGACAACCATTGGCAATGCCAAGGCTGACCAGAAAAGGGAGCAGGAGCGGCTGCTTCAGACAATGAGCCTGCTTCATCATACGAATCTGGAAGCTCACAGAAAGATCACGGAGAACTGTCTAGCCGCTGCACGCAAGCTTGCCCTTGAGGCCAATGCAGCAAAGCAATATGCATGGATCGCAGCAGGAGTAGGTGTGGCCTTTGGAATTCTCGTTTTCTGTGCAAATCTTTACCTGATCTTTTGGCAGTGACCGCTATGAGAGGTGCTGCGAACCTCTGGAGCGGGCCATACCCCGCTCGCAAGCATTAAAGATGTCCGATGAACCCTGGAAGGATGTCACTTCCTATATTCTTTCAGAGCGTCTATTGCCCTAAAGATGGCAGACTCTGAAGGCGCATACTATAGACGCGAACCTGAAAAAACCATTCTCTACCAAGTTGTGGAGGAATTTGCCGAAGCATTTTTTGAAGTGGCTGCGTCTGATCCCGGCCGAAAACCTTTGCCAGCATTCGCGCAGCTGGAATTTGAAAAGTTTCTGAAATGCGACATCGTTACCGAAGGTTTTGTTCGCCTAAGGTGCACGGGATGCACCGAATCCATTATTGTGGCCTTCAGCTGTAAATGCCGAGGTTTTTGTCCCTCTTGTGCAGGCCGATGGATGCCGGAGCGATCCATTCATCTCACGGGCAATCTTATTCCGTTTGTTCCAGCCAGGCACTGGGTTTTATCAGCCCCATTTGAGCTTCGTTATTGGATGGCCTCTGATGACAAGCTATTAAAGGAAGTGAACGTTATCCTTTGCGATGAGATCAATAACCACCTTCGAAAAAAAGCCAGAAAGCTTGGCATTGAAGGTGGTGAAACGGGCATCGTTTCCTACCTGAAGCGTGCCGGCTCTGCGATCAATCTTAATCTTCATTTCCATCTTTTGGCCCTTGAGGGCATTTATACTGTTGATGCCGAAGGGGGGCCGTTATTTCATGGAATCCCTGGAATCCATAAGCACGAGGTGGCGCGTGTTCAATTGCCTGTATTTAAGCACGGTGAGCAAGACAGAAATCATACTGAGCTATGAATTTTCGATGGAGATGGGAGATGATCTTCAAAGAATTGAGCGCAAAAAAAAAGCAGAGCAAGATTTTATCCTCGAAATTACAATCATATTTTTTACGTCTTGAACTTCAGACTCCCTTTGTATATCTGCCTCTGAACAAATGTTTGTTTGGTGAAAGAAATGAAACTTGTTCTCGCAATTGTATCCAGTTTGCTTTTTACCAGTTTGGGTATGTCAGCGCCATTCCCTGGTTTAGGTGGACTTGCTGGGCCTAGGATCCCAGGACCACCTATTCCCGGTGGTGGCGTCACGGATCCAGTCCCCGGTGGAGGCTTTGGCCCCGCTGGAAGTCCTATTCCGATCGCCCCCATTGGTGGAGTAACTGATCCTCGTGGTCAAGCTTTCCTTAAAGTCACTGTTCCGATTCCAACTAAAATCTGCACAACAGTAACGAAAACTGTATGTGAAGGCACGGGAAGTGCCAGAACATGTCAGTCCGCGACCACTGAAAAATGCATCGAAGTAAAGTTTTTATCCCCAGAATCTGGATTTGCTATTCCATCTGACGCAACGCAAGTTAAAGTATTCGATGGAATAGGCAAGTGGAGTATCTATAACAACCGAGGCGTGCTTCAAAATATTCGGCTCGGAGGCCGGAATCTCTTTAATTCCAATTGATAGTGGAAACAATCCTTTCTGATGCCGATGAAGGCGTCAAGACTGACGTGACTAATCTTGATTTTGATGAGATAAAACAAGCTGAAATCGAGAAATTGACCACAATGGCAGAAGAGTATTCGGCAAATAAAAAAGCTCGATTGCAAGTCGAGTGCGGCGATTTTTATTGTAATTTCCTTTTCATGGACCTGAAGTCAGACCATTCAGAAAATATTATGGAATACCTCAAAGAAAAAGGATCCTTTTTTCTTTCAAGTATAAAATCCTTTCAAATACTTCAAGATCCGAAAGGAATGCGCCTTCGTGTGGATTTCTTTCGGGACTCTTTGGAAAAGGACGAAGAGAATATTTCCAAGGAAGATAGACTGTCAGAGGTCGAAAAACAAATGGACGAAGTAAAATTGATGTCCCCAAACTTAAAGAATCTGGCTCCTGCTGAATATTTAAAAACGTATCTTAAATTATTCATCGACCAATCCATATCTGATTCAAGTCTCAGCGATATTGCAGAATACCGGATCGATTGCAGTAGCGATAAATGTGAAATGAACATTTACTTTAAAGGTGGCACCCCACAACGCAAGATTGATGAGCATAGCGATTTTGTCTTTTTGTTTATTAAACAAATCGCAGTTAGTGAAAAAGTTAAAGAATACTCTGTGTCAAACAAAGACTCTGCTGCTACATTTAATTTCTTATTGAGAAAATGACCGTCAGATGTTCACAATTCAAGATCGCTTGACGGATTCTTCACCGGATCCTTTACGCAGCAGGTACCTATGCCGACACCTGCTCCTACCGATTTTGCTCCGGATGGGTCGCCTGCGCCCACAGACTGATTGAACGCCTGTCCTGCCATTAGCCAACTGGCAAGTATCATTGCCATCCATTCCGCAGCGCCTATCAATGATCCCCTGGCCCATAGGATCGCGTGGAAGAATTTTTGACAAGCCCTGTGTTTACGTTTTGAATAGTCTTTCTTTCTAATTTCTTCTTTTTTATTTTTAGGCACCGCAACGTGGACGGCCTCCGGTTTTGCTTTTTCATTTCGCAACGAGCTATTGACTGAGGTGGACCAGGTAAATTCAATAAGGTCCCTCTGCGTGCGCCTCAGCCTTGTGTTAAAGCTAAAATTGCGGAGCTGGCCGGGACGGCCACCTCCTAACAGCCACTACTCTGCATTCATGATCACACCTTCGATAAACTCACTGTACCTGGCGACATTGGTATATGTTCCAGTGCCACGGCATCGATCCGTGGAATCAATACTTGGAAGGTAGGGACCCTGAGTAACTCCAGCCAAGATCAGCTTATCGCCTTTCCTGACAAACATTGGTCCACCACTATCTCCATGGCAGCCAGAATTGATTCCATTCGCAGATTTGTAGATAATCATATTATCATTCGTTATTTCTTCAACCGTGGTGTTGACTTGCCTCAGGATTTTGCCTGAGGGACCCTCGGTGGCAATCTTTTTTTCCAGTTGGGCGATTTTAGATTCGACTTCTGTGAATTTGGCGTCACCAAGTTTACGCACGGATTTCAGAAGGAGTTCCTCGTAGGCCACAGCAATCGTACCTATTTGCTTTTGCAAGTCTGTGGCACGCGATGTTTCCCCCGAAGCAAGACTCGATAGCTCTGAAGCCAGATTTCTATATTGACCAGCTAATGTATTGAGTTCAGCCTTTGTATCAGCTGGCAGTTGACTGGCAAGAGTCGACTCGAGATTGTCGCGCTCTGTGATGAGCGTTGATAAATCCTTCTCGTCTCCAGTAATTCCATATCCTGCAAGAGTCACTTCAGTGCCCTTGGAAATGTCACCTTCAACGGCAATAGAGGCGGGATTTACAAAGTCGGGAATGTCAGCATCCAGCTTGATCAGGGCGATATCATTCTCGGTTTCATGGATTGTCGATCCCGTTGCCAAACCAAAGCTTGGATGCGCGGTTACCGTACCCTCGATAGTCTGAACATCGCCGTCGGGCAGGAACCCCAGACCGAAAGTGACATTGACTCTGGTTTCCCCTTCGAAGCAATGAGCTGCCGTCAGAACCCATTTCTTTCGGATTATAGTTCCGGTGCAGTAAGCATCCAGATTCGGAATAAATCAGCTATTTTGAGACAGTCATAAAAAGAGTTTAGTGTACTTTTCTATCCAAGCACATACATGGATTGCCGTGTGACCGGGATGTTGATCCCGACCTGCTCCTGTGGAATCAGAAGTTTAGGACCACGCT
>NZ_DASQYZ010000415.1:0-14863 GCF_035638955.1 Oligoflexus sp. | reverse complement strand
TAACAAGGTGTAATGCAGCAAAAATGAGGCTTGAAATCAGAATGGACCAGCCCGGTGGAAGTACCAGTATCAAAGCGCCCAGTATGACCCAACGATAGATAACTTCCTCTGAAACCACCCCAATAAATTCGTGTGTCACTCTTTTTATCTGAGAAAAAGCATTGGCTTGCTCCTCCGTCAACTGTTTTCCTAGGACACTTTCTGCTCGCCCGTGCTGTTCCTCGTAAGCTGCCTTTGATGAGTCACCAACGTTGAGGTGACCGATCGCTTGCTTTTGGCCCAGCTGAAGAAGTACGTTTGATGTAATGGAGCAGAAGAGCAAGCCGACTGTGACTACTATTGCCTTGAATCTGAAAAAGGGGAGCAGCTCTTGCCTTCTCTTAATAAGAGTCTTTGAAAGGAACGTGGCAATTAGTATATACCCTACCAAAAAAATAGCCGTTGGGATTATACCGAGCCAGTTCATTTTCAAACGTACAAGCATCACGCCCACATACAGCGTGATAACACATGAAATTAAAAGAAATTGTGGCATTCGCACCCCCATTTCCTGGAACCTATCGTGCCGCTGCAACCTTCGTGAGTTGCGAGATTAAGTCAGCCTCTGTCTCGAAAACGACGGTAATACTCTGCCCATCCACGACTTCCGCATAATATCCATTCGAATATCCACTCTTCTCCGAATAGTAATGCTGCGGATTGTACTTGCCCACAACAACCGCATAGGTAAATGCCCAGCGCTCCACGCCGTCGGTCGGATCAGTGAACAGCTCAAATTTTTGCTGGGTACAGTCAACCTTATTTGGATTTAGCGAGCCAGAGGGTTGGCAATCCCGAATTTCGGCCTTGTTGCCTTCGCCATCTTCCGTCTTTACTTCATAATCATATCCGGTACCAAACAGGTGGCGAATAGTCAGACCCAGTTCATGAAAAAGCACCGAAAAACACCAGGATTATTCTGAGCGAATTGTTGAAATTCGCTTTCTTCCTGCTTCGCGTCTTCTTTGTCTTTCTCTTTCTTCGTTTTTTGCTCTGCTGCTTTTTTTTCTGCAGCCTTTAGAGCGGCGGCTTTTAACGTCGCACTTGCAGCACCGGCGCCAGAGGCTCCAACCCATCCTGAGAGGATGGAAAGGCCTGCAGGCATGACATCGCAGCATTCGTTTGGCGCGGTGACGACCATGTGATCGCCCTCCTCTTCAGCAGCGCAGATGTTTGAACCCAAAGACAAGGCCAATATCGACATGCAGTGCATGGTCTTCTTCATTTTCAGTTTCCTTCACTTAGTGGTTCGGTAGATCCAAGGCAACGTAGTCCTTGAGCCACATGAGATCAAGGGTTTTAAGGTAGGGAAGCTTACCCAAAGTGGTTAGTAACAGTTACACGCCACAGTTAGCACACCATATTCGATTAGTTTTCTGTGGCCGCTCCATAGCCGCCCGTCCCAGACTTTTGCTGCCAGCAGAATGATTCTTGGAGCAAATTAAGGCGATCTGGATGAACTTTTAGAGCGGAGAACTCAGCACTATGAATGTGCTGAAAGCGATCCTGCCTGTTAAATGATGAAAGCTGACCATATAGGCTTTGCTATCGGGTGGCAAAGGAAGAACGAAGCGCCACAAGGGTGGGTGAGACAAACCAAAAGGGCTTTCATCTAGTCGAAAACAGCTTAGTCGCGAGGATCGAGGGCCTGGATTCGCAGGTGGCAGTAATCAGGAAAATGTCTTATTCATCTTCGCTTGCAGATACCTTTTATTCGATATCTAGCTCCAACCGTTGAGTAAATTACTGTCTGAAAAGCTTCTCCTTGTCATCTATCGCGTACAGCTTGGTGAGGTGGTCCCATCTTTACAAATCAACCGACCAGCAGAATCGAACATGATATATTCCAAGAATTCTTCCGCCGAGCCAACGCATAGCGCAACAATTCCACCATGGGACGAGCAGCAACCTGAATAAGACTTGCTTCCAGCGGGTTTCTCACATGCATAGGTTTCCGTGTTTGGAGGGATTCTGTCGTTTTTGAAGTGGCTTCTGTCGTTTTCGAGCTGGATATAGCAGGGGTCTCTTGAATAGAGTCGCTGGAATCGGAGCCACAAGCCATAAGCATTATGAGAAGCAAGAATCGCATAAGATCCCCCGTCCTGTAGGGGTAATATCGGCACTATTCCCAAATCGAAATATTACAATTTATGAAAATGGGAATGTCTTCCACTGGCCTTCGAATAAGCTTGAGTATTCAATTACTCTCCCTCTTCATCTAAGAACGCCTCATTGCCGTTTCGATGATCAAAATGGTGGTGGCCGAAACAAACTTGCCCGTGGAAAGACCTTCAGCCTTATTTGGCAAAAAAGAATAAAACCCTTTTAAATTAAAATGCTTTACGCCAGCCTTACACCCCGGGATGGTCACGTGCGCACCCAACGCCTATCGTGACGAGATATTTAAAACTATAAGCTTCAGTTTTCGCTTGGATCCAACTCACGTGAAATCTCTTCCTGTATCCTTTTTCCTTCACCTATCTCACGCGCACAACCCTATGCTAAATTTATGAAGTCAGTATGTAGAAGCGGATCGAGCTAGCAAGTTTCACATTCAGTTCGCTGCAAGGATTTCTTGCAACAGGGGAATGATTATGCTTCGCCCAATAACACACGACTCATCTCATCAGAATCTCAGTGGACTTTCATCTCAATTGTTTGATGGCCGTAACCATTCAAGCACGATTTTCAAGCACGAAGGCTGTCTCTCGCAGACTTCACATTTAGGTAAGTTATCTGTTCGCGAAGATTCAAATCATTTCATGGTTTCTCTCGAATTCGATCAATTCGATGACGACAGCCTTGATCTTTGGATCGAAGATCATCAGCTCGCCCTGATTGCGGACAAACGGCCGCAATTTTGCTTGAAGGGCCGAAAGCCATCCTCATTTTTTTGTAGTATCAAGCTACCGGGTGATGTCGATGAGGCGTCGATTGAAGCAGCGTTGATCGATACAAAGCTGGAAATCCGTTTTACGAAGGACAGGATAAATTCTTCGAGTGAGTTCTAAACCTGAGGTACCAATAAAAAAAGGGCGTGAAGCCCTTTTTTTGTTTGTGGGAAGTATGGTTGGCCGGAATTGATCCAAGTTTGGCCCGAAATGCTCTTTTGCTGGAGACTCCATCCAGTTAGGATGCAAAGGAATTTCTGACTCACGAGCACAAGGATACCATGCATGTTTGAAAAAATTCTGTTTGCGGGCTGGAGCGATATGGACTTCAATTCTCACATGAGAAACACGGCCTACCTCGATAAATCGGCCGATGTGCGAATGATGTTCTTTTCCGAAAATAATTTTCCCATGGTCGAGTTTGAGCGTCTCAAACTGGGACCGGTCGTTTTCAAAGATGAAGTGGAATACTACAAAGAGGTCCATCTTTTGGATGAATTGCGAGTGACACTCGCCGTTGCTGGGCTTTCAGCCAATGGTGGGCGTTTTTGCATGAGAAATGAATTTTTCGTGAACCAGGATAAACTGGTGGCTCGAGTGAATAGCACGTGCGCCTGGCTCGACCTTGGCCTTCGAAAACTGACAGCACCACCCACTGACCTCCTGGCAGCTTTGGATGCTCTACCTAAGAGCGACGACTTCCGTGTTCTGTGATGGCCTCATGCCTATAAGTATTTTCGGCGATACACACTGGGAGTCATTCCCATATAGGTTCGAAACACGGCTCGAAAGCGGCCCAAATCGGCGAAACCGGCCCTTGAGCCCGCCTCTTCGATGCTAATGTTAAAGTTCAACAGCTCCCGTTTCGCGGATTCCACCCGAACACGATGAAGATAAGCCAGTGGCGTATCCCCAGTGGACTGCTTAAAACGCCTTGTCAGGGTGCGCTCGCTGAGTCGAGCGATCCGAGCTAGAGTCGTCATGTTAATCGGCTGCAGATAGTTTTCTTCCAGGTAATTTTGGGCCAAAAGAATCGACCCATCGCCATGACCTTTTTGAAAAGCAAAGGTGGTGAAGGGCATCTGCGATACCCGGTTTTGTTCTAAAACGAGGGCCTTGGCCAACTGCTTGGCTATGTCATGCCCGCAGTATTTCTCGACCAGATAGAGGCACAGATCAGCGTATGCATTGGCGCCGCCTGAGCAGAGCAGGTTTCTATCGTCCGTGACAAGGCGCTTAGGCTGTAAATCAACATCGGGATAACGCTTCTTGAATTCGCCCGCATATCCCCAATGAGTGGTCGCCTGCCGACCTGAGAGCAGCTGAGTTGCAGCCAGAAGGAATGATCCCGTGCAAATGGCAGCAAGCGCGACGCCTTCGGCATAATGTTTCCTGAGCCATGGAATTACTGTACTGTGGAACGTTTGAAAGTCATCGGTAATACCGGATGAGATGACGATGATATCGGTCTTGTGAACCGACTGCAATGACCCATGGGGTTGAATCAGCACGTTGCTGCTCAATACCGAGGGCCTGCCGTCGGCGGTTACAACTTCAACATCAAATCTGGGATCACGATTCAGCCCTTGCATATCATTCCAGGCAATGCCAACCTGCCCGAAAATATCAGCGGGCCCGGCAACACTCGAAGCAATCGCATCATCCAGTGAGAGGATGGTAACTTTCATCTTTCCAGCCATAGCGGTGTCCTGCTCAGGTTTCCTCATATCCAAGGCGAGCACTATACATGCTTGTGGAAAAAACGCCGACTGGATTTTGGGGCAGGACTGGGATTGCGTCGCAGCATGGCAACAGCAAATATTTTTTTCTGGCTGCAAGTGCTGACAGTGATTTCAAAAAAACATCATTGAACCGATCTTTCAGTTGAATCGAGAAAAACTTATGTTATGACCGGCACTGGCCTGTGTGTTTGTCGGAAAGACAAAGCATAGTCCAAATGAGGCCTGTCAATGGATATGGAGGAAATATGAAACTGTTGCTCTGTGTTGGTGTCATTGCTCTTCATCTGGGAGCGGTTGGATGTCGAAGTTCAGATCATGAGGAAGACTCACAGGTCAAATCAATCTCGGGGTCGACTTATAAGGTCGGTCCCAATCAAGCTTATAGTGCCCTGCAGGATGTCGCCGATAAGTTGAAGCCCGGTGACGTCGTCGAAGTTTATGGTGGACATACTTACCCTGGAAATATTCGCCTGACCCGTGCAGGAACAGCTGAGGCTAAAATCACGATTCGCGGGATTAGCGTGAGGGGTGGAAAGCCGATTATCGCCGGTGGTACCAACACTATCGAATTCAATGGTAACCATTATGTCTTTGAAAATTTCGAAGTCAAAGAAGCCTCATTCCGCTGCATCTTCCATCATGCCCATGACATCACGATTCGTGACACTGTCGTGCACGACTGCAAAAAGCACGGTATTCTTGGGGCGGATACGGACTCTGGTTCTCTCACGCTCGACAGAGTCGAGGTTTATGGCAGCGGTCAGGGAACGCAGAATCATCAGATTTATATGGCGACGGATGAAAGCGCCTATCCGGGATCCGTCTTCCGCATGCAGAATTCCTATGTCCATGATGCGCGAGGTGGCAATAGCGTCAAAACTCGTGCTGAGCGTAATGAGATCTACTACAATTGGATTGAGGGCAGCTACTATCATGATCTTGAACTGATCGGCCCCGACCCCGAATCAGCCGATTACGGCGAGAAAAAAGCCCGGGAAGATTCCGATGTCGTTGGCAATGTGATCGTGCGCAATGGTAAAAATGCCGGCTTTCGCTCGATTCGCATCGGTGGCGATGGCACGGGTCAAACCTGGGGCCGCTACCGCTTCGTCAACAATACGATGGTGATGGATTCGGCCAGCGCCCCGGTGTTTTTTCACCATTTTGGGGTGGAAAGCGTTGAGATGCACAATAACCTCTTCCTCAGCAGGACTGGAGGCGGGGTGAATGTGTGGACCAGCGAAGGCGAATGGGCGACTGGGAGAGCGATCATAAGCGGCAGCAACAACTTTCTCGGCACTGGGTCTAAAAATGTGCCGAGTACCTGGACCGGTACCCAATCGGGTGACGCTGGCATCGCAAATTTGGCAAATCTTGACTTCAAACCATTGGCAGGAAGTTTACTCGTCAATGCCGGCAATCCCAGTCCAAAAGGATCCGAAGGTTACGAACTATCGTCTGCTCTTCATTTGCCTGCATTTCATCCCCCGCATCGCGCAGCGGTATCGGGCGACGCCCGACCGGCTGTAGGTGCCCCTGATATCGGCGCCTATGAATATGGTCTCGCTGCCCCTGTTCCTCCCACGGACGGAGCATCCAAGTGTGTTTCCGCTAGCCAGGCTTCGGAGCAAGGCTGGCTCCATGGCGAATTTTCCAGCCGGGCAGGGATCTTGACAGCGCAATGGGATGTCACTCCGAGTGCAGCTGGTATTGATGCAGCAGTCGCCCTTTCCCAGGGCGCTGCGAGCAGCTGGACGGGCCTTGGCGCGATTGTTCGTTTCAATCCAGCGAATATGATCGATGTCCGCAACGGCACCGACTACCAGGCCCTAACAGCTTTCGCCTACAAACCGAATACCCGTTATCGCGTTCGAGCGGTCGTGGATGTCAAGGAGCATCGCTATGATGTCTTCGTCGCACCAGCAGGAGGCTCTGAAGTGCAGTTGGCCAAAGACTATGCATTCCGCTCCGAGCAAAGCAGCGTGACCGCCCTCGATCATTGGGTGGTAAGCTCGGTTGGAACGGGGTCTCTGCAGGCTTGCGATTTTGCAGCCCGTAGCCATTGAATGACCGCATCAGCTGTTGGGCTTCGGCCCAACAGCTCCATTGAATCCTGTGCCTATGTTTGGGCTAGGGGTGAACGGAAATAATGTGATTGCCGAGATACTTGAGCCAATCATAGGAACGAACGCTGTATTTAGGAGCGCGAGCCTGAGGTCCCAGGGAATCCCGGACGTAGAAGACACCGCTTGCCCGACATTTTTTGCCGTCTCGATCAAAGGCTGCTTTGAATTTCTCTGCATAACGAGCGTTGGGATTATTGTAGTAATTCCTGACCATTTGGCAGTTCTCCGACAACTCGTCATCGTAGCCGACAACGACGACGACATGCCAGAAATCATTGTGATTATAGGTCACGAGAACGGGGCGATTCTTCCGCAATTCCCCCTTCACGATTTCGATATGGCGTTCATTCATAAGCGCGAGGTCCCACTTGCTGCTGTCATTTAAAGTGGTTTCGCCATAGAGAACCTCGGTTTTGACCTTGGGAACCAAAACCGTGGAAACATCAGGTGTCTCGCGGTCCCAATTGGTTAAAGCATCTTCGCCGTCAAAGCTGTTGACGAAGGGAAAATCCCGGCTCAATACCGCCTTGTTGTCAATAGCGTTGAAGGCGAGGATAGGCGTCAGTGTCAAACCATAGCCATAGGCCGAGGAGATATTGATCGTGTAGGGCTCAGAAAGATCGGATGAACCATCAATGGCGGTGTCGACAGTGTGACCAGTCTTATCCTTCCATTGATTCAAAAGAACCTCCATCGCCCCGGTCGCCGCCATGAGATTACAGGTGCCAGCATTTTCCTGGTTGGGCGCCTGGACCACATACTCGAGCAATGATTTGTGGTGGCTGGACGATTCGCCAATGCGCAGAGACTCACCCTGAGCCTGAAGACGGAAGGTCACCAGATGGAAGGGCTCGTGGCCCTCGCTAGGGTCATTGGGATATTTGATAGAGAGTTCGAGATCGCAGGTTTCCTCAAATTCCTGGCTGCACAGAGCCGTAACCCCGTTATCACCGATCGTTCCAATTGGGACGGTCGCCGCGCGAGCGTTCCAGAGAACCCGATGGCCCTGGATGCTAATGAAGCCGTCTTCTCTGTACGCTTTATCAAAGACCTTGCCATCAGGCGTATGAACAAAGACGTATTCATTCTGTTCGCAGGCCGTTGCATCGGTGCATTCTTTTAAAGCGACGCGTTCTTTCAGTTGTGGGTCGAACGTCAATGTTTTCAGTGACGCGGTTTCTGCTGGCTTTTGACTGCATCCTGTGAGGCCAGTGGCAATAGCCTGGGCAAAAAAAATCGCGAAGATTTTCTTCATGGATTCCCCGTTTTGTTTTTTTGTTTTTTGCGCAAATTAAGTTCGTCGACGATTCTTACTAGGAAAACTGTTTCAATGCGATAGGAAATTTTCATTCAAGCTGCACGGAAAATGCGCAACCTGCTTCGCTTTTCTCGTGTTACCAAGTCGCACATCGCCTCAGTCACAAACAACGTTGAGGCAGCGAAAGCAATAGCCCTCGCATTCCGGCTAAGCCGGATCCCGGATGAACATAACATTGGCATTTCCCTTGTCGGCAGTCTGGAGTGGTACGCACCGGATAGCGCAAAAAGCAGAGTTGGGCAATTTCGGGAAATTGTGCGGCAGAAAAAAGAAGTGAAATATTAATGCTTGTCCGCAGCAACTGCTCAAACGGACGGCAGTGACACCGTCAACGTCCCGCGAACGAGACCCGTCTCGCAGGCCTGTCAACGCTGGTTTGACCCTCTTAGCTTTTCTGCTTTCAGGGTAAGGTGTTGATCAACTTCCCTTGCGCTCCTGGGCATCTTGCGTTTCTCCCGCCATCCGCGAATTGGAAGCAAAAGGTTAATTGCACGCCGTAAGCCACGCCTTGAATGGCTCGTCCATAGGCGCGTGTCTGCGGCCATGCGCTATCATTGAACCAGACACGAAGATCTGCGTCGCCCCTGCTGCAAAGATTCCATCCTGTAAAATGAATACCCACGCGTCCATACTGAGACGTAACGACTTCCTGGACGAGTCGCATGCCATCCGCTGGGTCGTGGATGGACGATGCGCTTTCCGTCTCCCAGCATACACTTATCTGACGTTCCACCACAGGTCATCGTAACTCGACACAAAGCCTTTCGTGCCTGATGAAGGGGACTCGCTCTAGCAATGAGAAATAGCCAAAGCTCCGACGACAAGGAAAGATATCTGATTTAAGTTCATGATATGTGCTCCCTATGGGGTCGAGAAGGTTGTTCGAACGCAGGGGTTCGGCACGAGCTCTTCACATCTCTTTATAACAGGAGACCTGGCTCGAAGTTTTATTGGCTTTGTTCGAAGTCATTCGCTGACAAGGACTCATACCGAAGAGCGCATCTATCTGACAAGCGAAGATCATTATAATTGTCAGGCGTTTGCAAAGCCGACGGAAGTTCTTTAGACACTTCCTTTCAAGGCATTCGCTTACGTATAAATCCAGCATTTCATATATTATAATAAGAGCCGAAAACTCCCTATTAGAACAGGAAGGCGCTCAGGGTGCAGACAATTAGGGCTGTAGGAATACGAAAAAAAGCAGGGTAGCTTTGGCAGCTGCTCGTGTTTGTACTCGTATTCCTGGCTCGAGCAGCCCAGGCCGCAGGCCCCGATCATACTTACCGCATCGACCAGAATATGGTCCGCCTGGATATTCAGCACCCGCTTATTCTTGAGATTCCTGAGAGCACACCACTCGTGGACATTGCCCGCGCCATGGATCGAGACGGCCGGGAGTTCGACGCCCGTTTCATGCGGCGAACCCAGAGCCCCATCTGGGTGCATTTCACAGTAGACAATCCCATGGCTACCTAGCCGTTCGCGTCGCCATGCGACGCTACCCTCCGGCCTATTACTTTCTGCTGGCCTTCACCAACCTCATAGTTGGCAATACGTATTCGAACATGGTCATTGAAGGTATTCTTTCCATATCAGATGTCTTCCCTTATGCAGCCCTACTCGGCGGCACCTGTGAGATTCTGCTACTGTCCGTATCGCTCGGGCGGCGTGTGAAGAGTGAAGAGGATGCCTCCAAACGAAAAATTGAGGGCATGGCTGATGAGCTCAGGATCATCAATCAGGATCTCGATCACAAGGTCGAGGAAAGAACCCGCTTCGCCCGCTCCATTCTGAATAACATTACAGTGGGCCTCCTGCGTATTGAAGCGCACGGGTTGATCGCCGGAGATTTTTCACGCAGTTCCCTTGATATTTTTGCGCGAGATGATCTGAAGGGTCAGTACATCTGGGACCTTCTGGATTTGCAGCCCCAGACTGAACAGCGAAGCATGATGCAAAGCATCTTTGAGCTGGTCATAGGCGAAGATCAGACCAATTTTCAATTCAACAAGGATCATCTCCCCCGTTTTTACTACCATGGAGACCATGTTATCGAGTTGAATTGGTCGCCCTTTCTCAACGGTCAGCAGGTCGAGGCCATTCTGCTCCTGGCGCGAGATGTCACCTACATTCGAAGACTGGAAAAAGAGCATCAGGAGCGAGCCGACGAAGCCAAGTTCATCATGGTCGTGGCGCGGCATGGGGTGAGCAAGATTCGGCAGTATCTGCAGGATGAAACACAATGCATGGGGAAAATTCGGTCCGACATGGCCATGCTAACCAGAAAAAAGACCGAGATTCTGCGGGCGCTTCATACCATCAAAGGCAATAGCCGCTCTTTTGGGATGAATGATATCTCACAGCTTGCCCATGCCCTTGAGGATAAAGTGATTTCCATGTCTGCGGATTTACCTGCGGCTGAGATCCAGGAGCTTCTCGGAGGAGTCCAACACAAACTCAGTGTCTATGGCGGGATGGTGGAAAAATATTTCACCGCGGAAACGCAAAGAATCACCGGTCCCCTGGGGGCCTTGCAAGAAAAACTTAAGGTCCTCAACACATCCCATCAGGACGAGCACAGGCATCTGGCCCGTGACATGCAATGGATTATCAACTCCATGAAATATGATGCCCTGGAGGATCCCCAGTTCCCACTTCAGCATCAGGCTCGGGAACTGGTTATGCACCTATCCAAGACCGAGCCATTATTAACGCTGCATGCTCCAGGCATTCTCGTGAGCAGCCACACGCTGCACCGTCTACGTTCCATATTAAATCACCTTCTCCGCAACGCTGTCGATCACGGGCTCGAAAAACCGAGCGTCCGGCAGGCTTTGCATAAACCTGCGCAAGGGTGCATCGAGATAGATTTCCATCCCGAAGGCAATTGGATGGTCGCGCAGATCAGCGATGATGGAAGCGGTCTGAATTTGCAGAAAATCTGGAAAAAAGCCGCCGAACGTGGTCTTTCCAGGAATCAGCCGAGAATTCGTGATGTCGCTGAGCTGATCTTTGAATCGGGACTTTCAGCCAAGGATGAAGCAGGCATGATTTCCGGACGAGGCATCGGCCTGGACGCTGTTCGTGACCTTTGCCAGGAAATCGGCGGCACCATCCAGATCCTGAGTCAGCAGGATTTAAGTGCAGAATTCAAAACAGGGACAGCATCGATGCCTGTCGTCTTTTAAATCCGTTTGCCCATTCATTATTTCCTGGTCGCGGAATCCTGGCAAAAGACCGGCTAAGTTTTATCTAGCCATCCCAGCCGAACTGGAAGGCCTCGATCGAATCAATGAACGCGAGACCCAGCATGCGGCCCAGGTCGGTTTCGGCATGCGCCTTCAGGCCTCATCGAGATAACTCCAACATTTTGAAGAGCCGTACCCAGTCTTCATTACTTTGAACGGTATAAAATGCGGCGCCCAGTTCCTTGGCGGCGATTCCATCGGTATCCATACGATCGCCGACGATCAGGACCTGATTGGCATCAAGGTCCAGCTCATTGAGGATTTTCAAGTAAGTGAAGATCTGAGGTTTGAGGTGACCGTTTTCCTCGGCTGATATCAGGACATCAAAAATCCGTCGATCCAGGCTCAAAGCATCGAGACGTTCACCGACGAAGCCATAATCCGAGCAAACGGCCAGCTTCATGCCATGACCCTTGAGCGTTCGCAGGAGTGAGCCAGCTTCGGGTCTTTTCATATGCGGCCGCAGAAGACCAATGAAGCTGGGATAGAATGTATTTTCATACCACTGCTGAAAAGCTTGTGGGTTCCGTGGCGACGAAACACGCGAGGACTCAGCCACAAGGCTATTCTGATCGGGAAAGCTGGCCCAACGCACAGCATCCCGTCCCTTTTCAAGCTTCATCAGAAAGGATAAAAAGCGCAGGTTGTGCCGAATCAGTTGCAACTTGAGCCAGCGATACTCGTAGAGCGTGCCATCCAGATCAAAAATAACGCCCTTGAACTGTTTCCAATCCTTCATGTTGCAATTCTCCTATGGAGAAGATGCGAGTATTCAAGAAATAAACCAGCCTTACCGTTCGTAAGTTTCCTGTAAAATCATGTAAGTACACCCTAGTTCAGATGGATTATGTGCTGAACTCTAGCCGACAGGGGTCTAAAAACCTGACAGAGATTGCCCAGCCCACCGCAGCCCTTGACAGGTTTTCGGGGGCCGCCTATCGTTTGCCTTGAGGGAAGGCCCGTCTAAGGAGACACGCATGAAAATTCTGATCGTCGATGATGAAGATGAGTTTCTTGAATATCTGGAGGCCAACCTTCGGCAGAGTTTTGCGGAGTGCGAGGTCATCAGGGCCAACGATGGTCGCGAAGCGCTTCGGCTATGCTCGCAGCACACCTTCACCTTGATCTGTACGGATATTCAGATGCCTGATTTGAACGGCCTGGAGTTTTCAAGGCTCGTGCGTCAGGACCAGGGCCCCAATCGCGCCGTACCGATTATTTTCATATCAGGATTTGGGGACGATTTCGGTTCTGCAACCGAACAGCTGACCAATACTTTTTTCGTAGATAAGCCACTTCGCATTGCCAATTTTCTGAGGATTGCATCTCTGGCATCCGGTGCTCCCCTCCTCTAACAAAGAACACCCAATCCGGGTGTTTCCGACATTTTATCTGCAAGAAAATCTCAATAAAAACTGGTCAAATTTTGATCATTAAGGTATTTTTGTTTGACCTCGCCTCAACCCATTCTTGGTAAAAGGCGAAGCCCTTCACTAAGCATACACGACGCGTTACGGACTCAATTACGTGTGACGATCATCAAATCTCAACGAGCGTTTGACACCATATAGCAGGGCACGGATATGCCATGCCTGGAGACTGGTTAATTTGACATTAACCGGCAAACCCTTGCGATCGGATACGCATCGCAAACACACCAAGGGAAAAAACAGATGTCCAACAAAGCTGAAAAGCTGAACTTTCATGACGAAGACCCCGAGGAACCGAAGCCCAAAAAGAGAACGCTGGCGGATCTCCTGGAACTGATGAAAAGGGCCGAGGACGAAATCGATCACTGTGAAATCGATTTGGAAGAACTCGGCACGGCGATTCGCAGCAAGATCGACCACATCGTGGAGTATCTGGACTACTGTGACGAAAAAGCTCAGACCTTGCGAACACGCATGAAGCTGTTCGAGAGAAAAGCCAAGGCTTACGAAAACAGATCCAAATACTTAAGAGAGTATGTCGCTTACCAGCTCGCCACGGACGCAAGTTGGAAGGGTGATGGCCCGAGCGGTCATGACGGCAAGCCTTGTATGTCGGGTGATCTCTACCAGATGAGCCTCCAGTTCCATGACTTCGTGGAAGTGAACAGCGACGCCAATGCGATAGCTTTTTTGAAATTAGGACCGCCCTTTGTCGAGCGGCGCTACACCTGGAACAAGCGTGCCCTGAAGGCCGCCTTGGAAAGTAAGAGCGAGATTGTCGCCGGGTACGCTGAACTCAAGAAGCGCCCCCATATCAAAATTGACGTTAAAACTTGATTGGAATCATCATGAATGAACATAAAGTCACTCAAATGGAATTTGGCAAGAACGCATCCGAGGCCGAGAGGGCATTACGAGCGATGATTGATGCTCTCGTCCTATCCGACCCGGGTTTGAAGGAGCGCCTGAATATCGGCGCCTGCCTCCATTATCTCAAATTGGATGATCGCACCTTCGGCTGGAATGGCGATTCAAGTAAACCGCTCACGCTGGAACAAAAAATTGCTTGCGTCATGCCGACGATCGCTAACGGGCTGCCACCAGGATATGTCGTGTGGATGGGCCATCGACCCTACGCTTTAGCGGAAGCCTGGACGCATGTCGTCAATAGGGACGTTGAAAAAGTGTCCGGGATGCGCTGGCGACCGCTGACCGACGAAGAGAGAACCATGTTCTGTATTCAAGACGGCGATATGGCCCTTGCCGTCGAGGAAAAGGTCTGCATTCGCGGCCGGGAAATCCATTGGGTGGGCTATGGAATCCTTGGTGCGGATGAGATGCTGCCCAACCACAACGGTAAATATAAGGTCGCGACCAGGCTGACACGCGATAAGGTTCAATTTTTACGGACTCGCGCCGTACGGGACATGTACCGACGCAATTACTCCCTCTCGGGACTTTCCGAAGTGGAGGAGTTGGAACTGGACACGCGCCCAGGCCTGAGACCCATGGAAAATGTAACGCCCGCCCCGGCTCCTACGGACGATCCGGAGGTAAATTCGACGGTCGTGAGCCGCTTTACTACCCTCACCGGGACGGCCAGAAATCTGGGAGGACATCCCGAGGATTTCATCAAAGTGTCCCTACCGGAATGGTTGACCCAATCCTCGGCATCGGCCATCAGTGATGTGTCCGATGCCATAGAACACTGGATTGCCCAGAAACAAAAAGCGGACGCCCAGGAGCCTCTGCTGAAAGCGAAGTGACATCCTCTCGGGAATAAATTCCCGAGCATCCTGTAGTTAAGATGCGATGAGTCCTGGAAGATCCTTCCAGGACTCTTGAAGTTGGCAGGAGAATGGCCCGAGGGCCAACCGTCTGCTACGACCCGAGTATAACTCGGGAAGGCGGAGCCACACCGCTGGTTCGTATCTTTTCAGTAAATTAAGACAGGCTTGTTGGTCCCTCGGAAATTCAAACCCGCATTCGGGGCATGAAAATTTCCTTATCTCTGGTTTCAGTCCGTCCTTCAGCTTGCGATCACACTGGGAGCAGGTTCTGGTCGTTCC
>NZ_DASQYZ010000414.1:0-4943 GCF_035638955.1 Oligoflexus sp. | reverse complement strand
AAGCCGCTGCCCCCTGCAAAGGAAAGATGGAGCTGGGTTACCGACTGTGCCGTACTCACATAACAGCGGTTGTATTCAATCTGTAAAGTCAATGTCAGGCTATCGTTAAAAATCTTGGCACAATTAAGTGCCGTATTGAGCACGGTTTTCTCAAAAGCTTCCGCATACCCGTAGTAATGACAAAGCACAGCTGGCTTTTCAGTTTCTTGAAAGCTGATCTGCGGGACGGCCCATTCGCTGTCCTCGTTGCTGTTCAAGGGCAGAAGCAGCTCGTCACAGCTCGGATTAAGTTTAGTAACCAAGGAAAGTCCAACTTGGTTTCCAATCCGATAGCCTCCGCGGCATTGAGCGTCCGCAGTTGCCTTGGGAGTGCCTTTTAGCTCGCTGAAAAGCGTCCCGAAGTCAGTCGTTGGCAGACTGTAGTATTCAGGAGGAATCAGCTTTGTAATATCAAGCAGACCATCTTGTGCCGAAGCCACGTTTGTTAAAAATAGAAAGCAAAATAGAATCGACTTAGAATGCATGGAGATCTCCTAGTTAAAAACTAAAGTCCGGGAGGGTTTGCAAAGCTTCCAAGGGTTGTATTTGATTGACATAGCCTTGCACCAATATCAGATCAGCTGCGCTGATCTTATCCTTGTTCAGGAGCTTACTGATCTCGGCAGCAAGAGCCGCATTCCGAGTCTTTACTTTCTCTACTGCAGCTGCATGAATATTCTGCCGAGCCTGCTCCAAACCTGCCAACGTATAGGAGCCATGGACAAGAATGACCGTTGCCCAATAGCGACGATCGAAGTCCAATGGAACCAGGTCTTGCAATTGACAGGCTCTCTGGTCGTCTGCAATAGACTGCAGCCCTGCGATGCGACACTGAGCAGACAAGGCGTCAATTGCGTTTTGAATCGCCTCATGCAGTTTTTCATAAGCGCTAACCAGGCCAGTCGCCAGATCTGAGCCCGACTGAGCCGAGCAATCCACGAACGTCTTGGTCCTGGCTGCTTCAAAGGCCTGCAAGTAACCAAGGAAATACCCAAAAAGATAGGGGTTTTCTTCAGGTTTAGCCCATTCTAAATCGGTGCCAAGGGCAAGGCTCTCGCCTCCACAGATGAGCAATGCGGAATGTTTGAGGCCATTGGATCGACCGGCTTTTATGCCCTTCAGGAAGTAGGGATCCGTGGTCAGCTTGAGTGGGATAAAGCTTTCTGAATCAAAAGGATAATCTAACGCATTAATCTCCGTCGGCCTCTCACCGGCAAAAAGCGAAGATGACCACACCAGGAAACCTAAGGTTAAACTTGCGATAACACGACAACTTATTTTGCGAGCCATAAGACGGACCCTTCATGATCTGAGGAGGTTTGATAGCCTCTTAAAATGTTTGTTTCGCATCTCATACGAAAGCCTGTACTGCAGTAGTTAAAACGGATGTAGCATATTTTGTTTTAAGACGAAGTAAAAACTTAGACCAATTTGAATAAAAGGTGCTCGCGATGTGTGCAAAGCAAATCTCGACGCAAATTAATGGTTTCAGCGAATATCGACTGAAGATATTTCGCTATAACCACTGTGTAAACCAGTAAAGCTCAGTACGTGCATTTTCTGTTATTGGAAGTATGCTTGGTGATTTCCGAACGCTTATATTCACACTTCCATCACTCAGCTTGTTGTCATTGGTGAAGCTTTAATCACTTGAAAAAATCCGAGACCTGCTGCAAGAGTTGTGAAGCAGTAGATTTCACAGTCCATCTCGATGGAAAATAATTTCAAAATGCACCTTACATTTGAAGGAGTGTGTCGTGAACATGTTGAATTTTCGTCGACTTCCAACCCTTGCTGGATCCATAGCCATTACTGTGACCGCAGTGAGTTCAAGCATGCCCGTGTCCTATGCGGAGACAACTCATGGTCTGCCTGGTGAGATGCTAGTGTTTGCAAGACCGAGCGGAGCATTCTACCTTGGTCATGTAGGTTGGGGATATCAGACCGATAGATTTCCAAGTCGCTATTGTGTAGGAGCTGTTGAAAACCCAGGAGGCCGGGCCGTGGTTGCAGCGCAGGCTGATATTGGTTACTGGCAACGCTGCAATCTGGACTACTATGAGATGCTTCAGGAAATGAGGAATCGAGGTTACGTGGCGGGTGAATGGTTTGCAGTGGGTAGGTCATACCCGTTGCAAGCGGCAACGTTTGCGAATGGTGTCGTGCGCACTCGTGGATACAAGGTAAGCGGCTTGAATTGCGCAAATGCCACGTGGGACATCGCCCGAGAATACGGAGTTTCATCCGACAACCTGCCGCTGCTTCAGTTGCTTCCCGCGCCCAATCTCTGGTATGCAGCCCTTTCTGTGGGGTTTGGCTGGCAACCAGAGGCACTGTAAACACGATCTGGCAAGCAAGGCGTTCTGCAACAACCTTAACGCGGGAGGTATGCCCTACTAACTCGGTTTCCCAAAGTGAACCCAGCTCCGAACGCCAGCCCCTTATATCCAATATTATCAGCATGATGATCTTCTTTGGGAGATCATCTTGTAGATCCCTTTACTCTGCATGGTTTAAAATTCAGATGACTGATTGGAAATTCCTGGGGCGAAGGTGGAAATCGTAATACCCTACGATCCCACAGGGCCTCGGTTTGGTGATGTATGAAATTCTGCGGACGAAGTTGACAATCCATATACTTTCGAGAGGTCACCATAATGGAAGCGAGGACTTCAAAGCTTGAGGCCCTTCAAAACGCATTGGGTAAATACTTTGAGCGATTTCCTGAAGTGAATGTCATGGATTTGGCTGTGCAAAGCGACGTGCCTTATGCAACTCACAGGCGGATTGTTCAGTCTGAAGTCAATGAAGTGAAGGATGAAACTATAGTCAAGCTCATTGAGCGGATTATGCCCGCTGCTGAACAATTGGATTTCATTCGAAGCCACTTCCCTTTGATTCTCAGCATCGTGGAAAGGTTAAGTCAAGCAAAGCCCATGAATGGTGATTTCTCCACATTGCTAAGAAAATTCAAACGTTTGAATCCACATAATCTCATCATACAATTGGCTTTATCAGCGCGCGGGCTGCATCGTGATGTTGTGAGGCGTTTGACCGGAGAACTAGGCCTGCGCTCGCTTGATGAAATGATAGAAGCCGGACTTCTGCAGGCACATGAGAATGGCGCCAGCTTAAAGGTGCAGCCATACAGCCCCGATTTAGCTGATCTGATGCACCAGGTTAACCAGGACGTCATGCATTTTTCACGAGATATGGACCCGAAATTTGCGCTCATTGGCCACGTATCTGAGTCTGTCACAGCTGAGGAACTCGCCCGCATTGTAAGTATGGGCAGCAAGGTTTTGAGAGAAGTTGACATGCTCAAGGAAGAGAGCCCAGGACGTGTCCCTTTTTTCTTTGATATCGTGATTGGTACTTATGATGAACAATCGGTTTTTGTCAGGAGATAATAAGTTGCAGCAGCCCTTCAGGGTTTGAATTTATCCCCGGAGACTTGAATATGACCAAATGACGGCATATAATGGTATTTGACCTTTGCCCTAAGGTGGAAGGCCATTATGAAAGCCAGTTCGATTAAGATTTGGAATAGAGAGAACATTGATTCCATAAAAGCTCGCATTAGAGAGGAGCTTTCCCCTCACCCTGCAGCGGAAGATCGTTATCCCTTCCTTTTTGCCCAGATATCCCAAAGCGATGATCAAAAGCCTGATCGTCTTTTGTATGTGCTGACCACGTTGCATACTTATGTTAGGGAAGGGGGGCTATCGGACATCCAAGTCAAAGACCTATTTGAGCTTGCGGATGCTCTTATTGCTTTGCAGAAAATTCAACCCAAAGTGTCTGAAGCCGCAGTGCTGCTGGGTGAACTGCATGTTTTGAGAGCGCAGTTGCACCTTAGCCAAGGTGAGCCTTTTTTAGCCTGTGTCGAGCAACAGTTAGTAGAAAGCGATTCAGGTATACATCTGCCCGGAGGCAAGGCCTTCCAATATTTTTCCTTGTCGAGGATGAGTCTTCGCCTCGGCGAGGCTGCGCTCGCTATTGAATATTTAGACACTGCGCTTCGCTCCTCGTTGGACCCCAGCTTGCAGCCGGCTGCCAAGATCATGAAACTTCGAGCTTTGCGATTAAGCCATCAGTGGGATCATGCAGACAGTCTGGGTGCTGAGCTCGCCGAGGAATGGAGCAACAATAAGAAGTGGTTTCTGGAGGTTGAGTGGGAGCAGTGGTGCAGGCAGGTTCACAAAACTGGTGACATTAGCGTCCTGATGGATAAGATTTATCCTCGAAGTGATTTTTATCAGCCAAGTTACGTGCTGGAGAGCTTTTTCTGGATCAGGTCCGTTTCAACGGTCAAGTGGTTGAATGGTTTTCCTAAGCTGAAATCTCTGAAGCAGTCAAGAAATATGAATTTTCGTCCTCTACCAGTGTATTATCGATGTGCTACATACCTGGAAAGGATCAACGACAAGACAATTCCTTTGTGTACCCGCCTCTTGCTCGTAAAAAAAGTTATGCAGAGCGTGAGCAGCCTGTCAGATGTCGACAAGATCCTCCTGGTTACGCTTTCAGTCGTGAGATGGTTAATCCGTAACCAATGCCGGGATTTTGCACGTATTGTCTACACCGAATATAGCCAGTTGAGCTACCGTCTCTGCAGGAAGCCGGATGTCCTCGGCATCGCTGAGGATATTGTCGGCAAAAAATGGTGACTGTTTTTCCTTCCAATTCTCTGCCGTGCTCGCAATAGCCGACGATAAATTTCAGAGCCAACCAATCGAATCTTATGTGGGATTGAGTGGGGGTTTATGCTTGGCGCTGGGTTACGCGTTTAGCATTCCTCATTCTGCGAACAGATCTTTGAGAGTCGTTGACCTTCCTATCAGAACGCATTCATCCAGATAGTAAAAAAGGTTCAAAGCCAAGAATAGATTTGATACAAGACT
>NZ_DASQYZ010000413.1:0-1625 GCF_035638955.1 Oligoflexus sp. | reverse complement strand
ACGCCGAAGAGTTCCACGAAACCGCCATCCCTGCCATAGTCAAAACTTGGCGCGACACAGTTTTCTCCACGATTGTATGATAGTTCATTGTCAGTGTTCTCGAGCCAGAAGCAGTTGGCACCAAAATCATTGGCTCCACTCCTGGGCTTATTTGGATCCCTTTGGTCGTTCACAATCATATGGAGGTCGTGGACGAAGTTTCTCGTAACGAGGTTGAATTTGCCGAAGACTTGAACCCCGATGCCGACATTGGTGATCTCGTTGTGGCGGATGATATTATGATCCGCACCCTCGTTAATCATGACACCACGAGCATTGGCATTGCGGAGCAAAAGACCCTCAACAATAATGTAACTGCCCTTCAGTTCGACTGCGGCCCCCCAGCGTCCTGCGCCAGAGTTCTCAATAACAGGAGACTTCATCTCCTGCACAGGCTTATTTTCATCACCATAAGCTTCGATGGTAATGGGAGCTTCAGGGGTGCCCGAATCCTTCACAACCAGTCCTATATCCCAGGCCGAACCGCGTTTAAGCCGGACCACATCACCAGGCAGAAGCTTCATGGCGTTGATTTTATTCAGTGACTGCCAGGGCGTTTCAGGCGACGTCCCGGGAGACACATCCGATCCTGCTACACTGTCGACATGGAAGATCCGGGGGCCACGGCCGGAATCCGCCAGATTTGAATCGCTGCTACGCGACTCGCATCCCAGGATACCGCCAACCAAAAGCCAGGACAGAACACCAATCTCAAATCTTTTCATACTGTTCACTCCATCAGTTAGACAAGCAACAAGGATACTTTTCCAAATCATTTTTCGCGTTTTGCAAAATCCAATCGTTGTAGAGAAATCGGCCCAATTTAGGGCATTTCAGTTGGGCTGTGCAACGCGACTTTTGAAAGGGCTTTCGATTACATGGCCAGTGTGCAAATACTCACCGCCACCTAAGACTCGCTGTCAGGTCCGAATCGCAGGAGATAATGGCTCCTGTACACCGGCTCCGACTGACAGTGGATACTTTTCCTGGGCCAACATCCTGTTTCGCGACGAGGCGCCCAGCAACAACATCAAGGTGATTTTTTTGAGCCTTTTGATCACAGGCATTTACGATCTGGATGGCGGCTAAACTAGGAGGCAGGACTCTTTGTTTCTTCATGAACATGTCTTCTTTCCTCTTCAACTCAGTCATCACAACTTCCGCAACAACAGTCACTCCTCAAGCCTTACAGGAGTTCGTAAGCCTCAGCTTGACCAGGGTTGTGGCCGGGCGGGTTGTGGCCCTAAAGCAGCTCAGAGGTTTTTGAAAAGGCCACCAAGTTTCGGAATAATCTTACCGGGCAGGGTCTCAGGCGAAGGCTCTGTCGCAAACATTTCCAAGGTCGAAGTGAGTTTCTGAAGGGATCATTCCCCGGACGCAGTTATCCTGCGAGGGCGTAAAACTGCTCGAATGAAGTGGAGCCCTGAATATCGATCTGACCTTTTTTGATCATGGCCATCATCTCGATTCCGGCAATGATTTTTGCGGCCGACATGAATGTTTTAAAGCCCAGCATCGGCCTCGTCCTTTGCCTCACCCGCCTGTGATCCTGCTCAATAAGGTTATTGAGATACTTCACCTGTCTG
>NZ_DASQYZ010000412.1:0-12896 GCF_035638955.1 Oligoflexus sp. | reverse complement strand
AAAAAGTTCATGGCCAGATCTGGTGCCATATCTATTTATCCCAATCCCCACTCGATGCAGCCGAACTCATGCGGCGCCTTCGTATTTCCAAGGCCCTGGTGAGTATTTCCCTCAAAGAGCTGCAGGACTTTGCCGTCATCGAGGATGCTGGCAAAAGCGAACGCGGCACACGACTGTATAAGCCTCGCGAAGATCTGGGCGCCACCATTCTGGACACTCTCAGACGGCGCGAACGCAAAATGATGGCTCGCATTCGGACCTCGCATTCTCTACTCGAAAGTCTGGAACCGCAGGAACTGCAGGAACATGGCATTGAACGGCAGAAGGTGGCCCTGCTGGGGATGCTCATCCGTATCGTGGAGCAGAGCCTGGACCAGATGATCAAACGGCAAAGTGGATCGGTCTTTGACCTCCTGGGCATGCTTTCCCAGAGTTTAGTCCCATCAATACCACCTAATATACCACCGCAACAACCTGAAATAACTCAATAAATAGCGAGTTATCAAGGAAACTCCCAAGGCGACCGATCTTATCATAGTAGGGAACCGTAAGAGGAGTCATTATGCGGCAAACATGCCTTCTGGTATGTGCAGCGACTTTATTGAGCTGCAAACCAGGCGATAAATTTGAGCCGTTTAATCCCAGCAAAGGGAAGAGCAGCAATGCCACCGCGCAGCCGCTGGGGAGTGATGCCATTCCTGTTCCCGCTGACGAAGAAGCCATGATTCCTCCCGACGATCCCCTGGAAGAAGAAAAGGCCATTGAGCCCGCGATTATCGGGGGAGCCTATCTCTATTGTGATTCCGACGAAAGCAAGCCAGGGGCCAATCCGCCCCCACCCATGACGGTCGGCTGCCGGGTCGGGAACATACCAGAGGCGGACTGGATGAATGCCGATAAAAATCTGGTCGTCATGAACACGCTGGATAATACCGTGGCACTCAGTAACGTGACCATCGCCGCATCAGGCAGTCCTTATCACTTTGTCTTTAGCAGCGATCGCAGCTTGCAAAATAATCTGGAACTGCAGATGGACGTCACGCTGCCGCAAGGCCGTGTGACCATGAGCACAACGGTGAATCCGGGTTCCATCAAAGCCATTGAGCAGCGCCTGGGCCCAGGACTGGCCCTTTATGCCTCGACGGGTGTGGCTGGCGATTGGTCGGGCATGGACCGCAAAACCTGGAACCTTTGGATGCCGCTGAAAATTCCTAAATATATAACCAACTTCAATCCTGGGGGCTCCAGCTCCGGGCCCGGCAGCGGTGAGACGGATAAAGCACTCGGCTCGGTTGAATTAAGTTACGACGATACGGTCTGCACCTATCGGATTCGAGCGACTGTCAGCAAAACCAACGAAATCAAAGGCGCCAAGCCCGAGGATTATATTTTTGAATCCTGCACCCGCAACTGGTTGCCGGATCAATGGGTTCGCAGCAAGGCCCTGAGCCTGCGGATCATGGGCGATGTCAAAAGCCGGGTGATGTCGGCGGGCGTAATCCTGCAGTCGGAACCATGAAACCGGCAAAATATGCCTAAGCCTTTCAGGTAAAATCGGCAATGGAGGTTTGCTTTGCCGATGCCTGCTCCCCTTACCAAAAGTCCCGCACAAGGTCATATCCCAGCCCTGGATGGTATCCGCGGCCTGGCGATCCTGATGGTTCTTTGCGTGCACTTCTTTATGAGCTTTACTCCCCATAATATTCTGGAACGGGTGATTCAAAGCGTGAGCGGTCATGGGACTCTTGGTATCGATCTCTTTTTTATGCTGTCGGGCTTTCTCATCACCGGCATTCTCCTGGATACCAAAGCCGACACACACTATCTTCGCAACTTTCTGATCCGGCGCTTTTTGCGAATTTTCCCCCTGTACTATCTTGTGCTCGCCCTGGTCCTGCTCGTTCTTTGGCTTCTGCCCCAGGACACGCAGGCCTTTTATAGCAAGGTTTGGGAAGCCCAACCCTGGGCCTGGACCTATCTGTTCAACTTTTTTATTGCGCGTGAAGGCGCCTGGACGGTGCCTTACATCGGTCATTTCTGGTCGCTGGCCGTCGAGGAGCAGTTCTATATCTTTTGGCCACTGATTGTCTATCGGTTGTCAGCTCGGCATTTGATGCAGCTCAGCGTCTGTCTTATCCTGCTCGCCACCGGCCTTCACTTCTGGATGGAAGTGAATGGCAGCAGCAAGGTCTCCATTCATGTCCTGACGCCTCTCCGTCTCAACGCCCTTTGCCTTGGTGCCTGGCTTGCCACATGGCTGCGCCAGCCTTCGGTCATGACCCAGGGCCTGGCCTTGATTCAGCAGCGTGCCAAACTTATTTTCATCGGCTCGCTTCTGATCAAAGCCACGATCATCATCACGGTGAAAATCCAGCCGTCCTTCAGCGAAGCGCTGGAGGCTTTCCGCACATTGTCCTGGTTGGGGCTTTTCGCATCTCTGCATCTGGCAGCGGTGACCCTTCCCGCTGCGTCCGTTCTGATTCGGGCTTTAAAGGTGCGACCGCTGACATTTCTGGGTCAATACAGTTATGGCATTTATATCTTCCATCACTTCTTCTCGTGGCCCGGTGAATACTATCACGCCATCGACCGACTGACGCAATACCTTGGGAATCAAACCCTGGCGATCGTCGTCTATGGAGGTGTGGGCATGAGTCTTTCCATCGTCATGGCCTGGCTCAGCTTTCATGGCTTTGAAAAGCACTTCCTTCGCTGGAAGGATCGGCTCGCCCCCCGCTCCTGAGACTGCCCAGGCATAAATTGCCTCTCGCCCAACCGCCCGGGACCCGGCAACACTTTCCATAACATCTTCGATAAACTCAAAGAGGAACCTCATTGGTTTTTTTTACACAAGGCGTTCTTTCGCATGCGATGGAAAGTCTGTAAATCTCTGCATATCTCCCTGCTTGTGAGCATCCTCTGGCTATTGGCCACAGGCTGCGACACGGAGCAGCTTTATGATTTGCATGGACCCAGAGCTTTTACCTTGATGCCGGAAGGCCGGGGCGAGACCCTGTCCTTTGAAGCCATGAAACTGAAGGACAACTTTCAGCCTCCGGACCAGATTGAACATTTGGATGCTTTTGAGCGCGCCTGGATTCGGTATGATGTGCCTGAAGCAGTCCTTCGCGAGAGGCCGGCTTTGATGCTGGGTTTTTGTGGGAATATCGATCAGGTCGCATGGGGCCAGGAGGTGCTGGCGGATTTCCATCTGAAAGGCAATTTCAGCTTGGAAATGCATCGCAACACCCGACCTTACTTCCTGCTGCCGATGGACCTTGGTGTTCAGCCGCTCTACTTGCGTGTGCTGTGGTCGCACCGCACCGGTTTTCAGCCGGACTGTCGGGATATCCAGGTCGGTCCAGAAGCCTCTGTAGCCAAGCGTTTTGCCGTCTTTCAGGCCTTTGAAACACTGACCTCGTTGATCATGCTCTTTCTCGCGGCCTTGAGCTTCGGCGTCTGGCTATTCAAAAGGCAGTTGACTCTTCTTTTGTTCTGCCTCTTCTCAGCATCCGTTGGCATTACATTCTTTACGGTGTCCCATCCCGTTCATTTTGCTTTAGCCGGTATTCCGGGCCTTCTGCATATCTGGAATTTTACGGTGATGCTGGCTCCGGCCGCCTTCCTTGCATTCTACTATCATATCCTCCCGACGCGTATTCCGGCCCTGCGGGTTCTGGCCTGGATCAACCTTCTTCCCTTGATTGCGGGTATCGTCCTCTTTGCCAGCGGTTATGATCGATCGTTGGAAAAACTCCGGATCCTTTTCTTCCAGGTCCTGGGACCGCAGTTGATCATTATCGCTCTGCTTTCATTCCGTTTGTTGATACGAGCACCCTACCCTGCTCCGATTCTGACCCTCGGTCTGATTGTGCTCTTTTTAGGAACGGCCGTGGATATTGCCAGCCTGCTCCTGAATTGGCCGTTCTTTGAAGGCACCTGCATTGCGCTGATTTTCTTTATGGGGACGCTCGTCACGTATCTGATTCAAATTTATATCGACCGTGAGCGTAGCCTCGAGATGGAAAGAACCCAAAGTCTCGAGGATTATAGCCTCAAACTTGCGCACGAAGTCGAGCAACGGTCGCACGTTTTGCATGTTAAGACTGAAGAATTGGAACAGTCGAACTTTGATCTGGAAGAAAAGAACATCCTGCTCAGCATCAGTCATAAGCGTCTGGAAGACCTGATTGGTCAGAAGGATGCTCTCTTGAAAAAAGTTGCTGAGATCAGCAGCGATATGCTGCCGAGTCTGACAGAAGGCCTGAAGCAGCTCTATGAGCAACGCAATAAGGTGGCCTTGCAAAACCTGAGTATCGAAGTGCATAAGATCGCCAGTCAGCTGGAGCCGGTGGCTCATTTGCATCACAACAGTGAAGCTTTAAAAAGCAGTCGGATTTGGCTCCTGGAGCCAGAAAAGCAGCTGCTCATGGTCACCAAGATGGCCCTCGGCGGCAGCCGCGTGGATATCCGTTCTTACCTGAACCCCGAGGAATTTGTTCAGGCCTTGACGCAGGCACAGCCGGATCTGACCGTGATCAGCACGGACTTTTCCAATATCCCACCTCTCCTGCAGCAGAAATATCCCGACGTTGCCACTGTGCTGACCACGCGTTATGAACTGAGCCAGCATATCGACCTGCTCGCGGATAACCCAGGGCTTTGCCACGTTATCTATCAGGATGATGAAGAGCGCGCCCTGACCCAAAAGAACCTTCTCGTGACCGTGACCAAAATCTTAAGTAATGACATCTTTGGTCTCGAAAAGTACCTGAACTGGGGCGTGGATGTGAAGGAATACATCATCACATCCAGTCAGAACCGGGCTCAGTATCTGGAAGTGGTCGAATCCGAGCTGACCAAGGCTGGCGTCATGACGTCGCATATCCGTAACGCGATGATGATCACCGATGAAATTCTGATGAACGCCATCTATGATGCACCGGTCGACCGCAAGACCGGTCTTTCCAAGTATAATCATCTGTCCCGGCGTATCGCTGTGGAATTGGAACCCACCGAATACGGCAAGTTACGCTTTGCCTTTGATGGTTCCACCATCGCCCTGTCGGTGGATGATCCTTTCGGGGCCCTGAAACGCGAAACGATCATGCGCTATTTGAAGTCCTGTTTCGATGGACACTTCGGAAAAATCAATGAGCATGAGGGCAAAGGCGGCGGTGGCATGGGCCTCTTCCAGATCATATCCACCGCTGAACTCATGATTACCAATATCAAGCCCGGAGAACGAACAGAAATTATAGCCCTGTTGAATGTCAGCGGCAAAACCCAGGCTCGGAAACGGCATGGGTCATTCCATTATTTTGTGGAAAGGTAACGGTTTGCTGTTCTTGCAGAGGTACAACCTACTCACACTTGCTGTTCTGCTCTGGGCAGCGCCGTTGGCCTGTCGGCAAGGGCCTACCGTCCCGTTGCAGCAAAGTGATCCGATCCTCTGGTTCTATGACGCTCAGAACCAATACTCGACGCCACCACCTGTCCAGGAAGCCTGGCAAGGCGTGACCGAGGAATCCTTTGATGACAAGCCTATCAATCCCGAAGCACGGGCCTGGTTTGCCTATCCTCTACCTGAGAATAAAGACCTCAGCTATTTAATCCTGACCAAGTGCACCAACGTGGTCCGTGTCTTTCAAGACCAGCAGCTGATGGTCGAGCGGACACCTGATGTGACCTATCCCAACAGTGTTCGCATCATTCTTGGCGAACCTTTCCTGGTCCTGCCGAACGAGATGCGGCCCTCACAGCTCTTTCTGGAGACCTTCTATTCCGACAGATCCGGCTATCAGCCCGCCTGTCATGACTTAATCCTGAGTGATCAGGAAATGGCTCTCTATCATTTTTTGGCTACCGAAGTCACCGATCTGGCCTCGGGAGCGATTGTCATCTTTATGGGCATTGGGGGATTCCTCCTCTATGGCGTAAAAGGCGGCCGTGTGCTGCTTTATTTCAGTCTGGCTGCAACCACCATGAGCCTCTCGTACATGACCGGTACGGACCTTGCGTATGTGCTCTTTGCTCATAAACCGATGTGGCGCTTAGTCTGGCACCTGCTCCTGGTCTTCTCGCCGATCCCGTTCTTTCTCTTTATCGAAAGTATTATGCCCAAGCGACAAAGGGTTGCATGGGCGCTCGCCCTGCTGAATCTGCTCATCTTTGTGTTTTTCCTGGGCGCCTGGCTTTGGGATCATGACGTTAACTTCGATGGCCTGCGCCGTACATACTACAAAATTCTCATTATCCAGGTTGCGATTTTTCTGCCATTTACTCTGAAATGGATGTTTGAGAAGTCGCAATTCGCGATGCGTCTGGGCGTGAGCCTCGTGGTTATGACTCTGGCTGCCATGTATGACATCGGACATCTGCTCTTCTCGGATACCGGACGCGTCCTCCTCTTCCCGTGGGCCCTGATTGGCTTTATCAGCATTCTGCTGTCGATCATGGTGCAGAAAACCGTGCAAAGCGATGCCGAGATCCAGCGGGCGAAAGCCAAGCTGATTGCGGATCGCAATCGCAAGCTCCAGTCCGAAGTGGATCGCCGGACATCCGACCTCAATCGGCGCAACAGCGAACTGGAACAGCTGCACCTGGAGCTGGAAGACCATCACGAGATCCTGGCCAACCAGAAGGAGAAGGTGGCGATCATCGCCCGCGACAAGGACGTTATCCTGAGTCGAATTGCAGAATTGCGGAACCAATCGATTCCGAAGATTTTCAACTGTTTGCAGCAGCTGCATGTGGCCTTTGACGATAACTCCTTTAACGAGCTCAGCACTCATATCAACCTGCTGGCCCGAACCCTGGAGCCGGCGGCGCACCTTTATGAGAAAAATCACTCGATCAGCAAGAAGCGACTCCTGATCCTGGACGCGGATCGCAAACATCAGCGGATCTACCGCATGGCGATCGGTGGCAGCAAAGTGGACCTGCAGATTGCAGAAAATCCACAAGAATTTTTACAGCTGATTCATCAGCATCCCTTTGATCTTCTGGCGTTGCATCAGAACTGGTTGAGCCTGGCGGCCGAGATCGTTAAAGAAAATCCGCACAGCCGTATTGTTGTCATGTCGTCCGAAGACAGTTTGAAAAACCTGACCATGATGCGCCAGAATCCGAATGTGGCCCATATCATTCCCCTGAATCTGCCGCGTTTGATGCTGCAGCAGATTCTGCTCATTCATCTGAGTAAACTTCTGACCCGCGATATTTTTGGAATTGAAAAGTATCTGGCCTGGGGTTTCGAAGTGAAGGAAAAGCCCCTGCCCACGGTGGACCAGCGGGACTTTTTGGTCAGACAATTGCGCGAGGACCTCGAAAAGATGGGACTCGAAGCCGATGGCATCGATGCCATGGCCGAGATCACGAGCTGTCTTTTGAGTATTAAAAAAGCCCATGCACTCGTCACGAACTGGAGTCCGCAGACCATCAGCACACCGCTGCAGCAGCTGCGTTATGGATTTGATGCGAGCCTTGTCGCGCTTTCCATGGACCTTCGTGGTCAGCTGTTAAGTCAGCAGGAGCTTATCGAATTCCTGGAAAGACATATTCAGGAGAGTGAAGCCGCCCGTTCCCTGCCCAGTCTTGCGCGGCTCTTGCAACTGGCCGATGCTTTGATCATAAACAGCGACGGCGACAAACGCCATGAACTGATCGTGTTGATCTTCCTGGAAAAGAATTCCCAAGGCCACCAGCCTGCCGCTTACTTCCACTTTGAATCCCGCTGATCAGCTGGGACGTTCCACCACAGCCACAGTCAAGGTCACGCGGGCGATCAGCTTATCACTGCGTCGATCGCGAATTTCCGTTTCCCAAATCTGCGAGCGGCGACCGATATGCACGGGTTGAACGCGTGCGCGCAGAACATCCCCGGGTTTGGCGGGCCTAAGATGCAGCGCCTGAAGATTCTGCCCCACGACTGCCAGCGTCGGATCCTTCAGACACAGATTACCCGCGACGGAACCCAGACCCTCACCGATAAGACACGAGAAGCCGCCGTGCATGATGCCATGGGGCTGCAGCATCGCCTCGCCGACCGTAAGTTCGGCGGTGAGACTGTTCTCCCCCACCTCGATGAAATGCATGCCGATCGCAGATTCCGCCTGAGGCCGCCAGTTCTTATTCAGTTCATCCAGTTGGAGCGAGGCAGGGAAAATACTCATCACGGCATCCTTTCAGAGAGCGAGGGTATTCAAAAGATCCAAGAGAGTGCGATCAAAATCGTTGCGCTTGCTTAAACATTCCGCCAGTGGCGCCAGAACGAATTTCCCGTCCCGCACCACGGTGGCGACAGCCTGCTCGCCTTGAGCGATGGCTTTGACAGCCATATTTCCCATGAAGGAACCCAGAAATCGATCCCGCGGCGAGGGGTTGCCACCGCGTTGGATATGGCCCAGGATACAGAGCTTGGTATCCAATCCGTACTGGTCCTTCAATTCCTTTTGATAGATGTGACTCAAACCTTCCTTCTCACCTTCCGCCACGATGATGATCGAGGATTTTTTACCGCGTGTGACACCACGTTTGACTGTATAAGCCACTCCCGCGAGGTCGACTGTCAAATCAGGAAAGACCACAGCTTCGGCACCTGTGGAAATCGCAACGGTGATGGCAATCAAACCCGAGGAACGGCCCATCACTTCCACCATGAAGGTGCGATCGTGGGATGTGGCGGTATCACGGATTTTATCGATGGCTTCGACCGCGGTGTTGAGCGCCGTATCAAAGCCGATGGAAAATTCAGTTCCACCAATATCGTTGTCTATGGTTCCGGGAATACAGGCGACGGGAATGCCATGCTCGTTGTGCAGAAGAGCAGCGCCGTTGAATGAGCCGTTGCCGCCGATCACGACCAGACCGGTGACACCGAGGTCCTTCAAAAAAGCAGCGGCTTGAGTCCGATATTCGGGCAGCATAAAGCGGGTGGACCGTGAACTGTAAATGATGGTTCCACCGCGCTGAATGATATTGCCGACAGCCGACAGGTCGAGGTGAGCGACGGATTTATCCAGCAGGCCTTCATATCCCTTGTAGACGCCGAACACATCGATGCCCTCAAAATAGGCGCTACGCACCACGGAACGAATGGCTGCATTCATGCCGGGACCGTCACCACCACTGCACAGCACAGCTATCGATTTCTTCGTCATACTTTCTCCGCACAAGCGATTTCAAGGGAGCCTCTCTTTTACCCTCCAAGTTGTAATCCTTCCAGGCTTTCCTCTCAACAGCTTTAGCTGCAGTGCCTACACCCTCGAAGCTCCAGCGTACGACTCAACCGGAAATCGCGCCAGGACCTCATAGGCTGGTGGAGAGGTCAGACCTCTGGCGCCAGAACGCCGCTTCATGAGGACATACTCATCCCAGGTAAGACGACCCCACAGACGATCAGTTTGCGCCGGAAGAGCGTTCAAAATCGAGGCTGCGTCAGCGCCTTGGAAACGGCCAACGGTCAGATGCGGCGTGAAAGGCCTGCGTTCCGGTGGAAAGCCCAGGCTTTGAACCTGAGCTTCCAAATGCTCCTGGAGGTCCCGCAGTTCCCCTGGAATAGGATTCACACCGATCCAAAGGACGCCACGGTCCCGACGGGGTGGAAAGCAACAGAGCCCCTTGAGATCCATCGTAAAGGGGGTCCAGTTCAAGCGCTGGCGCTGCGCGACCGCGAGCAGATGAGCCAGCTCGTCAGGCGGCAACCCTCCGATAAATCGCAGCGTCAGATGATAATCCTCGGGGTGGACCCATTGCACCGCTGGCCATTGCCGCTGGAAAGAGGCAAGACCTTCGGCAATCCGTGATTGTTGGGACGTGGGAATGGGAAGTGCGAAGAAAGTCATAGGATGTTCCCCCATACATCATCAGCAGAATGACGAGATCAGGGGAGTTTGACAAGGGGGTCTGGATGGTAACATCACAACGCGTAACGGCAGATCGGCAAACTTTCCGGCTTTGAAGGAATGCCACTGGTCATAAACCAACGGCCTCGGATAATAAAAGCCACAGAATCCTCCTGCACCGCCGGCATCCAATAAGCATTCGTCGACTCTGCATCAGCTGTGCCTGCGAGCATGGCGTGAGGCATCCCTTCTGGATAAAAGCAAATGCGAACATTCTTCACACCTTTGAGAGCACTGCGAAGCGCTGCTCCCTCCTTTTCTGCTTCGTGATGAACTCTCACGAATTGCATGGGCACTTGAATTTTACTGACTGCTTTCAAGCTGTCACTGGTCCGAGGCGCGTAGACCAGAACCCGATCCCAAATATCCGCACCAACCAACACCGCTTCCGTGGCAAGGGCACCGCCCCCGGAAATGCCGGCAACGACTTTGTCTCCGCGCGGGGCCAGGCGAGCAATGGCATTCATGGTCTCGACAAATGTTTTATAACGATCAGCTGACTCAGCACGCGACGCATCCGATTTACGGCCATGACCAGGCCGCAAGGGCAGATAAACATCAAACCCGGATTGAGCTTGGCGTAAGCATGTTGTCTTTTCTTTGGCTCTACTGGAGTTCAGAATCCCCGGTCGTTTTTCGGAGCATTGCAATTGCGGACCTCATTGGTCTTCCGTTTTTAATTTACGCAAGTGTGCAAGCGTTTCGCCAATAAACGTCCGATTCTTGATCACCTTTAAACCCGCATAGAATCAAGGAAGATTACGTGAAACATCTTCCTATCAATATCTCCAGGCTGATCTGGTAGGCTTTGTCTGTTTTCCTTGCCGTTGCCCATTATTATTGAAGCGAGATCGGCTGCACACAAAGAGCTGCGCAAGCTTCTGTAGATTTATTTTCCTTCATACAAAGATCAAAAAGTTTTCCTGATTTGCTCGTGAAATTATCCAAGAAGTCGGGTGTCGGCACTGTGGCCAGCAGCTCGTCTATTTGAGCCTGATCGGGTAGCTCATAACTCTTGCTTTTGCAAAAAGCCACGGCTTCATGATGGAGCTGAAAAAAGAGTGAATCTGACCACGACCAATACGTGTTACCGCTTTGCGTTCTATTCCTGGTGAATTCATTGTTGATATTGTTTTGCCTGTCGTCCGAAATTTGCTGTTCAAGCTGCTTCACCTTATCGCGACTTGAGCGGTATTTCTTCTCGTAGTTGATGCCGTCAAGCCCGTAGCCGCAATTAACAACCAGCAACATGAGGGTGCAGAATGAAAAAATTTTTGAAGTTGAGCTGTTCATCAAGGTCAATGCCTCCGTGGTGCATAAGTGCAGCCAAAATGGCTCTATTGCGCACAAAGGTTCTTATAGACTTGAGCTGCAAGGGGTTCAAGCCTTTTTATGTCTAAATTCTTAAATGTCACCGGGATATAACAAACACTTAGCCACTGTGGCTCAAGCTTTAGAAGGCTAATAACGTACAGATTTGTGCTCACCCTCTAACCCGCATAGATTCAGGAAAGAAGTCGCGAAGCAAATACGGGAAAATGATTCCAGGTGGAATGCTGGTATTTTGACCAATCCAGACCATTTGCCTTTCTCAGTCAACGGATCTCCAAGCCCTTCGGTGCGGGGGCCGTACGTGACAGCGTTGAGAAAAAAATTGAAAGTCTAGCTTGAGAACGAAAATGCTGCTTCGCAGTCTTTGGCAGCCCTGCTGCGTATCCAGTTTTTAATTATCAACTGATATGATTTTGTTGAATCGCGAGGGATCTCCCCCTTGACTCACATGCGTTACAAGATATTCGGGAAGTAAGAACTTTTTTGTTTAAAAGGCGGGGTGCGTAGGCGATCAAGGGTTTCAAGGCTCCCCTCCAATCTTCTACGTTGTGTTCAGTTATGATAAACTGGCTTAAATTTCCAACTTATCTCAAGGGGTAGAAAAATGATCGTTGCTTTGTTAGCGGCTACGGCTTTGTCCGTGAAGCCAGTTTCATGCAGCGCTTCCTCGCCTGCCTCAGTCAGTGGTGACACAAATTTTTTCGAAAATGAATTGAAGAAACTTCGTCCAGGTTTTGCCCTGGCAGTTGAGCAGGATTTTCTGCCATCTATTGTTGCGGGGATTCCCAAAAAATCTCCTGACAAACCTTTTTCAGTGGTGCGGGACATTAATAAAGATGGGTCTTCAGATGCAATACTTCTCGGGGTTGAAGACAAAATCTACAAATTGATTGCGGTGCTTTCGGACAGGAAAGGATTTCATCAGGTTGAGATAGATTCATTTGGCAATATCGATCCTCAAAAAAAATGGATGACAGTGGCTGACCCCAAGAATATGTCAGTAAAAAAAGAGTATGGAATTGACATCCAATTTTCTGTGCTTGACTGTAAGCTTTCAGCATCAGAACGCGATCTGGTTATTGCAGTGGGAAGCTTTTCAAAACCAGGAATTTTTCACCGTCTTGATAAAGGCGGGCGATCTTTTAACATAATTTATTCGGAGGATTGATGAAAAAGCCTGAAGTGGGCCCAGAATGAGCGAAGGAGGGCGTTGCAAAATACAGAAAAAACCTAGGTTGCCATTCCTTGGCTGACAGCACGCCAGGATTCTTTACATTAAAGAGTACTTAAGGCTTTCCGCCGCGATGCATACCAGCCACTTGGGGAGCGTTAAGGAACCAGAGCATATGTCCGCAGCTGATTCCTTGCCCTAACCCGTTCAGTGCCCCCACGATAGTTCAAGCGGCTTTACTCGGGGCTGATACACATAGCTTAGAAAGATGCAGAGCCAGAGAATGAGATAAACGCCGAGCTTTTGGGTAACAGCGCCTTCGGATTTGGCGTCGGTCAGCGCGGGTTTTTTAGGATGGGTCCAGCAGCCGGACAGTTCCCCTGTAAAAAACGCAAGGTCCCCCTTCAAGTAACGCGCGCGTGGATCCACAGCCCCGACTATGCAGCCGGGTTTTTCTCTTCGCACTTGGTTTGAACAGTTGCCGCTGG
>NZ_DASQYZ010000411.1:0-14147 GCF_035638955.1 Oligoflexus sp. | reverse complement strand
GGCAAACCCGTCTATGGAGCCATGGCCGTGTCTCTGAGTGAAAAGAAAAACGAGGTGGAGCTGTGCTATCACGATGATGGCAGGGGGCTGGCGCTGCAGATGATCAAGGAAATTGCTCTGATCCGCGGGATGTTGGACTCGACCGCCAATGTCAGTCAAGACGATCTCGCTCACTTTATATTTCTACCTGGTTTTTCCACCAGCCATTCCGTCAATGAAATATCGGGACGGGGAGTGGGCATGTCTGCTATCAAGAGTTATACGGAAAATGCAGGCGGGACCTTGGCGTTAAAGCTGCTGTCTGATCAGACTGGAACGGACGGCGCCTATGTCCCCTTCAATATCATCATTCGTCTCCCTATGCATTACTACCGCTCGTTCCCAAAATCTTTCATGCAGGGGGAGATAGCGGCCTGATCTGCCCGAACTGCGATTGACCGTAGCAGGATCATCTGGGCTAATGGGACACATTCCCCATGACTGGACCCTCCGCCCTTTTTCCGATGCCCTTAAATTTGCATAGAGGAGCGTGGCACTCACAAAAGGTGTTGAGTTTGACTCCATCGCAATGGGCATCGAGAAGCTTTCGATTGCATATTGCAATTTTAGCATGGATCTTCGCCGAACCACGACATGTCCTCTGAAGGAGGCGAGACTTTGCAAAATACGCAAGCACCCTATGGTACCGAACATCTCGACTGGCTTGCCGGCGGCGGCGAAATGAGCAGGGTGATTCGATCCATGGATTGGTCGCAGACGCCGCTCGGGTCCCTGGATTCATGGCCGCAAAGTCTGCGGACAACAGTCAGTCTTTGCCTTGCCTCGAATTTTCCAATCTCCATCGTGTGGGGACCTCAACATATCCAACTTTATAACGATGGTTATTGGCCTATATGCGGCGCCAAGCATCCCCAGTCCATGGGACAGGATTTTAAGCAATGCTGGGCATCCGCATGGCCAGCTATTGGCGATGCCTTCGAGAGAGCCCTTGAGGGGGAAACCTCTTATATCGAAAACCGAAGAGTGTTCGTCGATCGTTACGGATATCTTGAGGAAACATTTTTTACATTTTCCTTCAGCCCCATCCGCGATGAGTCGGGGCGGATTGGTGGTCTCTTCCACCCAGTGACAGAGACAACAGGCAGGATGATCAGCGAACGTCGAGCGCGGGTCTTACGTGATCTCGCCGTTCAGTCCGGCATGGCCAAAACGATGGAAGAGGCTTATGCTTTCATGTTTCAAACACTCGCTGCGCATGAGCTCGACATTCCTTTCGGCCTACTCTATCTCAGTTCGCAGGATGGGAAACGTGCTCATCTGGTTAAAGCCATAGGACTCCCGCCGGACTCGAAAGCATGTCCGAGCGAGATGTCCATTGACCCTTCCCATGACGCACCGTGGCCTTTGGCAGCGGCGGCCCATTTCGGAAAAGGCGAACAGGTGAATCATCTGGCGGAGCGCTTTGAATTGGAGAATTGCGGTCCTTACCCCGAGCCGCCTCAGACGGCTTGGGTTTTGCCGATAATTCTGCCGGGCCTTCAACGGCCTCTTGCGTTTTTCATTGCATCCGTCAGCTCACGGCTGCCCTTTGATGATGCGTACAAGGATTTTCTTGGGCTCGTGGCTCAGCAAGTTGCCGTGTCCATCGGCAACGCGCGCGCCTATGAAGCGGAGGCCAAGCGGGCTGAGAAACTTGCCGAGCTCGACCGGGCCAAGACTGCCTTCTTTAGCAATGTCAGCCACGAATTTAGAACACCGCTGACACTGATATTAGGACCGCTGGAAGAGTTGATGTGTCGGGGAATCGACCTTCCGCAGGGCGTCCGGAATGAAATCGGACTGGCTCACCGCAACGGACTTAGGCTTCTACGGCTTGTGAATACGTTGCTTGACTTCTCGCGCATTGAAGCGGGTCGTGCCCGAGCCTGCTTTCGTCAGACGGAGATTGGCACTTTGACTCGTGACCTTGCCAGCAGCTTTCGATCTGCCATGACCAAGGCACGCCTTTCCTATGAAGTCACCTGTGAAGAGCCATCGCGTCCCGTGTTTATAGATCGCGATATGTGGGAAAAGGTCGTCCTTAATCTGATTTCCAACGCCTTCAAATATACGCTTAAGGGCCATGTCTCGGTCAAACTCGCCCCTGCAGACGACAAGGTCGAGCTTATTATTGAAGACAGTGGCATAGGGATCCCGGAGCGGGAGTTGCCTCATATTTTTGATCGCTTCCATCGCATTGAAGGTGCGCATGGGCGCACGCAAGAGGGCAGCGGCATTGGTCTGGCTCTTGTTCGAGAGCTGCTGAAGCTGCATGGTGGCAACGTTGCTGTTACAAGTTCTAAAGGTAAGGGGACGAAATTCACCGTTTCGATCCCGACCGGCAATGCCCACCTGCTCACCGAGCTGATCGGTAACTCACAGACGCACCCGTCGACTGCACTCGGCGTCGCATCCTTTGTCGAAGAAGCCCTGCGGTGGGTCCCGGACGAGGGCCCCGATGAAGTATCATCCCTGGTCCCGCCACGGGCATCTCCCGAGCGGGAGCGACCACGTTTGCTCCTTGCGGACGACAATGCCGATATGCGTGACTATATTGTGAGGCTTCTGACCCCGATCTGCCAGGTGGAGGCTGTCACGGACGGCGAAGCTGCCCTGGCGTCTGCTCTGGCTCGTCCACCTGACCTTATTTTAAGCGACGTGATGATGCCCCGATTAAATGGCTTTGAGCTCATCCAGGCGCTCAAAGGAAATCCCATAACCAAAAGTACTCCGGTTATTCTTCTGTCGGCCCGGGCTGGTGAGGAATCGCGCATCGAAGGGTTGTACGCCGGTGCTGACGATTACCTTGTCAAACCTTTTTCAGCTCGAGAACTGCTGGCGCGCGTTCAAACCCAACTTCAAGTCAGCAGGCTGCGAGCTGCAGTCGATGAAGAGAGGGCGCGGATGTTTTCCATCTTCATGCAGGCTCCTATTGCCATCTGTATTCTCGATGGGCCCGACCATATTTTCGACTTGTCCAACCCCTTGTACGATCACCTTGTCCAACGCCAGGTCCTTGGGAAAAAAGTGCGGGAAGCTTTTACTGAAGCTGAGTCCGGTACATTTCTTGAACTTCTCGACCGCGCTTATGAGACGGGAGAGCCCTATATTGGCAGGGAAACATCTGTGCCGTTTCTCGATGCTGAAGGCATGATTCGCCAACGTTTCATTGACTTTGGTTATCATCCCATCCGAAATTCTCAGGGTCAGATCACGGGCCTTTTAGCCTTGCATATCGATGTCACGGAGCAGGTGGAGGCCAGATCGCAGCTCGTCGATAGTGAGAGAAAGTTCAGAAATCTGGCTGATTCGATGCCGCAGATGATTTGGACGGCCGATGAATCGGGACGACTTGATTACTGCAATCAAGTCTTTGTCGAGTTTTCACGCATGAATGCCTCAGAGATGTCCAGCTGGGCAGACCCGGGCCTTATACATGCCAAAGATTACAACGGAGCCCTGGGGAAATGGAAGGAAGCGCTGGAGAGCGGCGAGCTTTACGAATGGGAGGCGAGATTTCGCCGGCATGATGGTATTTATCGATGGTTTTTGGTCAAGGCAGTGCTCTCGAAAGGCGCGAACGGTAACAACTACAAGTGGTTTGGTTCGTGTACAGACATCGAACACCAAAAGCAGCTCGCCATGGAACTGGAGCTTGCGAAGAATCAGGCAGAAAACGCCAGCGTTGTGAAGAGTCGTTTTCTGGCCAATATGAGCCATGAAATACGAACGCCGCTGGGGATCATTCTCGGATTTTCTGAGTTTCTGCTTGATCCGGAGCAAACCCCATCTGACCGGCACGACTGCACGGTTACCATCAGGCGTAACGCGGCTCAACTTTCCAGCCTTGTCAATGAGCTCCTGGATATCTCCAAAATCGAAGCCGACCGCCTGGAAATTGAAAAAACCAGGTTTGAACTTATGGAACACATTCGGGAGGTCGATCAGCTCCTGGCCTTTCAAGCCAAAGAAAAAGGTGTTGAACTTCAATTTCGTACGGAAGGGTATGTTCAGACCTATATAACGACAGATCGCATGCGTCTGCGGCAGATTCTGATCAATGTTGTAGGTAATGCGCTCAAGTTCACGGAAAAGGGTCGTGTTGAAGTGCGTATCAGCATGAGTCGCGTTGATGAGTCGATGGCATTCGCAAATTTGCGATTCGACATTATCGATACCGGCATAGGGCTTACTGCAGAACAGGCCGAACGCATCTGGGCACCTTTTGTCCAGGCTGATAGTTCAACGACCAGAAGGTTTGGTGGAACGGGCCTCGGCCTTACGTTATCTCAGCGCCTCGCGCATGCGTTAGGTGGTGAATTGGTCCTTACCTCCAGTGCAATAGGCCAGGGAAGTCACTTCACATTGAATATAGATGCCGGGCCTTGCGAAGCCTGGTCTGAAACGCAGGAGGGGGCATCCCCCGAGCTAACGAAGCCATCCCTGCCGGCTCAGCCAAGCAAACGGCTCGTGGGCGCCAGAATTCTTTTGGTTGAAGACTCCGCGGACAACCAGATATTGATCGAACGCATTCTTTCCCGGGAAGGCGCTTGCGTTGATGTGGCTGAAAATGGAGAAGAAGGCGTTTCCAGAGCACTGAGCTGCAATTACGATACTATTCTGATGGACGTTCAAATGCCTGTTCTTGATGGTTACGGAGCGGTCAGCAAACTGCGCAAGAGAGGCTATAAAGTTCCGATCATTGCTCTTACGGCTCGGGCGATGAAGGGCGAACATGAGCGAGCCATCGCGCATGGTTTTAGCGACCATCTCAGCAAGCCCGTGGATCAAAGACTGATCGTGGAAAAATTACATAACTATCTTCACCCCTGAAATCCATGTCCCATGACAGATGCGCGGATGGAAAGGTGGGGTTCTTCGTTGGTGATGACGAGATCTCATCACCTAGGCGGTCCCCTCTCCCCTCCAGCCCACGGCGATGTCAGGCCGGGGAGTCTGAGGGCGGGCCAGGCCCTCAGTCCGGTGGATGATACCCAGCTGCCTGAAGTAGACCCCACCGTTGGTGTTACCGTGCCTTTCATCCCGGCGGTTGTTACCGGACAGCCTGAAATTTATTCCGCGGACCGCGCGGTTTTTGAGCCGACCACGCCGGATCCTGGGCCGGTTTCAAGTGTCACCGCCAGGCCGCGAGTCGGAGACTTTGTTCACCTGTCGGGCTCAGCGCTTTGCAGCGCCTTTTCCAAAGCGCTGATGAGGTCCCAGCTGTCAGCAGCGGGGAAGGCACGGATCCTCACCGAGGTGACGAGCATCACCGAGCGGGACATGAAAGATCGCCTGCGCAGGGAGTGGTTGGAGCGCCTGCAGTAAATCCACCTCCCCATCGTCAGGTGATGCTATTTGGCTTCGAATTCTTGTCAGCGTGACGGTTTTCATACTGGGCTTCAAACCAGCACGCCGCTCAAAGGGTATGATGGAAGCCTGCTGTAAATTTCGCAATGGTCTGCAGAAGGTGATCGATATCGATCGGCTTGGTCAGATATTCATTACATCCGGCAAGCATTGATCGCTCACGATCGCCAGCCCTGCCTTGTGCACTGAGGGCCAGGATCGGCTTCTGATAACCCTTGGAGCGGAGCATTTGAGTCGCTTCGTTGCCGTTGAGATGGGGCATCAGAATGTCCATAAGCACGACATCAAACTCCCCGGACAGTGCTCTTTCGATACCCTCATGGCCGTCGTGAGCAATAACGGTTTGAATCCCGTATTTATCCAGAGTAGAGTCGATCAGCCTTTGATGGTCAATGTGATCCTCCACACAAAGAACCTTTTTGCCCTTCAATTCCGAAAAGTCGCTCCCCCTTTTTGTTCCATTACCTAGCGCTTGCTGTAGATTGGTATTGACGCGCCCGGAATCGAGCCTGTGGTCGGTGATCCTTAACCTGAACGTCGATCCCTGACCCGGCATGGTATGCAGAATTTCGACATCTCCACCGAGTTCACCGGCGACCTTCTTCGAGAGCTGAAGACCAAGGCCGACGCCCCCGAACTTTCGTGTCAGCGAGCCATCTGCCTGGGAAAACATCTGAAAGAGCTTGCCTCGCATCCCCGCAGCGACCCCGATGCCTGTATCCATGATCAGAAAATCCAGCTGATTCTTACATGGGGGTTGATGCCTATTCGTTCACAGATTAGCAGATCAGACTTAACTACCAGAAATAATTGATGTGAAATTTCAGTCTCTCGATCAATTTTCAAATTTTCACAGCTAAAGATATCGGATACTTAAGTCCGATCTGCTAGGATTTTACTCGAATCGGCACCAAACCCCTCTCTGGTGTATGACAAGGCTGGTAAAAACCTGATCGTCTTCGAAGGCGAACTGCAGCGTTATTCCTTTGATGAGGCCACGCTGGAGCTGACGGCTCAGGAAAGAGTGCGCGCAGGCAACGTCTCTGTGCTGGTACTATCACCGGATGGCAGTCAGCTCGCAGCGCCTGCGGGTGGAGGCAACGGTAACGGTTACTCGGTGTTTGATTTTAATTCGGGGAATTTGAACGAAAAGAATGGCGAATGGAACGTGGGTGCCTATCCCAGCGGCGCGGCCTTTTTCACGAAAAAGGATCTTTTCGCGGCTCTCAATCATGATGCTGTAAAAATCTTCCATAAAACGACTCATGCCCTGATCAATGAAATCAAGTTGGACAAGAGTGAATGCGGCTATTCCAACTCCTTGGGCATGTCCGTCTCGCGGCAGGAGGATTTGGTCTTTGTCTCATCCCAGTGCGGCTTCGATCGGGATTCCGGGGTCGTGTTCTGGTCCAAAGTGAATTTAACTGAATTCTGCAGCTGGTCGGTAAAATCCGACCAGCTGCCTCTCAACCTCAGCCTGAGTCAACTCCGAACCTGCTTACTCAAAAGTCCACTGCTGCTGAATGAGTCCGTTACACTCCCAAACCTGCACTTTAGCGCCATTGGTCAGAAGGTCTGGTCGGTGTCCATCAAGACAAAGGCCAGCCAGGTTCTGGATGGATTTTCCCACGACTTCCCAGCGTTGTTGAATTGAGCTGTTGCATTCCCAAATCTGGACATGTCCACCATTCGTTACGATGTCGGGCCGATGGATATCCAGACAAAAACCTCCAGCGTTCCTGATCCGATCACCTTCCAAATACCACTCCTGCTGCGCGCTCCCATTGCAGTCCCAGAGTTGAATTTTCCCACCATTGGTTTGCATATCGGGAGCATGTACGTCAAGGCAGAGGCCCGCCGCGTTACGGATCTGCGCTGCCATGGACGGGGAACTCGTGAGTGCGGAGAGAGCAACAGCGACAGCAGAATACATGATCAATTTCATCTCAATACTCCTTGGTACTTGATTCATTTGGGCACGCGTTGGCGTTGAAGGTTTGACGAAAGAAATAAAAGAATATTGCAGAATTTTTTTAATACATAAGATCCAGCGCTTGATCCATCGCAGAACGATCAGGGATCGCCAGACGGAATTAAAAGCACAGGCACAGGGGATAGGGAGATGGTAAGGATTCGTGATTTTTCCGCCATTTGGCGTTGCAAGACTTGGTGCGCAAGGCGTTAGTCAAAAGCAGTCGTTTTTGGCTAGAAATGGCGATGCCGGCCAGTGATCGAAATACCCCCAGTGACCTCGATTCTTATGCACGGCTCTGGGAGCGGTTTATGCAGATACTCGGTTTCGATTGTTTCGATCATTCAAAATTCAAGCGATTCGTGATCATCTTAAAACCCGCATGGAGCCAGGGGTGAAGCCGTGGAACATTTACGGGAAAAGGGTTTTAGGAGAAATGGTGGGTTTTTTACGGAATCCTGACCCATCCCCCAACGTACGACGCAAATCGACGAAACGTCAAAATACGTGTATTGGAAATTGACGAGAAGATCTATTCGAATAGAATGACTTTGAACACGACTTGTAGAGCCGATTAAGGGAGAGGTATGCGCCTTCATACTCTGTGCACATTGTTTTTGCTATCGAATGGAAGCAAGTCGCCGATTGCCTTTGCAAACGAAACGAGAAAGCAGGAACTGCAGAGAATTTTTTCGATTTTCGATCAGCCTTTAAATCCCTTTGGAGGTACAGGACTTAGTGGTTTAAGTGTTTCTCCAATCCTGAAAGCAACAATTCCAGTCGAATATGCTGAATCTTATCCGGACTCTTTTGCTCTGCCGGCGCATGTCCTACCTGCACTGCAAATTTCTGTCCCGATCTCGAAGGTAACTCTTTCGGGCTTGATAGGGTACCTTCCGAAATCTTTGACCGAAACCGCTATTGGGATACCTCTTGATCACATGGTCGTATCAGTCAGAGGTTTCTTGGAACTTGACCATGTTTTTTTCGAGAACCAGTGGAAACATCAGGTAGGAGCCGGGTTTCAGAACGGATGGAGCTCGTTAGACGGCTCAGTCGTTTCATTTTACTTGGATGACGAGTTGAGAGGTCACACACAGACATTTGGAGTTCAGTACGCGCTCTACAATGAAAACTGGAAGGCCTTTACCGGGTTGGGAGTATATAGACGGTTGGTTGAGTCGTCATTCTTCAACGGTGATCTCAATACAGAAGATCGTGTTCAAGACCGTGGTTATGGTTATAATGTGATTTGTGGTCTCTATGTCTGGGATAAATTGAGTTTTGGAATAGGCATGGGTTTGGTCCCAAAACGTATAAAAGCATTTACAATCGAGACTTCCTATGATTTCTCATTTTAAGTTTATGATCAGTGGTGTCCGATTAAATTTAGCATTGTTCTGCATCTTAAAACTTTCGCTATTGACCGGCTGTTCAGATGATGGCGGAGAGGATGAGGAAGAATGCTCTTTGCCCTCAAGTATTGATTTCCCGTCGGAAAAACCAAAGCAAATAATCCAAAGGCCCTTTCAAGAACGTGCTGAAGCAGCGTTTGTTCAGATAGAGAAACTTAATCTAACCGGCCTCGCGGCTATAAAGTTTAGCAATGATTTAATAATCAGGGAGTTCGGAACCGCGGCCTCAGACAATATTCCGGGCCTTTCCACCCAATTTGATATCAACTCTGTCACAAAAACAATCACGGGTTTGGCTGTTCTGAAACTTTTTCATCTGGGATTGGCCTTACCGACAACAAATTTATCACAGATCTTCCCTAATGTCCCTGACGATAAGGCTTCAATTACCATCGAGCAATTGGCGAATCACACTTCCGGTTTTCCAGCGTCAATAGGCTCAGACTTTGAAAAAATTAGCCGTATTGACTTTGTTAAGCGAGCCTTTGAAACAGGGCTGCTTGCAGTTCCTGGGTCAAAGTATCGTTACTCGAACACCGGTTATTCTATCCTGGCTGCTGCTATCGAAATTCTTTCGAAAAAGACTTACGAAGAGTTTCTTACAGAAACAATTCTTTCTCCGTTGGGTATAAGCTCGACAGGATATATGAAAGCGTACAATGAGATAAACTCCTTAAAAGCCGATGATGGGCGCACAATTTTTGAAGTGAGCTGGGGTGGGCAGGATCCAGGTTGGAACCTCGTGGGCAATGGGGGGCTGGTTTCGACAATCGAGGATCTGGTTGCGATTCGTGAAGCTGTTTCATCGCGAAAGCTGGTGCTGGGCGACTGGCAAAATTACTGGTCTCAGCGTTTGGTTCGTGAACATCCGTTGGGGTACAGCTACTACAGCTATGGGCATACAATTCACGACATACCAGATGTAGGCGCGATCTACTGGCACGATGGGGGCAACTCTGTAAACAGTGCAAAGTGGAGTGAAATCCCGGATCAAGGCACCATGCTGATTACGGCGGGAAATATACGTTCCGGTTGTAGTGCAAGTACCATGATGTCTTTGTTGCAGCTGCATCTATTCGGAATTGCCGCTGAGTGATCTTACAGAATAGCGATCCGAATCGAAGTGGACAAAACCATAGGCGTCCGTCCCAGTGCCCCGGCCTGATACTGGACGGACAATGCAGATCTACGTCTCTCAGCTTAAAATATCCTATTTAAATGGTTCTACCAATTGCATAATTGGATGGTGTGCCAATGGCGGAGATGTGCTTTTCTTTTGCCGAGGAACTGGCATCGCTCACGCTTTTCACTTTCCCGTTTAAGCTCTGGTCGGTCATTATTTTGCAGGTGGATTTACGCTTTGCGTGGCGACTCTCACAACGCAAAGCCAATAATCTAAAAAAGAATTCGATCGCCAATTTCATAGGCAAGCGCCTCAATGTCATAAGAGACGTCGCTATTGGTGCCAATTATGATGCGCGCCCCTTGCTGGGGGCAGTCGACCAGCACACCCGCGAAACCAAAGTCACCGCCGCCGGCGGCAACGTAAACTGTTTTGCCTTTGTAGGTCATGATTCCAGCCTCAAGAATGTGCTTGCGGTAGCCGGCAAGCGCTCTGCCTCTAAGGACTTTACCCGTCGCGATTGCCGACACCCACCGATCGAGATCAGAGACCGTTGTGACCAGCCCACCATTCCCCACGAGGGCCCAGGTCAGTGGCCAATTGGTGGGATCATTGTTGCCAAATGTGCTTGCCCCATACCCTACAGCCGTATTGATGTAATTCCAGACAGGATCACCATAGAATCCGCTTTCCGTCATCCTGGCAGGAGCATATATTTCTTGGCGAATATAGTCGTCAAACTGTTGACCAGATGCCGTGGCGATGATGTCGGCGAGCAAGGTGTAACCTGAGTTTGAATAAGCTTCGTCGGTTCCCGGTTTAAATTTCAATTTTTGTGAAAAGATTCGCCGACGAGACTCGAGCCTTGTTATCGCTTCAAAGTCGCCAGTCGTGTCGTGATATGTCTCCAATCCGGCGCGATGCTTGAGAAGATGGAGGATCGTGATATTTTGTTTGTCGGCGGGCATATCGTCGAAGAAGCGCGTAATGGAGTCTCCAACGGAAAGTCTGCCCTCTCCAGCGAGTTTAAATATTGCCGCTGCCGTCACGTCCTTCATTACAGAACCAAAGTCAAACGCTGTCGATCCGCGGTTAGGGGTCCCTATTGCAGGGCGCGCCTTCCCATAGCCTTTTACGAGAAGCTTCTGCCCGTCCAAAGCGATGAGCACAGAGCCGGAAAACCCGGCGGCGGCAGCTTGATCGAGGTGCTGTTCGACCAATTTCAGGACGCGCTGTTGATGTGAAAAGCCCTTCCGAGCGTGCCGAGCCAACTCCCTACTGCCCGCATCAGTTGGCTCACGGATAGGTTCGTTAATGCTTTCGCCAAGCGCGGTTAAGCTTATAGCCATGATCATGCATGCAGTAATATGTTGTAGTCTCATAAGAAAAGGCCCTCTAAAGTTATCTACCATTCAATAGCAATAGCACACTATCAATCCAAGTCTGTTGCCTCAAAGCTGAAATCCGCTAGGAAGTGGGAAAATCTTTGTCACCTGAGCTGATTAACTACAATGATCTGACATTATCTTTTTGGACATCATTCTAAACTGGTGTGTTAGCTCTATAGCGTTTCAAATTAACAGAGTAAAACTATTCGCATTGGCATATTGCGTGATTTTTTTTCAATAGTATTATTGGCGTCGATTTTACATATAACACAATCAAGCAGATGTCCGGCAGCAGGAGAGCATGTCATTGGCCGTGGAATACGACGGATGGCAGCTTGCGAGCAGGAAGTGAATAAATGATTCAAAATGCCGATCCGGAAAAAGAGGTATATGCCCTGCTCGAAAACCTGGAGATTGCTTCAGCCTGCGGCGGCTGTGGTCGACTATCGATGAGCGTATTAAGCGGTGGCTGCTGCCCGCATTGCGGTGACGCCGACATGAGGGTTTAGTCTTTTGCCGCCCGCGGTTTCTGGAAGAATCGACTTTCTTCCAGGAACTCCCGCCTGCTATCCTGGCCTCATGAACAACTATGAGGCCAATGGGACATGGATGTGCCAGCAGAGCCCCAGCATATAATCACTAATCCGCCGCTAATCGAAACGAATAGAGTCCTTGGCTCGTTCTTTTTAAACCTCGGCTCGACGCTTACCGCCCGCGAATATCAGCGGACGGCCAGGGAATTTTTCACGCTGCTCCAGGTCGAGGTGAATGGACCCGCCGAACTCAGGCGGCACCATATCATCGCCTACCGCCGCTGGCTTGAAGGCCGCGGCCTTGCAAACAAGACCATCCAGAAAAAGCTTTCAGCCATCGCTTCCCTTTGCAAATTCCTCGCGGAGGCGGGCCTCGTCGAGCGCGATATCACCTTTGGTGTGCAGCGGCCGCGGACGGAAAACCGGCGCGAGACCGCAGATTTTTCCGATGAAAATGTGCGAAAAATCCTCGTTGCCCTCAACCCCAAAAGCTACTCCCCTGCCTTACACCGAGCGGTGCTTGCCGTTGGTTTTTTCACGGGGCTGCGATCGGCCGAGATAAGGGGCCTTCGGCTGAAAAATCTCGGGATGGTAAATGGAATTCGCGTGCTGAACCTTCAGATCAAGGGCGGCCGACGCCATGAAATCCCACTCCATCCCTTTGTGATCAGTGCTATCGATCAGCACATCGAAACCATGCGACGGCGTGGATTTAAACTGGATGACCCGGAGCATGTGCTTTTACCGAGCCGCGGCAATAATCAGCCGCTCATGGCAGAGGCGCTGAGTTATATTTTGAAAAGTGCGATGGAGCGGGCCGGGATCCGGCAGGATGATTTCCGCCGCCATTCACCCCATTCCATGCGGGCGTCTTTTGCCGGGCATTTACTCAATACAGTCGAGGCGCGGCTGGAGGATGTGCAAGCGGCGATGGGCCATGCGAACCCGGCCACTACCCAGCGTTACAACAAGCGGAAGAAGGGCCATGAGCGCAGCCCGGTGTTCAGGATTGAGTTCTAGTCTAACTGCAAATCAGCTACAAACGGAGTTTGGCCATGATGGAACCCGACAAGCAAGGCGAGAAGCTCAAGAAGCTAGAGATTGCTTATGAGGCAACTGCTCGCGAGTTTCTTGAAACGGCTCCCCTTTATAAACGCATTGCAATCAACTTGCTCCAACAGACGGTTGCACGGTGTTTTCCCAGCGGGATTAGCAAGAATTGCTATCAATGCAAGGAAATTCGAACTTTTTCATTAAAGGGATATCGACATTTTTTCCGGGAAAGGCTAGACGTCACAACTAAAATCGTCGATGCGCTCGGACCGGTCGGCTACTATTTTGAATGCGGCATCTGCACAACTCAGCTAGTTTTCACGATTCTGTTTGATAGTGAGGATATAGAGAAAATAGCGGCGAAAAGGCCATTGGCTACGAAAATCGGCCAGTTCCCCAAGGACAGTATCCTGCCTCCAAAGAGCATCCGCGATAATTTGAACACTTCTGGCCAGCGACTTTGGAGCCAAGGGCTTATTTGTGAAAAAAATGGTCTGGGGATAGGCGCCTTTGCCTACTATCGCCAGATTGTTGAAGACGAGATTGATCGTCTCCTTGATAAGATCGTTGCTGTTGTGCCGGAGGGTGATCGTGAGACTTTCAAGGAGAAAGTGAGCGAGGCGCACAGAGCAAACCGAGCATCGGAAAAGATCGATATCGTAAAAGATTTTCTGCCCAGCAGTTTGCGTCCAGGCAGCTATAATCCATTTGCCAGCATATACGGCGCTTTAAGCGGTGGAATCCATTCTGGAGGAACGGACGAAGTGTGCCTTGGCCTTGCCGCCACAGTTCGCGATTCTTTGGAATACATAATTGATCAGGTTCGCCAACAAACTGATCTTGCGGACAAATTCGTAAAGCACAGCCACATTTTGCTGGGGAATTCCAAAAAGGATAAATGACCTTGCTCAGGCTTGGATGATTGAGGATGCGGCTCTTGCCGCGTGTTGGGGGGAAATGAGCGTCCATGCATCCAGGTGCAAGACCAGAAACCCTTGGCAGTCGTATGGTCTATGATTTTTCAAAAAAAGATACCGATGAAGAATGCTATTGGCAATCATAAAAAAGGCAATAATTTTCACTGCAAAAGGTGTTTACTTAAGCAGAGTTTAGTTAACACCCATTCTACTGAAACTTTGCCCTGGATTACCAGCGCTTCTGAGCTGCTCGTTCGATGGGGTTTAGTAAACACTTGGCTGGTAGTCAAAACAACTCGATTCTTTAAAGCCTTAACGCAAAAGGCATTCATTCTAC
>NZ_DASQYZ010000410.1:0-4996 GCF_035638955.1 Oligoflexus sp. | reverse complement strand
CCATTGCCGCCTCCGGGGAGGCGGAGGACTGGATGCTGAAACAAGTTCAGCATGACAACCCACTCGACGGCCAGCGACGATCCTCTTTCCAGCCCTGGCGTAAATTTCATGACCCAGTGGTAATTGGTGGTATGATCAACTTCAAGCCCGCGCTCCGCGGCCATCTCTTCAAGATCCCGGTAGCTCAGCTTATAGGAAAGATACCAGCGGACATGGAGCTTACCGGAACCAGAGATACGTTTGAATTGTTGAGTGTGGTAGCTGCCTCGCTGGCAATATCAAGTACATGCAATACTTTTTGGTGTGATATGTCTGTCGCCATCACCTTGGAAAGCGTTGTGGCACATGATCTGGATGAGGTCTTGCCATCAAACGGTTGAATCAAAATATTTCGCATCAAATGATAGTCAACCTTTTCTGGCACTTAGTTTCCGCCGTTGTGCTGGGCAAGCGAATCTGCCGATTCAGCTGGGCGAGGTTCCGGAAGCTCAGGATCTGCCGACAGAGGGTGACCGGTACTAATGGCCTTCTTTGCAGTAAATTCCTGGATCGCCCGTCGATCTTAGGCGGAATCACCCGCGCTCAAGGAATCCATCCATGTCTGTATTCACAAAAGCCAGTCTGGCAGCAGTCATTGTTTCATCTGCTGCCAGCGCACAAACCAGTCTTCTGAACGTTGTCGCCGTTCAACAAGCCCGAATCGACGCCCTGGAAAATCAACTCAAAGAGGACGTTTGCGGCACCTACGGTCAGGTCGTTTTCAACTCGGTGGCGAATCTCAAAGGAACTCAAGCAACGGGCGACCAAAATACCCGCACTTTTTGGAACATCCCTTACGTGGAGCGGTTCAAAACGAAAGGCCAGCTGACGCGCAATCTCAGTAAAAACTATTACAATGGCGACCTTTATCGGAAAGGGCCCGCTGTCTATACGGATGTTTTTGAGGATCTCAGCGGGAAAATCATTACCATTCTCCGCGCCCAGGCCGATGGCATCGACGAACGAACAATGCACTTCATCAATCCCAAACTCATCGGCGGCAACGAGCTCAGCTATACTCATCAATTTGCCAGTGGTTGGTCCTCGAGCGATCAAGATTTCGACAGCCATGGAACCCTCAACTGCGCCACCTCCTATGGCAACGTTACGCAACACTACGGCACATGTTGGATCTACAATCTGGGCGTCGATGCGGAAGGCAGTAATCTCGATGAGGACTGGGGTCCTCATATCAACTCCGACGTCCTGGCTCCTGCCGGCTCCGGAGTTCAAACGGATAAAACTCTCTATACCCGCGTCAGCCGAGTGACCCGCTGTGCCAAACCTATGTAAAAGCCCGTCCTTCAAAACGTCAAATACACACATTCAACTCCAGGGCTGACCCATTTCCACCTAGGCCTTTTGGACCCGAAATGAAGTGATTTGACCAGCCCCAGCCCCGCCGCAATACTCCGGCTGGTTATCATGCCGGAAGAATTGCAAGGCGAAAAGGTCAGCCTTAAGAGTTCTGGCGGATGAAAGGCTCATCATCCCTTGAGGGAATATCTCAAGGTTCGTGGGCAGGCGACGATTCAAGGACCTGCAGATCTACCGATTCGGGCCGATGGCAAGGCGATCGGGACTGGGACTTTTCATTTCAAAGTCCAGCCCCTGAGCCTGCGGGTGCTGATGGCACGAGCGAAATCACGGGATGCCTCAAGGAATCGGACATTTCAGGATTTACTGATTGGAGCACGACACCATATAGCAGTTCCCGCTGATCATTTGCCCACCCTGAGGTTCACAACGATCCATATCATCCGGTCGCGACAAGGTTTTCTTGTAAAGGCTGCAGCCGACATAGGTTAGAACCGAACGACCGTTTTTGACGAAATTGTTGGCAGCGACTGTGCCGGATCCATCGATCGTCATCAGCGTGGTTCCGCCACCCGAATTGAAGGTATCGTTGTGATGAGCGCCACCTTTATAGAAGGCGAAATTTCCGCCGGTGCGAAAATATTCGGTCCCCCACTGAATACCGATGCCGTATTCCTGGTTCCAGAGATTCACCATTTGCCGCACATCGGCTCCGAAGTCGACCGATCCCTTGATTGCCAAACTGGTTTTCAAGGAATTCAGGAGGTCCTGAATCTGTTTGCCCTGCGTCTGAATCAATAGACTCTGCTCTTTCAACTGATTTTGTTGTATGGCAGCGACTTTCCGAAGATCGGAAGCTTCGTCAGCATGCAGTTGAGTGGTTATTCCTGCTAAAAGTACAAACAAAAGTGTGCCGAGGGTTTTCATGAACAAACATCTCCTATGAGCCATGCGCTTAAGCCTGGTCGGGTTATCCTCCTCAACGACGTGACAGACGGGTTTTTGCGCCCTTAAAATTCATAGAGGATGTGTATGTCATATCAACATATAAGCAAGTCATTCAGGGGCATATGTGCAATAGTGGCAAGTCCGACAGCGGGAGGAAAGTCTCGCCTTCGGGTGTCGACACCAACTGGCGAACGCCCATACGGTCGATTTTAAGGCGCGACAGAACTTCTCGGCTGATGAATGCCGACGCTGGCGATTCCAGGTGCCACCTGAGGCCCATTTTGAGAGCGTCATTGACCATGGAGGTGTCCATTGAATCTTCAATGGAATAGCCAACGACTTTTCTCGAAAAGACGTGTTTCCTTCACAATTCGCGCCAATCGATGTTTCCCCGCGAAACGCCTTGAGAGTTTGGTCTTCTCCGCGTCCATGAAGGCGAACCTTACATCTGCTCCTTCGCGAAAAAGACCATCGCCCTTCGCAGAATTTAGCGTTCCACGCGGAGCTGCTCGTAAGCGAACCGCTTCGGCATTGAATTCAGGCGAGAATTTTTGTCGATTATTCACTTATTTGTTAATGGTTTTTGACTTCACTTCATGGCTTCATTTGTTTCCGAGGACATCTTAGCAGATGGCTCTACAAAACTGGGGGAACTTCAGAGCGAGGCTTTGACAACGATCTGGGCTCGGAGTCTGGCGACGTCCTCCTGCAAGGCCTCAAGAGCCTTTTTCTGGGCTTCAATGAGAGCCTGTTGCTGTTCCACGATCGCCTGCTGCTGCTGAATAGCCTGAACAATGGGAGCTGTCAGGCTTGGATAGTTCATCGCCAGCATACCTTCCTGATCGGCGACGACCAATTCAGGAAATTGCTTTTGGACTTCCTGGGCAATGAAACCGATGTCCTTCTGTTCTGCAACTGCGGCCTTGAGGTGGTAACTCACCGGGCGAAGTTTCAAGACTTTTTCCAGCGAGTTTTCCAGGGGCTTGACATTGTCCTTCAAACGAATGTCAGAGCCGGAGAGCGACGTCTGGAATTTAACGTTGGCGAGGCTGCCGTTCATATTCTGGAATTCAAACCAATGACCATTGCAGGAACCAAAATTACAGTCGGCACCTGCGGCCAATTTTAACAGTCCTGCGAGCTGATAACTCGATTGGGCCGCGAAGTTATAGCTCGCAACGCCACCAGTTGACCAATAACCCCATCCGGCCTCCTCTGTACCATTGACGGCATTGATCCGCAACCATTCATCCCCGGTGTCCTTGAGGATCCACTTGGAACCACCGATGTATAATTCTCTCGACCAAAGCTTGTGGGCTGCTAGACCACCGTAATAGTCATTGGTGCCGTTGCCGAAGATTCGCAGCCAGTCATCATTGTGAGTATCCGACAAAAGCCACTTGCTATTGAGAAGCAATTTTTGTCCGGTGAATATTCCACTGTTGAAAATCGATTTATTCGCCTCATTGACGCCTTCAATCTTTTTCATTCGGGCTTCGTGAATCGACAGAATAGGACTGGTTACTTCGGCGGCCGAAGCATGCGTGGAAGCAAACAAGGCAAGGCCGAACAATGCTGGAGTCAAAATAAAAAGTTTCATGGAGTTGCGCACCTTTTGATGGCGTTAGACTAAGCCGGGAACCAAACCCTAATCCTCCAGACGGAACAGTCTGCAAAAGACTGCAGCACGCCGTATGTAAGCACACAAACGAGATGCATAAAATTCCGATGGTTTGCCTTCATTGCGGGTGGCAGGTGAGAGTCATAGCCGCTATCACCCGTAAAGAGTCCGTCCATGAGATCCTCGGGCAAATGAATCTACCCATAGGGCACGTGTCGATTTATATAGATAAGCAACGCCGGCTTTCTTGAAAAAAACTTGCAGCATTTGGTCCTTTCAATCGCTGCGGGTTAACTTCCAATGTCAACGGCCAGCGCACGACTCGCTCGGGATGGATCGGATCATTTTCCGCCGACGAAGCCTGTTCCGCGAAATACGATTTGTGGCCGGCGACCGTGGTGACGATAAAACCACCGGGAAAGCTGTAGCTGAGAATTTCGCCGGATTTGCCGAAATATTTGATACTGGCCGGTTGCTTGGTGTAGCGAATTTTGACGAAGGACGAGGAACTCTCCAGGGAAGGCTCAAAGCTAACGACATCGTTATTTTCATATAACTGTCGAGCCATGATTGTGAAATCTTTCTTTAGGAATTGTAAGTCGTCCAGATAAACATTGGCAATCAACTGAAGGGCGTTCCCAAGGTCCCAAAGATAGGTCCCGCTCCCTTGCCTTACGATGACCCGTTGTCCTTCTGCATCAATCTTTTGAATTTCGACTCCAGCATCAGCCCTTAACCTATGACTGGGCACCCAATCATTCCCAGTCTTGCGAAGCTGCTGCAATAGTCCGTCTGAGCAAGCAACAAATAGCCTATCCCCGGCTTGATTCAATCCAAATGTGCCGAGGTCGCTATCCTTACATGGAAATATTGGACTCGCTTCATAACCTGTACTGCTGGACACGAATTTAACAAGCCGATTGTTAATTTTGTAAGGACCCCCAATTCGCAAACCAATTAAGCTGCAAATCGTTCCATCCATTCGGACGGAGTTAACATGTCAAGAGACCGATGCGGTCTCTCGTTGTGATAGACATCAATGAACGAAGCGATGGCACTTCGTGCTTGCTC
>NZ_DASQYZ010000409.1:0-1570 GCF_035638955.1 Oligoflexus sp. | reverse complement strand
AGGAAATGGCAGTATCATACTGCGGTATATCTCAATCCAGAGAGTGAGCTTAGGAAAGCTGTTCTGGCTTAGCGACATCTTTCTTGACATTCACCGTGGAGTTGGTGGTCGGATTCAGTGGATTAGGTGGTCGGATATCCGGAATGTGTCAGCATTTTTGGGACAGCGCTAAAGAAAATTTAAGAAACTTTTCTACCCAAGTACGAACATTGACTGTCGTGTGACTGGGATATTGATTCCAACCCGATCCTGGGGAATCGCAAGCTTAGGACCGCGTCTTGAGAAACGCTCTGGATGACTGCTGTAGGCGTCTTTCAGAGCTTGTGTGCGTATTGCGAGCACTTCATCGACTTTCCCGCTGTGAACCATCTCAGGCGTCAACAGGCCGAGATTGATATGCCGATGTTCATTGTTATACCACTCAAAAAATTTCCCAAGAATCTCCTTTGCGTCCTCAAGACTCTCATACCATGGCTTGAAGAACCGGTGGTATTTCAGGGTTTTGAACTGTGCCTCAGAAAACGGGTTATCATCGCTTACCCTCGGTCGTGCAAAACTCTGTGCGAGCCCAAGTACAGCAAGAAGCTCAACAGTATTACTCGCAGTCATAGGGCTACCACGATCGGAGTGAATCGTCAACTGCGCTCCTTCTTCAATCCCTTGCTGTCGCAGTGTTTCACGGATAAAGTGCTGCGCACGATCAGAATTTTCCTCATGCGTTATCATCCAGCCGACAACGTATCGACTGTAAACGTCGATCATCACGTAGAGGAAATAATACTTCCCCTTTATTTCTGCGGGCAGTCTTGTAATGTCCCAACTCCACAATTGCCTCGGTGCCTCAGCCTGCATTATGGGTTTTTCGTATTTCGGATGGCGCCGCTGATTGCGGCGATCCTTAATCTCCTCTGCTTCTGACAGCAGGCGATACATGGAACGTATTGAACAAAGCCATTCCCCGCGATCCAGAAGCTTGCTGACTATCTGATATGGGGTATCATCGATAAAATCCTCGGAATGCAGAAGATCACGAATTTGAGCCTTCTCCTGCGAACTTAATGCATTCGATGGAACTCGGGACACTTTTTGTTTTGGACCATGCATTTGCCATCGATTCATGCTCGACCGCGACACACCATATATACCAGCAAGCCAGCTCTGGCTGACTCGCTGCTGGATCAGTTCCAGAATGCCATGCTTTACGACTTCCCGCTTTTCCAGTCGGCCTCCGGAGGCTGCTTGATCCCCAAGATCTCTGATATTTTTTTTTGAACTTCGATAATAACCTCGGCCTGCCGTAGCTTTTCCTGAAGTGCGGCGTTCTCTCTTTCCAGTTGCGCGATTCGCTTTTCTGCTTTAGCTTCCAGGTCGGGCTTCGGCCCACGTTTTTTGCTCAATGAGCCGGCAAGGGCTTCTTCAGCCTCTTCCTTCCACTTGGCTACCTGGGCCGCATAGAGTCCTTCTTTCCTTAGAAGCTCACCAACCGCTCCACGTTTGCCTCGACATTCTTCGAGCCGTTCCAGTATTTCGAGTTTGTACTCTGGCTCGAATACTCGCCGTTTGGGTTTAT
>NZ_DASQYZ010000408.1:0-4932 GCF_035638955.1 Oligoflexus sp. | reverse complement strand
CAACATGCTGCAGGCGGCCCAAAAAATCAGGACTCCGCCCTGGGTCGATCCAAAGGCGGATTGACCAGCAAGGTTCATATGCTGACCGATGCGCATGGAAATCCTAAAAGCTTTGAAGTGACCGAAGGGAACGCACATGATATGCGAATGGCTGAAAGTTTATCGGCTCGATCGTCAGCCGACATCGTGATTGCGGACAAAGGCTATGATTCCAAGCCTCTTCGAGACGCGCTGCTCGGTTCTGGCAAAATCCCCATTCAAAGCGCCGAGCCTTCGGAACATCTATGATGGAGAAGGCCGTTTCTATACGTCGGTTCGTGACCTCCGCAAGTGTGAAGAGGCCAAGGCCGATAATAATGAAACCGCGATCAAGCGTTTCTGTAACAGTGATAACTCGGTTGAAACCGTCGCCAGCGGCAACAAAGATCTCGAAGCAGAAAAATCGGAAAACTGGGGTCTGGGCTTTGCGTATGAACCTGTTCAAGGCACTGGCCTCAGCTTCGATTACTGGAACAGCAAGATCCTGGATCAGATCGAAAATGCAACCGCCATCGACATCATGCAACTTGAATTGGAAGGTCGCCCACTGCCCAAGGGCATCGTTATCGAGCGCGCAGAGAGTGTCGATGGCAAGCTCGGTGAAGTGATTCGCCTGACCAACCCGGTTACCAACCTGTCTGAAGTGCGAGCCAGCGGCATTGAAGCCAAAGCCTATACCTCGGTCCCAACAGAATTTGGCCGCTTCGGTCTGAACAGCGACTATACATATACCCTGAGCTATAAATCCAAGCCTCTGCCGACAGCTGGCTACAAGGAATTGATCGATGAGAATCCACGCTGGCGCTGGAACAACACGTTCCTCTACTCGCTGGCAAACGTGGACTACTCGCTGACCATCAGCAGATCAGCAAATACCGGAAGGAAGTAAGTTCGGCTGGTTATGTGGGTTCCTTCAGCGTTTGGAATGCCAACGTCACGATCAACCATCCGTGGAATGGCAGCATCAACCTCGGTGGCCAGAATATCCTGAACACGCAGTATCCTTACGATGATACGGCTGGTTACGACAATGGCATTAATGGAACGCTTTACAGCCTCCAGGGTCCGAGCTGGTACGTGGGCTTTGATCAAAAAATCTAAGTTTCATTCCGCACTCGCCTCAAAAGGCCCGATCCGATGGGATCGGGCCTGCGAAGCTTTCATACAAAGTTTCAAAGCTTAAGACTAACGAAACCCAGACCCAAGGTTTGGGTTTTTTTGTGAGTCCAGACCGTTAAGGTTTCAGGGTATAGGTAACCTTGGATGAACCGGTGGACAAGGTAATCGATCAATTTCCATCTATGTCGATTAAAGGCTTGTACAACGGGCTCTTCCGAATTTGAGCGTCGAACCATTCCGGATGCACTTCAAAACGTTTGAGGTAAAACCCAGGTTCGCTATCCCATTCGACATAAAATCCACTGAATTCATCGGCAAATATAAACGTGTCAGGTGATACCCAGAAGGTCTCATTATCTGCATCGATCACCTTGCCATCCACGCCTAGTAATTGGAGTGGCGCAAAAGGTCGGCTTTGGATGCTACCGCTTTGGAGATCCAGCGCGAACAGGTTAACCCGGCTTGTGCCGTTTGTTTTCTTACGAAGCAGAACTGACCCCTCGTTCTCGCAAAATTCGTAGCGATATTCCTCGGGATAAGTAACATCGGGCATGAATTCCAGAGTTCGAAGGTCAATTCGATGAATGATATTCGATTTGGAGTTTTCGTGATAGAAGAACACGTTGTCCTTCACACATGCCGTGACCCCCAGCTTATATTGAATCGGCAAAGTCTTCGTGAGATTAAATTTCAGGTCGTAGACATCCAAAGCCGAATGCCTGCCATCCAATCGGGAAAGCATCAGGCGTGATGGATGACCCGCGCCCGTTGTATCACCTTTGAAAACTCTTGGGTCAATGACCCACGATGAGCCCGCTTTTCGCATAAAACTGGCATAAGGACTGATGAAATCCCGATTGTGCGTCTGACTCACAAAGGTGACAGTTTCAAGGCGGGAATTGACGTCAAACTTTTCAGGCAGAAACGGCAGAGAGCCAATGACCACGTTATCCCCGGTGCGAGGCTGCCACTGGAGCACCGATTTGTCCTGAGCGATCAGAAAAACGGTGTCCTTATCATAGATAAAATAGGCTTTCAAGGGCACGGGACTTGTCCACGTCCGTTTAAGTTCATTGTCCTCATCATGCCAAACCATTTCGCGGGTTCGATCGCTATAGTCGATACGAGTGTGACTGGCTTTATCAAATAAGCATGAACCCACACCACAAACATTTGGGTGGAGCCGTAGGTCTTTATGGGCATCGGCATTGGCATGAATTTCTAAACTGTCATCAGACGTGATCAAGGCAATTTCATTGTCATCTTCGGCAGCCAGCCAGCTGCGGATGTTGCTGGCCGTAGAAAACTGTCGAAAGTATAAATCGGGCTCGTGAGCCAAGGATTTCACACTTCCGCTTTGCTTTACGACTAACGTACCCAGATCAAAGTTTTCGAACACATTTCCCTGGATCACTTGAAGGGAATGGGGGATTTTCGGGTGCTTTTGTATTTTCGTGAGCGAATCAGCGGAAGTTTCAAAGGGAAGGATTTTAGGATCGCGAAGATCGAAGATAAAAAGCGTGCCTCCGGAGCGTGTTATCGTCGTCATTGCCAAATAAGGAAAGTTCGGATCGATTGGCAAAGCGATTTCCTGAGGCACCAGATCCTGATGGCGAGACGTCTCGGCTAGAAAATCCTGGATAGAGTCGCGCTTGCACGGCTTGTCTAAAGGCCGTATCAGGAGACCATCGTACGGACAGTCGTTCATTAAGGTGAGTTCCTTACGGCCACTGACTAAATCAATTCGCAGGGAGTTAGGTCCGTCCAATAACTGGACCTCTCGACCATCCGCGCTAAATTGAAGCTGGGAAAATAATGGGATAACCAATGGATCAATCATGGATATATCAAATTCACGATCTCTATTCGTTTGCATGAGATCAATGAAGCGAAGCTGCCTCTCATTCGCGATGGCCAGCATCGACTCCTTGGCATCAGTCCCTATTATGTATTCAAAGTCAGCTGGGAAGGGCAGGCTGCGTTCACGAATCGATCCTTGGTAAACATCAATCCGTTTTCCCTGCTCGAGCAGTAGAAATCGATTCTTTCCAAGATAAATAACAGATTCCAGGTCCATTTTCAGGCTGGTCCTCTGATAGTTTTCAAAAATGTCGAGCTGTTTATTATTGGGATTGACGATCAGGTAGAAGTTATCCGCTACGGATCCAAAAAGCTCCAGATCTTCCATGCTGCCTTCATCCGTGATTTTCTGTCGCCAGCGCAGGGAGCTCTTGGAAAGTCTTCTAAAATTGCCAAGCAGTTTCCAGTAGACCTCGCGGAGCTCCGACTTCAACGTCAGGCGTTTGGCGAGGTGAACAAGTTTTTGGTAAGCATTGAATCCCTCAAATTTCTGCTCATTATCCATGTACGCATTGAATTGCTGGCTGAGCAGTTTGATTTGATCGATGATGTCACTGTGAAAAACAGCCACCGCTTGTTTGTGTTGGGAAGAACGGTTTCCCGCAGCATCAACCGCGAAATAGCTCAAGTCCCACATCCCCTCCTCAGGCGCCACATAGGTGCTGGTGTTGATGTAGTCAGTTTCTGCACATGCAGCTGCAGGTACCGATTCGTCGTCTCGTCTTTTCGCGCAGACAAAGACCTGAGTCGGTGAAGAATCAGTAAAGGCCAGATCAATCGCCTGTCCAGGACGAGCTTGGGTGAGTGACATCGGTGGGATGATTTTGACAGAAGGCTTGTCCCTGTCCACGCTGAATTCACAGCGTTGAGGTGGCTCTTTGGCTTCCGGCATGAACGCATCAAAATTTCGAATCGAAAGGCTAAAGCTCCCCTCTTTCAAATCCAAGGGGATGTTCTTGATCCCGTTATGAAGCGCGATTTGTTTTGTGAAAATGATGTTTTGTTGACGATCAGACAGCTGCACCTCCGCAAACGGCAGCTGTGCTTTCCTTTCATCAGAGCTTTGGATTCTTATGGGTACCGCGTCGTTGACGATGTTCGTTGGGTTACACTGAATTCGCAGCATGGGTTGGACGAGAGGATCGGCGTTTTCGAATTCCCGGAAAGATAGTCCGGCACCCAGGTCCTCAACCCGAAGTGTCAAGCCCAGTTGGGAGGCCTTTTTGTCACGAAGGTAAAGGTCGCCAGTCGCGGCCGCAGGCAGAATGATGCAGCCTTTGTCGGTGCGCTCCAGCGTTATCTGGGAGCCGTTCCTGCTTAGGAGTAGCGCTTCAATTTCGGTGGCGTTGTCAATGGACAGGAATTTCTCGGTGACAGTCGGTTCGCGGCCGCAGACGATCCTGGTTTTATGAACATCGTTTTGAAGTCTAGAGCAGGAAAGAAGGAGAACTGCGAGAGCAAGGATGAAAGCAGCATGGTTCTTCATTTACACCCTCGTGACTTATCAAGAGGGCCTATATAGAAGGAATATACGGGTTTGTCAACCCCACAGCAGCCTCCCGTTCGGGTTATATGTCATTGAAATTACCGTTGAATATTCCGATGGTTCAATGTTCCAGGTTTGACCCTAAGTCCCAAAACCTGGAGCGTGGACATCCATTGCCCTCGCGCACCCTGGTTGCCACCACTGGCCACGCGAACGTTGCATATGCAACATGCTCATTAACTTTAAATAATAGCTGGTTTGGGCGTGTACTCAATTGACACAATCAGCTGAAGTTGTTAGATAAATCAAGTTTTCTCTGTGACATGGATGTCGCGAGGTAGGCATGGTAAGGCTACATTTGGGTGATGCTCGATGGCATTGCTTGCGCAATCTTCTTCTGGGTCATGGAATTTACGATAAAGGCAATC
>NZ_DASQYZ010000407.1:0-17228 GCF_035638955.1 Oligoflexus sp. | reverse complement strand
TGAAAAAGTTCCAGCCTGCATCCCTGATGCGCCCACACGAGCGGAGAAAGCCTATGCATCACAGCGAATGGCCAGCCCTGCAACGTCTTGATTTATCCTATACACTGCCCTTTTTATCCGCCTGCGCCGCGTCCCTGGTGGATATCGGCCTCGCGACCGATCGTGATGCCGACAGCCTGCGGCAAACCATCAAGGACCATCAGAGACAGCGTGGTGATGCGCAGCCACCACTTCTGCAGCAACTGATGCAGCAGAAGAATACAATGATTGCCCTCCTGCAGGCCCGTTATGGGGCGGATGGGCTGGATACCATGCTGTTCCGCTGGACCATCAGCCGGGCCTGTGAGGACCTGTCCGCCGAGCTCTGGAATCTGAGCGAAGACCTGGTAAAAAAAGCTGAGCTGATGTTCAACCAACCCATGCTGATCGTGGAGAATGAAACGATCGAACGGCGCTCGCTCTTCTCCATTTTTCTGGTGGACGTGGCCACACATATTGGCGGCATTGCCGGACAGCTGCAGAGTCAGGGACTTTTGCTTCGGATGCATTATCCCCTGCCCTCTCTGGATACGAATCTGGACGGGCTCGACACGCGACTGGCCACCCATCTGGGCTTTGCCCTGGGTGAAGTTGAGGCCCTGCCTTATCAAAAGCTTCAGGCCTCTATTCGGCAGATTTACGTCGAAATGGAGAGTCTATTTGCCCTTCTATCTGCCACATTGATGCAGTTTCGTTACAACTGTCAGACCGACGATCATGACCAGGCCGTGCAGATGATACTGGAGGATTTGGAAGGCGAAGTCGGCCGGCTGCAAAAAACCCCGCTGTACGCGCCTTCCGCGTTACCTCAGATGGAAAACCGTCGGCATCGGCTGCTCGGAACTCTGCTTGCGGTGCGTTCGGGCATTCATGAGATAAGACAGCATTTTCAAGATATTCTGCGTACCAGTCGCGTGAAGCCTCCAGCGGAATGGGCCTGGCCCATGGCCGAGCGCCGTCAGCTGTTGAGCGCTCTTTTAAGCCGTTCCGTCAGCAGCAGTGATGCTGAGCTTGCGATGGAAGCACTCGAACGCTACTGCCGCCAACACCTGGTTGCACCCGACCAACTGCTTGGTGCCGAGCTGAATCGAATTCATCCCCAACTCGACGAGGCGTCCTTGCAGATCCTTCGTAAAATCGCTATGGATAAGGGGATCGGTCAATCCTTGAGTCAGGAGAAACAGGTGGTATTGCATCGCAAAGACAAGTTGCTGCATGTCATCCAGACAAACTTAAGTCGTGGTTTGGTTCTGACTTTTCTGTGTCTTTGGTGGACAGGATGTGGAGTTAAAACTGCTCCGCGCTCAGACGTCCTTGACCTGCGTCCCTCGGTCCCCTACCATGCCGAGCAACGCACAAACCAGAAAAGTACGGAAAAACCCGTTCCATCCACACCATCAGCACCACAGGAGAAATGAAGCATGGGCTCTGCACCGCGCATCACGGGCGTCTACACGGCAATCGTCACCCCCTTCACCAAGGACGGACAGATCGATTGGGGCGCCTTCGATAAGCTGCTGCATCTACAGGCCCAGGCCGAAGTTGATGGTGTTGTCGTCACCGGGACGACCGGAGAATCACCCACCCTCAGCGTGGATGAAAAAGTTTCCCTATACCGTCGGGCGCGGGCCTTTCTTCCGGCTTCCATCAAAGTCATGGCCGGGACCGGTGGTAACGACACGCGGCAGTCCATTGAGCTTTCCAAGCTGGCCCAGGACGCAGGTGTCGACTCGCTGCTGGTGGTGACCCCGCCCTATAATAAACCCACGCGTGAGGGCCTTTACGCGCATTACGAAGCCATTGGCAAAGCCGTCCGCATTCCGCTTTGTCTTTACCACGTTCCAAGTCGGACAGGACAACGGCTGTCACCCGAGGACCTGGCTTACATTTGTTCTCTGCCCCAGGTGACGGCGGTGAAGGAAGCGAGCGCGGATCTCTGTCTTTTTTCCAAAGCTGTCACGCTCGCGCAAACGCAGGCAGACTTTCTGAGCGGTGATGATTTCACCTTTTTGCCCACGCTTGCGGCGGGCGGTCAGGGAGTCATTTCGGTTGTCACCAACGTCTTGCCGCGCGCCTTTGTGCAGCTCACCCGCCGATTCCGGCGCGGGGATACAGGCGGAGCTCTGGCTATTCATCAGGCTATTTTTCCTTTGATCGAATGTCTGTTCATCGAGTCCAATCCCGGTCCCGCGAAATATATTCTGGCCTCGCAAGGCATCATTCAGGATAGTCTGCGCCTGCCCCTCGTCTCGGTGCAGCCAGCCACAGCCAAACGCCTGACCGAATGCTTTGAACACTGCAAACAAAAGCTTCAGGACCTGGGAGCGCTGTCATGAGTATCCAACGTGTGTGGATCAATGGCCTTTCTGGTAAAATGGGCCTCGAATTACAGACTCTGATCGCCTCCTCCGAACGGTGGGATCTGGTCGGCGGCACCAGCATCGGTGAGCTGGTCGATCGTGAATCCGGAGTTGCGGATACGGATTGGAAACGCCTTCCGGAATGCCTCAATCGGACGGATGTGCTGATTGATTTTTCGGCGCCTGCGGGTAATGCCAGTCTTCTGAAGTTTTTTCAGGACAGCAGCGTGCGCGACAAAGCGGTGCTGATCGGGACCACGGGACTTGATCGAGACCAGCGGCAGGAATGGAAACGTCTCGCCACTGAGCGTGGATTACGCCTGCTCCTGGCCCCCAATACCAGCCTTGGGGTCCTGCTCACTCTTAAAGTTTCGCAGCAGCTGGCGGGTGTTCTGGATAATTTTAATTTCGATATCGAAGTTGTGGAATCGCATCATCGGGCCAAGATCGATGCACCCAGTGGAACTGCCAAATTTTTGGCGGAAGGCGTGGCCAAAGTCCTGGATAAAAAAACCATCTATGGCCGCACCGGCCAACGTCAGCCGCAGGAAGTGGGCGTCGCGTCCTTACGTGGCGGTTCGGTTTTTGGTGAGCATGAGATCCGATTTCTGGGCGACCATGAAGAGCTGGTGGTGAGCCATCGGGCATTGTCCCGCACGCTCTTTGCGCAAGGAGCATTGCTCCTGGCGGGCTGGATTATCAGTCGCAGCCCAGGAGCCTATGGTTTGGAAGATGTCAGTATTGAAGATATGCTGAAGCTTTTGCAGACCAAAGGCGCTTAGTCCTCGCGCCGGGCCGGCTGCAGATTGTAGTGGGCTGTACTTCCTGTCTGAACGACTGAAGCCGTCCAGAAATCCACGGCAATGGTATCCAGACTCAGAATTGCGCCCTGCTGGCTTTCCACCACCACCGAGTAAACGCCGGGATCCATGTTGAAGAATACCGTCCGACTTACCCCCTGATCCGGATTACCAAAGGCCCAGCCCTGGTTTTGAACCCGACCCAGGTTATCCACCAGGGACACGTTCACCGCACCCATTCCACTTTCCAATCGATGCATGACAATCACGGAACCAAGCGCGGGATCAAAGGCGATCGAAGCTTGATTGTCCTGAACCGCGAGTTCGTGGAACACGTCCTGGACATAACCGCGTTGCAGGAGAGGAGCCACAGGAATGCTGCGACGGACCTGCTTGTCACGATCAAAGGTATAAAGTGCTGTTTCAAATTCCGGAGCCTGAGCCACCGTATAGAGACGACCCTTAAAGAGGCTCGTGCCTTCCTCATAAGCGAGGACAGCATCACCAACGCGGGTCATGATTCTATTTTCACCGACCGTGATCATATCCACAAAATCAATCGGCTGCATGGGCTGATCCAGCGCCTGTCTTTCTTCATAGATTTGATCGACCGCACTCGGCATCGCAGCAAGGAAAACACGACCGTTCTCATTATGCGTCAGCGGTAAATCCTCTTCCGAATGCGCTCCAGCAAAGACCGGCATCGACAGAGCGGTTCGCGTTCCGTCACCTTCGAAGGTGAGTTCCACCAGACCGGGTTTCACATTGAAGAAACAGAAGCGACCGGCTGCATCCGTTTCGTGCTGACCGGGCTGCGGCCACCCGAGCTGGCTCACATAGAATGGGCCGTCGGCTTCAACATTCATGCTGACTTGAAAACCGGGCAAAGGCTGGCGACCATCGTCAGACATGACCCGGGCACAGAGCGAGGCTTTGTTCGCATCCTGCGCGAGATCGAGGATATTCAGATAATTCGAATAGCTACGGTAATTCATGGTGCGCGTCCGCAGCACCTGATCACGACCGTTGCGAACGAGAGCCACTTCACTGATCGTCGGAACGATCTGGCCGTTTTTCTCGTCCTGCACTTCCACAAAGAAGCGGGAGCCTTCGGGAATTTCACCGAATTTGGCATGACCGTCAGCGGTCGTGTTGGCTTTCAAACGGGTCCCGAGAATGCGCACGGAGACGTTACTCACAGGGAAAATTTCTGCGTTTTCCGGCGAAGAGCGTTCATCAAGAACCTGAATATCCAAAGTCCGATAATCAGGGCTGGCATCCGGATAGAAAAAGCGTGACTGCTGCTCAGCGACTTTTTCGCGGGTGGCCTGAACCTGGGCAACCGATGTCGCCAGAGTCAAAGGCTGCCGCGATCGTTCGGAAGCATCCACAGGAGCCTGAGGCGCCTCGGCTGGAGTCACCGGCGTTTCCCCATAACTGGCATAAGGCTGCTCAAGCATGGGCATGACGCTGGTTAGTTTTTGAAAAGAGACCGGACCCTGGGCTAAAAGCGGATCGCGATGCGCCCCACCGACGACCTCGATCGGGACAATATAGAGCTGATCGCGATAGGTCACATAAAGTTCCGTGCGACCGGTATCACGCGCGTCGAGTTTCTTGCGACCAGCATCCCAGCGTACGATTTTCGAATTTCTTAAAAAGATCTGAGGCGCGCCACGCAGATTCTTATCCACCACCGTGATGCCATCATCCTGCATGGACATCTGGAGCGTCTTGGGTGAAATGCGCAGTTCGTGGCCCACATCCACCAGCTCCAGGGTCGCGCCCGGAAGAGCGGCCGGTCGGGTCACCTGCAGCACAGGATTCTTCACCACGGCAGGCGCTGTGGATTTTGCCATAGGCAATGGTCGGGGACCCGGATCCAAGGGAAGATCCATTTTCAAAGCCGCTTCGGCTTCGCGCAGGATTTCCTCTTCCTCGAGTTCACGGGCCTTCATGTCATAAGGCAGAACCACCGGTGTGAGCTGCCCACCGGTCTTGGGACCGGACACATAAACCATGGGTTTCTGCGGATTCAAAATCATCGGCGCGACCGCCTTGCGATCCAATGGCAGCTGCCCACGGGCCGCGGCAATCAACTCGCTCAACGTTTTCGCCGGCAGGTGTTTGATGTTATGCAGATCCGTTCCCGGCAGGGAGCGAGTCTGTGATGGCTCAGCCGACAGAAAATCCTGACCAACCGCGAACTCACCGTCCGCAGCATAAGCAGGCATCGCCAGCAAGGCCGTTAGGGCCAGCATGGGAAGGGCAGCAGCAGGTTGTTTAACACTTCGCATCGCTTTTTCCTGATTCCACGGATGACCTCAGACAAGCTCATCGGCAGAAGCTGAGGCAGCCTTAAAGGCATACCTACCTCTTTATAATAGCAAAAGGCCAGGACACACGGGCCTTATCTTACCGGGTCATTATTAGGAGAAGCTGAGAAAGAAGAAAAGAAGCATTTTTTCAGGTTTTACCAAATCTACAGACGACGCACCTTTTCCTGCAGAGCCTGTGGCAAGGTGGGCACCACCAGGAGTTCCAGGAGTGACGCATGGGATCGTTTCGTCGGGTCGAGGCCCAGTAATTTTTCCCAGTCCGCCAGTATTTTCTGGGCCCCTTCGATCGAAGGAGCCTGTCGGGCTTCAATTTCGAGACAGTCAATCACGCGATCGAGGTAATGAGCCTTGTAGTGCACCACCTCGACATCGGCAAAGTAAAAGGCCTGGACCTCCTTGCGGAGGGTTCCCTGCCACAGGACCCCGAGTGGAGCCAGAAAGGCCCGAATGACTTCGATCTGATTACCCTTGGTCCGGTCCAGATCCAGGTTCACTTCCAAACGCACTTCTGTATCCGTGCCGAGGCTTTTCACGGTGAGCTGCTGCAGGTAGCTATCGATGCGATGCCGATAGACAGCCTGCGGCGGCGTCTCCACCAAAAAATAAGTGTCCTGCACATCCGTTTGAATGAATTTTTCCGGTTGGCGTTGATGCAGGTCATCGAGCAGAGGCCTGATATCCAGGTCCGCTTCGATGACGAACTTATGCTCAATTTCCAGAAACTGCAGGTTTGGCGTCATCACTGGATCTGTTGCACGGTAAAGAGGTTGCTGGCTTCCTTGCTGAGTGACGAAAGCGAAACCGAGACGAACACATACCGGTCCCCATCGGTCAGCCACGTCTTGCGAACCATCAGGCTATTGATAATCGGAAAGACCTGTTCGATGTCAGGCGATTCATCCAAAAGGATGCCCACCACCCCACGGACCAAACGCAGACGGCGCACCACATCCTGTGACAGGGTCACGGCAATGATCGGTGTCTGCACGCCGAAAGACGAAAGGTGAAGCGCGGTATTACCGACCTTGGTGATGCAAACAATGCCCTTCGCCTGGTTACGATAAGCCGCACGATAGGCCGCATAGGTCACGGCTTCGATTTCCGTGGTGATCTCGGGATGTTTTTTGACCCAGTTCAGACCCTGGCCTTCGGTCGACGACTCGGCGTCTTCGATCGTCTTGATGGCGAGAGCCACACCTTTTTCAGCGAACTTTCCGTAGGCCAATTCCTCGGACAAAACCACCGCGTCCGCACCATCGAAGACCGCGTTGGCGATATCCGAAACTTCGGCTCGGGTTGGCGTCACGTTGTGCCGCATCGATCCCAGCATTTCGCTGGCCACGATCGACATCTTGGCGTAATCATTACACTTTTGGATCACTTCCTTGGTTACCATCGGCACCAAAGCCGGGTCCATCCGCATGGAAAGCTCCACACGGGACACGACCACGCCGTGCACGAAGGGGAGCAGCTCTTCAAGATTTTTCAGGGTGGCATTGGTCGCCACTTTGAGGAGCAGCCAAGGGGAATTCGGCTGAGCTTCGAGACGGCGTTTAACCTTCTCCAGATCGGCCGCATCCTCAATCGACGGCAGCACCAAAAAATCAATATCGGGATCGGATGCAGCTTTCCACGCATCTTCAGGAATGTTATCGATCCTCACCTGTTTTTTAGTGGCGGGAACCTGCACATCACAATCGCTGTAAATCATTCCGCCCTGCACCACTTCCAGAACCGCATGATCGGATTTTACATCCCGCGTTTTGCAGACGACCATACCATTGGCCAGATAAACCGAATGATCGACCGCAAAAAGATCCGACCACTCCTCGGTGCGGATGATCAGATCACCCTGGCCTTTTTCAGGGCTGATCTTGATAACGTCGCCGAATTTTAATTCCTTCTGACCTTCGATCCCGATGAGGATACCGCGGGGACGATCATAAAGGTCGACCATGAGCGGGAGCTTTTCCTTGGCCAACGGAACTTCGCGCTTGATGCGACGGCAGATCTGAAGAACCTGATCCATCTCACCGTGTTTGGAAACAATACGAATGGCATCGACTTTATTCGGATCGATGGTTCGAATCAAAGCATCCGTTAAACATGAGGTTTCAAAAGACCAGACCACATGGGTTCTTCTCAGTTTGTGCATTCTTCTTCCACTCCCTCGAAAACATTGTGCAGGGGCCCTGATGACGCCGCTTTGTGGGGCGATTTCTCCTGTTATCTCAGGGGTTCACCCAATAGAACAGGTCGGCTGGACAGGGCTTGGTCCATACGATAGCGCTTTGCCAATGCCTCGTCAAAAGCAATAATGACCGTCGATCCCAGCATAAACGTGCCAAGTTCTTGACCGGGTACAATCCGGTGTGTCCGGTCCAGATCATAGGTCTGTGGCCCTTGCCGCGCCTGCTGCCGGCTGCCGTTGCTGGTGAAATCAGTCAGAAAGGGCGTAGTGATGCGGCCCACGTTCAACGCGCCGACCATCGCCAGATACAGACAACCGTCCGGTGTTTCAATATCAAACACCAGTCTTTCGTTACGAGTAAAGAGGCTGGGGGTCCACCGCACCGAGGGCTTGTTCACAGGCCACAGTTGACCGGGGAAGTACCGAATAGTTTTTAGCTCGCCTTTGATGGGACTATGCACCCGATGATAATTGTGCGGCGCCAGATAAATCGTGGCGAAATAGCCCAAATAAAGATCAGGCGGCACATCATCACCAAACATCAATTCGGCGAGCGAATAATCGAGACCCTTGGCCTGAACTGCGCTGTTTTCGTTCGCAGGTCCCGACATGCTGAGTATGCCGTCCGACGGGAAAACCAGCTCACCTTGAATTGGTCGTGCGCCGGGCTTCAATTTACGGGTGAAAACATCCTCGATCGTGGCGTAGTCTTCCAGAGGTCGTTCCGCCTCGCTCATATCGATGCCAAACGCTTTCACGAACGCACTGCAAACAGGCTGTCCCAGACTCCCTGGCAGTTTCAGGCGCGCGGCCCGACCCGCAGCGAGACTGATCATATTCAGAGGCAGAATTTGCCCCAAACCACTAAAGACCTGCTTGCGCATTCCAAACGCCTCCATGCTGATAATTCTGAGATGAACCTGATAATTGGTTCGCATACGCGGCAAAAATTTCGCGCGACCTTGCACACTGTAACGCCTTGCGCTGGGGTTTGCCCATCCCTCTTTGTTTCGGCAGACTCGGAAGCAGGCCAAGATTGGCGTTCATCGGTTGAAAATCGCCGAGCCCGCCTTCCGTAATATATTGATAAAGAGCGCCGATGATGGTGCCCGCAGGAGGCATCAGAAATCGCTGACCCTGAACCTTGGCACTGGCCGCACGTCCTGCCAAAAGCCCGATGGCCGCGGATTCTGTGTAACCTTCGACGCCGGTGATCTGTCCGGCCAGGAATATCCTGGGTGCGGAGCGAAACGATAAATCCCGATCCAGCACATCCGGGCTTTTGAGATAACTGTTCCGATGCACCGAACCAAAGCGGAAAAATTCCACATCCTTGAGTCCAGGCAAAAGACTGAAGACTCGCTTTTGCTCGGGCCATTTCATTTTCGTTTGGAAACCCACCATCGAAACCATGGTGCCTTCCTTGTTTTCCATGCGCAGCTGCACAGCAGCCCAGGGCCGATGACCGGTCCGCGGATCCACCAGACCCATGGGTTTCATAGGGCCAAAGCGCAATGTTTCACGGCCCCTTTCAATCATGACTTCGATCGGCAGACAGGATTCAAAATAAGCCACGTCTTCAAAATCATGCAGAGGCATTTTTTCGGCCGCAATCACGGCATCGACAAAGGCTTCGTACTCATCCTTATTCAGGGGCACGTTCCAGTAATCACCGTCACCGGAATCATCGTAGCGACTGGCGCGAAACACGATGCTTTCGTCGATGCTTTCCGTTTCCAAAATCGGGGCGATCGCATCGTAAAAATGCAGCCGGCGGCTATCGGGACAAAGGCCCTGCAGCTGATCCACCAAGGGCTGGCTGGTGAGTGGGCCTGAGGCCACTATCCAGGCCTCGTTATCCCCAACGGGTGGCAATTCCGTGACCTCGGCATCGACTTTTTTAAAACCAGGAAAACTTTCCAATGACTCCAGAATAAACAGGGAAAAGACCGTGCGTTCCACCGCCAAAGCCTGACCAGCCGGCACCGCAGTGTGCGCCGCAGCTTTGAGAATAAGGGAATCCAAAGCCTGCATTTCGCTTTTCAAAAGGCCTGGAGCCGTATCAGGCAGCATGGATTTCAAGGAATTTGAACACACGAGTTCCGCGAGGTCACCCGTCGCATGCGCCGGCGTCATTTTCTTCGGTCGCATTTCATAGAGCCGAACATCATGCCCCGCGCGCAGACACTGCCAGGCAGCTTCACAGCCAGCCAGACCACCACCGACAATATGTATTTGTGTCTTATTCATGGATGCTCCTGCGCTTGGGTCGATTAAGCCTTTTCATTGGCCCAACTTTATACCAAATCGCAGGAAGCAAGACGAGCCGTTCCATCCCGGATCGCGACCCCGAGCGGGGTCCGTGTCCTGAGAAGGATGACTTTACTGGCAGTCGACAATACGAGCAAACTCGACCGGGTCAAGCGAGGCGCCACCCACCAGGGCTCCATCCACGTCGGGTTGCTGCATAAGACCTTTGATGTTCGACGACTTCACGCTGCCGCCATAAAGGATGCGCATGCCGTCAGCCGCTCCGCCCAGCTTCTGGCGCAGGACGGTCCGGATAAAGGCATGGGCCGCCTGGGCCTGTTCATCACTGGCCGTCAGACCGGTGCCAATGGCCCAAACCGGTTCATACGCGATGACAAAATTGTCTGCCTTTCCGGTTTGTTGCAGCACGGCTTCGAGCTGACGCTTCAGGACTGTTTCCGTCTGATTGCCTTCACGCTCGGCGCGTGTTTCACCCACGCAGACGATGGCATTGATGCCGTGATCCAGGCAGGCTTTGGTTTTGAGCGCAACGGCGGCGTCCGTTTCATTGTAGTACTGGCGTCTTTCGCTGTGACCAATCAACGTCCAACGAATGCCGAGATCTTTCAGCATGGGAATCGAGAGTTCGCCTGTGAAAGCGCCATCAGCTTTTTCGTGAACGGTCTGCGAGGCGATCAGAATGCCATTTTTTTCACCGTATTCACGGGCAATTCCCAAAAAGGGTGCGGGCACAGCCAGGAGCACATCCACCTGATCACGTTTCAGATGACTTTTAGCGTTGATTTCACGACTGAGCGTTTGCAGATACTCGGGCACCTTCGAGTAAAGAAGGTTCATTTTCCAGTTGCCGGCAATCAGTGGTTTGCGCATGATAGCTTCCTCTTATTTCAAAAGTACTTTAACGCCTGGCAGGATCTGACCTTCAAGGAACTCGAGGGACGCGCCGCCACCGGTTGAAATATGATCGATCTTCTCGGCTATACCTGCTTTGTTCGCTGCGGCCACACTATCACCGCCGCCAATGACTGTAAAACCTGAGCACCGGGCCATGGCGTCGGCCACACGCAAAGAACCTTTGGCAAACTTATCAAACTCAAAGACTCCCATGGGGCCGTTCCACAGGACGGTTTTGGAAAGACCGATGATATCGGTGTAACGTTTGATGGTCCGTGGTCCGATATCCAGGCCCATGAGGCCCCTTTGAATCGTGCGACCTGGGATTTCCACGGCTTCCGCATCGGCATCAAATTTCGCGGCGGCCACGTGGTCCTCGGGCAGGATGATTTCGACTTTACGCGCTTCCGCGTTGCGATAGATCGACGCCACGAGATCCATTTTATCGGTTTCCACGCGGGAATCCCCGACATCCACGCCCTGATATTTAAGGAACGTATAGGCCATCGCTCCCCCGATCAGAAGATAATTCGCATGATTCAAAAGATTCAGCACCACACCGATCTTGTCCGAAACTTTCGAACCACCCATGATGACCGTAAAGGGTGCCTGCGGCTTTTTCTGAAGGCCGGAGAGCACACTGATCTCGCGATCGACGAGCAGTCCTGCCGCGCGTTTTTCACCGGGAAACAGTTCAGCCGCAGCCACTACACTGGCATGCGCACGGTGCAGGGTTCCGAAGGCATCGTTCACATAGCAATCAAAACCATTGGCCAGCGTGCGGGCGAAATCCGGGTCGTTCTTGGTTTCACCGGCATGAAAGCGGAGATTTTCAAAAAGAATGATCTGATTTTTGTTGAGCTGGTTCAGCACCTGCTCGGCGGGTTCTTCGGTATAGTCGCGCACGAAGACGACTTCCACACCGAGCAGCTCCGCCAGGCGAACACCAACCGGTTCGAGTGAATACTCGGGCATCACTTCCCCATCCGGACGACCGAGGTGGGACATGAGTGCGATCTTGCTCGTGCGTTCCAGAATATAGCGCAGGGTCGGCAAGGCCGATGTGATGCGGGTATCGTCGGTAATTTTGCCCTTTTTAATCGGGACATTGAGATCGAGGCGCACGAGGACTTTTTTGTTGGTAAGTTCGAGGTCCTGGAGTTTGCGGAATTCCATCGGGCTTTCCTTTCTTCGAGTCAGGCGTTACACTCTCGCACCATACCGGGCTGGGAAAACTCTGCAAGAGAAAGAGGACATCATGGCAAAGATCCACCACCTGTTTGTGATCGACCCGATCGAAAATCTGAACCTTAAGCTGGACTCCAGCCTGCGTGTCGCCCGCGCCCTATGCAACATTGGCCATCTTGCTTACATATGTACGCCCGGTCAATTAGAGTGGCTGAGCCGCGAATCCTGTGCGGCGGCCTTTGCCCAGGAACTGGCCTTTCCGGATGGGAACATCGACTCGCTCCGCATCTCGCCCCCAAGGCGTCTGCGCCTCGATTTTTTTCAGGCCATTCATATGCGCAAGGACCCACCTTACGATATGAATTACATCGCCAGCACCTGGCTGCTGGATTCCGCCGTCGCACGCGGCGTCAAGGTTTACAATTCTCCCAAGGCTCTGCGCAATCTGAACGAAAAGCTCAGTATTTTTAAATTTCCGGAAGCGATTCGTGATGGCCACGTCTCAGCGGATCCGCAGCAGCTGCTGCAATTTATCAAGGAATCGGCCAACGGGGACGCGGTGCTGAAACCCTTGACGCTGTATGGTGGCCGGGGTGTTTTGCGACTCAATCTGAGCCAGCAAAAAGAGGAGCAGGTGCTGCATATCCTGCGCGAAGAAACGCAAAACGGCCAGGATCTGCGTCTGCTCCAAGCCTTTGACCAGCGAATTTTTCAAGGTGAAGTGCGAGCGTTCAGCGTCAACGGCAAAGCCCTCAGCTGGTGCTTGAAAAAACCGCACGGTGATAATTTCCTGGCTAATACCCGCTCAGGAGCCACACTGGAATCGTATCAACCGCGCGCCGATGAGATCGCGTCGGTGGAAAAAGTTGCCCAGTCCCTGGCTGACGAAGGGGTTTATTTTGTAGGTTTTGATATCATTGGCAGCTTCATTTCGGAAATCAACATCACCAGTCCTCGCCTTCTGCATGGGCCGAACGATACCCGTGACTACTATAGAGAGATCGCTGCGGACCTGGCCCATGATATCGGCTAAACGCGCCATCGCCCGGTCCCATCCGTCCTTTTCGAAAAGAAAAGATCAATAGTGTCGAATCATTAGCCAGCCCCCTCTCAAGTCGCCAGCGTCATGACCGAAGATTCTGGCAGCTTGCGTCAAGACAGGGAGTTTGCTCGTGAGAACACTTCGCCGTTTCTATACAGGTCTCGCTTTTTCAGCTCTTATTCTTTCTTCGAACTGTACCACCAGCGACAGCGGGGATACGGAAGACGGTTTGGCTGCAGCGGATGCAGGCAATCAAATCGTTGAAGTCCAAAAAGACGAAGCCGCTGACAGTGAAATCCCCGATCCCGAACAGGTGGCCGTGGAAGCCCAGCAGGCTGCCGAAGCTGCCGGTGAATCCATCGACGGCAACAGTTCGAATAGCATTCAGGATCTCAATAGCGAGCAGCAGGCTGCGCAAAAAGGCCCCGAGCTGCCCGAAGGCAATCCGGATGAAGCCAGTGATCAGCAAATGGCTCAGCAGAATAAATCTGCGCAGCCGGTCAGCGATGTTGAAGCCGCTGCGGCGCAGACCGATGCTCTCCCTTCTCTTTCGCAAGTCGTGGCTGAAAGCGACACACCCGCACCCGCTGTGGTCGACACCTCGGCTCGCCAGCAGAATGCCATGGTGAGCGCGTCTGATGCTGAAATGGGTAACGCCGACGCTGGTATGGCATCTGACGAAGCTCCTGCCAAAGCTCGTAAAAACAAGGTTCGCAAAACCCGCAGCTCCAAAGGCATGGAAAATCTCTCGGGTAATTTCTATATCGTGCAACCAGGTGATACCCTGGGTCAGATTTCATCGATCATCTTCGGAACGTCGCGTCGCTGGAGCGACCTGGCTTCTGCCAACGGCCTGGAAAGCAATACCCCCATCTTTCCTGGTGATGTGCTCCGTTATCCCGCTGATTCCGCGTCGTCTGACTTTGAAGCCGCCTATCGCAATCTGCCCCGCTCCAAGGCCGTTGTCCAAAAGGGTGACACCCTGGCTTTGATCGCGGAACGTCAGATGGGGAATCCAGCCTTCTGGAAATTATTGTGGCGCTGGAATGAATCCATCATCGCGGAACCAAACAAGATTTTTGAAGGCCAGAGCCTGGACTACATAGCACCCCAGGAAATGGCCGGACTTCTTTCCGATCGTAAGGGACTTAAGGCCGCTCACTAAGAGGTCGAATAAGCCCGTAATGTTCGTACGCTAAAGTATATCCTCAAGGTCTTTTTCAACTGGTTCGATAAGTTGTAAGACACAAGATTGGGACCACGAGGAGTTTAAGATATGGCCAGTATGCTCAGCAAGTACCTGGGTGGGTTTGGTGGCATCGCCTTCACATTCGCCAGCTTTGTCGCCTGTGGTTCACAGATGTATAAAGTTTCGGTGCATGAGGATATCGATACCACAAAAACCGAAACGGCCAGTCCGCATTCGACTGATAAAACATCGACTCTCTACGGCATCCACGCGGCCAAAGGCTGGAACGGCGTTCTCATACCGTTTAAGTTTGGCAAGGATATGAGCCAGCAGCAGAAGGTTCATCTGATGGCGGCTCTGCAGCGCTGGGAATGGGCTGTCGGTAAAAAACTCTTTGCCTTTGAAGGTGATCATAGCGGAGTGACCGGTGATTCGTTCAAGGACCTCTATAGCTCGCTGCAAGACAATGTGAACGGACATTACCTTGATGACAACTGGAGCAAGACCGGCAAACCGGATTCGGTGCTCGCCACCACGATCTGGAACAATGGTTTTGATGCTTCGATCATTGCCAAGGCGGACATTCGTTTCAACAATCAGAACTATCTGATCGGCGATAGCATGACCCTGAAGACCAAGGACAACAAGGACGTGGTTGATATGCAGTCCCTTGCCCTGCATGAACTTGGTCACCTTCTGGGTCTGACGCATGTTGCGGAAGACGTTGATACGCTCTCGATCATGAACCCCGCTCTTTTCATTGGCGAGGGCCTTGCGACCCGGGCTATTTCCCGCGGTGATATCGAACGGATTCAGACCATCTACGGCTGCGCCGGCGAAGCCTGCGACATCGATGGCCTGCTGAAAGAGCAGGACAGCGCGGATTGGTCCAAGCTTACGCTGACCGCTCAATCCTGGATTGAAACCAAAGCGTCGGAATCACCGAAGCTGCAGCTGAACTAAGCCATAACCACAGTATTCCTAATCTTGAACCGGGTCCTTTGACCCGGTTTTTTCATTTCCGAGCTCCCAAAAAGTCATCGACGCCCGGTTCGCTCCATCCTATATTGGTGCGAAGTGCGCGGGACAGTGCCATAAGGAGCGTGTCATTCCATGATAGAGTTGGAACCCAGCTACGACCACAAGCAATATGAACAGAAATGGTATCGCCACAGCCTGGAAAACAAGTTTTTCAGCGCGCCGGTGGATTCCAAAAAAGTGCCCTATACCATTCTCATGCCGCCGCCCAATGTGACTTCACAACTGCATATGGGCCATGGGCTGGGTTATTCGATTCAGGATCTTTTCATCCGCTGGAAACGGATGAAAGGCTTCAACGCCTGCTGGCTCCCTGGCACCGATCACGCGGGGATTGCCACCCAGATGATGGTGGAAAAAGATCTTGAAAAGGAAGGGACCACGCGTCGCGCGATGGGCCGCGAGAAGTTCTTCCAAAGATTGGTCGACTGGAAGGAAAAATACGGTGGCATGATCCTCGACCAGTTCAAAATCATGGGTTTTTCCTGTGACTGGGATCGCCTGGCCTATACTATGGACCCCAAGCTGTCGGATGCCGTCCGTTATGTCTTCGTCGAGCTGTTCAAGGAAGGTCTGATCTATCGCGGCGAGCGCCTCGTCAACTGGGATACCGTGCTGCAAACTGCCATTTCAGATGATGAAGTGGAGAGCAAGGAAATCCAGGGGATTCTTTATTTCTACCGCTACCCGATAGACGGGACGGATGAGTTCATTCCGATCGCGACGACGCGTCCGGAGACGATGTTGGGTGATACAGCCGTTGCAGTCAATCCCGAGGATGAGCGCTTCAAACATCTGATTGGCAAGCAGGTTCGCCTGCCTTTTGTGAATCGTTTGATTCCCATCATTGCCGATGATTATGTGAAAAGCGAATTCGGAACCGGCGCTGTGAAAATCACCCCAGCCCACGATCCGAATGACTTTGAAATTGGTAAAAGGCATAAGCTGCCGTTTATCAATGTCATGACGCCTACGGGAACAATGGCTGAGAATACTCCGGCTCCGTTTCAGGGTCAGGATCGCTTTGTGGCGCGCAAGGAAGTCATCAAACAGATGAAGGCCCTGGGCCTTTTTGATGAAGAAAAATCTTATAAAACTACTGTTCCGCATTCGGAGCGCAGTAAGACCGTTATCGAACCGCGTTTGAGTCTGCAGTGGTTCGTCAGCATGAAGCAGCTGGCTGAACCTGCAGCGGAAGCCGCTCGTCAGGGCGAACTGCAGTTTCATCCTGAGAGCTGGAAGAAGACCTATCTCTACTGGCTTGATAATATTCAGGACTGGTGTATCTCGCGCCAGCTCTGGTGGGGTCATCGCATTCCGATCTGGTATTGCAGTGACTGTCCTGGGGTGACAACCGGCCTGGAAGATCCGATCCAGTGTTCGCACTGCGGTTCGAAAAAGGTTCTCCAGGATGAGGACGTGCTCGATACATGGTTCTCAAGCTGGCTGTGGCCTTTGAGTCCCTTTGGTTGGCCCACTGAGGGGGACAGTCCTGAGGAGCTGGAATACTTCAATCCCACCGATGTGCTGGTGACGGCACCGGAGATTATTTTTCTCTGGGTCGCGCGCATGGCAATGGTGAATTTGAAGTTCAAAAAACGCCTGCCCTTCAAACATGTTTATTTCAATGCCACGGTCTGTGATAAGCAGGGTCGTAAATTCTCGAAAACATTGGGGAATGGCATTGATCCGCTGGAAGTCGTCGACCGGCATGGGGCCGATGCAGTTCGCTTTACTGCCATCAGTCTTGCGCCTTTGGGCGGTCGCGTTCGGATGGATGTCGAGGATTTTGAAAACGGTTCGCGCTTTGTGAATAAGATTTGGAACGCGGCGCGCCTGGTATTCGGGCATTTGGATGCTGGGCAGAAATTGCCCAG
>NZ_DASQYZ010000406.1:0-3340 GCF_035638955.1 Oligoflexus sp. | reverse complement strand
TGAAGCCAGAGAAATGGCTGCCCTGGACTTATCGAACAACGCTGGCCGCCATCCACAGCTAATCAACAATCAGATGCACCACCCTTCATATCTGTCAGGATTTTTTGGGTGAAAGTTGAGCTATTCCGCCGAAAGCTTACGTTTTCCCTGGGGCGAGCGGGCCATGAGTGGAAGATTCCCGGGGCGTTGGCCACTGCATATGAGATTCGCTGCTTTTGCTCAGGCATTGTTGCTAGCAGGGATAGGAGTCCTGGTATTTTCGTCCGCGCCTCTGGCAGCTGGACTGTCGTCGGAACTCCAGCATTTGGGTCGGCGGAGCATTCTCTGGATTTTTATTTTCATGATCGTGGCTGCTGTACTCAATACGATTACGCCTTCCCGGAAGGAGCGATGGCTTTGGGGGCCTGTCACCTGGCTGATGGCCATAACCGCCGGCACAATGCTCTATGTTGAAAAGGTCTAAAGCACATAACACTGCTTGTCATCGTCATGTTTCTCAGGCGGACCCGTCAGGCCATGTATGCGCCCAACGCCAGCCCTGCTGGGCCCATATGCACAGTTCAATCTGCCGGTATCGTCCTGTTATTCACTGCAGTAAAAATTTACGTTAGTAAGATTTTTCAGATAGTTATCGGCGATTCTTGAATTCCTATCAGGTGCAAGTTCCGGCAAATTTTGAAATCCCCTTCGCAGAGCTCTGCTCAGCAACAAAGATCAGGTCAATTTAACGGCATCCCTTCGATATTCACTGGGCGCGGAATTGCGCTTACCAAATACTTTCCAATAGTTAAGAGTCATTTTTAACGTGCGTGTTCAAAGTGATTCCTCTCTAATTCCATGGCCGGAATGAGCGACCTAATGAGGTCAAGCCCAGGACTGTCAGATTGATGCTGTGGTGACAAATTTGAGTGAGGTGACAATTCATTTTTTTTGGGTTTTGTACCCACCTTTATCCAATCGTTTCAGACTGTTAATCAGAAAACGCCTGTGGTGACATTTCAATCTCCATTCGCTCCCTGAAATATCCATTTTCTTCACTCATCGCACATCAGTGGTGAAGACCGGTAAATATTTTCTAGAGAGCAAATAGGAACTGAAATTGTCACCACCCTCGTGACCTAACTTATGATCTCAATATTATTAAGGAAAATTGGTGGCAAATCGGATTTTTCCTATTTTGTCACCACCTCAATCATAGGGGGCTAGTCCGCAGAACTGACCAGTGAAATTGGCCGACATGCCGGAAGGAGGTCAAAACTGCGTTCAGGAAGACAATGCTTTCTCCTCGTGCTTTGACGGGGGACAATTCCAAATATCGCCCGAGGCTTGTTCACTTTTGAGTAGGATACCGTCTGTGCCGGCAGCCCAAGGATACCGACCAGATAGTCCTTCACCGCAGAACGGGTAATCTTTTCGGCAGCGCAGACCCGATGAATCTCTGAAAGCAGCGTGTGCGGGATAAGTCGATTCACGCAGGCTGGATCCTTGAGGAGGGCCTTGATTCTATCGGCATCAAACAGCTCAAAATGCTCCGTTATGATCTCAGAAACCTCAGCATTGATCTCCTCCAGGTTTCTGAGAGTCTCTTCGTCATCGACTGGGACAAGGCCTGACGCGCCTTTAAACTTTTTCCAAAGCACTTGGCAGAGCGAAATGAAGTCGGGAAACTCATCAAGGAGGCGGTCTTCAAATGCCGCATTCAGCGGTCCATGATAGGTTTCCAGCTCGCAAACAACCAGTCTACGACGGTCAGCTTTCCGGGCCCTGGTCGCCGGCCGATTGTTTGACGCAACGATGATCAGAAGATTATTCCGAATCTCATAGGCCTGCTTTCCCTTTGGTTCGATCGTGATCGTGTCGGATCCTGTCACTCTTTTCCAAAGGTCGGTACGTACACAGCTGCCCCCCGGCTCTTCATCGACCAGAGCCAGCCGTCTGCCTTCAAATCGCACCGTGAAAAAGTTGTTGGGATTCGCAGGCCAGTCCGTTGAAATAGCTGCAGCTCCCAAAACTCTCTTCAGGACATTGAGAATGGAACTCTTGCCATCCTGACCTTCACCGTAGAGCCATAGATACTGCTGCGGCTTTGCATCAAGGTCCAGTACGCTTCCAAGATAGCAAAGGAAGCCCAGTTTGTTTCTCATGCGGGAAAGCTGCTCATGCCAGGTCGGGCATGTTTCTGCGAGCAGATCCATCGAGAATTTATCGGCTTCCGAATGGCTGTCAGGGACCGCAGCCAGATCCAGGCAATTCGAATTCGAGTCGATTTTGAGTACCTGCCATGCAAAACCGGTCTCACCTGGTCTTTTAAAAATCATTGGCTCAGAGTCGATCCGCGGGAGCCGATGCGCCAGTCGCTGTGCCAGAGCCTTCATCTGGTCTTCTGATAGGTTGACCTCGCCATAGTTCAGCCGACCTGCCGTGTCATACCATCGTACGAACTCATCAACGAAACTATCGGGCGGGACAATAACGACCTGCCCCATGTCCGAAACCGATACCAGAATAGGCGTGCATGCGCGGGACGATTCCCCGGTACCCGGGACGTAATTGCGAAAGCTCCTGGTGAAGGGGAAAACCGTATCAAGAGCGCCCTCCTCAACAGCCCTATCAAATGCCCTTCGCATATCAGCAGCGATATCGGTAGGACGCCACTTGACCTCAGCTCGGCTATGCTGGGCCAGGTCTGCCTGCCCTGAATCATCTTTTCCTGACTGAACTTCATGGTGAGATCGCGAGTTGGCCTTTGCATGGACCAGTGTCTTTTCAGACGTCCACCCCTCATCCAGGGCATCAGCGAGATCCCAGCCGTCCTCCAGCCCCTCCTGAGGCATCACAATTTTGGGGGTAAGGCCAATAGACCCGAGTGCAGTTGCAATCTTCAATGCGGCTTGCATTCCGGGCTGGTTCTGGAGAGGCAGAGGCTTGTCTGTTTTCCTGTCCCGCTTCTGGTCCGCGTCTGGCCAGATGAATTCGACGGTTCGTCCAGCCAGCTGACTCCAATCCGCCTTCGCGGGGTTGCCTGACCCGCCCTGCCAAGTAAGAACGATATGATCTGGAAAAAGCTTTGCGGCAGCAGCCACAGTCTTCTCACCTTCGACAATAAGAATGGGTGCATCAGGCCGTGCCTTCAGGTTTTCGAGACCGTAAATAGGAACAACCCCATTCCACCCTTCGATGGTTTTTTTCCATATAGGTCTTCCCTGAGCATCATGTGTGAAGGAAACTGGACAGAAATCCTTTTTACGCTCCCGATCGGGTGTGTCATATCGTGCAACAAAACCGATAGTCTGACCCTGCAAATTCTTGTAGCAATAAACCTGACTCGGCTTTCCGTGTT
>NZ_DASQYZ010000405.1:0-4422 GCF_035638955.1 Oligoflexus sp. | reverse complement strand
TTCGATCCGGCACCTTATCGGACTCAAACGAACGTTTGCTCCTGGGGCGTGACGCCTGATCGGGATTTTGGGCCTACACTGTCGGTCTGTCTCAGATTCACCGCCGCAAATGCTTTGATCGATCCCGGAATTTACACGCTTCACTCCAACGTTCGAATCCCACCGATAAGTGGGGTCATGCTTGCGACGAGAGGCTTCGAGAATCGCCCTGCCCACCGCTATTGCGCGCCAGATGGCTCGAGCGGGTGCGCAATTTTGCGCGCATCCCACTACAATCTTGCGGGTCCACTTCTTCAAGTCGACGTCTCATGGGAGCAACCGAGCGTGGGCTTCAAGATCGAGTCGGTGGTCTTCGACGGAAACATCGACGTGCGACGTGCTGGAGGCCGCTCCGCTTATTGGAACGACAATTTCGGGAAGACGTCGCGACGGAACGAGCAGTCGAACGTCATCGTACAAAACTGCAACTCTTGCAGCTTCACTGGCATGGTCTCCGTCAATGCGGTGGCCGCTTCCGGGTTCATCTTTAGCGGTGCGGACGGACTCTTCGACCATACGCTTTTTCAGGGCAACGGCAATGGCCTGAACAAGGCTCCAAATTTCGGCGAATGGGCCGATGGGCTCACAGTCGTGTCGGGCCCTAGGGTCCGCATCCAGTCCAGCGTTTTTCGCGACAACTCCGATATCAATTTGATCGTTGCTGGAGCAGCGGGCGGGCAGATCGTGAATAACTACATCGAATCCAACACCAACTTCGCGTTCGCAGGTTTGATGCTCGACAACTTCGACATCAGCGCGAACAGCGACATGCAGGGAATCAACGTCGAGGCCAACACGATCAACTGCAACCTTATGTGTGGGATCGGCCTCAATATCGGTCCCTATATTTGGTATTGGCTCGAGTTCAGTAACGGCACACAGAACGGTGGAAGCACACAGCTCGCGATGATCAATGGCGCAGGGGGAAACGTTCGCGGCAATACCATTCTCCGTGCCCGGCAGGGCCTAGGCGTGTACGGCGCCTTCGGCTTCAGCATTTATGGCAATCAGATCCAGGAGTCGGGTGGATTCTCTTTCAACGGAAGACAGTTGACGAGCGCGTTTGATATGGACGACTCGTCTCGCTTCTACGGCGCTTTGGATTACGCCCGACAAGGAATTCCAACAAACGGAGTTTTAATCAACAACCTCCCAATCAATACGGCGAACGGTGTGCCAACCCGCGACATCAACGCCATGATGTTCGCAACAAAGCCTTGAAGCTTCGCGAAGGGCGTCAGCGGGCGACTTGTTTGAGAATCGTTTTGACGAGCTGGTCGGGGGTGATCCGTTTCATTTGATGGTCTGCGAACCCGGCTACTAGGGTCTATTGCGAGGGGTCAAAGCGATGATGCGTTTAGCGTCGATGGTCGAAAGCTTGCTTGCCTGATAGCGTGCTCAGAGTGGAAAAACATGGTTTCGTCATCGATGATGGTTAACGGCAATGCTTTTACCAGCGGAGGCAATCCAATCAGCAGGACAGGCGAGCAAGATTTGAAAAAGCAGTTTACCGAAATCGCAATATCATCGAACAACGTTGGGTTGGATGAAAGAATCACGCTGAATCGAAACTCGATATGATAAGCTGGCCTTAGGCTTCCTCGGAATGGTGGAGCTCGCTATGTTGAAGCAGTGCTTCAGAATTATGCAATCACCGGAGAGGACTGGAAATTCAGAAAGCAATAAATTTTAGTTTGAATGGAGACGGAAATGAAAATTCGAATTAGCGTACTTTCTATGGCTTTTTTATTAGGACTTTCTCACTCTGAAGCATTTGCCAAAGGTCAGCGAAGCGATGTCCTGTTAATGAACGAGTCACTACTTCCTGGTGAGCAGCTTGTGTCGTCTGATGGACGTACGACGCTTGTAAATCAAACGGATGGCAGTCTTGTTCTCTATCACAAAGAGATACCCCTTTGGAGCACCATTCCTGCACCACCAAGTATATTATTCCTGCAAGGGGATGGAAATCTCGTTGCCTATCAAGGTCAACATGTAACATTTACGACTGCTACCTACACTGGAAATGTCTTAGTCTTGCAAGATGATTGCAACCTTGTCCTCTATGATAGTGCCAGCAATCCATTGTGGTCCACTCGCACGAACCCCTGCACCGTAGCCTCCATTTTTAATGGTTCATATGTATCCCCCAATTCGCAAGGGGGTTCGCCGCCTTGGACAGCTTTTGGATGGAACGGTTTGTGTCCACCAAGCACACCAGAATCTATTTGCAAAAGCATGATCTACTTTAGTGTTCCCAATTCCACCTGGAATAGAAAGGAAAGTGTTGTTGTGCCATGGCGTCACACTGATGCAGACACAGGAGGATGGTGCTCATATGCGGGATCTGCGTTGTTAATTTTTGATATCAACCAGGATGGCTTTGATGACTGGTTCTGTCAAGACATCTGGGGTAATGAATCTGTTATCAGTGGACTTCGACAGTTTTATGGTTATCCCGCATTAAGAAGCCGTTCCAATGGCGCTTTTTGCACCAGGCCAATGGACTACGAGTTCCGGTTTGACGATAACTTCAACAACATGAAGGGGCTCATTTATAACGTTAAGGGAGGAGCTCTCGGTTGTACTATCACGAAGAGTGTTTGGGGTCTCGAGGCTTATATCGATGCTCACACTTATCTCAAGCCACTATTCTAATTCACTCTCCAAGTCAGGCTTTGCTGTACTCGTCGAACCGTGCGCATCAGTGTCGGTTGAGTAGGGGCTGTAGTAGCCCCCGCCTCTGGGCCGAAGCCGCTGATGTACCGGGCATCACCCTTCGTAAGCTGGGTCGTGCAAAGATATACATTTCACCTGAGCCGCCGTCGACTGACCCAGCATGCCGGAGCTCAATGTCAGTGATTGAAAGCCTTGAGGCCGGCGGCGTTTGCCCCCGACTTATCTGTATTGATCTTTCCCGGGACACCATGCTGACGGACGGCCTTTTTCAAAAACCTCATGGCCGCCTTCTGATCCCGCTTTGCCGACAATAGAAAGTCGATCGTATCGCCATCACCGTCCACGGCCCGATAGAGCCATTTGAGCTTTCCCTTGACCTTGATGGCCATCTCAGCCCAGAACCATCGTAAGTGAGTCGCAAGCCCCGTTCTTGCGGCAGCAAATCTTTCAAGCTATGTTCCGCAAAATTTTTAACGGAGCATTTCCATGACCCTTGACGAAATCAAAGTAAAATTCCAAAGCGAGCTTCAAAGAAAAAACTCCAACCCACGATCGCGCCGCTATTCCAAGGAACTCCGAAAAGCGGTAACAGCTTCAATTCGCTTGAACGGCTATACAATGACCGCTGTGAGAAGCACTCTTGGGGTATCGTCAACGGCTCTTTCCAAATGGATTTCGACCGATCTCGTTGAAGGCGTGCACAAAGCGGCTCCTCAGCAGGAAGATTTCATAGCAGCAAAAATCATGGGCGGGCAAGAGGTTCCGCTCCAGCGATTGGTTACTGCTGGCGAACCCATGAAGCTTTATCTCCCGAACGGAGTCAGGCTCGATTTCAATTGCTAAACGGCATTTGCGGCATCTCCAAAGCCAGGCGTTCTTTGATGGAAGCTTCGATTTCGAGGCCAAACTTATAGGGTGAAATCAATTTTTCACCTTTCAATGCGCGCATGGCCATGGTCGCCATATAGCCTTTGGGGCTGATGCCAATGAGCTTGCAGCTGGCGATTATTGTATAGAAGAACATTGCAGTATCGGCTCCATTGATGGTCCTGAATCCCAGAAAATTGTTTCTTCCCATGACTGGTCTTCTCTGGGAACGCCCGCCTGCATTGTTGTCGATGGGAATGTCAGGGTTATCAAGAAAGCGAATCAGCCGATCCCAATTATCGGTGGCATAGGATATTGCCTTGCCAATTGTGGAGTTTACGAGGTATCGACCGCTCTGTCCAAGCATCCACTGCTGCATACGTTCGACGATTGGCTTTGATTCTTCCAATCTGACCTTCCGCAATTGAACAAAGTCCGCAGCTGTATGTTCAAGTCTATAGAGCTCTTCGATGAGGTCGAGCATTTCTTCAGCTTTGGGATAGCTTTCCCTGGCATCATAAAAATTTCTTCTAACATGCGATAGGCAGAGCGCAAGAGTTACTTGCGCTTCCTTTTCCAGAAACTCATAGCCGCTGTAAGCATCAGCCATGATCACGCCGGTGTATCCCGAAAGCATTTCCCTCGCGACCCTGCCGCTTCTGGTCGTTTCATATTGATAGTAGGCGCCCATCTGATTGCTGATTGACCAGACATAGCCTTTGGTTTTTGGGTTTAGAATGTCCATGGGACTTTCGTCGATGTGAATATGCCTGCCTGCGTGAATCTCCGAGCGAATGATGGCCGGGATTTCCTCCAAAAGCTTCATTAGATGTTCGG
>NZ_DASQYZ010000404.1:0-34929 GCF_035638955.1 Oligoflexus sp. | reverse complement strand
CGCGGTCCCAAGCTTGCGATTCCACAGGATCGAGTTGGAATCAATATCCCAGTCACGCGACAGTCCGTGTTCGTACTCGGGTAGAAAAGTTTCTTAAACTTTCTTTAGCGCTGTCCCAAAAATGCTGACACATTCCGCATGCAGGGGGAGCGTGTCGCAATTTTATTCTTCTATCTTCGATAGTTAAGCTAGGCGGCAATTTTCGACGAATATTGCCGGCGCGTAATGGGTGGGATTGTGGAGTCCTCATCTGACATGTAAGCCTGATATTAGGGTGGGGCGCACGATCTTGAGATGATAAAATTAGTATCCGCTTAGATGCTCATTTAAGGCTGAAAAAAAGCCTGTACTCCAGCTTTTCAATGATGCGATTTGCTGTTGGCTAAGGTAGGGCGAAACATCAGAAACTGCCTGCTTAAAGTTGACGCTCGAAATTTTTTCGAGATACATATCCCTCATCTTTTGTTCTGTGAGGATCGTTGACGGATCGAGATGACCCGAGTCTTTCAACTTATTGGCTAAATACGTTAAATTTATTTTTGTTCCACGTGCGACATAGAACAGGAGATCAAGATAGTCACGTCCCTTCCGGGAGAAGCTGGGATAATATAGGTGTGATTGTTTCTCATGTTTATCCTGATCGTCATACCAAGTCTTTCAATTAACTTTCATTTACTGTAGCATATTCAGTAACTTACATTGATTTATTGCTTAAATAACTTACACATAGATTAATTTAACGTTAACTAACCTGCATCCCATTTTATAAATCTGACTGCCTGATAGTTAACTATTAATTAACTTTCTTGCAGATCATTGAGTTCATAAAGCTAGGCAATTAATGCGCAGATCAATCCCACAAAGACGACGTTTCACGTGAAACACGACGGTCTCTTATGCTGGAATCATTGCTTGGCAAGGTTTTGACGAAGTCTATGGCGGGAAAACCAGACAGGGAAGCGCCCCCGGCTCTTTGAGCCGGGACGAAGCGAAGGATTAAGTCTCGACCATATGCCCGTCAGCAGCTTCATGCAAAAGCTCGAAGACAGGTTTCAAGGAAGCTTCAGCAGCATCCAGAATGGCATTGATATCCTGACGAGAGAACGAAGCCCGTTCAGCAGTCCCTTGGATTTCAAGGAAACGACCGCCCTGGGTCATCACCACATTCATATCCAGATCAGCGGTGCTGTCTTCCTGATAATCCAAATCCACCAGCGTCTCACTATCCCGCAAACCCACAGAAACGGCGGCGACAGCATCGGTTAACGGATTTTCATGCAAGCGACCACTGCGCAGGAGCTTATCCACCGCAATTTTCAAAGCCACATAGGTCCCGGTGATAGACGCCGTCCGGGTTCCGCCATCAGCCTGAATGACATCACAGTCGATGTTGAAGGTCAGATCCGCGCATTTCGTCAGGTCAATGACCCCGCGCAGAGACCGTCCAATCAGCCTCTGAATCTCCTGGGAACGGCCCGAGGGCGCCGGCCTCTCGCGACGCGTGCGGCTCTCTGTAGCGCCGGGAAGCATTCCATATTCGGCCGTCAGCCAGCCCTGAGCCGGACTTGAGTTTCTCAGGAAGGACGGAATGCCCTCCTCGACGCAGACTGTGCAGATCACACGCGTTTCTCCGTACTCGATCAGAACTGAGCCGGTGGCATTTTTTGTATAGTGCGGTGTGATCCTGAGCGGACGCATTTGATCCGAGGACCGACCATCATGACGTAACATAGGATTTTCCATCTATGATCATGTGAATAAGAAGAGACACAGGAAAGGACTTATTAGCGGAGGGATCGGGGAAAAGGCAAGGACCTTTTCCGCGGGAAAAAACCTGAAATCATGCCTATTCGCTTAGCAGGAGGTAAGCCAGCAAACCCACCAGCACCAAAGCGAGAATGCCAATCAGCGTCTGCTTCATGGGCATGTTTTCTGATAAACGCCACCAGGCCATCTCTCGCAGATTGTCGTTTTCCTGCGAAATCGGCTGTTCATCCGACACTTCCAGAGGTTTCGGGGCCCGCAGTGGGGATTCGCCGCTGACAGCACGGGCCGCTTCCTCGCCCAGAGCTTCCTTGATGGCTTCACTGGGAATCAGCTGGGTCAGGGTCGGCTCGTCATAACCTACAAAAGCTGTTTTCGCAAAACGTGCCGAGGCCGGCTTCGCATGCGGAAAGGCCTCGTCCACGGCATGGTGAACCTGAACGAGGATGCGGGATATCACAACTTCGTGGTCTGCAGGAGTAAAATCAAATACGCGATGCACGGATCACCTCATGAGAGGAATCGTTCTCCGCCTATTATACCCCAGTTTCGCCGCTCAAACGACCGTGACACTTCTTGAATTTCAAACCCGAACCGCAGGGGCACGGATCATTGCGTCCAACCTTGTCCTGATCCCGGCGCACGGTTTCGGCACTGCGACCGGCCGACGAGCCTTCGCGGCTGCCATGATAAATCATGCCGTCATCGTCGTCGTTGGCGTGACCGTTGGCGTTCGAGGCGGTATGGGCGTCCGGATGCACAAAACTGAGCTGGGATTCATCCGGCTCTTCGACCTGAGGCGCATCTTCATACTGGATTTCAGGCGGTGGCATGCGGATCAGGGCCAGCACGGTCTCGTCTTCGATGCGGACCATCAGGCTCTCAAACATTTTGAAAGCTTCTTTTTTATACTCCTGCAGAGGGTCCCGCTGGCCGTAACCACGCAGGCGCACGGCATCCTGCAGAGTTTCCATGGAACGCAGGTGGTCCTTCCAGCTCTGGTCGATGATCTGCAGATAAACATAGGCTTCGATACGCTTCATCAGCTCGTCGCCGACCTGCTCGCGCTTTTTATTGTATTCGGCGGTGACCTGATCATGAATCGGCTCGATCAGACCGGCAACCGAATGATCACCCTTCGCGAACTTGGAAATATCGAAAGGTGTATGGAATTCGGTTTGCAGCTCCTTGGCCACCGCTTCGTAATCCCATTCCTTGGCCGTCGATGTCTCAGGGGAATACTTGCTCAGGATACCTTCGGCAATACTGCGAATGGCATCGCTCATGAACGTGGTTTCGATCGTGCCTTCCAAAATCTTGCGGCGACGCGCGTAAACCACCTGACGCTGCTGGTTCATGACGTCGTCATATTCCAGAACGTGCTTCCGCGACGAGAAGTTCTGCTCTTCCACACGGCGCTGCGCTTTTTCAATGGCCCGGGTGACCATCGGCGAAACAATGGCTTCGCCTTCTTTCATCCCAAGGCGGCCCATGATGGCCGACAGGCGATCCGAAGCGAAAATCCGCATCAGATCATCTTCCAGCGACAGATAGAACTTGGTGCGGCCATTGTCACCCTGACGACCGGAACGACCGCGGAGCTGGTTATCGATACGCCGTGATTCATGGCGTTCAGTGCCGATCACATAAAGACCGCCGAGTTCCCGCACGCCTTCACCCAGCACAATATCAGTTCCACGACCGGCCATGTTCGTTGAAATCGTTACGTTTCCGGCCTGACCCGCGTTGGCGATAATCGTCGCTTCACGGCTGTGGTTCTTGGCGTTCAGGATTTCATGCGGAATATTGCGCTTGCGCAAAAGACTGGACAAAAGTTCGGACTTTTCCACGGAAACCGTACCGACCAGCACCGGCTGCCCACGCTTCTGAGCGATGGCGATCTCATCGGCGATCAGTTCGAATTTCTCGCGCGCTGTTCGATAAACCTCGTCCTGCTCATCCTTACGAATCAGCGTGCGGTTGGTGGGGATGACCACCACTTCAAGGTTATAGATCTTCTTGAATTCGACCGCTTCGGTATCCGCCGTACCGGTCATGCCCGAGAGTTTTTTATAAAGGCGGAAAAAGTTCTGGAAGGTGATGGTGGCCAGAACCTGGGTTTCATTTTCAACCTGCAGATGTTCTTTGGCTTCCAAGGCACCGTGCAGGCCATCGCTGTAGCGACGACCCGGCATCAGGCGGCCGGTGAATTCATCGACGATCACGACCTTGTTATCACGGACCACGTAATCGACATCTTTTTTGAAGATCATGTGAGCCTTGAGCGCCTGCTGCACGTGGTGGAGATATTCGATATTATGCGGGTCATAGAGGTTGTCGACGTTCAGACGCTTTTCCAGTTTGCTGATGCCGTCTTCGGTCAGCGATACGCCGCGCGATTTTTCATCGACGATATAATCGCTGTCCTTCTGCAGGCCAGGGATCGCAGCGTTGACCTTAACGTAAAGCTCGGTCCGGGTTTCCGAAGGACCGGAAATAATCAGCGGCGTCCGCGCTTCGTCGATCAAAATGGAGTCAACTTCATCGACGATACAGAAGTTGTGCTCTCTTTGCACAAAGCGCGACAGCTCGGTCTTCATGTTATCGCGCAGGTAATCGAAACCAAACTCGTTGTTGGTCCCGTAGGTGACGTCGGAAAAATAAGCATCGCGGCGCTGCTGATCGGTCAGCCCATGCACGATCAGACCGGTGGTCAGGCCAAGGAAGCTATAGAGCTTGCCCATCTGGGCCGCATCGCGGGAGGCGAGGTAATCGTTGACGGTCACGACATGCACACCCTTGCCAGCCAGCGCATTCAGGTAAACAGGTCCGGTCGCCGTCAGGGTTTTACCTTCACCAGTTTTCATTTCTGAAATCCGGCCTTCATGCAAAGCCAGACCACCGATCAGCTGCACATCGAAGTGCCGCATATTCAGCGTGCGGAGGGCGGCTTCACGGACTACGGCGAACGCTTCGGGCGCCAAGGCATCCAGAGTTTCACCCTTGGCCAGGCGGTCCTTGAATTCCTGAGTCTTGCCGCGCAAGGCTTCATCACTCAAAGCCTTCATCGAAGGTTCGAGCGAGTTGATCTGTTGGACGACACTTGAGTATCGTTTGACTTCTCGATCGTTTTTGGTACCGAAGACCTTACGAGCCAGACTTAACATGGTATGATCCGCTTGTGCATGAATTGTAAGTGTGACCTGAAGGCATTCCGCGATGCAAAATTGATCCCGCTGAACTGCGCAAGAATGCCCAGACAAGTCGAAGAGTATAACGCCAAAATCCCGAATGCGGAATGCTTTTCCGAGCCCAAGGCCAGTGCTGGCTTGTGCCTCCGCCGACTGCGATGGCACCGCCTTGCTGGCCCTGTGATCGAAAGAGACTCGATCCGTTAGTTCAAATTAAGGATGAATTTGCGCGGGTCAACGGCGTTGCCGTTTAAAATTACTTCGTAGTGGCAGTGGGGACCTGTCGTGCGGCCTGACATACCAACTGTGGCTATCTGTTCGCCACGATTGATCTTCTGTCCCGGCTGCACTAAATTTTCGGCATTATGCCCGTAGCGGGACACAACGCCAAAGCCATGAGCGATCATGATAAAATTGCCGAAGCCGTCCTTGTTTCCCGAGAAAATGACCACGCCATCGGCGGGAGCATAGATCGGGGTGCCAATAGGAGCGGCGATATCCAGCCCCATGTGCACATCGCGATCACCTGTGAAAGGCGAAGTCCGCGAGCCAAATCCTGAGGTGATCCACCCATCGACGGGAGTGACGGATGGAACCGAGGCCAGAAGCGAACGTTGCTGGCTTAAGGTCGACAGCAGTTTCTGCAAACGCAAAGCATTCTGGTTGGCATTGCTGCCAATGGTTTTCATTTTTTCAAAAGCCGTGCGGAATATGAGTCGATCCAGATCGATACCCAGTGGCAGATGCTGAGAATCCTGCGGATCGATCACCGATTCCTGACGGGCATGATGATATTCCTGCGGCGTCAGTGGGCCGATGCCCGTGCGGGTGCTGAAACGTTTCACCTTAAGCTGGGTCAGTTCACCGAGTTTTTCACTGTAATCCTGCACCCGTTGCAGCGAACGCTTCACTTCTTCCAAATTGCTGAGCAGAAGCTGGGCTTCACCACGCAGACCTTGATTTTCCGCGGCAATTTTTTGATAGGATTCGCGCAGGCCGCGCAGCTGGGTGTAATCATAAATGAGGTAGCCAAGAATCATGGAACCAAGGAAAGATCCGGCGTAGAAGGCTCGCACCACGGCGCGGGGGATTTTAATCTGCCTGGCCTGCCTGGCATTCTCCGGGATCAGGACGATGGTGATTTTACGCAGAGCCATCTCTTTCCTTTCAACGCACTTCAGCCATGATCAAAGTAATATTATCCTCTCCCCCTCGATCGTTGGCAAGGTCCACCAATTCCGCGACAGACGCTGTCCCGCGCTTGTTGGCTATCTGAGACAGCTCGGCATCATTGATTTTGCCGTGCAGCCCATCGCTGCAGAGCACGAGCAGATCGCCTTTTTCCAGTTGCACACACAGCGTGTCGACATCTTCTTCTTCCTGATAGCCGACACTGCGCGTGATCACATTCTTCAAATGATGAACCTCGGCTTCTTCTGGCGTGAGAATGCCGGCGCGAACCTGTTCATTGACCAGGGAATGATCAAACGTCAGCTGATAGATAAAGCCGCTGCGGACGAGATAAAAGCGGCTGTCACCCACGTGAGCGCAGTACGCGTAGTCTTCCACTATTTTAACCACAGTCGCCGTGGTTCCCATACCCCTGAGGCTTGGGTCTTCGAGCGAATGTTCGTAAATCCTGGCCGAGGCATAGTTGATGGAATTCGCCAAGGCCTGAAGGAGAGCGGGATCAGGATGGCTTTTCACGGATTGTACAAGTTCAGGATCAATCTTGGACGCGACTTCGCGCTTCACCTGTTCGATACAGATGCGGCTGGCAATCTCGCCTCCTGCATGACCCCCCATGCCGTCCGCGACAACAAAGAGTCCCGTCTCGTTTTCCACGAGCATGGAATCCTGGTTGGTGGATCGTACGCGGCCGATATCGGTGCGTCCGACGGCATGCACCTTACGTTGCATGATACTCCCGATCTGGCAGGTTAAACCCTGCACGGTCTTTCGCGATCGTACTGCTCAGACTATCGGCGATTGTCGTCGGATGTTGAGGGAACTTACAGGAAAAAACTTCAGAAGGGAGTTTTTTAAGCCGGCCCGCCTGAAAAAACGGACCTGGCTTTTTGACAAATTCAGGCTTGAGCGACTTCTTCTACTTGAGGTTGCCGATCACGGCCTGGGTGAGGGCGCGGGTGCCCAACTTTCCACCCAAATCACCTGTTCTTTGCTCGGGATTGGCCAAAGTATGGGTAATCGCATTGCGCAAGCTTTCGCCCATAGGCAACTCCCCGATGTAATCCAGCATGGAAGCCGCACTCAGAAGGAGCGCTGTGGGATTGGCCTTGTCCTGGCCCGCAATATCCGGAGCCGTGCCGTGCACCGCTTCAAAAATCGCGTGAGTATCACCGATGTTGGCGCCGGAGGCAAGACCCAGGCCGCCGATCAAACCAGCGCCGAGATCCGATAGAATATCCCCATAAAGGTTTTCCGTGACGATGACGTCGAACTGGGTGGGCTTCATGACCATCTGCATACAGCAGTTGTCGACGATCATGTCACCGAATTCGATATCCGGATACGCTGCCGAAACCTTGTGGATCGAATCCAGAAACAACCCATCTGTGAACTTCATGATGTTGGCTTTATGCACGACCAGAACCCGCTTTCGCTTCAACTTGCGTGCCAGCTCAAAAGCATGACGTCCAATGCGTTCCGAAGCTTCTGCCGTGATGAGCTTGATGCCTTGCGCCACACCTTCTGAGATCTTGTATTCAATGCCCTTGTAAAGATCTTCCGAGTTTTCACGGACGATGATCATATCGATGCCGGAATAGTGACTCGGCAATCCGGGGAAATTTTTGATCGGGCGAACGTTGGCGTAAAGATTCCACTGCTGCCGCATCTGGACATTGATGGAACGGTGACCGCCGCCAATGGGTGTGGTGGTTGGGCCTTTGATGGCAATCTTGTTGCGATTGAAGCTGTCGACGAACTCCTGGGGCATGAGCTGACCGGTTTTCTCGAAAGCTGTCAGGCCGCATTCCACCTGCTCCCAGCGCACGGGTGCTCTAAGGGCCTCAAACACCTGTTTAACACTTTCGGAAATCTCTGGACCTATGCCGTCTCCGGGGACAAGAGTGATCGTCTTCATATGTAAATTCTCCGCTAAAAAGGAAAAACTATTAGTTTGAAATCAGTCGTTCAAAAGAAAGCGCCGGGACATCAGGATGGTCAGGGCAGCAAGGGCATTGTGAATGCCGCCTTCTTTTATTGTAGCATCGAGTTCCGCCAGGGACAGAGTCCTGACTTCGATCCGCTCCGTGAGATCCGGGAAATGCTGACGATCGGGTGGCATGTAACAGTCGCGAGCCAGGAACATATGGAGCCGATTGGTCATGATTGCTGGATTGGGACTGACCACGCCTACAAATTCAAGGCTTCCCGCGCGATAGCCAGTTTCCTCTTCCAGCTCACGGGCCGCAGCCGCTGCCGGATCCTCATCCGTGTCGATACCACCGCCAGGCACCTCAAGCGTCATTTGCATCATGCCCACCCTGGGCTGGCGCACCAGAATAGCCTTCGAATCCTTGGTCAGAGCGAAAACATTGACCCACGAACGTGTGTGGATACGGTAATAGGGCAAGGCCACCGGCTTACGGTCCGCATTTTGAATCAGCGAAACTTCTTCAAGTTGAAAGACCGGGGTTTGAGCCAGAATCTTTTTGTGTTCTATACTCCAGTCCATATATTCACCTGTCGATAGCGTAGATTTTGCTGATAACAACCGGTTTTTTCACGAAGCGCTCGGACAGTTTGCGCCGAATCATGAGCCGCGCCTGCTCGTTGAAAGAAACCAGCGAAAATTCCTTACGCGCTTCGGCCTGATACAAATGATGCAGGCTGCCGAGTATCTGCATTTCGCATGCCTCTTCATCCGCCTGGTCAGCGAAGGGCAGGCCGATAAATTCCACTTCAACCTGCATATGATTCTGCGGACCCAGAAGACCAGTGCAGATGGCCATACCTGTATCGCCGATCTTATGCCGTGAACGCATATTGTCGTAACTCATCGGCAAACGCGACCACGAATCGATGAAAAGCAAAGGCAGATCGAACTCAGCGAAGGTTTCAAAACCATCGGCGCCAACGGCGATCACGCGACCGTTGCGAGACGCAATCACCTGTTCCATCCTGGGAGCCAGTGCCTGATTGGTTTTGATTTGTGTGAAGGTCCCATGGACCGGCATATAATATTGAGGATTCACAGCCTGCATCAATCGGGTCAGATCCCCGGCATAGGCGTGACCACTGACATGAATGTCAGGTTTCTCCCGCGCCGTGATCACCTTCGCACCCTTTTCATGGCAAAGGCTGATGAGCTTAAAAATGGCCTTTTCGTTGCCAGGAATCACCCTTGAGGAAAAGATCACCTGATCCTCGGCCCTGACATCGAGATGATGGACATCACCATTGATAATGCGCGTAAGGCCTGAACGATACTCACCCTGGCATCCGGAGCAAAGCACCACAAGGTCTTTGCGGTTCAGGCGCGATCCACCGTCCTCATCAACCAGAGCCTGGGCCTCGTCGCCGAGCAATTTCAATCTCGCAGCGGTTTCCAGGCTGCGGCGGATCCCGGCGCCAAAGGTCATGACCCGCTTTTGCGTTTCCATGGCGGCGCGCAGAACGGATTTGATGCGCCAGAGGTTACTGGAAAACGTGGTGAGATAGCTGATGCCCTGCGCTCCGGCAAAACAGGCTTTCAGCTCTGAAAGAACGGTATTCTCACTCGGGCATTCCCCAGTCGATCCTGCATTGGTACTGTCCGAAACCATGACGCGGAAGGGTGAAGCCTTGGCTGCTTTGCTCACAAGGTCCAGGGGCAGGTCCGGATCAATGGGCAAAAATCCGCGAACCTTGAAGTCACCGGTATGAAAGATCCGATTGCCGTGTCCCATATCAATCGCCAGGGCACTGCAGTGCGGGATCGAATGGGGGACATGGATCCAGTCGATTTTTGCATGGCCGACGCGGCAGGATTCACCGGATTTGATTTCGTGGAATATATAGCTGGTCTGGTCACGGAGCTGATTAAGCTTATCTTTCAGCAGTTCCAAAGCCCAGGGTCCGATATAAACCGGAGCCGGCCATCGCGTCAAAAAGTAGGGGAGGGCGCCGAGATGATCTTCGTGCCCATGCGTGATGAGGTACGCGGTGGGCTTCATGCCGAGGATGCTTTCCAGCTCTTCCCAGGCCGGGATATGCGCATCAATGCCGATTTCAAAAGGTTCGGCAAAGGATAGGCCGCAGTCCACCACGAGGCAGACCCCTTGACTGACATAGAGCGTGAGATTCATCCCAAACTCGCCGCAGCCCCCGACCGTAAAGATATACACTCGTTTCGGATCCTGGAGAGACTGAGCTTGAAGGGTATTGTGCATTGATTTCGTCCGGAAAGTGCCAGCAGCAGCGACGCTGGCGTCGCGAAAACTGAGCGTTTATACAGAAGTTGCGGTCAAATTGCTATCCTTTTGCAGGCTTGAAAAGGAAGGGATAACTGATCTGGATGCTTCCCTTCTGTGGCCTGGGCCATTTCCAATTAGCAATCTTGCCGCGCACACAGTCGATCATTTTGGAGTCGCTGATTGAACTTTTGACAAGGTCGATATCGTAAACCTGACCCTGGGTGTCGAGGTGCCATTGCCACTCCATGGCGCCCACTGTCTGCTGGTTGCGTCGTAGCGCCAGCTCGTAACACAGCTGCAGTTCAAAGCGGTAACGGGCTATGGTCTGCTCGATCAATTTGGGATCAAGCGTTCCAATGAGAGGTTCTCGCACAATCTTAGGTTTGTCAGGATCGAAAATCGAAGCCTGGATCTGGCTGACTTTTTCGTTGAAATTACGGAAACTGCCCTGCTCGATCAGACTGAGAAAGCTGCTATCGGCGGACACCACCAGCGGGCTGGAATTGTCCACGGTCACCGGTACCACGGGCTCGCGGTATTTGACGATGCGTTTCTGATGATCCTCGGCAAAGCGGGCCAGCTGCTCGACTTCCTTATACATCGCCTCTTCATCGGTGGGCTCCGACTTGAAGAGTTGAACCTTGGTCGGCTCGACCGTCTGTCTGTACTCATTGAAATCGTAGTGGCGATCCGAGGTAAATTCCTGGGTCACCTTCTTGCGTAACTCCAAGGTCAGCTGCGCGTTCTGATGCCAGATATTGAGTTTATCCTCGAGGCGCAGAAGGCTGCCACGGAAGCTTTCTCCCATGACGTAGGGCAGGGCCACCAAAGCATTGCGCCGATCATTCAGAATCCGGCCTTCCAGGTTTTCCCGTTTAGCGAGGATGGTGTCGATATCATCGCCCAGTTGGCGATAGAGATTGCGATAATGCTGCCGTGATTCGAGAAAAACAGGATGCTGGGCCTGGTTGTTTGATTTCAGCCCATCATAGCCCAGGAGCGTGTCGGTGAAACCTTTGGCAAATTCCATGGCCGAGCGGATGGGAACCAAACGATCATACCTGACCTGCAAGCTTTCCGGGACGTTCCGCAGATGCTTGGGATGAATAAAGGGCAGAGTATATTCATTGCGCAAGTCAATAAAGCCGCGCGGCCGATCATCGGGTTTTTTCAACAGGCCGAGCACGAATCCACCCATGAACCAGAGAGAAGACACAAGGCCAACGCCTAGAAATTTCAGATCCTGTCGTCCACCAAACCAAAGGTCCAGGGATGAACCCCGATATTCCCGATTGGTGGTCTGCTGCACCATCCGGGTCTGGCGTTCCTTGCCAATGCGAATCAGAACACGTAGATCGTTATAAGCGATACTGCCGTAATCGCCCTTTTTCATAATGTGCGTGTAGGCCGATTTACGATCGGAGTTGATGTCCTCGATCTTGCCTTCAAAGGTGGTGAAGCCTTCCCAGTTGGGGTCCAGATCGACTTCCACACCACGTTTGGTGATCTTCAGAATGCGGATGTCGGTCGGCAGGGCGTAAAACGGTGCGGTCAGTTCCCCATCTGGATCACTCGTCAAATTAATGGAGCCGCGTTTGGTGAATGGACGCGAGGTCTTCGAGAGGAGCTCACCATTTTGATGAACCTCAACGAAAACCTTGTAATTGTCCTGCGGCTTGCGCCGCAATTTCAACCAGGAGCGCTTCAGAAACTCGTCTCCCTCAGTGCTTGAGCACCCTCGTTTCAAAACCGTATTTGGCTATGCGGGCCTCCGCCAGAGCATAGATCACAGGCCGCAGATGAATGTATTTCAGCTTCTGGTCCACGGCGAGCACGGCCGTGGTTCGCGTCAGGTTGCTTTCGAGTTTAATGGCCGTGGAGTAGGCTTCCTTCTTCACCCGATTTTTCAAATAGGTGACAAGCGGTTCCACGTCTTTCATATTCTGGGAATCGATGGGCCAGGTGAAACGGCGACGATCGGAGGTGACGACGAGCACCTGTTTGCCATCCTGAAACACGCCGAGCCAAATACCGCCATCCGGAAGATTTTTGGCATCATATTGAATCACATCCACCCGCGCTCCGAGGCGTGGATTCAAACCCGTCAGCAGATGACCGCGCAGGATGATGACCAAACCAAAAGCAATCAACGCCGGAAAGGGAAACCACAGGATGGGTTCCTGCAGTCTTTCCTTGAGACCCAGCAGGGCTTCCACCCAGCTTTGATTGCGGGCATGCGGGCCATTCATATGAGTCCGCCTCCGACCACGACCTTATCGAACAGACGGGAGCTGCGCAGTCCCGAAATGCATTGAATCACAATCGGCATCGGAATTTCCTCTGTTGGCAGAAAGAGCACCGTCCGCGGTCTTACCTTGCCGGTTTCCTCAGCTTTTTCCTGGAGCCAGCGTTCCATATCCTTGGCCAGACGATTCAACTGAGGCGCACCATCCGCATGCGGAATATAAAATTTATTGCGCACGTTGGTCAGATCCTGAGCAAAGGCCCCGACGGAACCAAAGAAAAAAGCATCGCGCGTCAGCAGAACAAGCGGTGTATCCGCCGACAGCGTCTCGCTGCCCTGCTCGGCAAAATGCTTGAATCCCAGGTCCTGGATCGGTACTTGGACCACGGGAATTTCCGCTTCAATCAAACCATAGCGGCCCGCCATGGATATCGCCCGCAGAACGGACGACAGATAAAACATGAGTCCGACGGCGGCCAGGACGCTGATGGGAAGGTACCAGACGTTATTAGATAATCTCTTCTTCGTCCTTGATATCTTCAACTGAAGCATCGTCGAAGCTGTCATCTTCCACCTCGGTCTTGGATTCACTCGGCGCGGCTTCGCGCTTGCTCACGGGTTCCTGGGCAATCGGTGCGGCTTCCGTCATCGGCGCGGCCATATAGGTTGCCATTTCCTGCGGGGCCAGAAGGTTGATGAGAACCGACACACCGTAATGCACGCGCTCGGTCAGGCGAATGGCCAGACCGCGCAGCATCTGATGTCCGGTCAGAAACAGCATGCTCATTAAAAGACCCATGGTGGTGGGATTGAGTGAGCCGGCAATGCCGTTGGCGAGGCGGGCCTGCTTTTCCGATGTATCAAGGATTTCAATCGAATCAAAAGCCGCCCAGAGACCGTCGATGGTTCCCAAAATGCCGATAAGCAGAATGAGAGTCGACAGAGCGGGCAGAATGCTGATGCGGGCCTCAAGCTTGGGCAGGAAGTCGATCGTTTCTTCCTCGATCGTACCGCGTACGGTATGCGGATCGCGCTCCAAAGCTTCCAGAGCCTTAAGACCGATGGATGGCAGCGTGGTGTAGGACGCGTTCTTACAGATACTCACCGCGCGTTCCAGATCCTCGGCTTGGACCGAACGGCGAAGGTTGTTCAAAAACTTTTTGAAATCAACGTTGTAAACAAACTGCAGCATGATCAGGCGTTCAAAGATGATCAGGGTTCCAATGAAACCGAGAGCGATGATCGCGATCAGATAGAGATTGCCGTTTTGTAAACTGACCGCCAGCTGACTCCACATCAGTTAGCCCTTTCCCGTCGGTTGCAACAGATATCACTATCATTGTAACTCTGGCAGGTGGCTTTGGATACTGGAGGGCAGGGCTTTCAGCGTTTGTTGATTTTGGTAATTTCGGTTTCAGCACCAAGTTCCGGATCAATCTCATTGTTTTGCGTGGAGGTCTTGAGGGAAAGCGTGCCTTTTTCACAGGCGCGAGCGAAGGCTTTGAGAATCTCAGGATCGAACAGGTCCGATTCGCTCATCAGACGGTCAACCGCTTCATCCTGGTCCATGAAACCGGAATAAACCCGGCCGGAAACCATGGCATCGAACACATCAGAAATCGCCACGATGCGGCCAAAGAAAGGAATATCCTCGCCGGCGAGGCCTTCGGGATAGCCGGTGCCGTCCCATTTTTCGTGATGGTATTTGACGCCTGAAATAATACGCTGGGCATTGGGCAGATGACCGATGATATTCGCGCCGATAGTCGGATGCAGTTTCATCTCGGCATATTCTTCGGAGCTTAGCATACCGGCTTTCTTCAGAATTGCATCCGGTATTCCGATTTTACCAATATCGTGGCACAGTGAACTGATCATCAGCAAACGCTTGACGTCCTTGTGCAGCTTCATCTCATCGGCGATCGCCATGCAGTAGCTGGACACGCGTTCGGAATGGCCTCGGGTATAGGTATCCTTGGCTTCGATGGTGCTCATCATGGTATCGATGATACCAAAGAGCCAGGAGTCGAGTTCCTTGCGCAGCAGCATCGATTCGATAATGGGCGAAGCACGCTGCAGCAAAGCCTGGCTCGTTTCCAGTTCCTGGATCGAGAAACTCTCCTGGGGGCTGTCGATCTCGATATGAACGAGGGCGATAATCTCTTCGTTATGGCAAACGGGAAGGATAGCGCGACTGCGGCCTTCGTGTGTCACACGAGATTCAGGATTCAGCAGAATACCCTGCTTCCGGGATAAGGCATCTTCGAAGGCGCTTTTGCTGAGCAGGAAGCCGTTGCTGCCTTCCTTGAAATTTTTAATGGCATAAGGAATCAGCTGCCTTGTTTGATCTGACCAGATAAACACCGCTGCGCGGGACGCATTGCTGATGATTTTACCCACGCTCTTGAGAAGCGTATTGCAGCTTTCATTCAGGTCTTTGATAACGATAAGGTTGCTGTGGTAATTGAAGATATCCGAGATGGCCTGCGTGTTGCTCATCACATTGTTGGCCAGCGTACTGGGATCCAGGCGCACGGCACGGCGGAAGTGATGGCGATGAGGATTTTCCAGCTCGATCGGTCCTTTGATCCCAGCCGGTTCATCCAGCTGCATATCAAAGCGCATCAGATCGGTGGCGATATGAATGCCACTATCAGGAGCCACAAACGTAAATTCCGTGGAACCAATCAGAATGCGATCGCCGTTGTCGAGAGTCGAATTGATGACCCGATCGCCATTGATATAGGTTCCATTGCGGGATTCAAGATCTTCGAGAATGAACAGGCGGCCACGTTTTTTGATGCGAACGTGATGACGGGAAGATTCAGCGTCGCGGAGCACCACTTCATTGGTGGGATCGCGGCCAATGGAAATAGGGAACTGCTTCAGCTCGATGCGGCTGCCAGCGTTGTATCCCCTCTCAACCAATAGAAAAGCCATACCCATATCGCGTTTTTCCACCCATATCCGGCTTATTCTTCCCTATCGGCAGAGTGTTCGCATTCCCTGAGTGTCTCAAGTTTTGACAGGACGGACCGATGAGCAAGTACTGTCAATTCAGGAACTTAGGAGGGCAGCGAGCATGCGCACCCCAGGAATTTGGTTACTGATTTCCCTATGTTTTATCACCTGGCCCGTTCAGGCTGATCAGCTACCGCCACTCGGCAAACGCATCTATGTCCTGGACGAGGAAAAGCCCGCGCGCCCTGCTGATATTAGACCTCTGGAACGTGGTTCCAGTGTACCAGGACAGACGATGATGCGGGATCCCCTGTTTCTCGGCGCGGCAGAATTTGTCGATAAAAATAGTCACAGGCCTACGAATGCTCCCAAGCGCGTCTCGCGCATGACTTTTGACAAAGTCTCTGTGCAAGGTCGCTATCTGGTGCCGCGCGTGACCTTTGATCGGCCGTCTATGGATGTTGGTCGTCAGGAAGAGCCCGTCAAAGCGGAATACAGAAAAAAGATTCTTGATTCCGAACGCGAGCTTCGAGAATTTGACTGGTAACTCGGCTGTGCTCGCGGCTTTCCAGCCGCGCCCCCCCGGATCACCGCCCCCCCGGTCCTCTTCAGGTACAAGGGAGCCCTTTCCCGTTTCCGCCAGACATATCCAAAGCATTTTTTTTGTGGTATGTTGTGGTTTTAACAGCTGCTGGCTGGCTGGTCAATTTAATTTCTTTTAATGTGGAAAATTTTCCAAAATCCGGGATTCCCCAGGTGAATACAGTGCTGCATTGGGATCGAGTGATCCAAAGATATGTCAACTTGGATATGATATCTTCGGTGAATGATCAGCTTATGAGTCTTTGGTCAGCCCGGTGGCCCTGGTTTGTCATCGTCCTCAGTTTTGCCGTTCCCTTCATCCGACAAAAAAATTGGTCGAAAATCTATGCCATCGCCTGGGTTGGACTCACCATTGGTGTGAGTGATGCGATCGCCCATAATCTTCTGAAACCCTGGTTTGGTCGGATTCGGCCTTGCCGCTTGGAAGGTTTGGTCCGCGTCGTCGAAGGCTGCTCCGGATACTACAGCTTCCCTTCCAATCACGCCGGGAATGCGGCCGTGTTTGCCACTCTCTGGTTGCTTCTCTTCAGCCGGTTTCAAGGTGGTCTTGCGGTTCTATGTGCGCTGGTCATCGGCCTGTCGCGCGTTTATCTCGGCGTCCATTATCCGACCGATATTCTCGGTGGATTTGTCTGGGGCACGAGTCTCGCCTTGCTGTCCTATTTCATCTGGAAGCATTTGCCCCTGAATCGCGAGACCAAACGGGCTTGAAATTCAAGAGATGAGCTGCAGTGCTTCCTCATAGCGGTCTTCAGGAACATAAATATGGAATCCTTCTGCTGAGAACAGGTTTCCCGTATATCCGATTTCTGAATCAAATTTTATAAAAACCTGGATGCCGCTTGATTCCAGAAGAGTTTTGACGAGATCAGCCTGAATCCGGTCAGAGAAGCTTGTAAGCCTGCGTACACTCATTTGCGCATACTCCATTGAGTTCATTGATATCATTCGGGCACTTTTGAAGGATCGTCTGAACACAAATCAAGGCCTCATCTCATAATCAAAATCCTGTTCCGCCGGGATACCTGGGATCTTTTTGAGCATGCGCAGTTCAGAATCACCCTGAATGCGAAGATTGCTGGTCTTTTCAAGCCACAGGGGCGTTTCCATCAGGACTTTTGTGGTTTCAAACTCATCGATTTTTTCATCGATACAGCCATAGGCTTGGCAGAGAGCCTCTCTATTGGCGATGGGCCAGGTGAGTTGCCGCATGATGATGCAGCTGAGCAGGGTAAAGGTGTCGGACTTTTGCTTGTGTCCATCCAAAATATGCTGGGAGATGGGCAGGGTCTTTTCATCATAGCGACAGTCGAGAATTTCACGGCTGTCCAACTTGCGAAGCTGAATCCGATTTTTCTTCACACGCACCACGGTATCGCCGCCCTTTGTCTTCGTCCATACAGGTCCGAAATTGGAATAAATGGCTGTGAAACCAAAGTCACTGGCGAGATCGGGTGTCTCGACAATCTGGGGGATGACATCCAAGGGGACCGTTAAATCAGCAGGAGCAATGGAGTCCGCGGGCACGATCGGTTGGGAAGCAGGGGTTGGCACAGAGTCATTATGTCGATTTTTATCACCGCATGCTGGTGCCAAGGCGACAAGAGTCAAAAAAATATAATTCTTAAGCATGGTTGGAGTCCCTCGTGACAGTATCATGGCATCCCAGGCTGGGGCGTTTAACCAGCAAGCACGAAGACTGACGAAGGGGAAAAGATATTGCGGCTTCATAAGGAAAAAGAGAGAAGAATCCCGCGCACAAGGGCGCGGGAAGTCAGGACTTACTTTTCGTCGGGGAAAAATCTGGTGCCAGCATCAACATGCTTTTTCAGCAAAGCCGGAGGCGAAAACCGCGCTCCGTAACGTTCCTCAAGGCTCTTAAGAGTATTGTAAACGTTTTCCGCCCCCAGATGATCGACGTAACGCAAAGGTCCGCCGAGGAAGGGAGGGAAGCCAAGACCAAACACAGCTCCGATGTCACCATCATAGGCGGAAAGCAGAATACCTTCCTCCAGACAGCGAATGGTCTCGTTGATAAAGACGTAAACACAGCGATCGGCAATGTCTTCAGCTGGGAGGAACTTATACTGCCGCGTCTGGCCCATCATGTCGTAAATCGACTCGTCGGGTTTGCCTTTTTTGCCGCCTTCATAGGTAAAGAAACCCTTGCCGTTCTTACGACCCAAACGTCCCGACTGCTGAACGGAATCCAGACCCGCCGGGGTTTTGATGCGATCACCGAACGCTTCGGTCATCGATTCCAGAACGTGGATGCCGACATCGATGCCGACTTCATCCATCAAGGTAATGGGGCCAACCGGGAAACCGAAATCGGTCAGCGCCTCATCGATTTCCTCGATGTTTGAGCCTTCTTCCAAAATCAGTGCCGCTTCCGCCATAAAGAAGGCGAGGGCGCGTGTCGTATAAAAGCCTGGGCTATCCTTCACGACGATAATTTGTTTGCCCATCTTCTGACCGAGGCGGAACGCACGGTCCACAGCCCAATCCGCGGTTTTATCGGTGACGATAATTTCCAGCAAAGGCATTTTTTCCACGGGCGAGAAAAAGTGCATGCCGAGCACGCGCTCGGGATGTTTCGATTTTGCCGCAATTTTGCCGATGGGCAGGGCCGAGGTGTTCGATGCGAAGACCAGGCTTTCATGCGCCCGGCTTTCCACTTGAGCCAGGATTTCCTGCTTCAGACCCAGATCCTCAAAGACCGCTTCAATCACCACGTCTGCGGAGCCAAACCCTTGAGTATTCAAACCAGGCGAGATGTGCGCCATCTTCTGAGAAAGTTCAAAGGGCTTAATGCGGCCGCGCTTGGCCTTCTTGGCAAAGAACTTATAAGCACTGGTGAGAGCGCGTTTGGTGGAATCCTTGTTGGGATCCGACAGTAAAACGCGGACGTTTTTATCCGCAAGAACGGTGGCAATACCAGCTCCCATAAAACCGGAACCGACAACGCCGACCTGCTCGGGAACCTTATCACCGAATTTGGCTTTGCCAGCATCGGCATAGGCATTGCGTTTGGCAGCGGTGGTGGCATGGAAAAGATGGACGAGCGACTTGCTTTCACGGGTGTGCGCGAGTTCCGAGAAAAGTTTGGCTTCCAGCTCCAGGCCTTTTTCCAGTTTTTTCTCAAAGCCATCAAAGACCGCATCCAATGCTTTAAATGGCGCCGGATAAAAACCTTTGGTGTTGTCCTCGACCATCTCACGGGCTTTTTTCTCAACAAAGGCCCGACCGATGGGAGTATGCTCGGCCGCCCAACGCGGCAGATCCTTGCTCAAACTCTTGGCATTGAGCGCCATGAGTTTTTTATCCTTGTTCTTCGTTGCATACTGAAGCGCCACGCGCTCCAGCTGGGTGGGATGCACACAGGCATCCGCCAGGCCGAGTTTCACGGCTTTTTTGCCACTCACGCGTTTACCCGTCAGTATCAAATCAAGGGCATCCTGAATCCCGATCAACCGCGGCAGGCGCTGCGTCCCGCCACCACCGGGGATGAGGCCCAACTGAATTTCCGGCAAGGCCAGGGTGGATGTTTCCGTCACGATTCGCCACTGGCAGGCCAGCGTCAGTTCCAGACCACCACCCAGACATTGGCCATCAATGGCAGCCACGGTCGGGAAGGGGAGTTTTTCCAACTTGTTTAAGATACCCTGCATTTTCAAAGCGCCGTCGCGGGTTTCCTCGGGCGTATCGAATTGCGAGATATCGTTGATATCCGCACCCAGCGCAAAATCCTTTTTCGCGCCGATGATGACCAGACCCTGAACCTCTTTATCATCGGACAGCTCATCGACCAGATCATTCAATTCGCGGAGCAGGGGTTCACCCAGAACCGTAACAGGTTTGTCAGGCGAACCCATGCGCAGGATACGGATATGATCACTCGTGCTTTCGACCGTGAAATACTGTGTCATGGCAAGCTTCCTCTCAAGCGTAGCGTTCGATTAACATGGCACCCGACATGCCGCCAGCCGCACAAATTGCAATCAAACCGAGGTTTTTATTGCGGCGAATCAATTCGTTCGACAGCGTGGTCACCAGGCGAGCGCCCGTGGCTCCGAACGGGTGACCGATGGCAATGGCACCGCCATTGACGTTGAGCTTTTCTTCGGGAATCGAGCCAAAGGCTTTGCTGTCACCAAAGTAACGTTCGCAGAAATCCTTGGATTCCATGGAACGCAGGCAACTCAGAACCTGAGCCGCGAAGGCTTCATGAATTTCGAAAAGGTCGATATCACCGAGGCCCAGCCCGTTGCGCTTGAGCAGGTAGGGAATGGCCACAGCCGGTCCAATCAAAAGCTGTTCGGTGGGATCCACGCCGACGAAGAAGAAATCGCGAATCCGCGACTTGGGTTTGAGGCCCAGGGATTTGGCCACCTGCTCGTCGGTGATCAGAGCCACCGCCGCGCCATCGGTCAGAGCCGAGGAGTTACCGGCGGTGAGCGAGCCATAATTTTTGTCAAAGGCTGGCTTCAACGTCGAGAGCTTTTCGAGGGACGTATCGCCACGAATGATGTTGTCCTTATCCACGGCTTCAAAACCCGAAGGGGCCCAGACCGGAATGATTTCTTCATCGAAACGACCGGATCTTTGCGCTTCTGCAGCCTTCCGGTGCGACGCCTGAGCGAACTTATCCTGCTCTTCGCGGGAAATCTTGTTCAGCTTGGCCATGATTTCCGCACTTTCACCCATGGTCAGGCCGGTTAGCGGTTCGGCCAACGCCGGGGGCTTCGGCAGCCAGGCTTTGGCTGAAAAATGCGAGAGCATGGCGAGTTTATCGGTAGGGCTTTTAGCCTTATTGAGCGCCAAGAGAAACTGACGTGCTTCCTTGGAATAAACAATAGGCACATCCGACAGAACCTCGACACCACCGGCCAGCGACGTCATGGGTTGGCCGAAGGTAATGGATTTGGCGGCATCAGCGATCGTGTGCAGACTGCTGGCACAGGCTCGATTCAAAGTATAACCGTGAATATGCGGGGGCAGGCCCAGGTTGATCACGGCGTCACGGCCGACGTTACCGTTCTTGGTTTGCGGAACCACCACGCCAGCACTGATTTCATCGATATGCTGAGGATCGAATTCCAACTTACGCAGCAAACCGTCGACAACGCGGCTATAGAGTTCCAAAGCATCGGCGTTCTCAAAGGCGCCAAATGATTTGACGAAAGGCGTGCGCACCCCATCGATGAAGACAGGCTTGCCGTTTCCATCAGGGAGCTGAGCACGATACTTGGTCACGTTCAACATAGGTATCTCCCGATTGTCCTGTGGTTCAAAGGTGCCTCCCAATGTGGATTCTTTTTGATTTTTAAACAAGACCAAATTCGGCCGCGACTGACAGCCGAGCCCAGCTCCGGAAGGCTTGGGGGAGATAACACAAGGCACGAAAGCATGCTGCCCAGGTTGCCTTGCAGCCCCGGGCGGCGGTTCCATGGTGACAAAAGCTTTACATAGCAGGGATTTTCATTGGGAATGATAAAGGTACAGGTGTGCTCTAATTAAAGTTGGCCGCGGGTTTTGAGACTCGCCACGATTTGTTCAATCAGCATGATGTCTGTATTGGTCATATCCAGGAAGGTTCCACCAATGCGAAAGCGTTGCGGGTCAAACCATCTGACCTCACAGCGACAGATAAACCTTGCAGGAGCTGGGATTCCCAGAGGACTCAAGGGAATATTCAACCAGTACTGAGCACCGGGCGCGGCCGAAACCTCGCCGGTGAATTCCAGCTTGAAACCACCCGTACTGATATCGAGCAGGACTGCACTTTGACAAAAAAACGGCAGCCATTTAAAACGTCGAACTTCCACCAGAGCATGAGAAACATAGCGTTTGGCGCGTGGTTTGGCGACCTGGGCTTCCAAACTGTTTGCATCGGCTGCCAAGAGCTGCCTCCTTATCGACCGGATAATATCCCTTAAGTATAGGGCATAGGTCCGGGCGACGTCCATGGGAACCTCAGAACGCCGTTTGAACCTTGAGCTCAAAGCGTTGGGTTTTCCAAAGGCTACCCTGCGAGGAAAAGTTTTCGGGCAGATGATTGTAGAGTTCGATGCGCGTCAGCAGGTGCTGATAGATGAGTCCGGTCTGATAACGCTTTTCCAGTCCGAAATAATCGAGGTTCAAGGCCAAAGGCCCGTTCACGTAAATGTTTTCCAGAGTGCTTCGGGTTTTCTTGAATTGTTCATTCCGCTCTTCCCGCAGATGGAGCGTACCGGCCAGGGGCACGCGGATGCGATGGAACATGGCATCCTTATGAATGAGCTGACTCGTATGCATTTCCAGCGCGTAAAAACCCTGAGTTTGCTCCAAAAGGATCGACTGCGGTGGGACGATCTGATTGGCCGTTGGTGCCCCTCGAGCGGCCACGCGACCACGGAATTGAAATTCCGGCAGCCCCTTCAACCAGTTCGTGGATTCCATGGTTGCCAAGGGAATGTTGCTGTCGGCCAGGTTCTGCTCCTGCATCAAAGGGCCAATTTCATATTGGACCTTGGCCTTGGGTGCATAGTGAACCAACGCGTACTCATCGATCGTGGTCGCAGGCAAGGCCGCCAGGCGGAAACTTTCCGAACTCGGTTCCACGTTCTTGACGATTAACCCATACCGAAGAGGTTTCGTAGCAGCGGTCTCCGGTTGCGCGGCACGGCCACCAATATTGAAAGAGATTCCCGTCCGCAGGGATTCCGGCAGCGCGGTGGACTTGAATTCCCGACCTAAAAATGTCGACATCGAACGGGTCAAATCCGTAGGTTTCGCGGTCGTGATGTGGGAAGTGAGTTTATAAATAGACAGGGAACGAAGACGGGCGTCCTGCGGCTTGGTCCCGGTTCGACTTTGGAGATCCAGCAGCTGCACGTGCTGGTCGCGATTCATCAAGCTTTTGGTGATGGCACCATAAAGGGGTCGGGTGAAGATAAAAGACTGGGAAGCCACCGGACGGGGTCCTTCCACCAGGAAGGGCCGACTGTCAATCCAGCCATCAGCGCTTTGGGCCTGGCTGCGCAGAGACAAAAAGAGACCAGACAGGACCAAAATTCCTGTCAGGAAAGGCTTTTTTGTAGAATTCGTCGCCATTTCTCACTGCTCCAACACCGCTTGGGGACACAACAGGGAAAATCCACGGAGGACGGTCGCATCAGGTCGCAGCTGAAGAGGTGCAACCACGGTGCCAAAATGATGCAAATGCATCACCTGGCGTAAACCAAAACAATGCTTATAGTAATTGGAACCTGCGGCAGCCCGTGCCGGGTCTTGAGAACCTCTTACTGTCGGGCAGGGACCAAGGATGGCAGAGCTTTCAAGGGGTTGTTCCTGTTGTTCAGCTTGTCCATAAGGTGTACAACAATGCAAATTGTTCGCTGTCCGCGATTTTCCAGGAGTATCGGATGAAAGCCATTAGCTCAAACGTCAACTTGCCCCAAATGGAGGAGGAAGTCCTAGCCTTTTGGGCTGAGCAAAAAATTTTCGAGAAATCCAATGCGCAGCGCAAAGGTCAGCGCGAATTTGCGTTTTATGATGGGCCTCCCTTTGCGAACGGCCTGCCTCATTATGGGCACCTCCTGGCGAACACGATTAAAGATACCGTGCCTCGTTACTGGAATATGCGCGGATACTATGTGGAACGCCGCTTCGGTTGGGATACCCATGGTGTTCCGGTGGAATTTGAAATTGAGAAGACGCACAATCTGAAAGGTCGACAGGACATTCTGGATATGGGTGTGGCGAAGTTCAATGAACTGTGCCGCAGCTCAGTCGTGCATTACGTCGGTGAATGGCGCAAGACGATCACGCGTTTGGGTCGTTGGGTGGACTGGGATAACCAATATCGCACCATGGATAAGAATTTCATGGAATCGGTCTGGTGGGTTTTCAAAACCCTTTATGATCGCGGCATGGTTTATCAGGGTCACAAGGTGGTGCCTTATTCCCCGCGTATCACGGCGGTCCTCTCCAACTTTGAAGCCAATCAGAATTATCAGGATGTGCAGGATCCGGCGATTACGGTGAAGTTCAAGCTGGTGGATGAGAATGCTTATCTGCTCGCCTGGACCACGACGCCGTGGACGCTGATCTCCAACCTGGCGTTGGCCATCGGCCCTGATATTGAATATGTCAAAGTCAAAGCCAACGAAAACGGCGAAACTTATTATCTCGCCAAGGCCCGTCTTGACGCCGTTTTCAAAAAGAAAAAAGGTGAAGGCGAGCCTTACCAGATACTGGCGGAAATGAAGGCCAGTGATCTGGCCGGTCGCCGTTACGAGCCGATCTTCCCTTACTTCAAAGGCCACAAGAACGCCTTTCAGGTCCTGGTCGATGGCTATGTGACAACGGAAGAGGGTACGGGTATCGTTCACCAGTCACCGGCTTTCGGTGAGGACGACTTCCGCGTTTGCGCCGCTGCCGACATCGAGATCGTCGATCCGCTCGACGTGGAAGCCAAATTCAAGGATGTGATCCCTGAATTCAAAGGCCTCTTTGTCAAGGAAGCCGATAAGGAAATCATCAAATCCCTCAAGGATTCGGCCCATCTTTTGCGGCACGAAACTCTGGTCCACAGTTATCCCATGTGCGAACGCACGGGCGAGCCGCTCATCTATCGCGCCATCCCCTCGTGGTTTGTGGCCGTGGAGCAAATGAAAGATCAGCTGGTGGAGAACAATCTCACCATCAACTGGGTGCCCGAGCATTTGAAACTGGGCCGCATGGGCAACTGGCTGAAAAACGCCCGCGATTGGGCTATCAGCCGGAACCGCTTCTGGGGTACGCCCTTGCCGATCTGGATCTGTGACAGGAACGATCAGCATCGCAAGGTTCTGGGCTCGGTCCAGGAACTGGAAGAGTTGACCGGTGAAAAAGTGGACGATCTTCACGTTCATAAAATCGATCATCTGCGCCTGCAGTGCCCGGAATGTGCAGGACACATGAAGCGTGTGGCGGAAGTCTTCGACTGCTGGTTTGAATCCGGCTCGATGCCTTACGCGCAGCTGCATTATCCCTTTGAAAATAAAGACCGGTTTGAATCGATCTTCCCGGCTGACTTCATCGCTGAAGGTCAGGATCAAACCCGCGGCTGGTTCTATACGCTCGCCGTTCTCAGCGGTGCCCTCTTCGGCAAGCCTGCGTTTAAAAACGTGGTGGTCAACGGCATGATTCTGGCCGCTGATGGCAAAAAAATGTCCAAGCGCTGGAAGAACTATACGCCGCCCGAGGAACTCATCTCGTCCTTTGGTGCGGACAGCGTGCGCCTCTACATGCTGAACTCAGCGGTTCTGCGCGCCGAGGATTTGCGCTTTAGCAACGACGGCGTGAAGGAAACCACGCGTTCGGTGATTCTGCCGCTCTGGAATGCCTTCAGCTTCCTGACGACCTATGCCGCTGCTGATGGTTGGCAGCCTTCGGCCCAGCTGGTGACCGGATCGGCACCACAGGTTTCCGGTGAACTGGATCGCTGGTTGATCTCGCGTCTCCATACTCTGATTGCCGGTGTGCATAAGGAAATGGAAGGTTATCACCTTTACAATGTGGTGCCGCGGGTTCTGGCTTTTATTGAAGACCTGACCAACTGGTACATCCGTCTCAGCCGCCGCCGCTTCTGGGCTGGTGAAAAAACTTTGAGTGCGGACACCAAAAAGGCCTATGAAACGCTTTATTATGTGATGACGGGCTTTGCGAAAATTTTTGCGCCGTTTGCACCGTTTATGGCCGAGCGCATCTATCGCGGTCTTACCGAAAATCTCGCGGGTGTGCCGGCTTCGGTTCACCTCTGTGATATGCCTGTGGCCGAGGACAAGGTGATCGATAGCGCTCTGGAACGCCGCATGGATCTCGTGCGGACCGTGGCCGAGTTGGGTCGTTCGCTCCGGGCGAAGCATCAGATCAAAACCCGTCAGGTCCTGCCGGGCATGATGGTCATCACCCGCAGCCAGAGCGATGCCGATCATGTGGCCAGTGCGCAGGGTCTCATCAAAAGCGAATTGAATCTGAAAGAGCTGCAATTCAGTACGGATGAAACCCAGTTTGTGAACCTGTCGGTGAAGCCGAACCTCAAAACATTGGGCAAACGCCTGGGCAAGGATCTGAACGCCTTGCGTACGCATTTCGAGGAGCTGAATAAAAATCCGCAGGAAGTGGCTAAGCTTCTGGCTGCTGTGGAATCCGGCGCTGAAACCCAGGTATTGGGACACATTCTGGCCATCGAGGATTTCCTGATTGATCGTGGTCCGAAAGATGACCGCCTCATCGCAACGGCGATGGGGGTTACCGTTCTTTTGGATACGCATCTGACCGAGGCGCTGATTCTGGAAGGCCTGGCCCGTGAAGTGGTCAACCGGGTGCAAAACTTCCGCAAGGACAGTGGTCTTCAGGTCACGGACAGAATTGATATTCAAATTCAGGCAGGCGATGAGATCACTCGTGCGGTGCAGCAATTCCAGGATTACATCAAGGCGGAAACGCAAGGTCGCTCGTTGACGGCGGTCGGTAGCCTGACGACGGAATTCAAAGGCACCTTTGAACTGGCTGAAGAAACGATTCAGCTCGGTATCACGACACTGCGCAGTTAAGGGCGCAGCCATGGGTCAGGGTCCGCTTTCCTTTTTGCGCAGAAGAGGTCAGAATGGGCCCTTGAACCAAGGGTGGAGGGGCTGGATCGTGATGGCTGGAAACCGATGGATACTGGGGCTTTGCGCCTGGATACTGAGTTCCTGTTACAGCCTCCAGCAGGCCTATTGGTTTAATAATGCCTTTAACAGCCGTATGCCGGTCACGGATGTTCTGCAGCAATCCGGACTCCCTGAGACGGCTCGTCGCAAACTTCAGCTCAGCCGCCAGGTTCTTAAGTTTGCTGACGAGCAAGGACTCAATGTCGGCAATGCCTACCAACACTATATTCCACCGGGCCCTGGGACTGTCAGCTATCTGGTTCAAGCGGCTGAAGCGGACCGACTGGCGCTGAAAACCTGGTGGTTTCCCTTCGTGGGAACCGTACCCTATCTGGGTTTTTTCAACCGTGAGGCGCGTGACGACAAGGCCAAGGACCTCAAGGCTGAAGGTTTGGACGTGAGTCTCGGTACCGTGGGTGCCTTTTCCAGTCTGGGCTGGTTCGCCGATCCCATCTATGATGCTATGACCAAACGCAGGGACGAGGATTATATCCAGCTGCTTCTGCATGAACTTGTGCATCGCAGTTTCTGGTCGAAGGGCTCGGCCGCGTTCAACGAAAACCTCGCCGAGTTCGCCAGCTTGCATCTGGCCGAGGTCTATTTGAAGGCGCACCGAGGCGGGGCTGGACTTGCGGAGTTGAAGAATTATAAAGCTGAAAAGGAAAAGCTCTCCCAGTGGATCTTTTCCTTGCGCGACGCCCTGAAAGAGCTTTATGGCAAGCCTATGGACCGTGATCAAAAGTTAAAGGACAAGGCCGCGATCATCCTATCGTTTCGCCGTGAGCGTTTTCCGGAACTCACCAATCCGGAGCTGGCGGGGGCACGCGATCGGGAGTGGAACAATGCGTCCATCCTTGGTGCCGCTCTCTACGCACCCGATACGAAGCGTTTCCAAAAAGCTTTTGATTGTCTTAAACCGGACCGCATGGGCGATTTCCTGGAGGCTTTGCAGGAAGCGGAAGACAGGACCTCAACCGTCGAGCAGGCGCTGGATAGTCTTTGTGCAATAGTCATAGAAAAGGAAGGCGCATGATGATCGACGATCTCAAGCCGACGGCTGGTTCCATTTCTCAATTGCTGGCCGAACGGGCGTTTAAAAAGCTGCGGCTCATCTTCAAGGACATTGAAGCCGCGGATCTATCAGAAATACTCGCGCAGCTTGATATCGTTTCCTGCATTGTGCTTATCAGGCTCATTCCCAAGGACCGGCGGGCTGAGGTCTTTTCCTATCTGCCATTCGAACATCAGGCGAAGCTCCTCGATCATCTCCCGGATCTGGTATCAGCGTCCCTTCTGAATCAGATGGAGACGGTGGATCGCACGCATCTTCTCCAAAATCTTCCTTTTGAAATTCGGGAAAAGCTGATTCTGAAACTGCATCCGGAAGAGATGCAGATCACCTGGCAGATGCTGTCCTATAAGCCCAGCAGCGTCGGGCGCCTGATGAATCCGGAATTTTTCTCGATTCCGTCCGGCATGTCGGTGCATGATGCGTTGGCCGCGATCCGCTGGAGCGGCAGTCGAGTTCCGGAAAACCTTTTGAATCAAATTTTTGTCGTTGATCCGCAAGGTAAACTCCTGGGCCATGTGAATCTTTCGAGCCTGGTTCTGGCCGATCCGGCCACCATTCTGGTCGATGAACTGATGGAAAAGCAGCTTGTCACCCTGCTCGTCACCGATGATCGGCGCAAGGCGGTGGATGTTTTCCGCAAATACGATCGACCCTATATTCCTGTTCTGAATACCGAAGGCTGGATGCTTGGTGTGATTGAGGCCGAGGACGTCTTTGATGTGGCGGAAGAAGAGGCCACCTATGATATTCAAGCGTTTGGTGGCTTGAGCCGTCTGCAGGATGCATATTTTCAAACCACATTGCTGCAGCTCTTTCGCAAGCGAGGCTCCTGGCTTTTAGCTATTTTCATCGTCTCGATGCTGTCCAGCGCCATTCTGCAGAATATGTTTCGTGAGATCAATGGCCCTGGCTTGATGCTGCTCTTTCTGCCGATGGTCCTCTCCGCTGGGGGCATGGCTGGTTCCCAATCCGCTGCCCTTACCATGCGTGGTCTCGCCGTGCGCGAAATCCTGGGCGGTGATATCTGGCGGCTTTTGCGGCGTGAGCTTATCGTTGGTGTTGGATTGGGACTCGTGCTGGGTGGGCTGGGCTTTCTTTACGCGCATTATGTGGAGTCTTTGGATGGGCCTTTTGCCTTCATGTTTGCCTTGCTGGTCGGGGTGACCGTTGTGATCGGCATTTTTCTGGGCGCGATTTTGCCTTTTATTATGCAGCGTTTCCGGCTTGATCCTGCCATTTCTTCGGCGCCTGTGATTGCTACGGTTATGGATATCCTGGGCTTGCTCCTGCTGATGTTTTTTACCCTGATGTGGTTTCAAGGCCTTGTGCAAGGGAGCCCCTGATGTGGATTGATGACCAGGTTCTCAAGGCTTGCGCTTCGCCGCTGGCGACTCAGGTATGGATTCCCGATGCTCCGATGGTGGTGCTCGGACGTGGCAACAAGGTGGACAAGGAAGTTAACGTTCGCAGCTGCGTCGATGATGGGATTCCCATTATGAAACGCCTGGGCGGCGGCGGTACGGTGCTGCTGCATCCGGGCTGCTTGATTGTCAGCCTTGGGCTTTGGGTCAAGGAATTCTATGCCAATGATCGATACTTTCGCCTGCTGAATCAGTCCGTGATCGATTGTCTTAATCTTGAATTACCTGACGTCGCTTTCGATCAACGCGGGCATTCCGATATCGTGCACGGTCAGCTTAAAATTGCCGGCACTTCACTCTTTCGCAGCCGCAACTATCTTCTCTACCAGGCCTCCCTCCTGGTGGATATGCAGATCACATGGATTGAAAAATACCTGGCGCATCCCAGCCTGGAACCTGACTACCGCAAAGGCCGGAGTCATCGGGATTTTCTTACAGACCTTGGCACTTTGGGTCAGATCGATGTGCAGCATTGGTGTCAGCTCTTCGAAGAGCAGCTGCCGGCATGCGTCGAAAAAAACTTTGCGGCTGAAAAAATTCAACCGCAGGATGCCCAGATTCCACATGTGTTGAGTCGAGTGGGCGAGGAGTGGCTCAAGCCGGAAGAGATAGCAGCGGCATTGGAAGAGTAGCCTGGATGAGTTGAGTCATTTTAATCATAAAAAATTTAATAAAATCATTATATTATAACTAATGTTTGATTTTCGGTTGAAAACAACCGATATTCTCTGCTTGAGGGATAGGAGGCGACTATGTCGATCCAGGCTGCAAGCAAATACTCGGTGGAAGACAAACGTCGTGTCCTGGGTAAAGCATTTTGGGGAATATCCCGTTTTTATGATTTTTCCAGGGAAGAACAGGCTGTGTTGTTTGGTATGTCCAAAACCAATCGGGTTCCTCTTAAAAAGTTGGAAGAAAGTTTAAGCATCCCAGATTTTGAAGCAGTGGAAATCATTGTAAGCCACTTGTTGGGTATCCACAAAAATTTAGGCATTTTGTATCCCAGGGCTGATGAGTTGGATGGCAATCATCGCTTGAAAACTTCCTGGTTCAAAAGACCTATGCGAGAACTCAATGACAAAACTCCAATGGAATTTATTTTGGAAGATGAACGCCCACTTTCCAAGATAACGGTCTTAAGGAGACTCCTGGATCTTAAGCGCACATCCACTTAAGGAGTCTATGGAGCCTTCTGAGCTTTTGGATCAATGTCCATTGGGTACCTACGATGGACCATGTTTTCGGGCAATTTACACATCATTTCCAAGTCGCAATCTGTATTCTGACATAGGCTTTCGAGAGGGCGATCCCGATTTTGAAATCGCCATGCATCTTGCTGATAGCGATGCTTCCATAGATTTCTCACAACCGCAGCAATTGCGGCCTTTCCAGTACAGTGATCTTGATAACTTCTTAAGGACATATACTTCGGAAGTTATACCGCGGGAGAATCTGCTTTTCCCGTTGATTAACATGCAAAAAGGCAGATTTTCAGATGGGACATTTGGTGTATTCTATGCTGCGGCAGAGGAAGCAACATCATTAGCCGAAGTGGCTTTTCATTTTATAGAAGACTGTCAGTACGAGATAAAAATGTCTCCCCAGATTTTCAGAAGCTGGGACATTGACAAGCGTATTATTCAAATTGAAATTGTAGAGTCCGGTATTTATGACTTTCGTCCGTTTGCTGGACAAGTTCCGGAGCTTACGGCTGACGCCCTTGAGTACTGCCAAGCCCTAGGAATCCTGTTGAAAAAGCGTAAGATTCCTTTGGCACTAACACCATCTGCTCGAGTTGAACGGGGGACTTGCATTCCCATTTTTTCAGAGTCTGCGATACCAAAAGGCCAGGTTAGAACAATTCACTACTATCATTTCAAGTTCGACAGAGCTACAGGACTGAAAGTAAAGAAATCCGACGTCCATCAGACTGATTGGACTATTCCAGCCGATTGGAAGCTACCTCTGAACGAGTGAGCCCTCACACCCGAATCTCAATAGTCGAACGAACCCGCCCGATGCGTTTCAAATCCGCCACGAAGCTGGTGGTCATGACAGCAAACAGCGCAAAGAGCAGTGCACTGACGGCTATGGATAGACCTTCTGTCAGCATCGGGATCACGCCGAAGGGAAAGGCATCACTGGTGGTGAACCAGATCGAACGCGGCACGCCCATGCGATTATCCAGATGATTCAAGGCATTGATGCCTGCCTCAACGAGCGAAAGGCTACCGAGCAGAAGCATTTCGTAGGTTAAAAGGACGAAGTAAGCCGACCAGCGGGTCATACCGCTGCCGCGGGTATATTCCATGCGCAGCGAGCCTCCAACGGCGCGGCGGGCATTCCGCGGATCCATGACGAGCAGGACAGGCGCGGCGGCGGCCACCACGCACAAGGTGATCAGCAGGAGCTGCGAGATGATGCCAAAGCCCGGGCCCGCGGCCGTCAGGAAAATGAGAATAAAGAGCAGAATACCGAGCAGAAAAAAGGTAAAAAGCCACTTCGGGAACAGGCGCAGGCTTTTCTGCAGGACGGGCAGGATTTCGACTTTTTCACCGTCGATCTGAGAGAACGCAGCCGTCACCCAGGCCAGGTAACCCCAGAGGGCCAGGAGCGCGGCGATAAGGAGCTCCAGGCTACTGTAAAGACTGAAGGATTCGACTTTGGTCAGCAGGGTAAAAAAATCCTGCGGCGCCTGGGTATTGATATCATGGACCGCGTTTGCGGCACGCAGCGAGCTCATCCAATAAACCAGGTACTGAGGTATTGCGATCGCCGCCATACTGATATAAACCAGCTGTGGCCAAATAGCCTTGAAGAGTGACCAGCCTCTTTGCCATGGGAAGGGGCCGCGGGCGGCTTCAGCAGGGGCTTCGTTTCGATTGCCTTCATTCATTTCAAATCGGTCCTTGTCCAGGAAACTCACATGCAACGCTCATTACTCATAACCGAGATCTATAAAAGTGTCCAAGGGGAAGCCGCTTATGCGGGGTGGCCCTGCAGTTTTGTGCGTTTGACTGGCTGTCCCCTGCGTTGCCGTTGGTGCGATACCGTCTACGGCTTCCATGGTGGAGAGCGCCGCAGTTTTGAAAATATTCTAGCCGAATTGGATCGGCTCGGCTGCCCCCTGGTGGAGATCACCGGCGGTGAACCTTTGGCCCAACCCGAAACACCAGCGCTGATCGAGACTCTCATTCACCTTGGCTATAAGGTGATGATTGAAACCAGCGGCTCGGAGCCTATTGAACACCTGCATCCGGCGACGCATATCATCATGGATCTGAAATGCCCGGATAGCGGCATGGAAGATCGCAATCTTTATGAAAACCTCAGTCATCTGAAAAGCACCGATGAAATTAAATTTGTGATTGCCAGTCGCAAGGACTTTGAATGGGCGCGCGACCGCGTCCGTATGGGCGATCTCGATACGCATTTTCAGATCCTCTTCTCCTCGGCCTTCGGTCTGGTGAAACCCGCCGACCTGGTCGAATGGATTCTGGATGCTGGACTGCATCGCGTGCGTTTGAATCTTCAGCAGCATAAATACATTTGGAATCCTCGCGCCAAAGGAGTTTGAAGCATGACAAACAACGCGGAATGGCTGCAAAGATTGCAGGCTGTTGAGTGTCGTGATTCCAGTTACAACGCGAAAGTCGACCCTCTGGTGTTTGCCCGAGCTCAGGGTTCCACCGTCTGGGACGCCGAGGGACGGTCTTATATCGATCTTTGCGCGGGTTTTGGGGTGGTCGCTCTTGGGCATAATAATGAGGTTCAAAAGCGCGTTTTTGCTTCGTCCTTGAATGATGAGGCTTTGGTTACGCATGGGATGGGTGATGTGTATCCATCGATTGCCAAAATTGAGATGCTGGAAACTCTGGCCGCGGCTTTGCCATCGCATCTGACCAAAGGTGGACTCGCTTTGAGTGGCGGCCAGGCTGTGGAATTTGCCGTGAAAACCGCGCAGATTGCGACCGGTGCCAAAGGCTTTATCAATTTTCATGGCAGCTATCACGGTCTCGATCTCGGTATTCTGCCTCTGACCTCACGCCAGGATTTTAAGGATCCCTTCCGTGGTTGGTTGCCAGAAGATCGCGTGACGGAGTTACCCTTTTCCTGTGAACTGAGCCTCGTACGCAAAGCCATTCATCAGCAAAAAGCTGCCGGCTTTGGCTGCGCGGCTGTCATCATTGAGCCGATCCAGGGCCGGGCTGGTATTCGTAAGAATGGCCTCGACTGGCTCGCCGGCCTTGCCGATATCTGCCAGCAGGAAAAGGTATTACTCATTTACGACGAAGTTTTCACCGGTCTCGGTCGCACAGGTCAGATCACCTTTGCTGAAATGGTGCCCTGTGATCTTCTCTGTCTCGGTAAAGCCCTAGGCGGTGGTCTCCCGCTCTCTGCTTGCTTCGGTCGTGCTGAAGTCATGGACGCGTGGCCGCAGAATGAAGGGGAGGGCATTCATACCGGAACCTTCTTCGGCCATCCTCTATCCTGCCGTTTGGGGGCTGAAACCCTGCGCACGATTCAAAGGCAAAAATTGCCGCAGCGTTCCCTGGAATTGGGATCCAAACTCCAAGTCGTTCTTCGGGAAAAATTGCAACATCATCCGCTCTTTTCTGATGTGCGCGGGCAGGGTTTGATGGTCGGACTCGAGCTGAGCGAGCCGTTGGCTGGTGCTCGTCTTATGGATATTCTTCGTCGGCATGGCGTTATTGCTCTGGCGAGTGGTGACAAAGGTCAAGGTATTTCCATCACTCCGGCTTTGAACATTGGTGAGCATGAGCTGTTCCTTGCCGTGGAGCGAATTGCTATAGCGATGGACGATCTGGAGTAGTCTTCGCCGGCCGAATATTCCAACTTGACGTAATTTCAGAGATTTATTACTAATGAAGTGTCGGTTCATATAAACGCTATTTATTTGAATAGAGACTTCATTGATGTATAATCGAATGATATCGTTGTCAAAAATTCCAAACCGGTCTTTTTTTCTCTGGGGCCCAAGGCAAAGCGGCAAATCGACACTTCTTCATAAACTCTACCCAAATGCCAAATATATTGATCTCCTGCAATCCGACGTTTTCGCTTCTTACGTGCGACGCCCGGCTTTGCTTCGAGAGTTGGACACCCAAGCCAATCTCATAGTCATTGATGAAGTGCAGAAAATACCTGAGCTACTGGACGAAGTGCACTGGTGCATTGAGAATCAAAAACGTATTTTTGCACTGTGCGGATCCAGCGCTCGTAAACTGAAGAGAGGTCACGCAAATCTCCTAGGTGGAAGAGCTCTTCGATACGAATTATATGGTCTTAGCGCACAAGAAATTGGACCAGAGTTTGGTCTGATACGTATGTTGAATCATGGCTATCTGCCTAGCCACTATGATTGTGATGAAAAAGAATTAAAACGGCTCTTGCTGTCCTATGTCGGCGACTATCTGCGGGAAGAAGTGGCTGCTGAAGGCTTGGTGAGAAACCTTACGGTTTTTTCCGACTTCCTAAATATGGCTGCACTTTCAGACAGCGAGCAGATTAACTTCGCCAGCTTTGCTCGCGACCTTGGTGTATCTTCA
>NZ_DASQYZ010000403.1:0-31583 GCF_035638955.1 Oligoflexus sp. | reverse complement strand
ACTGGGTTTAAACCTCACCCAACCCCTGGAAACTTATTTCGAACGCAATAAAGGCGCTCTTGCTGCCTACGGGCCCTCGATTGAGCACAAGAATTACGATTGGGCCATCAATAGCAACGATCGCCTGCCGGGCTGGAATTTCCTGCAGTTCAGCAAGCCTCCCATTCCAGGCGTAAACTTTGGCATGACGGAGCGAGAGCCGAGTGGAAAAAACAGCAGCGACGAGGTGAAAACAAAGCGCTTTGCGTTAATGTACCATCCCAACACCGCTCGTACATTTCTAGGGGCTTTGATCGTCACTGCGGATCCTGCTCATAGAAAAGCATTTGAAGCGATAAGCGCAGCCAGACCGCAGGGTGATCGCAGCTACCTGGCCGACGGGACCTTTGTTCAGTGGGTCAAGCCCGGCTCGGATCTGGCTAAAAATTTCTCTGACAAGAAATTCCCGCTGCAAGCCTTCGTTGTCGGTGTGTCGTCGATGGAAAAATTCCAGGCCGCAGCTAAACCCGAAGGCAGCATCGATTTTAACAGAAAAAAGGCGGCTCATATTAAGCTCGTCCCCGAATCCTGGGACATCCTTGCCGTGGAACTGAACACGGCCGAAGATCTTTTGCCCCTCGGCCCCTGACCTGACCGAATTAGCCAGTATTGGTCTAATGATGAGTTCACGTGCGAAGCTGCTGACAAAGTTGCAGCTGATGTTTCACTGCAAAGGGTTGAGCAAAAGAGAATTATTGAGCCGTTGCCTTACCAGGAATTTTTAAAAATTAAGGATTAATACTCCCCCGCGATTAAGAAAAGCCAACTGCCAGCCTTTCTTTCGTGGGGATATCATCATTCTTGCTGACTAGCTTTGGCGGTAAAAATATCCCGATCGGCTCCAAATCGAGACCTACATCGCCTTACAAACATAGATCTGTTGGGGGCTCGACGCCTTGAATTCATCCTCATCAAATGATCCGAATTTCTGGATTATCTGCCACCCGTTGTATTTGAGTAAAGCGTCCATTTCCAGAGGGAAAAAGCATCTCATATCGAGTCTCTGCGGAATCTCCTTTTCACTGTCGCTAAATTTGTGAACCCAACTGATTCGATTCACCTGGTGTGCACTGTCGTAGTTGCAAGACTCGGTTATCGTGAGACTTCTTCCGTCTGGCATTTTAACCTCGTGGACTTTTGGATTACGGGAACAATCCACAATATAATCGAGGCTTGGATTGAAAATGCTGAAGATGAAATGACCTCCGGGATTGAGGTGAGCTTTGATTCTGTCAAATATCCTTTCGACATCCTCGATCGTATAGGTGTTCTGTAAAGAATTGAAAGGGATAAAGATCAGGTTGAACTTGCGATTGAGGTTGAAATTACGCATATCGTCGAGAACCCACGGTATCTCAATGTGGTCTCTCGAAGCTTTTTTCCTGGCAAATTCTAGCATGCTTTCCGTGAAATCGAGACCCGTTATATCAATCCCGGCTTTAGCCAGTGGAATCGTAAGACGCCCGGTGCCACAACATAGTTCCAGCACCTGACCTTTCGCATTCTGACAACTCTTCATGAAAAAAGGAATGTCACTTGTGAAACTGTTCAAGGCGTCGTAAACATCACCTCGATAGATAATGGGATCGACCGTAAAAGAGTTCATTTAACATGCCTTTCTATTATCAAACGGCCTTTGCGTTTGCAGGCTTGAATTGCTACCTCAGTGTGCTGTTCAAAGTTATGCCGGTTAACTATCCACGTTATTTTCGACAAATATATTTAAGCCTCTTGTAGAATCCGCAGCTATTTCTACTTGTTTTTGCTCCGAGCTGCAATATTGCCAGACCTTGGATTGTATTCATAGGGCAAACAGTTAGAACCTTGATCGCGACGTCCTTCTGAAACGTCAGAGCATAGTTCGGTAAATATGATGGAGATGCGCGAGTCGTAGGGTCGTCCGCTCTTTGTCTTTCAACCATAATAAGACTGTGTTTATAAGAATAGATTTCGACCTTAATCAGGTCGCTTTTGATCTGGCCCTGATCTTCTTCGATGATCGAGGCGAAATCCAAGATATGGATATTCGTCCGATCGCGGATCACAACACAGCCTCGTTCCTGCGCAAGCTCGAGAGTACGGTTACGTTGAAAGGTTATGGTTTGGTAAATAATAACGACAGCCATCCTGGTGCCTTTGCCCATACCCTTCAGGAAGGAAATAGTACGTTTGTCGCGACCTGGGGCCTCTTTGATCAGGAAATTTACTTTTCGGCGCCGAGCAATGCCTGGGTGGGTGATAACGGAGGTCCTATATTTTCAGGGCAAAAGCTTCCGGCTATCATAGTTAAAGGAACAGTGTAAACCAGGAACCGTAATAGCGCTCCAAAATGGTGAGGGCCGTCTGGTGCAAACTGTGGGCTTCTATTCACGTCCTTATAAATTTTATGATGATACATGCTCGGCAAGGGGCGAAGAGATTTTCACCAGCATGAATGTCGTTCGGGCAAAAATTCCAGGTAACATAAGCCTGCGTCCGATTTCACCTATGGCAGGAGGCGTTTCATGTTCACGCTTTGTCGTATCTGCGTTCTGGCGTTGAGTTTGTCTCTCGTGGGTGCTTGCACCCGCGATCTTATGACGGTCGAATTCAGCAATGTCATCGACCGCGAGGTTGTTCCCTTGGACAAAGTCGTGCCCTTCTTGATTGTCAAGGCCACCATCGCGGGGCAGAACCGAAGTTGGATTATCGACACAGCCGCATCCCGCACATTCATCGACGAGGGTATCGCTGAGTCCCTGCATCTGAAAAAAATGAGTCAAGCAACTGGGAAGGATTTTAACGGTGAATTTCCTGTATTTGAAGTTGCAGCAGTTCCGATTCGGCTGGGTTCCCTCACGTTGCAGTCTCGTTCCTTTCTCACTATGGACATGACTGCCATCACGAGGATGGCTGGTCAGGAGATTGCCGGTATTCTGGGACATGATTTTCTGAGCGGTGTGATCGCAGAATTTGAATTTGCATCGAGTAGAATCGCCCTCTATGATCCTAAGAAATTCCGTCTTGCCACAAAACCAGGACTTTCATCCGGTTATCCCCATCGACGCTATGCGGCGTTCCGGGGCACGATCAACGAGAACATTGAAGTTCGCTGGATTATGGACACGGGTTCGACACGCAGCACTCTGCATTATAACTTTTTGAAGAGACATCCCGAGCTTATGGCAGGGAAGACCGGAGCGTCGTTGAATCAAGCGGCTCATACCCGAACGCGGTTATCCTTGTTGCGCGTGCCCTCGCTGCAGCTGGCCGGACGGGAGTTCCGAGATTTTGAGCTGGAAGCTGCCGATGAGAAGTCGGAAAACCTCGTGTTTATGAACGAAGCAGTGGATGGCATACTTGGGCTGGATCTTCTTCGTAATTATCGAGTTTACCTCGACTACAAGAAAGAGATATTTCTTCTCGTGAATAAGGATTCTACAGTCACAGGTCAAGTTCTGGAATCGCAAAACAATTGATGCTGCGTCGCGTGTATCGCAGGGGGTGATGTGATCGGGCAGGTCACTGCAAAATTCATCGTTGCGTTAAAAATATTTGGTGGCGTTAAGCCACCTTCCGAGCCACATCATTCAAACCCAGGAAAGCCCGAGCCGGCAGTTGAATTCTGAAACTCACAGGAGAAAAGCCTAACGCATGCTGGTGCTGAAGGCTGTTTTCCAGCACCACCTGGATAGTCCCACCAATCTCTTCCAGGGAAGATCGAACCACATCCATCCCCACACCACGTCCGGCGAATTCATCCACAAGGTCACGGGTTGTAAATCCACTGTCAAAGATCAGTTGGGCGACTTCGGCATCGGTTCGCTGGGTGGAGTCGGGAAGGCGAGTCGCAGCCAGCTCCCGGATTTTCTGCATATGGATGCCCTGGCCGTTATCCTGATACATGATCTGCAGCGTGGAATCCTGCTGGGATATATGGATTTGAACCAGACCTTTCATCGCACCATGAAATCCATGGGTCATGGAGTTGGTCAAGAGGTGCATAAAAACAGATTTAACCAGGTGATGATGCTCGGGATAGAAGTGAAAGTCATCCCCATGGATTTGAATCTCAGGCTTTTTGATTTGAAGACGTACCGTGGATTTATCGAGGCCGTCTTTGAGATCCTGCAAAAGATAATTCAGATTAAAAAAGAGATCCTTGATCAGTGTGGCCCTGAGCTGACTGAGACCAGCGTGTGGTATGCCGTGTTCAATAGCTGTGACCAGCGTATTGATGGAAGCAATCAGGCTGCGAATCTCAGCCGGCTTATGCTCCTGCTTGGCGAACTCGCGTCCCAGCTTCGTATAATTGATGAAAAATAGTTCCTGGAAGTCCTCTTCTATCCTTTGAAAGGCCAGATAGACAGGAGCAGTTGCCAGGACCACCGGCTGCTGGCTTTTGATGGTATCGTGCAGCAGCTGCTCCATATCATGAATATCCGCCGAGATTTCCTTAAACCCAAAAGCGCGCGTCATGCCCTTGAGGGTGTGCAGGTTACGAGCTAAATAGCGAGTCTGGCTCTGATCAATCTCAGGCTTCTCCAGAATAGGGGCGGACGAAGTCAGAAGGTCCTTGGCACTCTCATAGAAAGAATCAAACTTGGCTGGCGTAAAACTAATAATCAGTTCAATCAGGCTCAAGGCTCGACGATGCTCCTGGGATTCCCGCGTCAGCTTTTTAATTTCAGTCACATCCCGCACGCTGACCAAAAGCTTACTGACCCGGGTTTCATCCGCCAGGATCGGGGCCCAATCCATCTCCACATCACGGATGCTGCCGGTCATCTTGATTTGCATCTCGCGCAGAAGATGGGCTTGATTGGCTTCAAAGTTGAAAATATCCGCGTTCAGTGACGCTTCGATGATATTTTTATTCATACTCCGTGTGTCGGCATCGACCGTGGCGTGACGGAACAGGATGTTAAACGCGGGTTCGGCAGTAGCTGGCTTCTCCCCCAGAATATGGCACAGATAATCGGAATACTCCGCATGCATGCGGCCATCACTTTCAATCATAAAGATACCCTGATGGATGTTCTTCAGAATGGAGCGGATATCACGCGTCTTGTCCTCGACCAGCTCTCCAACGTTCTCGATATGCAGCTTCAAATCCGTATTGAGCTTGCGGATTTCAGCGTCGGATTTGTTGCGATAGTGATTCACGCGATCGCCCAAGGCAATTGAAATCAGAATGGTTTCAGCGCACGAGCCCAAGAGGTTGGCATATTCCGTCAGACCATTCAGGGGCAGGATACCCTGATATTTGAGCACCATGATGACAGTACCCAGGAGATAAAAAGTCCAGGCCAAGGTATAGAAGTAGGCGGGGCGGTAACGCTTCATGAGACTGATGACACCGGCGGTTATCATCAGAATAGCCGCAAAACCCACATTGAGATTGACGATTTTTGCACCCAATTCATAGCTATAAAACTGAATATTCAGAATATCAAGGACTGCAATGCCGCGGTGCATCAGGCAAAGTTTATAAATCCACGGGTGCCGCGAGCGGACATCCAAAAAACCCATGCTGAATGACACCATGAACATGCTGCTCAGCTCGGCGAAAATTAAAAACCCTTCGTTCGACCACCAATGATCATGGACGTTGGATCCCACGATCATATAGGAAAGGCCTTGCGCTGACAGGGCATGGAGCATGAAAAAGCCGATATACGCGATATAATATAAATAGAGTCGCGATTTGAAGGAGACGAGCAAAAATATGTTGTAAAGCAGCATGGCAAACTGAAGACCAAACAGGGCGCCGAGCATCAGGCTGTCTTGGATGATATATGTAGCAAACGAGGCCTTGTCCCAGAAAAAGAGCGGCGCCATAGTCGATCCCTCGGTTTCAATGCGCATCAGATAACGATGCACACCCGGGGCCACATTCAATTCAAAAATGGGGTAGCGGCTCTTGATGGGGCGCAGGTCATACGGAATCTTATCTCCCAGTAAGAGAGACGTTGGCCCCTCAGCACCGGGCTGAAAAAGTTCCACACGATCCGCGGATGCATATTTGTACTCCAGGAGGACAGTCTTGGCCTGTAAGCCTGGATTTTTCAGTTCAAACGAAACCCACAGAATATCGCGGGTAAAACCAAAGTTCGGCGTCATCTGCTGAGAAGGTTGAAAAGTCTGCTGCCAAACCTCACGCACGGGCAAGGATCCGCTCGAATCCAGAAATACGCTTAAATCATGTCCGAATTGTCGACCGGAAAAATCCAGACTCAGGTCGATGGGAGCAGCTTGGATCCCTAGAGTCCATAAGCTGCCTAGAAGCAGAATAAACTTGAACATACCATTCCTCCGACCCTGGATTTATCGGAAGCTCGGCAGGGAATAAAAACTACTTCGTGGGTAGGCTTGCACATGGGCCCAACAAAAAGGCGTCTGCCCTGTCGGAAAATGCCAACATGGTAATAATTATTAGTATAAATGACGCATAGACCGAAGGGCTTCGCTTCCGTGGCTTCTTCTCGCTGCATCGAGTGTTGGTCATGTTACACAATCTCTAGCATCAGCCTATAAAAACGTTATGGAGTGCGCAGGGGCCACCTACGCGTGTGCTGGCATTCAACGGTAGACCCCATCAAACCTCGAAAAAAATGCGGCTTTCCCCATCTTTCTACGCGCACCTCATGTCGGTGTAAACTCATCACAGGGTTGCAGATTTGCTTTACAATACCTTCCTTTCAGCCTATGACCAGATAAGGCCCGACTTGATTCGGCAGACGTTGAAGAAGTGAGCCAAAAAATGAGCGCGTTTTCGACTTTTCAGCTGAAGTGGCTAACGGAACTTCTGGGCGATGATAGCCTTTTAGTCCGACGTGCTGCGGCTGAAACGATTGGAGAGTCATCGATACAGGATGCTGAACTGACACTGGGCGTGATCGCCCGGCTCGGTGAGCGTGGTCTCGCCAGTTCCGGCTGGCAGAGGCGTGATTTGGAGCATCTAGCGTTGGATGACACGACTCTGGAACCGTGCCTGGAGATGGCGCGATCCATGGAATCCGATCGCCATAAATTGGCTCTGGATCTCATTCTGTTGCATCCCCCATCCCTGCTCCTGCCTATTGAAAAAAACCTGCTGAGATTGCCGGATTTGACCCGTATTGAGCACGAGTTGATCAAGGAAGCGATTGGCTTTTATCGCTCGTCCTCGGACAGTTTGTGGGAAAAACTTCGTAGCATGTCCGTCGCACTTACAAAATACCCCATGTTCCCAAGACGTATCAAAGAAACGGTCAAGGCGTTGGCTCGTGAAGTGGCGCGTCGGCCGTATCCGTTGATTCCGGAACTGAAAAATATTCTGACCGATGATTCCAATCCCTGGCTTAAGGCTCTGGCATGCATGATCCTATCGATGCGCAACTGCCGCGATGCCGGTCCTCTGATTTTGCAGACGCTGATTAACAGTGATCTGGCGGAATTGAATGAATTTGCGGAAGAAGCCCTGGTTCGACTCCAGGACGAAGCCATCATCGATCAGGTGGTCGAGGAATTTCCACGCAGCAATCATGAATATCGACTCGTCACCAATTCCCTGTTTTACCGGATGCCATTTCAGAAATCGCTCCAGCATGCGGCGCGCCTGGCGGATGGTGAAGATGAAAATGTCGCCTATGGTTTGCTGCTGACCTACTGTCGGGCTTTTGATCGGCACGGGTTGGAGCGGAACTATGCCATCGCAAGGTCGATGCCTGATTCCAGCGAGCTGGCATTCCTGGGCGTTGAATCGCTGGGTTATGCCACGGCTTTAGGCATTGAATTGCCGGATCGTGCGCACTGGCTGGCGGAAGCCCAGCAGGTGGGACTGCTGGATGAAGATGAAGAGACGGAAGAAGTCATACCCATCAAGATGCATGGACACGGGGCCTTTAAATACGATGGCCACGAATCCAATCCCCAACCCTGATCAGAGTTTCCTATCCCGGGCTTTGGTGCCCGGCACAGGCTCCTGCTGCAGCTCCAGAATCCTCGCATTGATATTATCGCGAACATCGGCAGGCGGATTATACTGCAGCGCGGATTTGTAATTCTCCAAAGCCTCTTTCCGCTTTTTCAAACGATCATAGGTGGAGCCCAGATTGTAATAGGTGGACCAGACCTTGGGCTGGGCCGTCAGCACTTTAAGGTAAACGTCCAGGGCATCATCCAAACGATTGAGCTGCACATAGCAGCTGGCCTCCATCTGCAGAAGCGGAGTGTTGTAGCGTGGTAATATTCCGGCTCCATCCTGGACGGCTTGGATGACCTCAGGACATTGACCGGCTTTTGAATAGGCCCGGATGAGGCGCAGCCAGAGATTGGGATCCTGAGGTTCCGCACGAAGCCGGGCCCGATAGACAGGCGGCAGAAGATGCGAAAGATTCTGCTTTTCCAGACTTTCCACGGCCATTTCCAGACCACCACCAGCAAGGATGCCGCCCACCTGCATCTTGCGCGTGTAATAATCGAGACCGCCCGCAATCTTTTGCACCGCATCAATCCAGGCCAGGAAAAGATGAAATTCAAGGCTATGCGGGTAGCTATTCACCAGGGGAATCACACTGAAAAACAAAGCCTCAGCCTGACCCTTGGGCAAGCCCTCCTCGAGATTGCGGAAGGTTTTGAACGTGCCTTCCTCCAGATTGAAGCGCTGCACCTTGAAAACCTTTTGGGTCAGACGCGCACCCATGAGGCCCAGCTCCTGGCAGGACAGATCGAAGCGAAAACTTTTCAAACAGACGTTGGCCAGATTCAAAGCGGCATCGGGCGTTCTTCGAATCTGCAAACGGCCCAGGTGATAGTTGAGATAAGGCGCCGATGTTTTATTGTTCTTCATGGTTTCCTGAAGCAGCATGGTCGCCGCTTCCGTTTGACCCTGAATTTCAAAGCATAGGGCCTTATAAAGGAGCAAAGGATAGGTGTTGGTCAGGACCTGCTGGGCGTCCACAAAGATGGTATGCACGCGAGGGCAATCACCACGCTGCAAGGCGAGAGCAGCGTTCAGCTGAAAGACCGAAGCATTGGCCGGGAACAGACGAAACATTTCCTCGGCCTGAGCTTCCAGATCGGGTGGAGGCTGAATGCTGCGGTTGACCAGTTCACGAAACGTGCTTAATTTTTTAGCAGTTGCCAGGGCACGCATATCATCGATGGCAAATGGCGAGGGTTCGGCAAAGGAAACGTCCTCAAGAAACGTCTGTCGCCGACACACGGTGGCGTCGTTGGTTTTCTCCTGATACCAGGTGCAGATGCTCGGCATCTTGCTCACCCGGGACGCGGGCAAGGCCTTGTCCAGTGATTTCCATTCCAGATCAATGTGATCCTGAATCTTGGCAAGGTTGGCTTCGATCACAGCCTTGTCACCCGACTTTAACCAAAAGCGCAGGCGTCGAACACCATAGCCGGGAGCGGACACGGTGACTTCATTGAGCCCAATTTTCCCACGTGTGGCCTTGCCCACGGGCTCGCCGATAATTCCATCGCGGACAAAAGCTGCGTCCTTGATCGGGATCATCAGCGTGTATTCAGCCTGGCGAGTTTGAGATTTTTCGGCCGCCGCCAGAAATCGCGGCGCCCAAGGCAAGAGGGCCAGCGCAAGGAGGAGCTGTAGCTTATGGATCTTCCAATTCATCATGTGCCTGATAATCAATCCCAGTTTCGGCAAGAACCTTGGCGATATCAATCACGCCGTTGACCTGGTTGCCCCGTTTGCTGATCGTGGAAATCAATTCAGAACCGTTTCCGCGACTCGGCAGTGCCTGCTGCTGCAGTTGATCCTCATTAAGGGAGATAACATAGGTGATCCCATCCACGATGAGTCCTACCGTAACCTCTTCATAATGCGTGACGATAATCCGGCTTTGCAGCGTCGGCTCTTCGTTGGGCAAACCCATCATCTTGCGGAGATTGATTGCGGGCAGGATTGTGCCCCGCAAATTGATTACGCCCTCTATAAAGCGCGGCGCCCGCGGGACGAAGGTCAGCTGGTTCATCATAATAATTTCATTTGTGACCTCGATCGGCAAGAGAAACTCTTCCTTCCCGAGGAGCAGGCCGATGAATTGTTTGACCGCCGTGAAATCCTGGCTATCCTTGCCTCCGTCCAAATCGCCGCGAATGGAGAACATACTATGTTCGGAATCCATCATTTGGGGGGCCAGACCTGGAATATTCACAAGGACCTCCTTAGGCAGCTTGCATACGGCCGCGACCACGGCTCGCTGCTTCAAGTTCAGGGATATCAAGGACCAGGACCACTTCACCATGGCCAAGGACAGCACCACCGGCCACGCAAGGAATGTTGCGCATCAAAGGCCCCATGGATTTGATAACCATCTCCTGCTGATTCAGAAGCTGATCCACCACAATACCGGTAGGCCGATCAGGTTGGCCGACGACCACCACAAAGAGCCTGTCATGTTTGACGCGGTTGCGACGCAGCGCGGCTTTCCGCTTGAGCAGATCCGATATGCTGCCTTCCTTGGTCGCCAGGGTCATGGCCTCATCGAGATGGATGAGCGGCAAAACGGTGTCTCTGAGTTTATAGACCTCGACATCACCAACTCTTTGGATTTCCTTGGGGGAGATGCGGATCGATTCGATCACGGAGTTGAGCGGGATCGCAAAGGTTTCGCCACGGGCCCGGACCAAAAGACTCTGGACAATGGCCAGGGTCAAAGGCAGACGTATGGTGGTTGTGGTCCCGCGACCTGGGGCACTGTCGAGTTCCAGGATGCCCTTGAGCTTCATGATCTGTTTTTTCACGACGTCCATGCCCACACCGCGGCCACTGATATTGGTGACCTGATCGGCGGTCGAGAAACCAGCTTCAAAAATGAGATTGAGCGAGTCGCGATCAGAGAGTTGGGTTTCCTCGCTGATCAGGCCTTTTTCAACGGCTTTGCGCCTTATCACAGCCGGGTCCATACCCTTGCCGTCGTCTTCGATTTTGATGACGATCTGGTTGCCTTCCTGATGAGCGGACAGGAAGATTTTCCCGGTGGGATTTTTGCCCGCAGCCTTGCGGACATCAGGCAATTCAATGCCGTGATCGCAGGAGTTGCGGATCAGGTGAATCAAAGGGTCGCCGATCTGTTCGACCAGTGTTTTGTCGAGTTCGGCGGCTTCACCCGTGATGATGAGATCGATTTTTTTATTCAGCGAGCGGGAAAGATCCCGAATCACACGCGTAAATTTATTGAACGCATTGCCTATGGGCACCATCCGGACTTTCATGATGATGTCCTGGATCTCGTTCATATGCCGGCCGAAGAGCTGCACGGTCTCTGAGAAACTGCTGCCCAATTTGATTTGGGGGAAGTTGGTGCGCAGATCCTCTTCAATGCTCGCAAAACGGGTTCGATCGATCACCAGTTCGCCGACCAGGTTGACCAGAACATCCAGGCGTTCGAGGTCGACGCGGATTGTGGATTGTTCGCTTTTTTTCGCGCCTTTGGGGTCTTTTTTACCGTCTTCATCGTGGCCTGCAGCTGATGGAGCGGATGCAGCGGAAGATGCAGCGGATGATGCAGCAGGTTTAGCGGCTGCGACCGGTGCGGGTGCGGCCTGTTTAACAGGCGTCGGTGCGGCGACAGTTGTCGTTGCGGCAGCGCTGGCTTTGGGAGCTGGCTTGCCTTTGGCCGCATAGCTGAGGGCCCGAACCACAGGAACGGTTTCCACGCCGCAGGGGCCTCCGTCTTTCACGGCCTGCAGAAGGCGACGCAGAAGGTCGATGCCTTGGAAAACGACATCGATGGTATCCGGAGTCGGGACCAATTTATCCTTGCGGATCAGATCAAAGAGATTTTCCATCCGGTGCATGACGCGTTCGATGCCTTTGAAGCCGAACATGCCTGAACCACCCTTCAGGGTGTGGGCGGCGCGGAAAATTTCTTCGATAATGCCTTTATTGGTGGGATCCTGCTCCAGCCGGAGGATGGCGTCATCGACCATTTGCATGAGTTCATCGCTGTTGGTGATGAAATCATTGAGCATCGAGGGATCGGATTGGAAATCATTGGGTTCCCATTCCGGGATTTCTTTGAGATCTTCCCCATCTTCAGCGTGGCTCGAATGCACGGGCGCGGCAGCCTTAGGGGCTGCAGCCTGGGCTGCTGGTGCGGCCGGTTCGTCTTCCATTTCCGCCAAAAGACGCGAGGCTTCATCATCGCCCATGGGTTTGGCCGGGGTCTGACTCGCGGTTTTAACGGGGGGTTTCTTCTTCATCGGTGCTTCCATTTCTGCAAGCAGGGCCGATGCTTCATCGTCGCTGAGCTCGTCGTCATCAGAGGCTGGCGCCTGGCCGTCCATCTCGGCAAGCAGAGCTTCGGCTTCGTCGTCGCTTAATTCTTCTTTTTTTGCCGGGGCCTTGGTTGCTGCTTTGGGACTATCATCCATTTCCGCAAGCAGGGCTTCCGCTTCGTCGTCGGTGAGATCTTCCGTTTTTGCTTTGACAGGGGCTTTGGGACTATCATTCATTTCCGCCATCATCGCAGCGGCTTCGTCAGCATTGAGTTCATCGGACGATCCGTTCTCATCCATCGACGCCATCAGCTGCATCGCTTCATCGTCGCTGAGTTCAGGCTCTTCCACTTGGGCTTTGGGAGCAGTTTTGCCTTGATGCGAAGCCGTCCAGGTGGACATGAGGTCCAGGAGTTCGCGGCTTTCGTTGATCAGATAGGCGAGTTCGGGCGGCGGGCGTTCAGCCGATTTGTCCAATACACCAGCCAGTTGCTGTTCCAGCAACGGCAGAATTTTTTTAACCAATGCTTCGATCGCGGTCTTGACCAGAGCATCCATGCTCCCGCCCCTTCCTTGTCTGCCCTGCTATCCTGCTCGTGGCAGCGCGACGATGAACTGAAAATAACTTTCTTCCAAAGCATCGAACTCCAGCGTGCGACCGCAGTCGCAGGCGAAGGTCGGTGCCACCAATTGCTTCAGGGTACTGAGGTGCTCTTTCACATTGATCAGCTTGATATGTTCCTGCCCGCACTGACAGTAATACGGTGCGAAGAAGGATTCGACCACACCACCGCCGAGCGAGTTGGGCACCATATTGATTTGATCAATCGACGAAACACTGCACTCATAAAAAGTCAGTGCGCCGCCTTTTGACAGATCCGTGATCAATTGAATCCATTCACGAATACCGCAGGAGTTGAAATTTCCAACATCCTTGAGATGAATACGGATCGTATTACGGCTGATACGCGGGACATCCTTGTGCCGGAAATTTTCGTCGATATCCCCGAACACCGTGTAATCCACAGCGTCAGTTTCCTCGGCGATTTCGAATCGCAGGTTGTTGAAATTGATCGTTTTTTTCTGTGCCATAGGCATTCCCTGCTTGCTTAGGATGTTGTGCCTCGTCGTATGGATGGATCGGCACTTCGTCCAGAAACTTGAGGGGAGCTTAGGGCAGTGAATTAAGGTGTTTAGGGAAGGGCTTCAGGCGCATGGGCCTGAAGCCATCGGGATTAACCCCCTAAATCAATTACGGGACTGGGATAGGTAGGATTTGATGCCGTCATCCAGTTGCTGCTTGATATAAGGTCGCAGCTGGGACGGTTGCAGGATGTCATCAATCGAACCCACTTTCAAAGCGCGATCAACGGTGTGAATCTTTTCAAATTCCAAGGCGACCTTGGCCTGATGTTCCAGATGTACCGTTTGATAGATGTCATCATACTGGGACTTGGTCAGCTCGTCCTTTTTCAAGCGAGCCTGAGCCTCAATGATCTGCGGATCGGCAAAGGTGTTTTTCAGAACCTGCCTTGGGAAGACGACCGCGGCCGCGGGAGCCCCGCCAATCACCGAAGCATAGGTGGCTTCCAAAGCTGCGACGCGCATGCTGGGGTTCAGGGTTTTTGAGAACACCACATAAGCGCCACCATGATAACGCGCGACGACGATGAAAAGCATCGGGCCCTTGAAGTTCACCACCGCGCGTCCGATTTCAGCACCGTATTCCAGCTGCAGACGGCGCAGGGATTCCGGCGAGCCATCGAAGCCTGAAAGGTTGGCGAGAATCACAACCGGCAGCTGTTCACAGTAGGCGTTAATCGCACGAGCCACTTTTTTCGAGGAAAGCGGGAACAGAGTTCCACCGGTCCACATATCCGGGCCATCGTTCGGAAAGTCCCCGAAGCGTTTGACCGGACGGCTTTCGATCCCGATCATGCCCACAGGGTATCCACACACCTGGGTTTCCCAGATAATGGCCGTTTCTGCATCACGCATGGTTTGCCAGCGTTCGAGGCAATCGGCATCCTGGTCGCGGACCGCGTGCATCACCTGCCGCATATCAAAGGGCTTCTTACGTTCGGCATTGCCTGTGCCCAGGATATCGCCGATCGATTTAAAGTTCTGCCCCAGATTATCCTGATAGGGGAACAAGCAGACATTGCGATCGATGGGATCCTTGGTCGGCAGGCGCGTGCCGTAAGGCCTTTGCTTGGACACCATGGTAATTCGATAGTGGCGGAAGAGCACACGGTAGGCTTCGGCCAAATCCTTCACGCGGAATTGAGCCTGGCCGTTCGGCGCCATGATGCGCTCGGCACCACCGATGCCTATGTTGTCTTCAGCCGAGACGCTGCCCGAGAAATCGAGAGCTTTTTTACCGGTCAATACCATCGTACCCTGCTCGGTCATGATCAGGATGCCTTTGGTATGCATGAGCATGGTGGCTTCAGCGTTCCAGTAGGACTGGGCGCCGACATTAATGCCCGCCACGATAATGTTGACCTCACCACCCTGCTGGGTGAACTCGATGATACGGCGGACCACGCGTGCGGTCCAATCGAGGTTTTCGGTTCCGGTATTCATATCGATCGCAGCGCCGGAAGATACAGGCACCCATTCCACCGGCAGCAGTTCCGCTTCGGCCATATCTATGGCGGCTATGACCCGTCGGCATTCATCTTCAGCAAGCGAACCCAGGTCGCGGGTTGGATCGCCGAGGATGATGATACGTTCAAAGAGAGTCCCATCGGGATCACGATTTTGAATGCGACCAAAGACGATATTGCTATGGTTTTGACCGGGAGCCCGGCCTTCCACAGCCACCGTATGCTGCTGTCCGCTGGCATCGAACTGAATATCGTATTCCAGGAACGATCCCTGCGGAAATTCCGTACGGGACGGATTGGTCAGCATGCTGATCACTTCATACGGGTAAGGGCTCTGCAGGCGCAGGGCATTGACGACCTTACTCGCATAAGGATCCAGGGGTTTCAAAGGTTCGCGTGAAGGCAAACGGCCGCGCACGCTGTACTGCGTGGCGAAGTTTTCGACCAGAACCTCCGTTTCGATGGCCCGATTTTGCCTCGTCAGAACCTTGGTATAAATCACCATTTTTTCCAGACCCACGCCTTCGACGAGCCCGGCGATCCGCTTCGGATATTCGCCGATATGATCCAGGCGCAGAGGATGCGTGTGACCGATATGAACAACGATACGGTTCCAATAGTAGCTGCGCTTGGTGCGAGCCTGTTGCTCGCGAATCACCTTCACAGCTTCCAGGACACCATATTCGAACTGACTGATGCGTTCGATGACCTGCTCTTCGTTCAGATCGATTTTGGTCTCAGGAACTTCAATAAAGGCAAAGAGACGTTGATCCTTGGCGTTTTCCTTGGCCTCGAGCTTCATCACATGCACATAACGGCTGTTGTAAACCAGTTCGAGGTCGAAGTTCACCAGGCGGTCCAGGCGCAACTCGCGGAAGCGCAAGGGACTGAAGGCGCGACGACGGATGTCCTCGGACCACTCGTTGTTCGCATAGTGGAAGGAGCGATAAGCGTAATCATTCTCACGGACCAGTCCCAGACTGCAGAGTTCCACCGGCAGCGGGAATTTTGCCAGATGATTGCTGTACACCAGTTCAGGCTGGCCCGAGTTGCGGCGGACAAAGATCAGACATTCCAGATACTGCCCAGGCTCGCGCTTCAGGACGGCTTTCAACCAGTCCAGGGAACTGAAGAAATCATCCTCTTCCAGAATCGTGACGACACTCTGGATGCTCTGGCTCTGTTTCCGACTGTGCACCTGATAGAGATACTGGCCCTTGTGTTCGAGCAACTGACCCCGTTCGAAGATACGATCCCGATTCACCCGGCGGGTCAGGAGTTCCAGAATGGTCTTGGCTCGAGGCGAACGACGGTCGAAGATCGAGACGAGGTAACTGACGATCTGATGACCCGATTCAATAATATCGGCCAGCAGTTTGGGTTCCTTGTTATGACCTTCGAGCACCGGCTCCAGAACTTCCACAAGCTGATCTTTGCGCTTGGCCTGCATCTGTTCCTGAAACAAGCGATCCACCAGTTCATAGCGGATATAAACGGCGGCATCGACCAGGGAGTTGCTGGAACGGCCTACCGCGATGAGGTCGCCTAGAAGATCGGAGAAGCCACCGACATCCGTAAATTCACGGGCGTCGCTGAAAAGTTTCTGGAGGGTTAAAAGACTCTGACGGATCAGGTCCATTGTTTGCCGGCTATTGGCCTGGGCTTTATAAAGATGGAAGAGGGCCCGGGTGGTGGACGCATAGTCCTTGGTGTCAGCCCATGAGTAGACTCCGATAGCCTGCTCCAGGCGTTTCAGGAAGCTGCCAGGCAGACCCTTTTCGCGATCCTCGCGACGCATCAGATAGTGCATCAGACATTCGTAGACGTCCGTGGTCCGGGCGCCATCACTATCATTATGATCATTTTGGAAGAGCTTCTGCACCGTGATAAAGGTCCGCAGAGCTTTCACCAGCAGATCCGCAAAGGCCGGTTTGAATTCAGGTCGATCCGTGAGGAACGCTTCAATGCGCTGAAGAACCTTGCCGACCGGCTTCGCATAATCATAGCCAATGAAAATGGCGGAATAATCGCGGGATAGGTGCGTCCAGGTTTCCCGCAGTTCCTCGCTCGTCGCAGCTTTTACCGGAATGGCCAGACGGGAATAATCGATGATGACTGTGGTTTCTTTTTCCGCATTGTCCTTGCTCTGGCGATTGCTTTCCGTCTCCAGATCCACCAGGGACTGACCCGCAGCGACCTGTTCACCCGCTTTGACATTGATGCCGGCCACGATCCCGTCTTCCGGTGCTGTGACCGCCATTTCCATTTTCATCGCTTCGAGAGTCAGGAGCAGGTCGCCTTTTTTAACTCTCTGGCCTTCCTGCACATCGACCGTCAACACCACGCTCGGTGAAGGCGCTGCGATTTTACCGCCGGTATCAAAGGGCAGCATGTACGGGAAGCCTTCCACCTCGCACTGCAGCGCGTTGGTACGTGGGACGATCTGCATTTTATACTTGCGACCGCCGGCCTTCAGAACGATTTCATGGCCCCAGTTCACGTATTCCACTTCCACGGTCTTGCCGTCGATGCGGATGTGATAGAAGGGGTCGCCGACCGCCTGGACCTGAATCTGATACTTGTGGCCGCGCAGACTCAGCGAAAGTTCCAGGCCGAGATCGGGCATCTGCCGGGGTGAACTGTAGCGGCGAACTTTTTCGGTGAAGTTTTCAAACTCATGCCGGTATTTTTGTTCGTACTGATAGATCACGGCTCCGAGCAGGGCCACGTCCCATTGGTTCTTGCCGGCTTTACGCTCGGGACTGCCCAGGAAACCTTCCACAAAGTCCGTCTGCACACCACCTTCCCGAATTTTGGGATTGGCCAGCAGCTCCAGAAGGAAACCCTGGTTGGTCGTGCCGTTTTCAATTTCAATCTGCAGCTCCGACAGCGCGCGGGTAAGGCGAGCCATGGTTGCAGCCCGATTGGGGCCATAGGCGATGATCTTGGCAATCATGGAGTCGAATTCACGAGGAATACGGCTGCCCCATTCAAAGCCCGAGTCAATCCGAATGCCTGGGAGGTTCGGCGGTAAAAAGCGCAGAATACGGCCCGGAGTCGGAGCAAATTTCTGATCAGGATCTTCGGCATTCAAGCGCACTTCGATCACATGACCACGGGGAATTTTTAGGACATTATCCAGGACCTCACCCAGGGCGGTCCGCAGCTGCAAATGGACGAGATCGACCTGGAAGAGTTCTTCCGTGATCGGATGTTCCACCTGGAGGCGCGTATTCACTTCCATGAAGAACGCTTCGCGGCGATCGATATCGTAAAGATATTCCACCGTGCCGGCGCCGTGATAGTCGGCCGCTTTCAGAAGTCGGGCCGCTGAGGCCTCCACTTCCTTCATGCGTTCCGGGTCGAGGTGGGCCGGCGGTGTTTCTTCGATAATTTTTTGGTTGTTCCGCTGCACCGAGCAGTCGCGCACGCCAAAGGTATGCACATTGCCGTGATAGTCGGCGAGACATTGAACTTCCAGGTGTCGGCCGCGCACAACCAGGGCTTCCATAAAGATAACGCGGTTGCCAAAGAAGCGGAATATTTCGTCGGACACGGAGCGGAACTGCTGGGGCAGCTCGTCAGGCGTAAAGACCTTGCGGATCCCGCGGCCTCCACCGCCGTTGGCGGATTTTAGAATAACCGGATAGCCGATGCGTTCGGCCACCTGCTGCGCATGTTCCAGACTTTCCAAAGGCCCGCCACTCCAGGGACAGGTGGGAACCTTGGACGCGTCAGCAATGTCCTTGGCCTTGATTTTATCACCCAGGCGATCCATGGCGTCAGCCGTCGGGCCAATCAGAATAAGACCATTCTGTTCAAGCAGGGCGGCAAATTCCGCATTCTCGGCGACGAAGCCCCAGCCGACCCAAACCCCACTGCATTCGTTCTGCTGCAGAGCCTTGAGAAGGAACGGGCAGTTTAAATAGGGGCTGCCGGTCAACTCCCCGAAACCGGGAAAGGACGATAGGGCAAAGGCGTGATCGGCTTCCTTGACGAAAAGCGCGTCGTTCTCTGTATCCAAATAAAAGGCAACGGTTTCAAATTGAGTTCCATACAGCGCATTAAATTCCTTCGCTGCCCGGATGAAGCGAACGGCGGCTTCACCTCGGTTTATGATCCCGATTCTGGCATGTCTTGAGAGGAGTTTTCGATTCAAGGCCTCGTTCCTTTTTTTAGTCAAAGAAAAGCAGCAAACAGGGGCGGCTGTTCTGCAGGCTTACGCTCGATAGAAACCTATTAAGAAGATTTGAAAGGAAAAAATCCAGTGAAAAGGTGTGAGCTGGGGGGTCGTGAAAAACAGCTTAAGTCGGAATTTCATGGCCATACCGTTAAGATGAGCTGGCTCGGCGCAATGCATACCTTGCGTAGCGTCTATCTGCTGGAAGATACTGGTGTTTTTACCGCTCTCCTGCCAAAGTTCACCACCTGTTTTTTTCGCGCACATTTTTGCCTCACTAATTCTCTCAACGAATTCACATCAGGCGTTCTGGAGTAAGGGGCGTTTTCTGCGCCAAATGCTCCTGGGTAATTTACGGGCTCGGGTTCCCGCGAGGCCTGTCGGCCGGATGCCACACAAAACGCATCGCGCCCTCAGAGTTCAAGTCGAAAGCCAGGTCCACACAAGGGATTGGGGTTCTGGCACAAGACCTGCTGAATGGTCGTCTTTTCGACCGTAACCGGAGTGATAGTCCCTATGCGAGCTCTAGCTGTTTTTGCTGTGTTGATCCTTTGGTCCTGTCACAGTCCCGATGTTGATTCAAGGCGGACGCATGCGGTTCACAATGCCCCGCAAAAGCCGTCCCCATCGCCTTTGCAGCCGGTTCCTGTACCCATGCCCGATGCCGAGCTGCCCGAGTTCGATCCGTCCCAGGATCAGACCATTCCCCTTCCAGGCCAGGATTATCCGAGGCTGCGCACCAGACAGCTGCTCGTCGGCGGTCGGCCTTTTATCATGCGCGCCGTGTGCTGGAACCCTGTGCGGAAGGGCGGTCGTCATCCCGATGGCCTTCTGTTTCGCAATCCCAGTGCCAGTGATTTGACCCAGATTGAACAGGACCTGCAGCTCATGACCGCAATGGGTGCCAACACCATTCGGACCTATGAAGCCATTCTGGATGATCGGGTTCTGGCTCTCATCCAAAGGTATCAGTTGCGGATGATCGTGCCGGTGTTCAGCTATTTTGCGACACCGATGAGCGAGGTCACAGCCCGCGTCCAAAAGTTGAAAAATCATCCGGGCACGTTGTTCTGGGAAATTGGCAACGAGTGGAATTACAACCAGTTGTATAGCGCGGGCGCGCAACCGCTCGGTTTTGAAGGCGCCAAGGAACTGGTGAAAAAGGCCATCAGCGCGGTTCGCAGCGCCGATCAGCGTCTGCCGATCGCCACAGTGTACGGAGAGCTCCCCAGTCGTGAGTTGATTGAAGAACTGAGCGGCATCGATATCTGGGGTCTGAATATTTACAGTGGCCTCAGTTTTGGGGCTCGTCTGCAGACCTGGCGAGGCCTGACCAACAAGCCCATGTATCTGGCTGAGTATGGGGCTGACGCCATCAATAAAACGACTCTGGATGAAGCCTCGCAAGCCAAAGCCGTGGTGGCCTTGAGTCAGGAAATTCAAAATCAACTTTCCGCTTCGGGTGGGGATAACGTGAGCCTTGGAGGTGCGGTATTCGAATGGAACGACGAATGGTGGAAGGATGATAAAGGGGCCGCGGATCAACATGACGTCGGCGGTGTGGCGCCGGGGGGCGGGCCTTATCCCGATAGTATCTTCAATGAAGAATGGTGGGGCATGGTCGATATCGATCGTAAACCCCGGGCCGTTTATCATGAGCTGAAAAAATTATGGAAGCCTGACCTTTCAGAGGAAACATTTTGATGCGACATCTCCTACTGCTCCTTGCTGTGCTGGAAACTGTCATGGCTTGTCAGGAACGAACAGATATTCAACGGCCCTCTGAGTCCACAGTGCCCCTGGCCGAACCCAATCCATCCCCAACCCAGCCGTCGGGACCTGAGGGTGAAAGTTCCCCCCTTGAGCCCGAGCGCATGGAGCCCATCCGTCTTGAATCTTATAAGGATCTAGGTGAACGATCGAACACCTATACTCAGGATGGAGTTATCGTGACGGAAGGCGTCATGCGCGTCCGGCGTCGCCATGAAAATGATATGGATTTTTCCAAGTTCAATCCTTTCTATTGGGAAGGCCGTCTGGCTTTTTTCAAAGTCGAGGATTTTACAGCTCGAGGTGAAAAAAAGATTCGATTCCATCTCGAAACGGAATCGCCCCAGGACTACACTCCCAATCGCGGGCCGGATTTTTCTGCTGTGTATATTGGGGATCCTGTCGGTTCGGTGGAAACCCTGCGCAGTAAATTCGCAATCAATCAACGAATGGACCATGTCGCCGATCGGAAGCGTTTCACGTACACGTTGGGGCCGGATGCCTTTCAGAATCATCCCGAAGCTCTGGCGGCTGGCGCACTTTTGATTTTTGAATTCCGTTTCTTTATGGATGAAACCGATCCTTTATGGAAAAAGGAAAAGGCATTCAACGTCCACACACTCTCCGCTTATTACTCGGAATTTTATCGTTTGCGGATCGGCGAGGGTGGGCTGTTGATTGATACTCTGGGTGTTTCGAAAAAAATGCCCGACGTGCAACGCTTCAGCGGCGGCTGGACCACGATTCCAACCGTTCGTGTTGAGCCTTGGAAAGCCCTGCAGCAGCAGGCTCAGAACATGACCCGTGAGCAGGCGCAAAACTTCCTTAACGGTCGAACCTTCTTTCACACCGATATGCAGACGGGTCAGCATGTTGATGACCAGGATGATGATAAACCGTTGATGTTTTTTGATGAGATGCGCCTGGAGCGAGCCGGCTATGGCGCCCAGGCTTATAATATGACCGCTTGCAACGGCTGCCATATCAATAACGGAATCGCCTTGCTCCCGGCCGACGGACAGCCCGTGCACACGACTCTGGCAAAAACTTTCGATAGCCGCACCGGCGAGCCTCATCCCATCCTGGGGCGGCAGTTGCAAACGCAAGGTCTGCAGGCAGAAGGTCAACTCAAAGTCAAATCCTATAGCACTATTCCCGTGACATTGGATGACGGTACCGTCATCACTCTACGCAAACCGGAATTCAGTGTGGAAGGTCGCCGTCCCCTGGATAATCTGGCTTTCTCCATTCGGAAACCGCCAGCCTTGATCGGCATGGGCCTGCTGAACGCGATTCCTGAGACGACACTGAAAGCCTTGGCCCGTCAATCGCAAGGCGAACGACGCGGCCGCTTTGGTTGGAAAGGCCAACAGGCGACTCTGCGCGAGCAGATCGTAGCGGCTCTCAATTTCGATATCGGCGTGACTACGACGGAGAAACCCTCTTTGGATTGCGGAGCTGACTGCAAACCAGGGAAAGCATCTTTATCGACAGAAGCCATCGATCAACTGGAAAGCTATGTGGCCCTACTGGGTGTGCCGCCGCGTCTGAATCCAACCGATGCACGCGTCAAGCGCGGCTCGGACGTGTTTCAGAATTTGGCCTGTGCCCGCTGTCATGTGCCGGTTTTGAAAACCGGTCCCTCACCGTTCAAGGAATTGGCTGGCCAAACCATTCAACCTTTTACCGATCTTTTGCTGCATGATCTGGGCGAGGGACTGGCGGATACCAACGGTGGAGCCGAGGCCCGCAAATGGCGAACGGCTCCTCTGTGGGGTTTGAAGAATACCAGGCACGCGGTGAACGCGCGTCGCGATCAATTTCGTCCTGGTGATATCAACATCCTTTATCCCGATACGATGAAAGCCTCCGACGGCAATCCTCTGCAGCTCTTGCATGATGGACGCGCCCAGAGTTTAGCCGAAGCTATCCTGTGGCATGGCGGTCAGGCGGCTGAATCGGTGCGGCTGTATAAAGCCCTGCCTCGCTCGGACCGCGAGGCTCTGGAAGCTTTTCTTTGGGATCTGTAAATCAAGAGGCGGGACGCGTGACGTTGATCGTAAAGGTTTTGGACCGACCGCTCGTGCCCTTGACTATAAGAGTAATGACGGTTGTGCCAGGCACGATGGTGACATCATAGCCGCCTCGATCCGCATTATAAGAGACGCCATTGATTTCGAAGCGAGCCTCATCCGGATAGTTGGCTAAAGGGGAAAGAGTCAGCTCGGTGGTATTCGCGCTGACATCGAGCTGATAGCTGGTGATGTCCGGTGAAAAGGGTGGGGCCAGATCTCCATTCGAAGTCGCTATATCGGCGAGCGTCTCATCCGGCAAATCCTGAATGCGCTGGGCATTCAGCTTATACGAATTGATGGTGGTCCCGGCGCTGTCGACGAGGTTGATGGTGAAAAGATTCGAACCTGCTGCCAGCGGCATGGGATCCGTTGTAAAGTCCGACCGTAGCTTCACACCATTGATAACAACCTGCAGTTTAGCGTTCACCGGTGCGGTGTTGATCGTGAGTTTATTCTTATAGGTCTCGCCGCCCGCCAGTGTGTATTCGTTGACGAAGGGATCAAAGGCTGGTTCCAGCTGATCGGCAATCACGATCAATTTGGACAGGGTTTGATCCGCGGTCAGAGGAGCCTTGGCGCTGCTGCCCGATTGGCTCTTGGTACAGCCCATACCTTGAAGCAAGAGAAAAGGAACCAGGATCCAGGCGTTTGACATGAAATCATCCTGCGTTGATGAGAAAGAGGTGCCTTACCGTATCGGTAGGAATCGTGAAAGTCCCAAGGGATCTACCTGACAGGGCCTCTACGCCTTTTTATTAAAGTCCTGGAACCGCTTGAGTTTTGCAGAGTGTCATGACTTTTGCAAAGGGGCTGCAACAGGCTGCGGAACGCTTCCGGAGCTGGTCCATCATATTGGGAGGAACGAAAATTATGAAACTTGGTCACTTAGGTTGCGCTGTAAGTCTTGCGTTGGCTGCTGCCAGTTTTTCCGCGTGTAATAACGATGATAATAACGACGATGCGGAGGCACCGGCTCAAAATACGACAGGTGAGGGCGTTCCCAAGGACCCTCAGGAGCAGATTTATCTGCAGAATGTCACAGCTGACAAACCCTTGCTGGTCGTCTATGGCGATAGCATTTCAACCGGTGTGCTGGCCAATACCAACCTGGGCCAGAATATCGATAACGGTCTTTTGGTGCAGCTTGGCAACTACATAAAGGCTGGAGAGTACAATGCCAATGGCTTTCAGACCAATCTTGCCAACCAGCCCCTGGCGGCTTCGACCACGGAAAATGACTACGGTCTGCGCAGTGCCATCGCGGCAAAAGCTGGGCTGACACCAGCCGAGATCGGTGTGGTGAGTTTCGCTAAATTCGGCGCCAAAGCGGTTGATATTCCTGAGATGCTGTCACGCTGGAATCAGGAGGAAACCAATACGATCAAGCGCAAGCCGGATTACATTCTGGTCGCTTTGGGCGGTAACGATTTCTGCTCGGACATGACAGTCGAGGACATTTCGCGCACGTTCAACGAACAAATCGATGCCATCCAAAAGTCCGCGCCTGATGCGCAGCTGATTATATCCCCAGCCCCTCCCGTATATCAGCTGGCTGCCATCGATTTTACCTATGGCCCGGCATTCAGCGCGATCACGGGTGAAGAACTGAGCTGTAAGAAATTCCGTGAGCAGGCCTGCAAGCGCGTTTATGATGCGGATGCTCAGGCCCGTCTGGAAGGGATCAACCAGGGCATTCAGGCTGCCTTTGACGCTCAGAAAGCCAAGGGTGCCAAGGTTTCACTGGCTAGCGGCGTTCTCGAATGGAAGATCACGTCCGAAGAACTGGCCTTTGACTGCTTTCATCCTAGCCAAAAAGGACAGACAACCCTGGGCAATTACTGGAAGCAGGCTTTGCCCCAGTAATGGGATCTGACTCACTGTTGCGTTTTACCGTCTCCTGAAAAGGAGACGGTTGTATGCCCCCCGTTACCGTCCATTTGACCTTTTATGCTGGCATTCCCTCCTTCCGCAGGTTAAACAGGCTCAGACTCAGTCGGCGCTTTTTTTGCAGAAGGGTCTTCGAAATGGAGGCTTGGATGGAAGCGCATGTGAGACTCATCTCCCGTCCTCGACTCCGATGGACCGATATTGGGAAGGACGTAATGAACGGAGCAGCAGTCTGCCTCTTGTATTTGGTGATGATTTTTCTAGCAGGAGCCCGCTCGGGCTACGCTCAAACCCAGGAACCTGAAGGGGAGCGTCGACGGCTCTGTGGCTCCGTTGTCCTCGATTATGACTATGATATAAGATTTACGGCGACCGAAAGACGTTTGCTCTGCGGCAGTCCTGGAGTAAAAGCCTGGGAAAATATTCCTCTGCGCCAGGCCCAGTTCCATATGCTGAATTTCCTGGCAGCACGTGGCTATCACAATCCTGATTTTCGCGTGGAAGGCGAGACGCTCTACGTTAAACCTGGTTTGCCAACCCTTATTAAAACCTTGCGTCCGATTCCAGAAATGCCGGAATTGGAGGTTGAAAATTTCTGGCTGCCGCGCGGTCGACCCCTGACGCCCGATGAGCTCAATGCTATCGAACAATGGGCTTCCGCCAAACTGGGCCGGCAAGGCTACCCTTGCGCCACGGTCGCAACACGCGGTGACCCTGTCACCGGTGACGTCGAGATTCTGATTGAAAAAGGTCCACTTTGGACGATTCGCGAAGTGCAGTCGGATCCTATACCCGGTGTGCGCGGCGGGATGCTCGATCGCTATCGCGCTTTTGATATTGGGGAACGTTATGATTCCACCCTGCTGGATATTTCTGCTGCACGCCTGAAAACCTCACAGGTTGTGGTGAATGCTCTCTATCGCCCCATCTGTAAGGGGGAACCCGGCGTGATCGAGCAGCAGACCCTCGCGGGCAAACCGCGTCTCGTGAGTTTTGGTATTGGCTTTGATTCCGAAAATCTTTTCCTGATCAGCGCCGGCTGGCGCAACAGTCGTTGGTCCGAAACCGCATCCATGCTGGATGTTTCGATGTCTCTAGCCTATCCCCTCCAGAAGATTCTCACCACCTTTGATTGGTATTATCTGCCGGTACCGTCGCATCATTACTTGAAAACCTATGCACGTGTGCAAAGGGAATATGAAAATCGGTATGAAGCGCGCTCCATCAAAGGCTCCATTGCACCGGCGTTCGCGGGAGACATTTGGGGTATCCGCGGTGACATTTACGCCGGCCCATCGCTGCAGTTTGAAAATACGCTGCGTAAGGATGTACCGCCGAACACACGTCTGCTGACCATGGATTTTGGGATCTCGGGTCAGTCGAATCTCTATGAATATTTCAGTTATCAAGCGGCACCGCAGTCAGGTTATCACTTTAACCTTTTTGCCAGCACGAGTGATAAAGGGGTGGCGTCCAGCGTTTCCATGACCACCTATACGGCCGATTTTACCAGACTCTGGAATCTTCTCGAGCTGGAACCTGAGATCTGGATTTTCGGTGTTCGTGGCAGTTTTGCCACCACGCGGGCCGGTCCTGATACCACCCCGGAAGAGCTGCCGCCGTCGCTCAGGTTCACGCTCGGTGGTTCTCAGGACTTGCGAGGATTTGGACGTAAAGCCCTCCCGACTGAAGGCCCCGGTGCCCTCACCAAAGCCTATTTAGGAGCTGAGCTGAGGCTGAATAATAGTCTGCCTTACCAGCTGCAGCCGTTTGCCTTCGCAGACTGGGGCAAACTCGGACAGGAAGCCCTGGATCTGGATCCCACTCTATTCTGGTCACCTGGTTTGGGTGTGCGGTGGAGTTCACCAATTGGTGTGCTTCGATTCATGCTCGGCCACGGTTTTGTATCCGGACAGGACAGGGAAAAATATGAAGATGTGGCATCCTTACAATTTTACGCAAGCATTGGGGAGCAATTCTAATGAGAATCCTGCCAGCCCTTTTTAAAGTACTGATGGGTCTCCTGATTACGGTCGTTGTCCTCCTGGGACTGGCTGTCGGGGGTATCTACTATGTCCTGAACCGGCCTGATTTCACTTTTCCGGAAAAATCACTGCGCTGGGTGGCTGCGAATATTCTCAAGCCCATGGATATCGAAGTGACCTTCAAGTCGCTTGAAGCGCGCCTGGTCCAAAGCAGCGAAAGTGATTGGTACCAAAGGCAGCTGCTGGTGCATAGTGAAGAGCTGCACGTGACCTTGCCGGATCTTTTAAAAACGCATATTCCAGATCTGGATCTGGAACTCGTCTTGAATTTTCACCCGCAACGTTATGGTATCAAAGGCATCGGTCCGATCGATGTTTCAGACGCCATGTTTGCTTTGAAACTGGACAAGCCTGACCCCAGAAAAAAATCTGAGCCGTTTGATCTGAAAGTCTGGATGGAGCGGTTGCGGGACGTGAAAGTTGAGCCCATTTATTTAGGCTTGCAGAGTCTCACAATCGAGCGGCCTGATGGGCTGAAGGTGATAACTCCAAGGATCGAGGCCACCCTGGAGCAGGACGGTGGGAATGATCCCTACCAACGTCGGCTGGTTGTGAGCACGGAGCAACTGGACGTGACCATGCCTGATCTTGTGAAAACGCATATACCGAAGCTGGACCTCCAGCTTCTTGTTAATCATCATCCGGAACACTATGGTATCAAAGTCATTGGGCCTATCGATGTGGCCGATGTCACTGTTGCGGTAAAACTGGAAAATCCGAAACCAGACACTGGGAAAAAGTCAGAGCCCTTTGATCTGAAGTCCATGCTCGAGCCGTTGCGTGATGTCAAAATTGAACCAATTCGTCTGGGTGTGAAAAGTCTTCTCATCGAGCGGCCAGACGGACTGAAGGCTGCATCCACGCGGATTGACGCCAGTCTGGGGCCCGAGGAGGGTGACAAGGATCCATACCAAACTCGGCTTATAGTGAGCGGCGCAGGACTGGACGTGACCATGCCTGACCTTTTGAAAACGCATGTTCCCGACCTGCATCTGCAGGTCCTGGTGAATTATCATCCCGATCGCTATGGCATCAAAGGCCTGGGACCGGTGGAAATTTCGCGGGCTCGGTTGCATTTGAAAATGGCGAAGGCCGAGCCCAAAAAAGATCCAAGATATGTCACCGCGAGAGAACGAGAGAAAGAAAAAGAGAAAGATAAAGCCAAGGACACCGAGCCCTTTGATTATCAGCCCTGGCTGGATCGTCTAAGGCAGACGAAATTTGAACCGATGCGCGTGGATCTGCAGAGCCTGGTCGTCGAGCGGCCCGGTGAACCCACGATTGAAGCTCAGCTTCTGGCCAACCTGCAAAGGCAGGCGGGCAACAAGTGGACCTTCAATGTGCGGGCCGATCGGGTCAAAGGTATTCCAGCGCGCACAGCCAATTTTGAAGTGAATGTCGATCTGCCGGAAGGTGCTGACCTTCTGCCTTTGACGGCAAATGTGAAGGGTCGTGCGGATCTTGGCAAGTTTGGTGCGGCCCAGCTGTCGGGAGACGGACGGATGGTTGCGGAGGACGTCGGCCAGGTGCGCCTGAATCTGACTTCCAATTTCGAAGGCCAGCGGCAGCAGATGACAGCATCGGCAAGCTTGAATAAAGAAAAATTTGCGCTCAAAGTCAGCGGCTCGGCAGCCCACCCTGTTGATATGCTGCAAAAAGTTGAACTGAATGCCTGCTCATGGAATGGGGACGTTCAGCGCCAGGGAAAACCCTTCCTGCAGTCCAATTTGAGTTGCCAGGTGTCTCTGACGCGACAGCCGGCACCCGATGAAAAGCCTTTCCTGGCTATGCTGCCCAAAGACCTTCAGTTTGTGATTCAGGGGCCGATCACCATCGCCGATTGGGATAAAAATCCGTCGTTTGCTGCCCCCATGAAAATATCTCTGACCCCGCTGCTCAGTGAGCTTTATACTCTTCGTGGTCAAACATCGATCAATTTCAGCGGCAAGGTTCTGGAAGGTGTGGAAAGCCTGAATGCTGAGATTGATGTCAGCTCGCAGCTCGTCTTTCAAAGATTCCAGCCCATCGTGAAGAAGTTCGCAGATACGGACTTTTCCATACCGGCTCCGTTTAATACCCTCGATGGTCGCATCTATTGCAACATTGAAGGTCGCATCAAGCAGATGGGAGCGGTCATGAATCTGCCTTTGGAATGTGGAACGGAACTTTCTTCTGCAACCCAAGCTATGTTTGTCAAAGCTCAGGGATCCGTTGAAAAAGTCACGGATCAAAAGCCGATCATCAGACTGGCTGTGGGCCTGAACAAAGTGACCTTTGAATTGCCCAAGCTGGCTCTCAATGGTTCGGTCCCCCAAATTTTCGCGGATAAAAGGATTATGACGGCTGCAGAACGGGCCAAGGCCGATGGCAAGGTGGATGACGCGTTGCCCGTGGTTTTGGATATCCGCATCACGACGCCGCCCGAACGACCGCTGACATTGATCACGAGCTTGCAGCCGACGCCCATACCCATCAGCATTGATCTGACCTTGAAAGGGGACCGGGTCGATCCGTCGGGTTCCATCGGCATTCACCAGTATCGCGTCAGTTTCCTGAAGAAAAAGGCGTTTGTTGATCACATTCGCCTGATATTGGTCCCTGATGAAGAACAGCCCCTTCTGGATGGTCTGGTCGTGTTCCAGGACCCTGATGTGAAGATTAATCTGAAACTCTCTGGTTCTCTGGATCGACCGTTCTATGAATTGGAAAGTGTGCCGCCGCGTTCCCCGAACGAACTTCTTTCCATTGTGCTTTACGGCGGTAATCCGGATGCGCTGGATGAAGATAGTTCGCGTTCTGTTGATGAAACGCGTGCTGCCATGGTCGACGGTGCCATTGGCCTTCTGTCGATGTACTATCTTGCTTCAACGCCCATTGATAGTGTCGGTTACAACCCCTATACCGGACAATTTCGCGCTCGCGTGAAGGTGGCTCAGGGCCTGTCCCTGACAGTCGGTTCGGATCTGGGGGGGGCTCGTCAGTCTTTGACCCTGCGGAAACGTTTGACCGAAAATTGGTCGTTTGAAACCGGGGCCGAAACCGACGAGGAAACCAACGAAAGCAAAGGTGTTGCCATGTTCAAATGGGGCCGACGTTACTAATAACCGGCCGCATGACCATCCTTTCTGGATTCGCTGGCGCCGCGATAAACGCGCTGCGCTGGACTCCAGAGGATGGCCTGATAGCCACCGAATTCCCCTTTGCCAGGCACAAGTTTATGTCCCATGCGTGTCAAAGCCTCCCGGGTTTTCGTGGAAAAACCCGACTCCAAAGCCACCTGACCACCATCCTTCATCACTTCACCGGTAGGTTCACTGGTGCCGCTGACATAAACTCGACTGGCGTCACCCGCTTCCTGCAGATTCATGCCGAAGTCGATCATATTCACCAGGATCTGGGCCTGGCCTTGCGGCTGCATCGATCCGCCCATCACACCAAAACTTAACCAGGGTTCACCCTTATGGGTCACAAAGCCTGGAATAATGGTCTGAAAAGGCCGTTTGCCTGGCGCATAGACATTCGCGTGAGCGGGATTCAAACTGAACAGTTCGCCTCGATCCTGCAGAACAAAGCCGAGGCCGCCAGGAGTCATGCCCGAACCCATACCACGGAAGTTGCTTTGAATGAGGGACACCATGTTCCCATCCTTGTCTGCGGTCGTGAGGTACACGGTATCCCCTTGATGCAGGATGGCTTCCCCTGGGGCGACTTCCTGGGCGGCCTTATTCGGATCGATCAGTTTTTTTCGGGCGATTGCATAGTTCTTATCCAACAGCTGCTGAACAGGAAGTTTGCCAAAGGCAGGATCCGCGTAAAACGCCGCACGATCGGCAAAAGCCAGCTTGATGCTCTCGACCAGGGTGTGCACGTACGCAGGGCTATCGAAACCCATGGCCTTGATATCGTACTGCTCCAGAAGATTAAGAATCTGCAGCGTGGCCAATCCCTGACTGTTCGGTAGCAGTTGCCAGACATCATAACCGCGATAACTGGTGCCAATGGGCTCCACCCATTCGGACCGATGTGAAGCCAGATCCTCGTAACTGAGATAACCGCCCTGTTTTTTCATATAATCGGCGATAGCCTGGGCCACGGGTCCGGTGTAAAAACCATCGCGACCTTTTTGGGCGATGATCTCCAAAGTCTGAGCCAGAGCCGGATTCTTAAAAATCTCCCCGGCAGCAGGGGCTTTGCCCTGGGGCCGATAGATGGCCGAAAATCCTTCGAAGTCTTTGAGCCTCTCTGCATTCCGTTGCCAGTAATAAGCAATAACCTCGGTGACGGGAAAACCCTGACGAGCATATTGGATGGTCGGCTGTAAAACCTGAGCGAGCGGCAGGCGGCCAAATTTTTTATGCAATTCCGTCCAGCCATCCACACAGCCGGGGACACTGACGGGGAGCGGACCAAGTGGGGGAATTTTTTTCAGGCCACGTTTTTGTAATTCAGCCAGAGTCAGACTCTTCGGCGATCGACCACTGCCATTCAAACCAAATAATTTTTTTTGTTTGGCGTCCCAGACCAGGGCAAAGATATCACCGCCAATCCCCGAACCCGTTGGCTCCGTGAGCCCAAGCATGGCGTTGGCAGCAATGGCTGCATCGACCGCAGAACCGCCGGCTTTTAGGATGGGTCCAGCAGCCGGACAGTTCCCCTGTAAAAAACGCAAGGTCCCCCTTCAAGTAACGCGCGCGTGGATCCACAGCCCCGACTATGCAGCCGGGTTTTTCTCTTCGCACTTGGTTTGAACAGTTGCCGCTGG
>NZ_DASQYZ010000402.1:0-4286 GCF_035638955.1 Oligoflexus sp. | reverse complement strand
CTGGCGAAGAATGGCCAGAAGTTTGGAAAGCAGTTCATCGATTCGAATCGAGCCTGAAATGGCCTGCGCCGCCCGGGTTATGGCTGTCACGTCCAGGACATCGCCGTGCTGATAGGTCTGGCTGTGGGTGTGAGCGATCGTGCCGTGAAAAGTTTTGTTCAAGGCAGTACTGGTATGGGTCTGGTTCGCTTTGCTAAAGACATTAGGGTGATTTACCAGGAGTTGTTGAAGCTTTCCCATTGCTCCATAAGTTTGATAGAAACCATAGGCAAGTTTCAAATAGGTTTCAGCCAGCCGATGCTGTCTCAGTTCAAGATACATTTCGGCACAGCGGTCAGCAGCGAGGCCGGCGACCCAAAAATAGCTGTATTGCTCGGCAGTGCTGATGGCTTCATCGTAGAGTGCTGTCGCCTTTAGGTACTGCCCTTTGAAAAGCTGCAGTTCCGCTTCAAGAATAAGGGCGAAGTGTTTGAAATTCACGGGAACATCCAATGCCCATTTTCTGAATTTATTGAGTACTGAATGAAGCTTTCGTCGACTGTCGTAATAACGCATGACTTGTTTCTGGTGGAGGGCTGATGCGCATAGACCGAGAAAAAAATTGTAGTAAGCGACCGAAATGGTGCCAACTATCTTGTTAAGTTCACAGTGCTTCAACGACGTAACGGCTTCTTCGTATCGGTTGAATATTACAAACGCCTGTGCTTGAAGCACCAAGTAGGCACTTGCAGTTGACGTTGTTGGATTTTTTTGCATAGCAGTGTCAATAGTCTCTTTCTGCCAGCCGTCTTCTTCACGAAAAACAACAATACTCGACACCTGACCGTTCATGACCTGAAGAAACTGCTGAGCGAAGCAATATGCCGGCTTAGCCGCTTGAGAGATCTTTAGTTTTGTAACTCCCTCCATCTCGGATGTTGATTTTACAAGATCCTGAGTATGAGGGGCGTGGTGTGCAAAATAAAAGAGCCTTGAAGCTCGTGTGCTGTCCAGCCACGTAAACTCTCCACATTGAATAAGAAGTTCTTCCACCTCGACATAGAGGCTAGTACTTTCTTTCACATCTCTCGACCAATGAAGTAGAGCGTAAGTGCTTCCAAACAATGCTTTTGCCAAACGTAGATTGGGTTCGTACGTTTTTCCATATTTCATTCCCAACTCAGCTATTTCAGCAGAATGCATGTTGTTCTGAGTAACGATAAGTGTGAATAGAGCGAGAGTGTTATAAAAGTTACTTGCCCCTTCAGTATTACCTTTTTTCAATATAATTTTGGTTGCATACGCTGTAACAAGGGTAAAGAGGTTTATATCATACTGATATGCATTGTATTGTATACTTTCAAGGACGGAAATGATTAATTTATGCCTCTCGTCATCAACCGGAGGTGAAAGTATTCGTTTACTAAGCAGCTTATGTTTTCGAAGTTTTGCGGCAAGTTGAAGAACTCTCATTGTTTCGATGATACCATGTAGAGCATGAGGCTTGGCTGGAAGGTTGACATTCAAAACCTTCAGCGCCTCAAGTCCGCTCAAACACGCCTTCTCATATTGCCCTGTCATGCCACAGAGTGCTGCTTTTTTCTCATATATCAGAGCCAAGGAATAAGGATCCCCACCTTTGGAAAGAAGCTTTTCAAAAAGCTGCTCTGCCGCCTCGGCATTTTGGTTGCTGTATTCCCCTTCAGCAGCAATCAGCATAAGGTTTTGGTAGGTATCAGAGTGCCCTTCCTCATCGATATCCTCCAAGAGCTTCAAACCGAATCTGGCAAATTTTACAGCACTCCCATAGGAAAGCGATGCCGCAGATTTCCTTGCAGCCAGGAGGTTCAGATTTACGAGATGGCTTCGTTCAGCAGCAACTTCAATGTATTCAAGGCCACCATTATAGAGTTCAGTAATCTGCACGATCAAATTTTTATTCACGTCCTCTTCATTCGAGTGTTTTAAAAGATATATTCCGTAGCGCAGCTTGATTTTCCTTATCTCCTCTTCTGAAAAAAGTGTATGGCAGGCCTGCTGCACTCGATCATGGACGAAACGGTATTTGATCCCTTCATAGGTATCTGGAGATCTCTCCTCACTTGACGCATGTTGAAAGAGAAAAGACGGTCCCTCGTAGACGAGAATATGCTCCTGGCATGGGGCGGCAAGTAAACTTGAGACCTCCTGCAGGCCCTGGCCACTCAATTCAGAGAGAGTTTTGAGATCAAATTCATGGCCTATGCACGCGGCATGAGCCAGGAGCGGAATCACCTCATGGCCGAGACTCTTGATTTTGATGAGGAGGAAATCTATAACATTCGAACTCAGGCCCAGGGAACGAATATTTTCAATGCTCCATTCCCATCGGCCAAGCTTCGCTGAAAAATTGAAGGCCTTTGCATGATAGAGTTGAGTCAGAACTTCATGCACGAAGAACGGGTTACCATGGGTCTTGAGCATGATTTCATGGCAGATATCCCTGGTTTCAGCAACAGATGAGTAAAGACTGTCGGCAATCAATGCCCCCAGATCCGTTTCACTGAGTGGATTCAGACTCACGCGGGCAATATCAAGCCCTGTTTCCGTCAGGTTCTGAAGGCACCGCGTCAGAGGGTGCAGTTGATCAACTTCATTGTCGCGGTAGGCGCCGATAAAGAAAAGATGAGTTCCCTGGCGCCGCTCAAAAATATTCTGGATGAGGCCGAGGGAACCACCGTCAGCCCACTGAAGGTCATCGATGAATATGACAAGGGGATATTCCTTTTGGACAATGGCGACGACAATGGCGTCCAGGGCAAGACGAAAGCGGTTGGCATTGCCGATACTGCCGAGATCCTCAAGTTCGGGCAGATCCCCCAGAATCAGCCCCAATTTAGGTACCAGATCGACTGCAATTCGCGCGTTGTGCCCCAGAGTTTTGAGCAATCTTTCGCGGACCCTGGTCAGCTGAGATTCAGGCAGGGTAAGGAAATGGTCCGCCAGTGATGAGAACGCGCTGATAAAGGCATCATAGGGCGTATCGCGGCTGAATTGATTGAACTTGCCCTTGATAAAGATGCCGCGGCGCCTGAGGAGGGGCTTATGGACTTCATTGATAAGGGTGGATTTGCCGATGCCTGATGCTCCGGAGACAAGAACCATCTGCGCTTCATTGCTGCTGAAGACCTTTTCAAATGCCTCTTCAAGAAGCCTGATTTCCTTCTCCCGGCCATAACACTTCTGACTCACGGAAAAATAGCGAGGCACATCCTTTGTGGCGAGTTGAAAATGGCTCTGCCTCTCCCCCGCGGCCCAGCGCCTTTGGGCCTCCTTGAGATCTGCAATAAGCCCAAAGCCGCTTTGGTAACGGTCCTCGGCCCCTTTGCTGAGGAGCTTGAGGATGATGTCGCTGAGACAGGGAGGAACTTCCCGCCCGGGAGCCTGGGGTGGACGCGGCGTTTCCGATATGTGGGCTGACACACAGGCCAGAGGATCATCCGAAGGAAAGGGCGGCTCTCCGGAGACCAGCTCATAAAGCAAAGCCCCAAGCGAGTAATAGTCGCAGCGATAATCGAGGCTCCGATTCATGCGTCCCGTTTGTTCCGGGGCGATGTACTGAAGGTGACCTTCAAGCTGACTTAGATGCTCGACCTTCGGGTGCTCCCGGGAAAGCAGGGTCGATATTCCAAAATCGATGAGACGGATTTCCTTAAGATCATGAGAGACGAGAATGTTATCGGGGCTGATATCCTTATGGATGATCAGCCTGTCATGAACAAAGTCGATGGCTTCAACCAAGGATATGGCAAGGCTGAAAATCTGTTCGATTTCAAGTGGCGATTTTCTTTCCGGCAAGTGCTGCCGAAGTGAAAGCCCTCTGAACCTTTCCATGACGATGTAAATCCGGTCGGCTTCCTTGATCAGGTCAATGGCCTTCAGGAAAAAAGCGCCTTTCAGAGTGTGAATAAAACTGAACTCCTGCTCCAGGCGAAGTGCTGCCAGACTGTTATTGTGCCTGTCGGGAACGACTTTGAGGACGACCTCCTCCTGCGCATCCGGATCCATACAAACGTAGACCATATTAGGTGAAGAGAAATGGAGAGTTTCAACAATTTGGTATTTACCTAATTTTTCCATATTTCCCACACACTATAAAATGGATTAAAGGCAGTAAGATCTTTATGACTATGCAATATTGTAGCCTGTTTCCGAAATCACCACCAAATGAACATTAGGATTTGTCCATATGCGACCGATTGATTCCGGATTTCGATTACCGAAAAGAGGCTTGGAAGTGGTGGGAGCGTAAATAGGTTAACTCCTGC
>NZ_DASQYZ010000401.1:0-2683 GCF_035638955.1 Oligoflexus sp. | reverse complement strand
AGCGTGGTCCTAAACTTCTGATTCCACAGGAGCAGGTCGGGATCAACATCCCGGTCACACGGCAATCCATGTATGTGCTTGGATAGAAAAGTACACTAAACTCTTTTTATGACTGTCTCAAAATAGCTGATTTATTCCGATCCCGACCATGGAAACTTCGAGTCACCAAAATATTTTTAGTGAAAACGAAGCGCTGAAGCGCGAAATAGCCCGTCTGCGCGAAGATGTAGCTTACCTCGAAGAACTCGTCAAGCTCTTTAAACACCAGAAATTCGGTTCAAAAAGTGAAGCCAATCGCCATCCAGGCGAGCAGCTCCTGTTCAATGAAGCTGAAGCAGACGCTGATTCGGTCCCGATAGAAGATACTGGCGACGGGAACAAGCCGAAGGATTCCAAGCCCAGAGGTAAGCCCTCACGAAAAGCTTTGCCAGAAAGACTTCCTAGAGTTGAACGGATTATCGACCTTCCTGAAGATGAAAAATTCTGTCCAGTGTCTGGAAGGCGGCTTCATCGCATAGGTGAGGAAGTAACCGAACAGCTGGACATTGTTCCTGCCACGGTCCAGGTGATCAGAACGATACGACTGAAGTATGCCTGCTCCTGCGGAGAATGCACACCAAAGGCGATGCCTTTGCCACCGCAACCGATCCCTAAAAGCATGGCCAGCCCTGGACTTCTGGCTTTCATTGCGACTTCGAAGTACGCAGACGGGATGCCGCTTTACCGGCAGGAAGCTATTCTGCAGAGGATTGGCTGTGATATCCCCCGGGCAACCCTTGCCAGTTGGATCATTCGTTGCGGCGATCTTGTAACTCCTCTCATCAATCTTTTGCGTGAAAAGATGCTGGAAGGTCCACTTGTTCAGTGTGATGAGTCACCAATTCAAGTTCTCAAAGTCCCTGGAAAAAAGCCTACCAGCAAGTCGTTCATGTGGATTACCGCGAGGTGGGATAAGGACGGCAAAAAAATTGTCTTATATGAGTTCTCACCAACCCGAAGTAGTGAAGTCCCTTTAAGAATATTCAAGGGCTATAAGGGCTACGTTCAAACCGATGGTTATGAAGGCTATTCGCGCCTTGGTCTTGTGCCGGGCATTGTCCACGTCGGCGACTGGGTTCACGTAAGAAGAAAATTCAAGGACGCAATCAAGGGCCAGAAGGCCGGAACCAAGGCGACATTTGCCGATCATGCGCTGGGCGCCATCAAAGAACTTTATCGAATCGAAAATGAATGCGTGGATGATTCAACCAGACTCCTTATCCGCCAAACCCAGTCCAGAAACGTGATATCCGACCTCAGAGGTTGGCTGGACACAGCCCTGCATAAGGTGCCGCCCAAGTCTTTGACCGGGCAAGCACTGGCTTATTTGAATGGTCAGTGGCCGAAACTCATCCGATTTCTCGATGATCCGGTTATTGGGCTTGATACCAATTTTGTAGAAAATTCCATAAGACCTTTCGCTCTTGGCAGGGGAGCATGGTTGTTTTCCGATACCGTGAAGGGAGCCAATGCCAGTGCCGCTCTTTATAGCCTTGTGATTACCGCCCGCGCGAATAGTGTTGAACCCTACTATTACCTCTCCCATATCTTTTCAGAGCTTCCCAGGGCCACGTCCGTCGATGACTTCGAGGCACTCTTACCCTGGAACTTTTTGGTCAAGCATTGACCAACCTAAGGACGTGAGTAAGGCATATGAATCAGCCACTTACGTGAATACATCTGAATACGCTTATTCAAGTGGAGCATTCACTGATTACAGAACGACGACCGATAGGATAAGGGATAAAAGGACTAGGAGGTAAGAATTGGGAAGAATTAAGAGAGTTATCTCCATTTTAAACATGTCAATTTTCTTTTCTTCGCTTCTGATCCATATTTCGTGTTCAGTAACAGCAGAGAAAAACTGCGTTACAGGATGTCTAATTGAAGACAGAACTGAAGAGGTAATATTGGCCAATGGGTATCTCTCTTTTTGTCAGGCCTTTCAAATGCCAGGTGGTTTCTACTGGGATCTTTGCCCTGGACAAAGCGAATTAAACATCGCCGGATTTGACTGGGAGTGGGGGTATAAATATAAGCTGTTAGTGAACTCAAAAAAATATAGGTTTGATGATGCGCCCGAGGACTTAGGTACTATAAGGGAAATGAGATCTATAGTGCACATAGCAGAAAAACTACCCGTGGAACCTAATCTTAATTTTAAAACGAATCTTTTCTGGAATGCGGAAATTCAATACACTTATAGTGGCTTTTTACAGGGCCTACAGCGAATAAAAAACAATAACTCTGACTTCTATTTCGGTGAAAAACTATTTGTATGCCGAGAGCCTGTCACTTGTGAGAATCTTTCACAAACCATCACGAGACTTCAGGATGGAAAGAATGACGATATCTGCGAATTCACGTTTGATTTCAGCTTCCAAAAAACACCGGATTTACCGTTGCTTCTTAATGACTTCCAAACTACTGACTGCTCTTCCCCTTAAAATATGAAGACGTTTGCTAAGCCAGCAGAAGCAAAGGCTCTGCATGACTGAGCGCCTGCGGAATGTGTCAGCATTTTTGGGACAGCGCTAAAGAAAGTTTAAGAAACTTTTCTACCCGAGTACGAACACGGACTGTCGCGTGACTGGGATATTGATTCCAACTCGATCCTGTGGAATCGCAAGCTTGGGACCGCGCT
>NZ_DASQYZ010000400.1:0-4058 GCF_035638955.1 Oligoflexus sp. | reverse complement strand
CCCGGAATCGGCAACGATAATACACCAGAGAGGAGCGGCAACTCGAAACGATGGGTTTGAGCGTTTGGGTTGGATGACAATTTTTCGACCAACGAGGATGGAGAGTCCAGCAAGAGCGGGAGCTGCCACCGACGAAACTGGAACCTGCATCTCGTCGGCTTGGTCCACCAGGTATCTCCTTAGTGAGCGGGGAAGCATGAGCTGCGGGTCAAATTTCGGAATCCGGTCGAAGGATTTCAGACCACAAAATGGCTTAGGCCAAGGCCGAAAAAGATCGTCTGCCTCATCGAGGATGGCCTGCAAACCTTCGGCTGACAAGGAAGCTGCCTGCTCAGGATCAAAGGGGAGAGCTCTCAACGATGCCGCGAGCAGACCCAGGTCAGTTTTTACGGTTTCAAGATAGTCGGTCCCAGCTGGACCGGGATCAATGATAAGGACCACGTCGAGCCCACGGAACCGCTTAGCATAACCTGATGCCCAGATCCCAACTGAGGACACGGCAACCGCAGAGATCCCTGTTCTGCTGATGCTGTCGGCCTCTGCCTCGTCCCGTGCTATCACTACGCGCTGACTATTCTGGGCACCCTCCCAGCCATAGGGCAATGGTACTTTTGCATCGCTCTGATTGACACGAAACCATTTCTTGCGATGGAAGTAGGTAGGGAAAATTAAAACAGGAGCGCGGTCTGTGCCATTGCCGGCTTGAAGCTTGAACTTGTGTACGATCTTCAAAGGCTCGTTCGAGTGAGAGCACCAGGTATAGGTAGCAACGTGCTCATAGTCCGGCTGTTGCTCTTTAAGATATTCCAGATAGGCAGCTGGCGAAAGGAAGCTGGTGGGACCTGGGACCTGGTCAGGATCGGGTATCCTGATTTCCAGACCATCCAGCTCAGTGAGCGCCGTGGAGTACATCCGGCCAGTCACCTGCGCGTAAAAGTCCACCACGTTTATGCGTTCACTATGTGCAGCACAAATCTTTTTTGAACAGTGGAACGACCGATCAGGTTCATCGATGCGCATCGAGAGCTTTCCACCATCGTGGAAGGGGCAGGAGATCCAGCCCTGCTTTGGAATGAAGCCAAGGTGCCTGGCAAGATCGCCTGGACTCAACCGGGCTTCGATTCGGGATATCAATGTCTCGTACTGGTCTTCGCTAGCCACAATGCCTGTTGAACTCCGAGGTTTTGTTTCAATTGCATCGCGAGATTCAGTATTCCTATACTGAATAAATACCTCCCCCTTCTTTCTCCTCAGATATATTCTTCGACGGAGTAGACTATAGGATTTTCACGATGTCCCCCGCAGGCTAGCAGCAGTTTCTGGATCTGGGAATGCGGAGGTATTTTATACAGCTGAAACGACAGCACCAATACTACGTATCTAATTTCCATTTTCAAAAAAACGGGAATATGGCCAAAGTAGCATGATAAACCTGTAACTTATTGAAATTAGCAAAGAAACACCTAAATCAGTCATAATTTCGATTTGCAAGTTATCGAAATTGTTATGAAACGAATATGCGCAAGACTATGAGGGACGAGCAAAATTGGGGTTAATGTCTCAATTCTTCAGAAATCGAGGATTTGGCCAAAATAGCACGACAAACGGGTAAGCTATTGAAATTAATGACACCTTACCTATAAACATGCGTTCAAATCGTCACAAGCTATTGATAAAACTACAAGCCGAATTCCGTCCGCCAAAAGTAGCCATCCCCGCTTGTGGCTGACCAACGAATCGCAAACATGACTGCAAGAAGAGACATCAAATCGTTCTCAGCTGTAAGCACTGGAGTTTTTGATATTTGCACCGCTCGCACTAGACATAGGTTTACCGTAATCGCAGACAATTTTGCACTCAGTGAGTAACCGCCAGTATAGCGAGAAAATTCTCTTAAGGTGACTTGCGCAAGCTTCTGCGCCATACACCGTTTCGGCTATGCGCGCAAACATTAGCGTCATGGTCCACAGTCAACCGGGAGAAGGAAAAAATGAACCGCCGAATGGCATTGGCAGAGGAAATTCAAACTTGGCTGAAAGGAGGGAAGCGACGAAGTCTGTCCCTGCTCCAGCGGGCAACAGGCATCCATAGAAACACTTTGAGCGCCGCAGCTGAAGGATCGGTACAAGTTTCGGGATACAATGTGCTCCGCATTCTTAGCGTTGTATCGAGTCCAGAGCGAATCAAAGAATTCGTGCACGAGTTTATGCCTGAACTCAAATCCATTTTTGAAAAGATGGCTGAATCCACGTTTGTTGCTGCGGATGACTTGTCTGAACTCGAGTGTAAAATCCTGACAGATGTTGTCTTTGAAGATTCCGCAGCCAATTCGTTTGCTTCGGGCAGTACGACTGCAGGAGCTGTCGCACGGCTCATCAAGAAGAATTGCCTCGAGCAGCAAAATGGAATACTCAAAGCTGTAAGCGGGCTGCTGATAGGCAACAATTCGATCGTTTCCGCTCTTTCCAAATTTGCAGTAAAAAAACTGAATTTAGTACGGCCCGATAACTATGGAACCATCTGGTTCGCAAACTGCGACGACGAAACAAGACAAATGATTATGGATTTGATCAGAGAGATTGAGCTTCGCACTGCAGAAATTTCAAAACGGTACAAACCCGGCCCTCACAGGGTCGCTATGGTTTCTTTCGTAACAGATTTGGGAGATTTGGTATTATGAAAAAAAGTACGTTCTTAATTGCTTCGATGACCTGCTGTTTGTTGGTTGCACCCAGCTGCTTTGCTGGCATCATTACAGGAGGAGGAGGCGGTGCCAAGACCAAGACTCTGAGGGTTTCCGACGCCACGTTCTCAGAACTTGTTCAAAGCTCACCGAGCGGTGCTGGCATATCCATTGGCGGAAAAACCTTCAGACCTTCGACTATTGATATTCTCAACCGGAAAATCAATCTTCACAATGGCGTTGATGAGACTATCATTCTTCAATCTGATGCTGTGCCATACTTGGAAAAGACCGACTCTGGCTATGTTGAGAGATCAGTGAACCCTGCTCAGTAAGAAGTTGCTCCTGGCGATGGATTGCCAGGAATCCGAAATCAGTCTGCTTTATTGACTAACACGTCAAGGAACTTTGGAAACCAGCATTTCTCCCAACGCACCCACAAACATGTCATCAAGCTCTGAGTCGCTTGCTGCTAAGGCTGCATCCCTAATGGGTGTCTTTAGTCGATATCTGACAATGAGACAATCCTTGGCTTTCGTGGTCGAATAGAATCCCTCTGCAACCCGATTAAATGTCCCGTTTGGCTCAGTTGTCAATTCCAACGAATATTTAGCGGCCAAGTCGTCGCTGGGATGCGAAACAGCAAGATTCTTTTTCTTCTCGTCTGCGAGTGCATTCCTGAAAATATCAAGTTGGCAATCTCCAAAGAACGATTCACTTACAACTTCATTTTCCTGTCCATCAATTGTTAGGATCGGAGCCGAGGAGTGAGTATGTTTAACGCCATCGGCATCTTTGATTTCTTCATTGAAATTGTCTGAGAACAATACTGTATAGAGAAATGTTCTGTTGTTAAAATAGCCGCTGTATACCGCGCCTAAACGTTGAAATTCTGCAGTTTCCACAAAACGATTAAAGTATTCGATCAGATCGCTGTCTTTCGACGAGAACTTTTCCGAACCAGCCTCGGGGTTGATATTCAATGTCAAGCAAATATTATGATGTCGGACATTCGCGGCGTAAGACACAAAGTTCCCAGCGACGTCATCCATTGCAAACCAATAACCGCCGTTTGATGTCCGACCAGATGCCTCTCCTGGCAAACTTGCTTCTCGATAATTTGAACAAGAATCTTTCTCAATGCTGGTGAGAAAGGTCTGTGTAGCACCAGTTCTGGCATTAATAATCGCATCAAATGAAAACGGCACAGCTGTCAAGGTTGAGCCAAGGCGATCTTTGTCGCCAACATATTCCTCATCACCGTCTTTTGCTGGTGTAGTGATTCTCCAAGGATTGAGAACGAAATAGTTTCCTTCTATCTTCGACGGATTGAAGTGTGTGCCCGGACTTTGTTCTTTGTCCTTGTCCTTATCGT
>NZ_DASQYZ010000399.1:0-17491 GCF_035638955.1 Oligoflexus sp. | reverse complement strand
GCCCACGTTTACGAGCAGGCGCTTTGGCGGGTTGCAGAGCAGGCTGCATTTTTGTGGCTTCACCAGCTACCCAAGCGGCTCCAACAAGAACAATTCCAGTCACCACGGCAACTATCAACATAGAACACCCTCCTTTCTTTGCGAATCGGCGTCCTGTCTCAAAAACTTAAGTCCACTCTTTACTTAACGCAAGCCCCATGAAAATATAAGGGAATCGGTGCCATTTTGCCCAGAACATGAAACCGCAAGACCTGAACCTAACATGGGCCCGGCTCAAGATTTCAATGGGTTATGGCAGACCCGCCCAGTATGCCAGCGGAGGTTTGCATGGAAGAACTGATTCCCCGCACTCTTAGACGTTGGGAAACTTATCAAAGCAGCCTCTATAAAAGCGCGGTTCTCGCTAAATTTCAATCCATGACTCGCGGTCATCTGACTCTTAAGGTTCATGGCGACGCCCACACCTACTCATTTGGCTTCGGCAAAAAAATTCAAGCCGAGATGCAGATACGCCACGAGCGTTTCTTCATGCGTTTCATGAAACACGGTGAACTCGGCTTCGGTGAATCCTTTGTCGATGGCGACTGGGATTCCCCTGATCTGGTGGCGGTCATCCGCTGGTTCCTGTTGAACATTGACCAACTCGATGCTTTAGGTCGGGTCGACACCAGTGATCATCCGCTGTTTCAGTTTCTGCAAGGCGTCCAGCAGGTCCAATCGATGCTGGATCGTACCAGACCCGGCGGCTTTACGGATTCCATGGCCGCCCACTATGAACTCGAACGCTCGTTTTTCACTCTCATGCTGGATCCAACCCTGACCAACTCCAGCGCCATTTTCGAAGGCCAGGAAAATCTCGAAGCCGCACAGCTTCGAAAAAATCGGCGGATTGCCCAGGAACTCAAGGTTCGACCGGGTGATCACATCCTGGAACTGGGTGCCGGGTGGGGCAGCCTGTCGCTTTATCTGGCGCTTTGCTTTCCCTGCAAAGTGACCGCGGTCACCATCTCGGAAGAGCAGCATCGTTATTTACAGCAAAAAGTCGCCGAGCTGGGTCTCGAGCAGAGGGTTTTCCCCTCGCTCCTCGACTATAGATCCGTCAAAGGTAGCTTTGATCGCATCGTGTCGGTCGAACTCATTGATGCTTTGGATGCCCAGGAGTTGCCTGGATTCTTCGCGCATTGCGACGAACTGCTGAAACCTCAGGGCATCATGGTGCACCAGCTTTTGCTGACACCTGAGCGTTTTCGTTCCGAAAATCATGCCGGAGCCGATTGGATACGCAAGTATATCAGCCCCGGATCGTTTACGCCTTCACTTTCGCAATTTCTCCAAGCCGCCAGTGAAAAAGCTGACTTCAGCGTCAGGCGCCTTGAAGACATTGGCCTGTCCTATGCTCGCACGCTCAATGCCTGGCGGCTCCGCTTCGAAGGTCATCTGCTCGAGGTCAAAGCCTTGGGCTTTGATGAGAGCTTTATTCGCAGCTGGCGTTACTACCTATCCTATGCGGAGGCCACGTTTCAGCATGGGCTTCTGACCGCCGCCCAGCTCACCATGACCCGTCCGACTCAGAGAAGCGAAGAACCCGAGCAAAAGCCTTTTCCCCTGGAACCAAACACTGGTATGCTTATCGACTGAAGCGTGAATCATTTTCCGGGACGGACTCCGTGGATCTAAAATCTTCGTTCATGACCTTCGCGTCATCTTTCACTGCGCTTTTCGCCATTGTCGACCCCCTTGCTGTGATCCCTGTGTATCTCGGCCTTACGGATCGCTTTTCGGCCAAGGAACGCTCGGTTGTCAGTTTGAAAGCCTGTGCCATTGCCACCGTTATTCTGAGTATCTTTGCCGTCACGGGTGAAGGCATCTTTCGCCTCTTTGGCATCTCCATTCCTGCGTTCCGCATCGCCGGTGGAATTTTGCTCCTGCTTTTAGGCATTTCCCAGCTGGAAGCGCATCGGGAACGGGTGAAGACCGAAGAAGAAAACGAATCCTTCTCGCGCGAAGATATTTCCATTTTCCCCCTCGCGACCCCGCTGCTCGCTGGACCGGGTGCAATCTCGACTGTGGTTCTGCAGTCGTCTCAGATCTCGGGACCTTTGCCGACAGCTTTATTTTTAGCCTCCATCACCTGCGTATTCATCGCGTCCTATTTCCTGCTTAAGAGTGCGCCTCATCTGTATCGACTTTTGGGCCGCACTGGAATCAACCTGGTGACCCGAATCATGGGTATCATCCTGACCGCGATTGCCATCCAATTCATTATCGATGGTATTTTGGGTGTCGTGGCTCAGGTAAAAACGCTTTAAGGCCAGCCGGTTATGAAGATTTCGTAATTCATATCCAACTATCAGGATTCAGTCTTAGGATTTCGTTTTTCGTGCCGATCCTCCTGGCAATGGAAAAAAGCTGAAGGAGATGGGGCATGGGTCGAATTCTGGCCGTGGATGATTCCGAAGTGATTTTGGCAGAGCTGCAAACCATTCTCAAAAAAGATGGTCACGAAGTCTTTGTTGCCCCCAACGGCGCTGCCGGCGTGGCTATGGCCCAGCAGGTGGCTCCGCTTGATGTGATCATAACCGACTTCAATATGCCGGAAATGAACGGCGTGGAACTCACTCAAGCCATTAAAAAAGATAGCCGCTTTAGCCAAACATCCATAGTCATGCTGACCACAGAAAATAGCACAGAACTCCGCAAGCAAGGACTGGATGCCGGCGTCCGCGTCTGGATCGTCAAACCTGTTCACGGCGAGTCTTTGTGCAAAGTCATCGGTAAACTCTTAAAACCGAAAGCCGCGTGAGATCACGCGACGGAGGATCTTATGTCCTTGATTCGACTGTGGCTCACCCTAGGACTCGTCCTGATGGTGCCAGCATCGTTGTCTGCTGAAACCTGGACAGTCGACGCGGATGAATTCCCAATCGGTCAAGGCGTGCATACCCTGACAGATCCCTCCCGCACCATGACCTTTGACGAAGCCCAGCAGGCGCTGACCAACGGACAATTCAAACCTGAGGAACGCAAGGTGCCCAATTACGGGTTCACCGGCCACGCCTACTGGTTTCATTTCGAAGCTCAAACTGACGGTCAGCTGCAGGGTCCCTGGTACTTCGTGATGGAAAATCCGCTGGTTGATTACATTGATGTCTACTTCAAAAAAGACGGCGCCTGGGTCCATAAAAATTCCGGTGATCGTTTACGCTTTAACGAGCGCGATCTGAAGCATCGCTACTTTCATTTTGGTGTGCCGCTGGGCGAGCAGCCTCTGGAATTTTTGGTCCGCCTCCAGACACTGGGGGCTTCTGAATTCAAAATGTCGTTTGAAACCAAATCCGCCGTCATGCGCAAGGATCATGAAAGCCAGCTGGTTCAAGGCACGTACATCGGCTTGATGCTGATTATGATTTCGTACTACCTCCTGATGGCTGTCGGCGCCCGCAGCTTTGAATATTTCTGCCTCAGTTGGTACTGGTCCTCACTGCTGGTTTTCAAGATGGTCATGAACGGTCTGGCCTTCGAATACCTCTGGCCCGAATCCATCTGGTGGGGCAACCAGGCTTCGGCCTTCACCGCACCGCTGGTGTTTCTCGCGGCTGCCTTTGCCACGATCAAGTTCCTGCCCATTCATAATTTTCCTAGGTTGCAGAAAACCTTCTATTTTTTCATGGCGGCCCTGACGGCGTGCTGTCTCGGTTCCTTCTTCCTGCCTTATATCTATTTGAAGGCTTATATCGTGGTCGGGCTTTGCACCAGTATCACGATTCTCGTTGGCAGCATCATGACCCTGCGCAGCGGTTATATACCGGCGCGCTTTTTCCTCCTGTCGTGGATCTCCATGATCGTCGCCTCGGTCATCTATGGCTTGCAGAAAATCGGCATCCTGCCGGTCTCGTTTGTTACGGCGAACTGTATTGAAATCGGCACCGGTGTTCAGGTCCTCCTGATGGCTATCGGTGCGAGCGACAAGGTCAACGACATCAATAAGCAGATCCGCCGAGCCCAGAAAGCGGCCTTGGAAGCGCAGATTGAAGCGCGTCGCGTCACGGAGAATATGAACGTGGAGCTGGAGCGTCAGGTCAAGCAACGCACCGAGGAACTCTGGCAACAAACCAAAGGCATGGGCGTTATGCTGGATAACATCCAGCAGGGCATCTGTACCATCGATGGTGGAGGCGGCATTCAGAAGCAGTATTCGCGCTATCTGGAAGATATCGTTGGCGCCAGGCAGTTGGAAGGCAAATCGCTCTTCGACTGTCTGATCGATCGTTCGGATCTGACCACGGATGTGCGGGCGCAGGTGCGCACCGCGATTGGTTTCTCCTTTGGTCAGGAAGCGCTGAGTTTTGAAGGCAACCAGCATCTTTTGCCTCGGCAGCTTCGCTATACGCATGCGGAACGCCTGAGACACCTGGAAGTCGACTGGGCTGCGATCGAGGATCTTGAAGGGAATGTGCAGAAAGTTCTGGCCGCCGTGCGGGATGTCACGGAAATGAAGAAAGCTGAAGAAACAGCAGCAGCCAGGCAGCACGAATTGGAAATCATCGGCCAAATTCTTGAAATTCCTGCCTCCAAGTTCAAACGCTTCCTGCATTCGGCCCGTACCCTTTTAGCCAGTTGCGAGGGTATCCTGAAGCATTGGGAAAAGAATATGGAATGGCATATTCTGCTGCGCAATATCCACACCATCAAAGGCAATGCCCGGACCTATGGTTTCAGTGACGTTTCCAAAATCGTCCATGACGTCGAAACCGATCTCTTCGCCTTGGATATCAAAGGTTTTAATCAAGCTGATGAGGAGCGCATCCACACCATGCTCCAAAGTATCAGCACGATACTCAACACCTATGAAGCGGTGCATGATAAAAAACTGAAGCGGGCAGACCAGGCCGAGCTGGAATCCAGCCTGATGCGATTGTCTCAGTTGGTTGGGCCGAATGGGGATTTGGCTTCAACGGAAAGTCGGGCCCAACTGGCTGTCATCCTTTCCAGTCTGGATAAATTCAATGCCGGCACATTCTGTAATTTGATCAAGCCGGTCATTGGTTCTTTGCCAAGTCTTGCCAGGCAGCTCGGCAAGAAAGCTCCAACGGTGATGATTGAAGGTTGCGACTTTTATCTGGACCAGGCTGGTCAGGATCGGATCGAAGATATCTTTGTCCATATGTTCCGTAACAGTCTCGATCATGGCTTCAAAGACACGGATATGGGCCAGATCAAGATCCGTTTGGAGCATGATGACAATGACACTCGCATCGTCTACCACGACAGTGGCGCAGGCTTAAATTTAGCGGTTCTGCGGAACATGGGTCTGGAAAAAAATCTTATCGCGGCGGACGCCAAGGACGAAGAGGTGGCCAACCTCATCTTTATCTCTGGTATTTCGAGCGCGCAGAAGGTCACCGAAATTTCCGGTCGTGGCGTCGGCATGGAAGCGGTCCAGGCTTTTGTCGAACATCTCGGCGGCCGTCTGGAGCTGGTGTTGGGCGGTCCCGGTGGATCACCTCAGCACCGACGCTTCTCGCTCGTCATTGACCTGCCTCCACAGAGCCTCGTTCAGGAACGGACACCGTCTCTGGCGGCCTAAAAAAAGAGGAACCCGGCAGCGTGATCTCGCTGCGCGGATTCCTAAAAACGGGACAATTATTAGCAAATGCTCCCTTAATCAACTGAAATTGTTAGAAATCGGAATTATTTTAATCGCTTGCCATCGCTCAGCACGTGCACCGGTATCTCTCGTTATCCACCATTGTTTTTGCTCTCTGGTCGCAATTGGTCGCAAATCAACAAAGAATTGGCCGCAGAAATTCCAATCCATGAAACTCTTGGTACACAAGAGATTCACTCCAGAGTGATTTTTTTTTCTAAAGATCATCAAATTAGAGTTTGAATTTTAACTCGAAGCAAATATCGTAGGAGGCGATTGGCTTTTTGGTGGAGACTGAAGTTGACGCTTCAGTCTCCGAGAACACCGGAGCCTGGCAATTACGACAAAGCAGACCCCGTTGCTCCGTCTGGAGCTTAGTACGGCCACGTCCGCTTTTCAACCCCTGCCGGACTCCCTCATAGAATGAGGGATAATTATGTCACAGCTGCACAATGTCTTCCCGTTAGGCCATCGGGTCTATCAGGGCGGTCGCTATCTGCGTGCGTTTGACCACGCACACGATATCGATCATTTCGAGCACTCCATTTTGACTTTCCTTGGTTCACTGATGCCTTTCGACAAAGGTTTTGTCGATCACCCGGCTTTCCCATCCATTCTGACCATTGCTACTGCGACCAAAATCGGCGAATCGACGGTGCGTAAGAAATTGCGAACGCTACAGCAGAAGGGATATTTGAAAGTGGAAGCGTTCCGCTATTTGAACGAGCGCGGACATTTTCAGCAGTCCTCGAACAATTACTTCATCAATTCTCTCGCTTTCGAGTTTTACGAGTCCGTGCTTGTGAGCAAAAGCGAATGTGTTGCAATTCGAAAACGCGCGGTCGGCGACTCATTTTCTAGCCCCGCGACAATCCCCACCCCCTCGCCGTGTGATGGGGGGCACTTCACATCGGAAGAGGCACCCCTCGCTGCGACGGTGCCTAATTCCCTTCCTGAAAGCCCAAACGAAAGCCAAAGAGAAATCAGTTCTTCCGATGGTCGCAATCTTTTCGAGATGAAGAAAGAAGTCGATAATCTTGTTCGCCTCTGGGAAGACCTTGTCAAACTTCCTGTGTCAAAGGATGAAAAAAGAAAATTTCTTCGGGAATATGTAAGGGTCAACGGCAACGAGGTTCACCTCATGGAGAAACTTCTTCCTATCGCCTCTGATCCTTATATAGCCTCGCGTGCCCAGAGTATCAATTTCCTGTTTAGTGGCATCGACTGCGCGCTTAGAAACAGAGAAGAAATCGTTCAAAAAGCTACGAAAGCACTCAACAGGACCGACACCCGGCAGGACCTAGACAAGCTGTTAAGCGAAATTCCAGGCTTCATCAAAGCAAAGTCGCAAAACTTCGGCATTGCGTCGGATATCATTGTTCAGCATCTCTTGCAGGAACCAATAAATTCGGCGAAAAGCAGGCTCGGTGTAGCTTGTGCTCCCTGTGTTCCACGCAATGTTGCCGAATTGAAATCTGCGATAAAGGGGGCAAATCAGTCGGGAATCTCAGAGCAGCAAAAGCGCGAGCTGGAAATAATTGAAAGCGCATTGTCAAAATTAACCTTCGGACAATGCTTGGAACTCTATGGGCGCTATTGCAAAAGGCATCAATGGGCGGAGGTGGTTCAATGAAAAAGGCGCAGGGACGCAAGGCGAGAGATGATCGGTATTATCAGGCCAACAGGCATGAAATAAACCGGAGGCGTCGGGAAAGACGTCAACGTGAAAAAGAGCGAGCAGAGCTTGGAGCCCCAATGCTTAGGCTGGTCGAAAATCACGCCAGCGACAATAAATTGTCGGACCAGGACCGGGCATCGGACCAGGATCAGGCATCGGACCAGGACCGGGCATCGGACCAGGACCGGGCATCGGACCAGGACCGGGCATCGGACCAGGACCGGGCATCGAACCAGGACCGGGCATCGGACCAGGACCGGGCATCGAACCACGGATCTGCATCGAACCTGCTGACATCAGACTATGAGTCGGCAGGCGGTCAGGCGTCAGACCGTGATCAGGCATTGAACTGCGACGAATCACAGTTCCGTGTGGCGATGGGCTACGGAGAATCATACTGCTCGACGCCTTTTGCAATTCAACATCAGGAGCCCATCATGCCCCTATCCTCAGCCCCCGCTGCAACCGTGTACAGGTTTCCAGCCGATGAGAAAAAATCGAAAGTTCCTGAGCTGCTGAAAATATTGGCAACTTTGCCGTCCCTGATCTACCTCTTCCAAGTATCCGTCGTATGCGGTTTGGGAGTTCTCTCGACGTTCCTTCAGCACGAGTTCTACCGCCAGCATGATATTCTTCCCGGTTATTCGTGGCCACTGGCTGTCGCTGGATCGCTTGCTATGATTGCCTTGCTGACTCTACAACTGTCAGGAACAGCCGATTGGATTCGCAGATTTGTCTGCAGTGGGTATTATGCCTTCATGGTCGCCAGTACCACCTTCCATGTTTTCAGCCACACCTGGGAAAAGGCGCTATCTGAACCCGCCTCAGCACTGACGGCTCAGCCCATTCAATCGGTGAGTGTCGATCCTGTAACGAATGCCCTTACTGATGCTTTGCAAAAGGCCACGAAAGCTGGTGCTTGGTCCACCATGCAAAGGATCGCAGACAAACTTCCAAAGGCCCAGGTGATGACAGTCCAGACTCCAACACCTAAGCCTCTTGGTATTTCGCGCGATGCAATAACCTGGACAGGAGCGATCATCTTGATTGTTCTGCGTGCCCTTCTCGAAGCAGCTCAGGCCATTTGCGTGGTAGCGCTGCGGAGCCAAAAGGCACGCGCAGGAATCCAATCAAAGTGACCCCTGCAAATGTAACGATGGAAATCGTTACACCTGTAACGAAAAGTGTAACCGTTACAGTTCGGTTACACGTGTAACGACCCAAAAAATTAAGAATCGGTGATTCATGGCAGACAGCAATAAAGTAAAAGAGCGCTATTTCAACGCAATTAGCGAGCTTTATCCTAAGCTCAGAAGTGTACCCTCAGTTCGCCAGCTGGTGGCACTTGCCGGTGGTTCGAACAGCACCGCAGAGAAATATATTCATGCTTGGCGTACCGAGAACAATGCTCAGCCTCCATCGAAGGAAAAGAAAAAGCTGGCAGCCAGCGTCGAAGAGGCAATAGAAACCGAGATTGAGCAGAGGACCCTCGAAGCTTGCGGTTCCTACAGTGATGAAGTTGCACGGCTCGAAAGCAGCAACCTGGAGCTGCGCGAAGAAACCGAATCGCTGCGTGACTTTAAATCCCAGCTTGAGTTTCATCTGAGAGGGCTTGAATCGCAAAATGCACAACTGCTAGGCCAGGTCCATCAACTCGAAAAGGAGGTCGAATCCGCCCGTGCAGAATCCCGCGTAACGCGAGAGGAAGCGAAGATTGATCGTGAAGCTGCAGAAAGGACAATTGAGTCCTTTCGGCTCAACGCGATGGAAGCAGACGATTTGCGAAGACAAGCCGAATCCCAATTGGCTGCATTCCCCGAAATCAACAAGAGAGCCGAGACTGACCAACTCATTGCGCACGTCCTAGCTAGAGCACTGGGAAGAGAAGCATGGTTCGAATCCAGGCATGAGTTTAGAGAAGAAACCTGTGTACCGGAGATACGCGAGAAAATCCCGACACGAACAATGCTAGAGCGTGGAAACTGAAGGTAACCGCATTCTATTCCTCAGCTGCGGGTGCAGCCCAATAGGTCTTCCATCAGAATGTCATCTAAAATGGATAGACGATATACCCTGCACGCCCACCACTCACGGTTGTCGAGAATTTTCATGCAATTAACTGCCCGCGCATCGATCCGAAAAAGAAAAAGGCAGCCCAGGCTGCCTCTTGCCACCAAAACTAAGTTCGTATCTGCTACTTAACTGATGAGCGCGCAACATCGCGGCGATCTTTCAGTATAAGTTCATCAGCATTGTCACTGTCTTCAACGCGATAGGACTTAGCTGTAGCCTCACGAGAGCCTATTGTTTCGGCATCGATAAGCCGAGTTGCAGATTTTGACAAGGCATCGAAATCCAATGGAGATATTAAAATCGACTGGGTAGAAAAGCTAGCTCGCGTAAGCACAATTTGCGAGTCTAGAGCACGATTTACACCTAGCCCGACATCGCCTTTATCACTGATGAAAAGTCCAGCGCTGCCTAAATCCTTTGACATCAGCATCTCTTCGAGTGCTTCCTTAGCAGGCGGCCCACTTCCTGTTGTCGATCCAGCAATTGCAAGACCAGCATCTATAAGGCATATAAGCAAAACAATGCGTGCGATCTTAATCTTCATGTCTTTCGCCTCCGCGAAGAGTACCAAGTGCAATTGTATACACGTACAGTCGATCGCCCAAATAGGTAGGGTCATTGTCAATTCTTCTCAAAGTGTCGGCACACCCTGTTATGGCCTTATACACGGCCATACATCCTTCTTTGCTATAGCGACGCTGCACACTCCGAAGATACCCTCCAGAACTATCAAAGTTCAATGCGCCAATTTGCATACGCGCTTCTTTAACGGTCGCGACAACTGAGGGAGTCAGGTCCCGATCAATATTAGAGAGCAAAGTATAATCTGAACTGACAGAGATTACCCCGATGCTAATTAATTCAGAGAGAATCCCTAAGCCATCAACTCCGAATTGATCCTTTATATCTGCCTTCGTACACCCACTCTTGGTTGTCACATGCAGAAATATTTTCCATCGGCCTTCCGACTCAAGTGCGGCTTGAAAAAGCGAATCCTGGAGATCTTGCGATTCAGAATTTAGCTGACCGCTCTGCCCTGTGGTTTCAACTGGGTAGAATTGTCTCAGCGTATCGTCAGCAGTCGAGGGTTCAAGGAACTGAAGCAATCTTCTTGCGTCTGGAAAAGGCACAGTTTTGATTTCACCTGTGTCAATTCTGTACACTCGGTGGTAGTCAACTTTGGTTTGCTTTGCAAGCCAACGAAGACTTTCTCCTCTGGTACTCAGGAACCCTTTTATCAAAGGCCTTGCATACTGGCAAAACGGGTTAGACATTGACGCTCCCTGCTTTCCACCTCGAATAATCGTGGGCGGAGCTTATGCCATGCCTTACACGATGTCAATGCGCAGCTAACCATCTTGGTTAATCACCCACGCGAAGCTCGCGCAATAGTCAAATTCAGTTATTTAAAATTTGTAAAATGGCATGGCGTAGGTCCATTCCTGTGACTGATTCCTTAAAATTTTTTCCTCTCTGTTGCGCCTAGTTAGGATCGCATCTGTGTCATTGGAGCCCGATCATTTTAAAAACATTTTTTAACTTTGTGGTTCGAACTAGCAAAGGCTTGCTGCACTACTCCCGAGCCTGTTACCTGTCCGTTAACTGCCATGGTTAACTCGTGGCAAAAACGTTCGACTTGTAAACGGCGCGTGCAGTGAACCAGTAAAGCAAAGGATTGGATGCCAGTGCGATTTTTCCCAAAGCCTCATATTCAATCCCAATCCCTCGAATTCGCCCCTTGTTGTTCCGGCCTTAAGATCGCTCGGACCTTTGTCATGCTGGATTGTGCGTCTCGTTTACAGATCCGAATTAAAGCCCAAGCATACAAAACCAATAGCATGGGGGCCTTATGCGAAGATTGATTTTCTTCTTTCTTTTCGTTTTCGTAGGGTGCGACGCCGAAAACAAATCTACCTTACATTCCGATGGACTTGCTCTTGCGATAAAACAAGCGCAATCGAAATTTGCTCTCCGTGATCAGAGTAGATGGTACCTTACTCAGACCCGGCAGATCACAAGTCAAGGACTGGATACCGCTCCAAAGCCATTTCACAGCGACGCAATGCAGTTGGCCGAGATTCATTTACGAACATATGATTATGAAGCGTCACACTACCTAAAGCAGCCTGATCAGAGAGACGAAAGGCGTCGTCTCTATCAGGAGGGCATCGATGCAGTCGAAAAGTATCTGAGTCCTGATATCCTCAAGTTTGACTATGCCGCGTATTATTATTTCAAAGGTCTGTTTCTAATAAAGCTATCTGACGACTCTACATTTTTCGAGCAGCTTAAGCACCTTCAAATCCTTCAACCGCTCCTTAACGAGGCCGACAGCGATTCAGTTCCAGGAGTAGACGACTATGAGGGCGGGGGCGTTTACCGCCTAAAGGCCATGATGAAATCAAGAGATTATTACCGGGGCGTCCCAGGTGGCACCTACAATCCCGACGAAGCTCTAAAACTGATCAACCTAGCTCTTAAGTCTGACCGTTACCCTGGCAATTATCCTGGGGACCTGTACTGCGATAATTTTAACGTGAAGGCTGAAATAGAGAGGCTTAGAACCAATGATCATAAAGGTGCTGCTCTATTCCATGCCCAGACTGCTTATATATTCGATTCGTATTTGATAGACGAGATCATTCCTGATTTCCTGCTGGCTGAGACGAAAGATTGCGTAGAAAGCTCAAATCAGGCAGTAAGCCAAAGCGGATTCGTAATAAAAAATGCGATCGAGAGTGATGATCACCACGAGTTTATCTATGAAACTGGAGCAACATTTGTCCCCACTGGCGCGAGTAGTTCCGCGCTAGCTCTGCAAGCGTACTGCGTATCTGATGACTATTTTTCAGGACCAAATGGTGTAGTCGCACAGCAAGTCTTTCAATATAACCCAGGTTTGCACAAGAATCGAACGCAAATGGTGGTGTTGAAGGTCTCAAGCGATTCGACGCCTTGCTACCAGTTTTTTATCATCTTCGATAGTGCAAGAACTCCGCTGGCCTATCTTGATGTTACCCCGCCAGCATTGAAAGACTATCGACTGACCAACGAGAAATTCATTGAGCAAACCAGCAAGGATTTGGACAGAAAGGCTGTCGAGCTTCTGAATTTCTCGACTAGCATGGCTGGCCAAGTTGGTGCAAAGCAGAACGCATACTGCTTAATAAAGTCGGCTGTAGTGAAGAAAATTGACGACGGCGTCCTTAAGACGATGAAGACAGAATACTTTAACGTCTTTGGAACACGTTGGGAAACAGGTACCTTCACCTGCCCGGCTGAAAAAACTCTTGCTCTTGAAATCGCAACGTGTAAGGCGGATCCGGCCCTGTCAACGCCTTTCTGTAATTCATACAGGTTGTATCTGGTTCCACTTCAATGGGTCTTAAAAAATCTCGCCGAAACCAAAAATAGGCTGGCTCGATTGGAAGGTGCTGAGTCGCAAGTTGCCTCCGATTTGGCAGCTCTTAGGGACCAGCTTCAATTGGAGACAGATCAGTCCAAAGACGTTCTCGGTGAAACCGATGACTAAGGAGTCTCAAACTATGATTCGATTTAGATCAGTTGCACTATTTTTTCTGATGCTCTTATACGGACAAAGGGCATTCGCGGCTGCTGGACTTCAATGCCCGATAAGGCAGACACCAGAATCGTACCTTACAGAGCAGCGAATGTTGAACATGGACAAATGTATGAAGGATAAAAGTTGCCCTGTTGATGACAGGCCGTTCATTTGCCAATGGGCATTCGATAGAAAGGAAAAGGCGGAAAAAGAGCCATTGCCCGCAGATCAAAAGGAATTGGTCGACCAAACATGCGCCCAATGTGAGGAGATAAGTAAGATATCGTGCGTCTATGACTTTAAGGAAGCCACTGCAGAGTTCAACTTTGTTGCAGAAATATTTGTCAAGAGTAACGATGAAAAGAAACCTTTGGTCTATGGTTTTGTGAGTCCTTCGCCAAAGACGAACAATTTTAACTTGATTGCTAACATGCAGAAGCTAACTGCCGAAAACGAAGCATACCAGACTGAGCTTCGCTTGCTAACGACGCAGCTGGATTCACTTTTCAAAAATGTTAGCACACAAGAACAGGTCAGAACGAACATCAAGCGAGTGAGAGAGCTAACTTCAGCTTTTGGACAAAAGTGGAAATCTTTTCACGGCAACACAAACCAAATGGCTGCTTTAGTCGCTAATCTCTACAACTTCATGGCTGATTGGCAGGAACGCACGGAAAAGCTGCAGGGGCAGCCCGGTTGTGCTCCTGCGCTCGATCAAATCAATCTCGCCGTTAGGGACGGTCGTAGTTTCTTGGATAAGATCCGCAACGCTAGCGACACGTTAGGGGGCATGGACTTTGGGAACCGTCTGCGCTTAACAGAAGATTTTGCAATTAAGTCGATCAAGCTAAGTTATGTCCAGACTTCAAAAAAGCCACTGGAAGATTTGGAGGCATCGCTAGGTTCTGTACTGCAGCTAGATCAGGAGGTCATGAAGGCGAACGTTTGGTGGATCGAGCTAAACAGAGGGGGACTGATAGGGGGGATGCACACCAACCTCTATCAATTTGAAGAGCCCATGCAGAAACTTATCTCTGCTGTTGGCGAAGGGCAAAAATTTATCGAGAAAGTCAAATCTATCCCTGGCCTTTCAAAAACGGTCGTCAATGCTGCTGTCAGCAAACTCCAGCTCCGAGTAGACGAAGTCCAGAGCGATTTGGACTGGCTGAGAAATCGTGGTTGGCAGGGACAGTTAAAATCGCAGCAGGATTCTGCATCGCGGATGATGGAATTCCAATCTGACAAGACTACGCCGTGTGCAAAGGCACTTGATTCGTACCTAATGTCTGCAAGGTCCGTCAGAAATTATGGCAGCTTCCAAAGAAGTGCTGAACCTAAATATGCCCAAGCGATTCAGATTTGTGAGGCTGCAATATGAAGTCACGTATAGCAATGATAGCGTCAATCCTGTTCTTCAATATTCTCATGTCCTGTTCTTACGGCAGCAAACAGACTTCGGGCAGCAAAGGCATTATCGGTGCGGACGATTCCAGTCTGGTTTCAGATAAACCGGCGTTCGGTGAGTATCTGACTAAGGACATTGAAGGGAAGATAGCTGCCGGGTGTAATGGCGTTCGGGTTGCCGGTGGTGAAATCTACACGGCAAATCACTGTCTGAGTGGGTTCAAGCTCAAAGATACAGTGATCCTATCAGGTAAGGCTGCTGCAACACGGTTTGAGTCTCATCCCAACCTGGATTTAGCGACTGGATTTATTGTTGGCGGCGGAGCGCCGTCGAATAGCATTGCGATCTTCGAGGGCAAGCTAGGAGAGACTATTGAACTCGAATCCGTCTGGTTCGATGCAAAGATTGGGCGCTGGCGTTTGAGCAAAGGCCTGGGGCACGTCAAGGGCGCATTTATAGAACATGAACTTGACATGATCCCAGGCGCTTCGGGCTCAGGCTTATATACGATAGATAGCACTGGAAAAAAATTCCTTGTGGCAATTCATCTCGGATACATAAAAGAGAGAAATGTTAACTTAGCAGTCTCTGTCGTAGGCGATTTCCGCAACTCAAAGCAAAGCCTTGCGCACTACCGTTATCAACCAGAAGAACCCTGCTGCTGTTACTACAAGGATGGCTCTGACGCGCCGTGGGAGAAGTGTTTCAAACCCAGTGACGACGGTGGTGATGATGATGGTGGGAACGGCGGAAACGGCGGCAACGGATCAGGAGGTAATGGAAATGGTTCTGGGGAGGGCTCAAGTGACGATCCCGGAGACACAGACTCAGGTCCGAACGATGATGGCCCAACTGATGATGAATCTACCGAAGGGACGTCATCGCAGGGAGGACCCAGTGGGCCCGCACCAGGCACAGGCACTGGTCCAGGTCGCGGTTCAGTGGATGCCGGATTTCCAATATTCCCAGGACCTAGTGGATCCGGCCCGGGCTATGCAGGTACAGGGCCTTCCCGTGGAAACACGCGCCCGTGCTTTGAATGTGACCTGATCCGCAAAGAACTCGAAAATCAAACGGAATTTAACAAGGACAACTGTGAGCCTTCAGAAATCGAGCCTCTGTTTAAGGATGTAAACATATCTGAGGGCGTTACCCCTCAATTGACTTTCAACTCAAAAACCCCTAGCGAATTCACCGAATCTCTAAGGAATTTCGCTGAGCGTCTACTGAGAACAGTCAAGTGGAAACCAGACGATGAAGTAAAATCGCTGCCAGAGGATGTTCAAAAGAAAATTCAGGATTGGCTCAACCAAGTTGTGAAAAACCTGGATGACTATTATGCGCTCATAATATCAAGCCTGAAGTCGGAAAGTCTCAAAGCACCTGAGTTGAAAGATATCGATGTCTCTCCAGAAAGCATTGAACAGGCTCGCGCATATCTCAATGCAGTCGAGAGTCAGGTACTGAACAACCCAGACCAGTATCTGAACGCGCGGAAGGAAGTAATTCGGTCTGCAGATGCCGCATTTGGAGTTGCTGAAGAGGCGCTTAAGAATGGGGACCATGAGACTGCAAGCGCTGCAATACAAATTGGCATAGCCTTCGCAGACGTAGCGATAGGAGCTACCCCTGTCGTTGGTTGGGTCAAGGACGCAATTGAAGCAGGTACTGGCTACAGCCTTTTGACAGGTGAGAAGCTGGATGACTTTTCCCGAGCATCAGCATGGGTCGGTGTGTTTTCGGCAGGCATAGGTAGCAAACTCCTCGCCGTAGGCAAAGTGGCTGTCCTTGCTGTTGTAGTGACAAAGGTCTCAAAAGGTGGGCAAGCAGTCGGGGAAGCAGACAGAATCTTCTTAAAAGCTCAAGACTTATACAGAGCAGCCAGAGAAGCCGGCATAACTACAGATACGAAAGATCGAATAGATAGATTAGTTGAAGGAATAAAGTTCCGAAACCCAATGGCGACGGTACAAGAAATCGAAAAAGATGTTGCGCGTTCAATTGATCGCTATAAGAATTTGCCGCTCGTAAAAGGTGAGAGGCCTACAAATGGCCTCTATGCGGGAGAAACCTACTTATTCAGTGACCTCAAGCCGGCTTTGAAAGAAAAGTATCCTAATGGTGTGAAGTTCAGCGAAGATGGATTTCCAGATTTTTCACCTTACGCCAAAGAACTCAAGGGCGGACAGAGGTCGGTCGTCATTGAGCCAACTTCGTCTCATAAGTCGGACGTCGATGCAGCAAATGCGCTTGCAGGGGAGCTGGACGGAACACCGTTAAACTGGACTTGGCACCACCACCAGGATAGAGGTGTAATGCAGCTCATACCTAGAGATCTTCATCGAGCTATTAGTCACAACGGAGGAGCTAGCATTTGGGGATACAATTCCAAGTTGTGATAAAGGAGGGAAATGATGCCAATAGCAAGAATAGAAAGACCTTGGAATCTAGTCGGTGACCTAAAAGTCAAGGGGCTTGAAAAAGCCTTCGGCATGAACTTTCCAAAAGACTACGTCGATTTTCTAGTGCAACAAAATGGTGGCGCTTTAAAACCAGAGCACTCGTACACGATGTCATTTAATGGACGCCCAATGCTTGGAGGGATTCGGATCCTATATGGCATTGAAGCTGAGTCGTGGGGAGATATTTACGATGCCATTGAAACCTTTCATTTGCACGAAAGGCGAATGCCTGAATTCCTTCTGCCTATTGGAAGTGACAGTGGTGATAACCAGATTTGCATCATTTTGGACAAGAAGCGCTTCGGAGAAATCGTCCATTGGGAAATGGAAAGCGAAGTCGGATACGACAAAGAGAATAAAAAATGGCTCAAGGGTCCACTGGATAACTGCCATTTTATCGCAAAATCGTTTAGCGAGTTCCTGGCCATGTTGAAAAGTGACTGACCATATTTCAGGAACATCCCTCTCTCTCGGAAGTACCCGCCTCTCGTGAGTTGAGCAGGTTCCTGTACTGAAGTTATCCCTCCTTTGCCTTGATTGGCAGAGGAGGGTGATTGCCGAAAATTATCACCGCGAAATACCAACATCTGACGCCCTATATCTCAGCCAAGTATGAGACAGTTTCTGCCGATAAATTAGTATAATGAAAGTGGCGGAAATGAGG
>NZ_DASQYZ010000398.1:0-19853 GCF_035638955.1 Oligoflexus sp. | reverse complement strand
CCAACATACCCTCCAGCCAAACAAATGTATGAATGCCATAAGCATTTGGCAAGAGGAAAACAAAGAATCTCCGATGATGGGAGATAGCCAGGTCCTCTGACCTCCAGCCAAAGCTTTCTGCTTCCTCGTCGACTCGGGAAACCCTATGGCTGGAGTACGCCGGACGTTTGATCGATAAAATTAGGGGTTGGCCAGGATCGCATCCACTTCCACTTCGATCATCATGTCGGGATCCACCAAAGCACCGATCCCCAGCATGGCCGTCGTCGGCGGGAATTCGCCGAAGAATTCCTGATGGGCGCGACCGTATTCCTCCCAGCGGGAAACGTCTGTTACAAACATGCGCGTGCGAACCACAGCGGATAAAGGGCAATCCAGCTTGGCCAAGGATTCCTGAACGATCTCAAAACAGCGCCGCGCCTGTTGATACGCATCACCTGGGGCTACGACGCTACCATCGGTTCCCACGGGCGCAGTTCCGCTGACAAAAACATGGTTTCCGGTTCGCAAGGCCCGACAGTAGCCGACTTTTTTTTCCCAAATTGCGCCTGAACTGACGCGTTGCATACTCATGGCTTGGCTCCTCGATAGGTTGGAGTTCAAGGCTAGGCTAAATGACCCCAAGAGAGCCGACAAGAGGTATCGCAGGCTACCCATCGGAAGCCTGCGTTTTTGAAGGATTCATCAGAAGTGAAAAAGAGGAACTAACTCGGCTTTGAGGATTTGCCACCATTCAAAATCGACAGGCTTTTCAGCAAGGCCTGCTTGTCGAGCGGTTTGGTCAGGTGAGCTGTAAATCCGGACCGCATCACGCGCTCGCGATCGTCCTGCATGGCATGAGCCGTGACCGCCACGATGGGTTTGCAATACCCTCGCTTACGGAGCTCGAGAGTGGCTTCATAACCGTCCATGACCGGCATCTGAAGGTCCATGAGGATAACATCATAATCGCCCTTCAGAGCTTTCTCGAGGCCTTCACTGCCGTTTTCCGCGCAATCGACCTCGGCCCCAAATTTTTTCAGCATACTGCTGATCAACACGCGGTTGTCAGGCATGTCCTCCACCAGCAGGATCCTGGCCTTATGCAGATCTTCGCCCTGGCTGCTGGACGGTTTGCCCTCGGCGGGCGCCGTGTCATGGCTGGAATTTTGAAACAGCACCTTACGCTTCGGCGTCTGACCTGCATCCACAGTGATGGTAAACGTGCTGCCTTGACCTGGAGTGGAGTCCGTCAACACCACGTCGCCACCCAATGCCTGAGCCAATTGTCGCGACAACACCAGACCCAGACCACTGCCACCGAACTTCCGGGTCAGCGAGGCATCCACCTGGACAAAGGGCTCAAAAAGATTTTTTGCATGTTCCGGGTCAATCCCTGGACCGGTATCGGTCACATCGATCGCAAGCTGCGCCGAACCACGTAACTGCGTCACGGTTTTCAACGTGATCGCTATGCTACCCTTGGTCGTGAATTTAATCGCATTGCCGACGATATTAAAAATAATCTGCTTGAGGCGCACCGGATCCGTTTCAAGGGTGCGAGGCACTGAACCTTCCGCTTCCACCATGAAATTCAGTCCTTTTTCATCAGCTTTAAGACTGAGAAAGGCCACCGTTTCGTTCAGGAAATCGTCGAGATCGACGGTGGTTTTTTCCAACTGGAATTTGCCTGATTCGACTTTGGAAAGATCCAGGATATCGTTGATAATGGTCAGCAGAAGATTGCTGTTCCGTTTCAACGTCTGCAGATAGAGTTCACGCTCGTCTTCATCCAGGTCGGGCTGCAAAAGCAACTCGGAGAATCCCAGCACAGCGCCGAGGGGCGTGCGAATTTCATGGCTCATGTTAGCAAGAAAGGCACTTTTCGCCAGGTTCGACGCTTGCGCCGCTTCCTTGGCTCGCAGCAACTCGTCTTCCACTTTTCTCCGCTCTTCAATCTCTTTCTGCAGCCGATCGATGGCGCTCAGAAGTTCGGAGGTCCTTTGGGCAACCCGCTTCTCCAGTTCGTCATGGGCGTTTTTAAGAGAATCTTCGGCCTTTCTGCGCTCCGTCACATCATGCGTGACTTTGGCAAAACCTCGCAGATTCGCCTCCCCATCATAAAGGGACGTTAATGTCACGTGCGCCCAATACGTGGTTCCATCCTTCCGTTTCCGGATGCCTTCTTCTTCGTAGCGGCCGCTGATCCTGGCCTCATCCAACTCACGCTGCGGATAACCTGCTGCCAATGCATCTTCGGTATAAAAAATAGAAAGGGGCTGCCCGATGGCTTCTGTACTCGTATAACCATTCAGACGATGGGCCCCGGAGTTCCAACTCATGATAGAGCCATCGATATCGACCATGAAGATGGCGTAATCCTTCACGGCTTCAACCAGAAGCCGCAGACGCTCTTCACTCTCGCGGAGTTTCTGCTCGTTGATTTTATTTTCGGTGATATCGCGGGTGATCTTGGAAAAGCCGGTGACAACCCCCGCTTTATTGCGAAGAGCTGTGATGGTCACCGCGGCCCAGAACTCCGTACCATCTTTACGAACGCGTCGCCCTTCTTCTTCATAACGACCTTCGCGCGTTGCTATCTCCAGCACATGCTGGGGATGATTGCGGGCCAATGAATCCGCAGGATAAAAAACGGAGAAATGTTTTCCAACAACCTCGTCCGTCGTGTAACCCTTGATTCGTTTGGCTCCTACGTTCCAAGTCATAATGTGGCCAGACAGGTCCAACAGGAAAATCGCGTAGTCCTTGACTGCGTCAACAAACAAGGTAAATCGTTCTTCACTGTCTATTTCTGGTTTATGACTCATCATGTCTCAGTTCTTTCTTTTTGAGGCCAACCCGCCACTTCAGATAGACCATTCTTTACCCGATTCAGCTAAGAAATTTAAGCCGATTATCAAATCTTCTTAACACTTGTTCCAAATAATAAGCCATTATAACGCGGTAGCGCGCTGCGGAGCAAGACCCCGAAATTGGGATAAAACAAACGGACGAAAATCCGCCGTTCAGGTTCTATACCTACTCTATTTGGGAATGTTAGTATCCGCCTAAACGCCTAAGAAAGGAGTTTCGGCATGATTCACGACCCCTTCGACAGACCGACCGCTAAATCTGGAATGCTCATCCGCAAACCCGTTGCTGACGTGTTCGAGGCTTTCATCAATCCTGACGTGACAACCCGCTTTTGGTTTACCCACAGTTCGGGGCGCTTGGAGGCTGGACAACACCGTGAATGGCGCTGGGACATGTATGACGTCAAGGTTCCTGTATGGGTCAAGCTCATCGATCCCCATCGGAAAATTGTGATCGAATGGGGTGAAGGTCAGGAGAAGACAACTGCAGAATGGACGTTTAAAACTCTCGCCCAAGGCACCTACGTGGAAATCATCAATTATGGTTTTCAGGGCACGCCCGATGAAATTATGAATCAGGTGGCTGACTCGACCGGTGGATTCCATTTGGTGCTGGCAGGCCTTAAGGCTTATCTCGAGCATAATATCCGGCTGAACCTTATCGCGGATCGTTTTCCGGCAGGACTTCAGGAAGGCCAATAGTCGCCTTATGAAATGTCGATTGAATCCTTGCCCAGGAAGCGTATGACAACTGCATGAAGGCAGAATTAAACAGCTCTCAATCACAAGGAGCACCTTTATGCACTTAACACATTTTTTCATAAGATTCAGTCTAGCGACTCTGTTATGCGCGCCCGTCTTGCTGCATGGAAATACGAGTGCAGCCCCATCGTCTCAGGAAGCCTTGGAACAAGCTCTCCAGCGAAAACCGGCTGAATACAGTGGCATGAGTTTTTACTCCAGCTGTGCCGCCTTGCGAGACGATCTTAAGACCAGTTTCGATGAGATGTGGCTGCAAGAAAAAGCCTGGATTTCTGCAGCGATCGGCATGGATCGACCTATCTATGGCGTCGGCAAGGAACTCGAAGAGGCCAGCCCTGCTGCCAGCGATGAGGGCGGTACGGATGCCGGTGTTGATGGAGCCACCAACGTCCAGGAACGCGGCGTGGATGAAGCCGACCGTTTTCGTGTGGGGGATGGGCAGATCTTTGCTTTGAGTTCCGATGAGTATGTGCAGATCCTCGATCGTGTGACCCAGGAACGCATGGGTCGACTCTATCTTCCTGGATTGAGCCAGACTCAACTGCTCACGGCAAAAGATCGGTTGGTTGTGCTGGGGCAGATGGCGGCCAAGCCTGGCCAGGATATGACTGTCGTTCGCATTTATGCGACGGCGCCGCGTTCACTCCCTGTTCTTCTTCGGGAGCAACGCTTCCTGGGAGGATTCTTTACGACCCGCCTTATCGGTGATCAGCTGCTGCTGGTCGTCAGGGATGCCATACCTGAACTTCGTGTTCCGGTCCCCTTCTCTGAATTCCAATCAGAATCGTGGTTTCCGAATGCTGAAAAACGCCGCAAACTCTATGAAATGCGGGATCGCCTGCAACGCCGTATTTTACCGCCAATCCGCAATGGGCAGCTGCAAGGCATTGCCTGTCAACGTTATGTGCAGCGTCCTGTACGTGATTGGGATCTGCAGCTGACCAAAACGTATCTCATCAATATTCGTCAGCAGCAGGCCATACCCGGAGGCGTTCCCGATTCCATCGGTATGGTGGGATCTACGGATGAGCTTTATGTCACCAGCCGTAACCTTTATATCCTGAAACAGCAGATTCAGTGGTTCTCGCCGGTATGGTGGGGCAAGCCGGTGAATATCGTGATGCCTGAACCACAGGATGAACGGCTTCGGATGCAGCAGATCAGTCTTCAAAACGGGTTCCTGCAACCAGCTGCCGCGGGACAGGTGCGCGGCCGCATCAAAGACCGCTGGTCCCTTCGGGAAATCAAGGACGGTCGATATCTTGCCGTGGCCACGACCACTGGATTTCTAGGTGGATTCGGCGGTGAACCGGCTTTGAATCACCTCTTTATAGTGGCCGCCGACGGCCAGGGGCGATTGGCCACACGGGCCTCAGTGGAAAATTTCGCCCCTAAAGAGGACATCCGTTCCGTGCGTTATATCGGAGACTATGCTTACATAGTTACCTTTGAAAAGACCGACCCTCTCTTTGCCTTTGACCTGAGTGATCCTGAACATCCCCGGCTATTGAGTGAACTTAAGGTGCCGGGATTTTCCACCTATATGCATCCGTTGGGTGACGGACGCTTGATTGGCGTCGGCTTTGATACTGTCGATCAAGGGGATTTCGCACTCTTTCAAGGGGTCAAGATTTCGCTCTTTGGCATTGCCGATCCCACCGAAATCAATGAACTCCAGGCGCCGCTCATTTATGGCATCCGCGGTTCCAGCTCGGAAGTGGCCACTGATCCCAAGGCCTTTTTCTATGATTCGAAGGCCGGCTTGATTGGGATTCCTGTGATCGCTTTACGCCCATCTGGAGAATGGGGCACACAGCGTGACTTCAGTGGAGCACTTCTGCTTCAGCTCAAGGGGAATCATATGGTCGAATCCGCCCGCATCTCCCATGTGGAATGGGTGGATGCGGAATGTCGCGCCGAACTCGATGTCTGGCGCTGGTGGCAGGACAGCCGTCCGTCCATGGATATCAATCGAATCTATCGACTGGGCGATCAACTTGTGACACTGTCGCGTTGGGGATTAAAATCCTATCGAACAGGACAATGGGATGAGCCCACCGTTCGAGTGAGTTTCCCTGATGAGGAAACATCCTGCGCTACGAACGGTTACTATTATTGATATTCATGGACAACAACTGGCAGGCGTCGCCAGCTTAAGCTTAAGCTTAAGCTTAAGGCTTAAGCGCGACGCGTGCCACGCCCCCTCAACAGCGAGCGCGTCGATGCTGCCAAAATCAAACCGGCAGAACCCATAGCCAGGCGACGGGCTGGAGTCCATTTTTTACGGCCTATTGATGATTGCAGCTCGGGAATATCCGAAGTTTCATGAATTTCAAGTTCGTTACGTACGCTTTTCACGCCAGGAACGCGACTGATGGCGCGGATCACGGCATCCAATTCGGAACCCAAAATGGGACCTTGTAGAGTCACGATACCGTCTTCAGCGGTGATGCCCACAGCTTTGGCCCGGAACATATGATGACCGAGTTTAGCGGCCACACGACGGACCAGGAGATCGTCATCCACATTGGTTTCCAGGAGTCGGGCTCGCATTTCTTCCACCATGCCCCGTGAACGATTGGTCAGATCGCGGCTGGCCACATCCCAAAAGTCCTGCGCCTCGCGAACAGTCCGATTCGCCCGCTCACGAACCATGGCCCGGCGGCGGTTCCCACTGACGGGATCATACAAATAGGCGAGAGCGGCACCGATTCCGGCAGTCGTTAATACCGATAGCAATGATTTCATAAGTTGCCTCCTTGGTAAAAAATACCTCCGGCGATGACTTGCAATCTCTGATCCAGAGATTGCTGACGCCGGCGCAAAGGCGAATATCTTTCCAAGGCTATGCATGTCGACAGGTCGCTGTCACACAAAACCTGCAGGGCTTGCTGTCGTTTCAGGGGAAGGTGGAGGATAGGTCGGACCCTGCGGCCCGACCCCAGCCTAGTGACGGTTCAGGAACTCTTGGCGTGCGAATGGAGGGCATCCAGCACATCCATCTCGCAGGCATTCAGATATTCCCAACCCGTGGACTGTTTGAAAGTTCTCCAAATGCGGACCTTGGAAATCGTATGAAAGGAACGCATACGCACGGTCTTGATCATGGCGCGTGACTGGCGAACGAAAATCGAAAAATCTTCCAGGCAATATTTCTGCTCATGGCTGAGATCCAGAATCATATAGAGGACTTTATCAGGCTGATCGTTGTCTTCGGTTTTCTGATAGATCGCCGCGATAAAGCTGCCATCCTCTTCTTTTTTGAAGGAAACAGGCAGGTGGTCAGCCGCTTCGATATCCAAAGCTCGTTCATAGAGATCACAGGGCGCGAGGCGATAGTCAGAAAATTCCGATTTCCACAGGACTTTGACGGCCGGTCCATCCTTGGACACAGCAAAAAGCCGAGGTTTTCTAGATTCCAACATCATGGGCCTTCCCCTCCTCTCAACCAGCTTGTTTGAGAGCTGCTATAAAGCGTGTGCAGCTGTAGTGAAAAGTACCGGGTTGATACCCTTCGCAGTATTCACTCGCGACGCGGGCATTGATCGTGTAGAGCCGAACCGGTCGGCCATTGACCGAACTGAAGGAACCCAGCAGCTGATTTCGCATGACCTTGTAACCATTCTCGCACTTCACGATGGCAAATCCTTCCTTGGATAACTCTTTGAGCAAAGTCTTAATACTCATGACAACACCTCCTCAATGCAAGACTTCCTGTCTTACAGCTGTTAATAAAATAACTTGTTCATCAGGAGAAGTGAATCGCGGGCAAAAAGCCCGCGACCCGAGAAGTGGTTTAAACCGGAAATCAGCAAAGACACGATCAGGACTACGTCTTCCGATGCGCGGAAAACTTTGCTTCATAATCAAACTAATAATCTTGAAATAACAGTGCGTGCCATATATGAGCAAGTTGTTCTGAGATAGACCCTCAAATATTTTTTAAATTTGAAAGATTAAAACGTGGGCAAATGCCCCTTTACAAGACGCAAACCCTTTCTGCGCAGAAGATTGGTCGGTTCATGAATTAAAAACTGAGCGTTCCTAACCCGCCTAATGTGCTGCTTAATTTTTAATTTTAAAAATCGATCCACCCTGTCGCAACCTAGGCGAGTGGCGATGTATTATTCTTCACGGTGAGCGAGAGAATGTTGACATCCTGATGACCCCCCACTATCGTGATTTAAAAGTCATGATGGAAATTCAAGGGAGTGGTCAATGGTGCATCCAGTCTGCATTCACCTGCGCGAGCGAGTGAAAGCTGTGTTAAGCCAAAGTGGTGAAAGCATTCGCTGGCTGTCGAAGCAAACGAATGTCGATTATCAAAAACTTTATCGGCTTGAATCGGGTGACCTGCGTTCGCTTTCATTTTTCGATGCGCGACGGATTGCGCGCTTCGTAGAACCAGATCGGTTTAAGCAGATTCTGGAAGAGTATTTTCCTGAGGAAGTTCGCGATCTCACCGATTCTGGCTTCACCCAGCAGGACCTGGACGATCGCATGGAAGCCCTGGAGTTTCTGATTTCGTCCGAACTGCGCTATCAGGTTTATCTGTTTGCCTCGGAAACCCCGGGTGCAAATCGTGACAAGGTGGTTTTGGAATATGGTCGCAACGGTTTGAAAACACTGGATGAACTTCTGGCCAAGCAGGCACTCAAGATGAATGCTGACGGCACATTTCAAGGTACACTCAATATCGTGGTCAACGCTCCGGACTTTCTTATCAAAAAGATGGCGCATCTGCATGTGGATATGATTGATCTCGTGGATGCTGGATCCCTCATGCGAAGTTTCCACCGAGGGGTGAACAAGGAAGGCTTGCGAAAAGCTTATAATACCATCGCACAAGCTTCACATGAACTCTGTTCCATCCTTGAAAACCCGGACTATAGCGGTCCTGATTTGATGATTTTTAACCTTGCCTGTGGCATCGTTGGGGAGAAGGGTCACTCATGAAAATAGTTCAGTTTCTTAGCACAACAACCATTCTAGCACTGTCCATGACATCGGTTGTCCTGGCCGGCGGCCTCGCCGGCGGCGGCGGTCCTCCCAGTCGAGAGCTTCTGGAGGAAATGCTGCGAACGCAAGGCGGACGAGCGGCGCTCTTTGTTTGGGATGAACAAACATATGGCCTGGGTGTGGATAAGTCTCTGGTTTCCGCTATGACACTGACGACAACTGCCCTTTCTGGCGACACGGTGGCCCTTGCACCGAACGATTATCAAAAAGTGGCTATCAAACAGTATCCGGTGAATGCGATCAACCGCGACGGCATCACAAGGTCCTATCGCGTCTATGACGGATTGGAGCAAAATACCCTGCTGCTCATCGATCGACGTCTGCTCATGCGATCAGGAAAACGTCTCTAAACGTCACTTTATAGCGGCCGTCTCGGCCGCTTGTTTATCTTTGCAGACGAAAGCTTCCCACCCGTTCCACTTTTCCAACCTGAACTTCATCATAGTAATTGCCAATGATGATCTCCTGACGTTCCAGGATATACATCTGCAGATAACGGGTCTCGGTTATCCGCACGATCAAGGCCTTGGACGAGCTGACCGGTTTCACGATCGCACGCACGTCGCCGTTGCCACTCATCGTGGAGGGATTCCCTTTATCGTCGACGATACGCACGATAAATTGTCCGGAAGGGATGCCGTCTTTCGTTTCGCTATTCAAAGTCATCTCCAGATTCCAAGGTTTCCTCTTGGGATCCAAAAAGACGATATCACCAGTGAAGGTGCCTTGCAGGGCTGCGATGCGGGTGTCGGTGGAATTGAATTTCCGAAAGCCCGTGGACTCACTGGCGACATCCTGAATTGCGGTTGACTGCAAAAAGCTCTCGGCTTTGTGGAGATTGAGTTGTCCAAAATCCTTTTCCGCTTGAACCCACGTGGCTCCACTCTTGGTCGCCTGGGCTTCTGGGGTGGGAATTGAACTTTTTTCAGGAGCAGGGGCCGGGACCTGAGACTCGGAGATGGTTTCAGGTGTCGGCTCTGAAGCCGCCGTGCCTTCGGTAGACGTGCCTGCCGCCGAGCGTGCAAACTCGACCTGGTCTTCGGGCACACCTTGCAAAAGGTTGTGAAAGAGCACCATAAAAATCTTGCCTAAAATCTCGCGCGATTTTTGGAACTGCTCTTCCTCTTTGCGAAGTCGCAGGTAGTCTGCCAAATCTACAGAAGCAATGCGAGAAAGCTCCGTCTGGAGGTGGGACCTTTCGCTTTTCGCGCTGTCCAAGGCGGCTTGGAGTTCGGCATTTTGCTGTCGCAGTTGATCCCAATCATCACCCGAACCGGATGACCTGCCCAATCCATAGAGACCTAAGAGAACTCCGGCCACAAAGGCTGGAACGATCCATAACAAATTTTTGGTCAAGGGTTGCATACTCACTTTCCGAAACATAAGGTCGAGTGCCTCTAAGCGGCTTTTTTAATCTCTCTCTTTAAGCGATAGAGCGTGACACTATCGCCGACACCCTTCAGGTTAAAGCTGCCTGCTTTCTCCCAGTTATCATCCCGCAGATAATCGCGAACGACCGCAGTTAACAGCACTTCACCAGGAGCTGCCACCGATTCGACCCGTGACGCGAGATTGACCGTGGGACCGATGACCGTGTAATCCGAACGTCTGGCCCCACCAAACATGCCGACCGTGGCGGGACCGTGGTGAATACCGATGCGCATTTCGAAGCGCGGCAGGCCCTCTTCTTGCCACTTCTGACCTAAAATAGCTAGACCTTCCTGCATGCGGAGGGCGCAGCGGCAGGCTTTTTCGGCCTGTTTTTCTGCGGACATGTCCTCGGGGGCTCCGAAGATGACCATAACCGCGTCACCGATAAATTTATCGATGGTGCCGCCTTCCTCGAAGATGACCTCGGTCATGGCGTCGAAATATTGGTTGAGGACTTCAGAAATACGGCGTGGGCCGAGTTCCTCAGATGTTTTCGTGAACTGACAGAGATCCGCAAAAAGTATGGTGACTGGACTGAGTTTGGCTTCGTTGATGAATTCGCGGTGACCGAGCGCGATTTCGTTGACGAGATGGGGTGGCAGGAAGCGCTTGAGAATATTTTCTGTAATGTCGCGGTTGAGTGCGGCTATCGTTTTCTCGCCTTCCTTCAGTTTCAAGAGGTTTGCGACTGTACTTTGCAGTTCGACTTCATCAAAAGGTTTCGCAAGATAGGCCGAGGCCCCTTCCCGCGCCGCCACGACCTTGCTCACGTCGTCGCCCTTGGCGGTGAGCAGAATGGTAGGGATGCCTGAGAGTTTGGGATCCTTTTGAAGGTCAGCCAACAACTCGGGTCCTGATTTGCGCGGCATCATCCAGTCGGTGATGACGAGGTCAAATGGCTGTTTTTGTAAGAGTTGGAGTGCCTCTTCGCCGTTCCTGGCACCCATTACGCGATAACCATGGCGGCGCAGAATATTCTGAATGAGATCGCGCATATCATCCACGTCGTCCACCACCAGGACCGTTTCATCTCGAGTCGGTACGAATAGAACCTCGGGACTGGGGTTGGTTTCCTGAGGGACTTGAACATCAGCCAGTAGCCAATCTTTGGGTTGATAGTCGGGGCTCAGGCTTTCTTCCAGATCGGATTGAGCCTTAATAGGACTTTGACGAATGGCTTCATCGAGCCGGGTCAGGAGGTCTTGCTTCTGCAAGGGTTTATAAATAACCTGATCAATGCGGGCTTTGTTAATAGCTTTTTCAAGAACATCAGGGCCACTTTCGCCGGTGATCATAATGCGATGACATTCTGGTTGGAGAGCAGCAATTTCCATGAGAAAATCGGTTCCATCGGCAGCAGTCAGATTCGCATCGACCAGCACACAACGGATGTGGTGTGATCGCATGATCTGCCTGGCGCGTTCCAAATCTTTGACCAGCTCGAACGTCTCCACAATATCTGAATCCAGAAGCATCGTGCGGATGCTTTTCAGGATGCTTTCTTCATCATCGATTACAAGCAGGTCGAGGATTTTCGCCGATTGCTGGATCTTGGCTTCGTCCACCATGACTTTCAGCACTGAAAAGAGTTCGGGCGTGAACGGCTTATAGAAAATGCGGTCAATTTTAGCCGTATTGATGGCCTTCTGAACGATGCGGTGGCTTTGGTCCCGGGCCGTAATCAAAATACGTTTGCAGTGAGGCTGCTCCTGAGCCACATAAGCTAACAGCGCCGGGCCATCCTCATCAGACATGACGGCATCTGCCAGCACACAATGCACCCTGAACCGGCTGAGTATGGCTCGGGCTTCCTTCGCAGTGCCCACCACACGGAAGCTTTCACAAATAGGCCTCTGCATCAGCTCGTCTTCCATCTGCTGTCGGACATGGGCGTCTTCATCAATCACCAGCAGGTCCAGTGTATGGCTTTCATCATAGCAAAGCGGCAGATCCACCCAGAAGGTACTGCCCTTGCCTTCTACGCTTTCCACCCCTACACCGCCTTGCATGCGGGTGGCCAGTTCCTTGGCCAGGGCCAGGCCTAGGCCGGTGCCTTCGAATTCTCGTTTTGCGGAATCATCGACTTGAGAGAATACTTTGAAAAGTGCGCCTAACTTAACCCGCGGAATTCCATGGCCGGTATCTGTCACTTGAATTCGAGCCATATGCCCGACAACCGACAAAATAAGGCGGATCTCGCCACCCTGAGGTGTAAATTTCATGGCATTGGAAAGATAGTTGAATACGATTTTCTCCAAGGCATCGATATGGGCATTAACCATGATCCGGTCCATCTGATTGGACATAACATTCAGAAAAAATCCAATACGCCTTTGCTCGCAGGTCGGCTGAACATACTGTGCAATGGAATTCAGAAAAGCGTGAAGGTCCAGCTTCTTAAGTTGAAGGTCCTCCTCACCGGCTGACAACTTTTGGAAATCAAGCAGCTGGTTCACGAGTCGCAGGAGTCGCCGGCTATTTCTGGCAGCAACCTGGACAGGTTTGGAATCCTTGGATTCCTGCTCCGCCTGGGTCAGGGACCCTAGAATAAGTGTCAAAGGCGTACGAAGCTCGTGGGATATGTTTTGGAAAAATCGGGTTTTTTGTTCATCATGTCGCTGCAGCTCCTCGTGGGTCTGGACCAATTCTTTTTTCTGCTCGATTAACTTGTCGCGTTGTATTTCAAGTTTATGAGTCTGAGTTTTAACTTCAACCTGCAGGTTCTCGGACAGATGTTCGGCCTTCTCAAAAGCGCGGGAGAACCGACGTGCAATCATATAGGACTGGAAGAGCACAAAGCCCAACAACCCAAAATGACTCAGACGGGGCAAGTCTATCAATCCCCTGACAGAGACAATGTCAGCAGCGGCACCAGACATCATCAACATTAAACCACTCAGAAAAATGTAGGAGTCGCTGGCTTTCGCGCGGCAAGCGCGCAGCATTGAATAGAACGTGTAAACGATAACGAATACTACTACAAAATGGGTAAAGTTTGCTGAATTTACGAAAATTCGCGCTGGGGTGGCCACAATGAGAACTGCGCAGCCCGCTGCACTTGCTGAGACGAGCACACACACCCAGCGTGCATAGAATTGCTTGAAAGCATTCCAGGTGAACCAAGCAAAAGCAGGCACGGCAAGAACCCAACTTAAATTGAAGATGCGAAGTCTTGTCTCATAGCCTATCTGAGGCATCATGATCAACAAAATGCCAGTTCGCGCTGCAATCAAATGAACGCAAGTCGTCAGACAGAGGAATCCAAACCATAAAGTCGATCGTTCCCTTGTACGCAGCATAAAAAGACAAAAGTTGTAGAGGCTCATAACAATGAGGCCTCCTATGGTAAAAACATCGGCTGATAACGATATCTCTCTTGACGTAGCTAACGAGTCGATCGAGCCAACTCTTATGGGATCTGTAATCCCAGCCATGAAAATCTCATAGTTACTGACCTGGATAATCAGATCAAACGAATCATCTTGCGTGAAAAATGTGTGGAGCTTTCGACCCAACCCTGGCCTGGTTGTCTCCTGGGAAGGCCCGACGGTTCCAAACTGGGCGATTTCTTTGCCTTTCACAAAGATACGCGAGGATGACCAAATAGAGGAAGGAAAGGACAGGCTTAACTCCTGCGGCTTATTCACAAGTACCCGCAAACGATAGGTTGCATACCCAAAGGCCGGAAACTTCTCTTTGGACTGGGTCCATATCATCGGCACGTTCATCCAAACTTGATTGGCTCCGGCATTGTTTATAGTGTCGGGCGTTAAGAGCTTCTGCCAATGGAACTCCCATTCTCCAGACAGAGCCAAGGACTCCGAGACTTGGAGGTCCATGTTCCTTAGGTCAAGGACCCCACCCTGCGCATGGGGACGAAGGCTGTTAGGACTGCAGCTAATCAGAAGCATAAGCAAAAGCAGTTGGAAGCTTCGAAAACTCGTCATGAGTTCACCCTGCCTTTCGGAGCGTGAGCTCAAAAGCAGTGACCCCATCACCGCTGACAGCCTGTAAGTCACCATGATTTTTAACAGCCAGGCGACGCGATACATAAAGTCCTAACCCGCTGCCCTTTTCACCTTTGGTCGTAAACCTTCGCTCAAAGATATGGGGCAAAACATCCGAAGGAATGACAGGTCCCTTATTCACGAACCGAAGTCGTACGGTTTTATGCTCGTGATCTTCGACTCCTGAAATGACGACTAGACGTTCCTGATCAGGGGCCAAGCCCTTCACAGCATCATACGCATTATTCAAGATATTAAGTGCGATCTGCTGCAGATCGGAACTCGAAGCTTGCACATTGTATGCGGCCAATTGGTTTTCCACCTTAATACCGGCGCGGCGAAACCTGGCTTGCAGAAATGTAAGTGACGACGTGATCACCCGATTGATGTCAACGGCACTATCGCCTTTATGATAGCGACCATAATCCAGTACTGCAGTAATCAATTCCTGGGTTCTTTCCGAACTCTGGCTGAGGGCACTCACATGCTGTAACATCGCCAGAAGGCTTTCAAAAGCCCGCCTCTGTTCCAATGGCAAGGCCTGGCAGCATTTCCAAATCGGCACAACAGAATCGTAGTCAACGGGAAGCGCCGAAAGATACATGGCAAGACGCCGATCATAGCGATCGGGTTTTCCAGGGAGCATGGATAACAGCATCTGCTCCCTGCTATTGGTAGCGGTAATATCAGACGCTTCTGCCAAGAGGATTTCAGCGTTTAAGCCGGAAGTTTGCAAGCTCGGGAAAAGTTGAAGCAAGGCTTCCACATGTTCGACCAACGACTTACTGCTATAGGCATCTGCGTGATGAATATTTTTCAATTCATGAGACAGATCACTTAAGAGCTCTCCCATCAAAGCCATTTTTTCCCGGTGTTCCACACCTTCGAGAAGCCGCGTGGATTCAATCCGCACCAGAAGGTTATGAACGCGCAGCAGCAGTTCCCGAGCGATCAGGGGTTTGGCCAGATAATCATCCGCCCCAAGTTCCAGCCCATGAATACGATCTTCTTCGGTCGCACGAGCCGTTAAGAGTATGACCGGAATATTATCCAGTTCCGGGTCCGCCCGCATCGCCTGCAACACGTCCTCACCCGACACTTCAGGCATCATCAGATCGAGCAGCACGAGGTCAGGGTGATGTCCCCTAAGTTTCAGCAAGGCGTCCCGCCCTCCGAAAGCCAGCATAACCTCGTAGCCTTCCATTAACAGAATATCCCGCACCACCTCACAGTTCATCTCGTTGTCATCCACGACCAGCACAAGGTGCCGATGGGCTGGTTCCTGTTTTGATGCGTCCGTTCTTGCAACATCACTGAGCCCAGGCGAAGGCGCGATCCGCGGGCTTTGCGATTTTGCCCAGTCGACAGTAATCTCGCTCTGCTCCGCATGGATCACGGTCTGGGCGGGAATCTTGACTGAGAACGTTGACCCCAGTCCCTCCTGGGATTTGACTTCGATCGTTCCCTTCATGAGACTGACCAGATCCCGGACCATGGCGAGCCCTAGACCAGTCCCCTCATAAGATCGTCGGGCATCACTGTCCACCTGCTGGAATTCCTGAAAGATTTTATCGATGTGATTCGCGGGGATACCAATGCCGGTATCGCTGACGACAATCCTTAAAGTCTGATCGGGTTCCAATTTTAAAAGTAGACCGACCTGGCTGGCTTTATCCACAGCTGTGAACTTAAAGGCGTTACCGATCAGATTGCGGATGATGGTAAACACTTTTTCGTAGTCATGAATCCACAGCGATGCTGCATCAAGACCTTGCGTATCCAATGCGAATTGCACCTGGGGCTTTTTGAGATTAAGGCCTTCCGCAAGGTTTTGACTGTCGCGAACCAGAATTCGCAGGGGAAACTGGGTATTCTTAAGGTCAAGCTTTCCCTGTTTGGATTTTGCCAAATCAAGGATGGTATTAACCTGGAGCTTCAGAGATACGGCCAGGTTTTTGACCTTGACCAACTGCCCGCGAGTCGCATCCGTGAGTTCCCCATATCGACCTTGCTCGATAAGATCCACAAAGCCAATGATACCGTTCAGCGGTGTCCGAAGTTCATGCGAGGTATTATGGAAAAATAAGGTCCTGGCCTTTTCCTTTTCCCTTAAATCTTCATTGAGGGTTCGAATTTCAACTTCACTCCGTCGGACCTTACGCAACATTTCAGCAAAGCGCATGGACAGAATAAACGACTGGCTGAAGGAGAAGAAGAGCATGCCAATCGCTGCAGCTGGAAAGGATGGTAAAAGCCCTTTGTTGATCAGCATTTGGATGACGCTAAAAACTATACTGACGGTGCTTCCGAGAAGGAAAACCAAAGCTCCCAGTTGTTTTTTAAAGGCAGCCCGGGTAGCCATAACCAGGACCGAAAAAAAGGAGAAAAGACCAAGAATCTGAATATACATGCTTATTTCCAGATAGATTCTTGGCGCAGAAAATAGCGTCACCACGAGTGTGGGCACGCTCAACGCTACCATGAATTTGACCACTCCTGTTGGACAAAAATCAGGAAACATGACCTTCATGTACAGCCAAATGATAGGAATCGCACAAAAGAATGCGAGATTGTAAACCTTGAGATAGAGAAAGCGGTCAACGGACGAAAATACGACTCCGGCGATTCCGGGTCCGCCTGCTAAAAGACCACATATGCTGAGGCATAAGCTCGCCAGAAGGAGGGGCCCCCACTCCCTGCGATTGACGGCAAAAAGACCAAGATTATAGATGGCCAGGGTAATGAAGGCAAAAAAGATCCCGGCATTCAGAATGCTTTTCTTCATATAATTCTTGGATACAGTTTCAGGGCTCCCCACCTCATAAATTGAGGCTATGCCGCCCAAGAAGAAATCCTGATTTTCAATATGAAATATCATGTCATAGTCGAGCGAAGGCGCTTCAGAAAGAGTTCTCGCAGCCGGAAAAGGACTCACCAGTTGCCCGTCTACAGTTTGTTCAGTTGCTGACAGCAGGCTTCCATTCACAAAATGCCTGACCGATGTCCAGGCCCACATGTCTGCAATTGCCAACTTAGCGGCGCGGTCACCCTCAATCCGGATCCGATACGTCCCCTTCCCGTAAACTGAAAACCCCGCCTTTTGCCAACCCCCATTCACATCGATATAAACAGGCTTAATGCTCCCATCCCAGTTCGAGGGATTCGGGTCCATAAACCGGTCCCAATAAAACTCAGCCTCACCCTCCAGCGGGATAGGCCCATCCTTCTCAAAATCCCAACCCCGAACGTCGAGCACGCCTTTGATCAGCCTAGGGTATTCCTTGGCTACCACCAGCTGGGGCACCAGAATATTTCCAAGCAGAAAGAATACCAGCAGCTTCCAAACGTTCATGGGGACTCCGTTGCATTCGACGCCATGATTCTGCGGAATCGGTAAAAATCCCGCCAGAATACGCAGTTCGCTACAAAGGGTGTCGCGCATTTGGGTAAGGAACTTGAATTTTTTCTAAAAGGTTATTGGCAGAAGACTATGGGTAAGGAGTAAGCCTCCGCTTTCAATCATTTTGCGGAGGTTCACCCAATTCAGACTTGTTGAGGATGGCTACAATCTACTCCTCGTAAATATAGTCCCTCGATGACGCGAATACGGATTTATCCGCGGACTGCTTCTTGGCCATATCCCCGTTCAGATAAGTCGCATATTCCGTATTATCACCCAGGAAACGCAGACTCCACGCGGCTACAAAACGGCCAATGGACTCGTGCGAACGCCCACCGTTCAGCAAATCAAAATGCGTCACACCACGGAAACGAGCAAAAGCTTTGGGTTGCCCGGTGTTGGTTCGGTTGAACACATTCAGGATTGCCGTCGGTGACGCTACGGTATCTGCAGTACCGGTGATGAAGAGATAAGGAATGGACGAGGTGGGACGCGCAGGCTGATAAGCCGAGAGAGGAATGGCAGCTGCTACCAAATCAGGCGATTGATTCGCCGCGAGGATTGCACCGGCACCACCATAGGAATATCCCGAGACGCCCATGCGTTTGGTGTTAATGCGGCCATACAAAGGACTCGACGGATTGCTTTCTTCCTTCACCAGTGTTGCCAGAGACGCTTTGTGGCCATTGGCCCAAACCTGAGCATTGCCGACCATATTGCTCGTGGGCGTGAAGGCAATCGTAACAATCCCATGGCTCGCCAGGTGCTTGGCCAGCCACGAAAACTGCTCCTTGGTGTTGGTGAATCCGCCGGTGAGCGTGATCGCTGGTAAAAGGTTACCAGCCTCGACACTGGGATAATAGACTATGGCTGATTTATAGCCCGAACCTGCAGCTCGCGGCGTGTAGGTGCGAACGCTATACGCACCAGTCTTTCCCGGGTCCAGAAGATTCAATCGCTCTTCCGCAACATCCTGAGCATAGTCTGAAGACAGAGCCGCTGGCTGCGAGTCGTGACCGGCACCGCACGCAGTCAGAAACATCAGAAACCATAGGATTTCGTACTTCCGCATAAGAGATTCCCCTCAAAAAAGAAAATAAATTTTGGAAACATGGGCTTTGCTGTATCTAGGCAGGAAAGTGAGGAAAGACACATTCACAAAAATTAAAAACACCTGTGTTCCGAGGGGATGGAACATCAGGTGTTATCTGATAATCTAAATTAGCAATGAAGTTTAATTCACAAAAGGTAATCAGTCTTCGATACGAATCACACCAATCGCGTCGCCTGTGAGTGAACCCATGTACAGCTCACCCTTGTACTCTTCAACCGACGTGATGTTACCAATATTCTTGCCCGTCGGGTCATGCAGGGCTTGCAGAACGTTGCCGTTTTCATCATAAGCGACGACCAGGCTATAGGCCTTGGGTTTCGGCAGAAGTTTGGTTGGCAATTTAGCAAGCAGACCTTTAAGCCACGGGTAAGGCTGCAAACCATCAATCAAACGATCACGGACCGAAAAATAAGCAACCCAGATCGTGCCTTCACCGTTGGACGAGATCGTATCGGGAAGACCAGGCAGGTTATCGAGGAAAATTTCACGTTCGCCGGCGCGAGGGCCTTGCAACCAGTAACGGGTCAAGCGGTAGCGTGAGGTTTCCGCGACGATCAGAAAGTCTTCTTCAGCAGACAATGCAATGCCGTTGGCGAAATAAAGATTATCCAGCAGAAGCTCGGTTTCCGCGGTCAGAGGATCGTAGCGGAACAAGCGTCCGTTGGCACGAGCCTCCAGGAAATCGAGCTGATACTTATCCAAAGGATACTTGCGACTGGCTTCGGTGAAGTAGATACGGCCATCGCTGGCCACTTTCACGTCATCCACCAGCCCAAGCTTTTCGCCCTCATAGTCCTGAACCAGGATTGTCACCTTGCCGTCCGCAGTGACCCGCAGCAAGCCGGAATAAGGCTCAGCCACCAGCAGCTGGCCGGCGGCATCAAAGTCCAGACCCAGGGGATGTCCACCCGTGTTCGCGAAAGTTGTGACCTCGCCCTGACGTGAGATCTTTTTGATCGTACCGTCAGCTGTCCCTGTATAAACATAACCATCCGCATCAATCGCAATTTCCTCGGGGCCCTGCAATTGCCCGCCAGCCAGTCGTTCGGCTGATGCCAGTCGCTGGTTCGGCGCATAAGGTCCGACGAGTGCGGGGGCTTTTTCTGGATGAAAGGGTGCAGGATCAATTTTTCTGGCGTGAGCAAGGGGCGCCAGCGTCACAAGCGAAAGTGCAAGTAGGGTTTGGGAGCAAGCAAGTTTCATCGAAAGTCCTCCAGTGAACATGGAGGCAGTTCTAGAACCCTCGCCCCAGCAAGTCAAGGCTTCTC
>NZ_DASQYZ010000397.1:0-74035 GCF_035638955.1 Oligoflexus sp. | reverse complement strand
CAGAGCGCCAATCGCATGGAAATGCTGCGAACGAATCGTGTGGATAGTATACTCGTTACCTTAATGGAAGCGCTCGAAATTGCCAAAACAGAAACAAAACGTGAAGTTTTTCTTAGCGATTCACTACACAAAGCCCCACTTTATATTTTTATGGCAAAAAAACATGAAGGGCTTGCTCATCGACTGGCAAAGGCGATTCGTAAAGTAAAAAGCGACGGGACATTCAGCAGAATTTTTGGGCAGGAACCTTGACCAGAGCCCCGGAAAGAATGCCTGGAATTTCAGCAGGCCCTTGATATTAAGGCTTTCACGAAAGTCGTAATTCCAAAATTTCCCAGTAATTTTAGCTGGCCGCTTATTTTATAGTCATTCTTTCCGGGGCCCTGCATCAAGTTCACGCCAGGGCTGGAAAAGGCTGTGCGCCGGCTCAAGCGGCCTTTGGGCAAAAGCTGGTGCCTGGACGAGACGTAAATCAAGGTCAAAGGCCAGTGGAAATACCTCTACCGGGCTGTGGATAAGGAAGGCGATACCGTGGACTATCTGCTCACGGCAAAGCGGGATGGAAAAGCTGCAAAGCGCTTCCTGTGCAAGGCAATCAAGTCAAACGGTGAACCGATAAAAATCACTATCGACAAAAGCGGAGCCAACACATCTGCGATCAATGACTATAATGGCGACGCTGGAGCCGATATCGAAATTCGTCAGAACAAATATTTGAACAACATTATCGAGCAGGACCATAGGCCCATCAAGCAGCTATGCAGAGCCACCTTGGGCTTTGGGAGATTCCGAACTGCAAGGATTACAATTAATGGCTTTGAGTCGATGAGAATAATTCGAAAACGGGAGGTCAGAGCAGAGGGCAATACCTCTGCAGAGATCTTCTATTCCGTCGCTGCATGATCGTTCGCCAATCCTTGCTTCCCCTCGCTCAGCTTCTGCAAACGCAACACAACCCTGGAAAGCGCCCTTTCCGTGCGGAAGGCGGAGGTCATCAGTCAAGCCCTTACGGTGCTTCGCGAGGAGATCGAAGCCTACCAGTCCCTGATGCGCGACATGTTCACGAGCCGCTCCACGGGTCAGGAGACCTCGGCCACCAGCGGACGGGGGGTGAGCCTCTCGGCGGTCAGGGAGCTGTGTCGCAGCTTCCAGGGCGACACTCATCTTCTCGCCAATGACCAGGGTGAGGGCAGTCTGCTGGTCAAGGGCTTTGCAGCAACCAATGAACATTTGAAATTCAGTGCGTGAGCCTGAATCCAAGATCAAGGCACCCGACCATAATGCGGTTCAAGGAAAGACTCCTTTTTTCCTGAGCAGTCTTTGGATATCCTTAAACAAATAATGTCGGCCGGAAAAATCCAACCGATCAAGCGTCCATTGCCTCCCATGAATTAGCGGGAAAATTATGAGATTTTTACTTTTGATCATGTTCTGGCTTCTGGCGGTGCCTCAGTGGGCTGAGGCCAATGAGGAATCGCTTGAGGACATATTGAAAAAACCGGTCTTGACCAGCGTTGACCGTGACGAGCTTTTTCGGCAAGGCTTGGATAACCCAAAGAGCTTAATTCAGCATCTTCGTGCTATATGGGATCGGCCAGCGCAGGAACAGGGTGATCTTATAAAGGCGCGAGCTGGATGGTTGATAAGTTTTGTTATAGAAGATTCTTTAAAAGCGGATCTTGGGTTGGATGCCGGGGCTATTTTAAAAGACACAGAGGAGCTGATCAATCGCAGCAAATTGCCAGTATCACTGAAGGAGATTCAGTTCTTGTGGCTCTTTCAAAGAGTTAACCATTATCAGGATGAATTTTTTGAGCTGAAGGATCGATTCTTGACCGTGGTGCATCAGATCGAAGACCCTCATGTGAAAGCTTATGCCTTGTCTTATATAGCCTATCAACTTTCCACAAGAGCGGCGCAGCACCGGGAGATTCCTCTACTGATAAATGAATTACAGGAAATACTGGGACATCCGGATAGCACTTTGTCTGCATTGGACGCGAAAACATTCCTGATTCTTGCCAATGTCCTGGCGAACCTGGGCCAGCTATCGGAATCCGAGCTTATATATAAAAATCTTGATGCTATCTGCATTGCCAAAAGAATACGCCGAACGTGCGCTGACGTATATTATAATTTTGGCTTCGGCTTAGCGGAAAAGGCCGATTCTGCTGCCGCCGAGCAGGCCATTCCATACTTTTTAAAAACAGGGGATCTCGGTGAGCAGCTTCAAGATTTTGAAGTTCATGCTTACTCGTACTATGGTTTGAACAAGGCCTACAATATAGTAAAGAATTACAAAACAGCAATTTCCTATGGAGAAAAAGCCGTAAATGCATTTGAGCAGCTGGGCTTACTGGAATGGACCGCTTCGTCTTTAACGAGCGTGGCTGAATCCTATCGTCTGAATCATCAGCCGGAACTGGCCCTTAAAGCAGCGGAAAAGGCCTTGAAGATCGTGCCAGCAGAGTTCAAACAGGATCTCCAAAGCATTTACTTGCAGCTGACTGAAGCCCATAGGGTTTTGGCACATCATAAAGACGCCTTAAATTACCTTACAAAGTACGTTGACCTGCAAAAGGAGCTGCTTACTGAGGACGCCGGTAAAAAATACATGCAGCTGCGCAATCAAACACTATCAGATCAAAACCGGATGCAGGCTGAGCAGATTCAGCTCTTGGGCAAATTCAGAATCGTATCTATGGTGGCCGGTGGCCTTGCGCTTCTCGTTTGCGGCGCACTTGTGCTGGTCGGTCGGCAGGCTGCGATGATTAAACGAAGCCGGCAGAAAATGAAGGAGGTTCTCGATCATATCAATGAGGGCATCCTGGTGCTTGGCGAGGACCTTCGGATCCAGAATGGATACTCCCCGCACCTTGATAGAATTTTCGAAAAGAAGCCAGAGTCACTTGGAGGTGGGCTATTTTTAGAGCTCCTCTTTGCAGCCGAATCCGGTTCTTCCGATCAGGGTGTCATTGCCCGGGAGACTCTTCAGGCATGTTTGGGAAGCGACCAGCTGAGCTGGGAATTCAATGAGGCTCATCTGCCCATCGAGGTGCACCATGGGGAGTCCATCCTGGCTCTTCATTGGCAGCCGCTCTTTAATGCCAAAGGGCTCATCACCCGCTTTCTTGTGTCTGTCCGTGATATCACCTCGCTCCGGGCGATCGAAAAAAAGGCTCGCGAGGAATCGGAAAGAGTAGAGCTCCTCCGGAAAAAGCTCGAGGAAGTGCTGGGCGGAAAAATACTGCACATTCGCAGCCTCTTCGCGGAATTCAGGGAGGAATGGGCCAAACTTGGTGAAAGCGTCCTTCAGTCTGAGGATCAGCCCGCCGCGTTGCGAAGGCTTCATACCTGGAAGGGGGCGGCGCGAACGCTCGGTCTCAAGCTTCTGGCCGGCGGCATCCATGAAATGGAGTCGGCCCTGGTCCCATCTGCAGCGCTTTCCCCATCACAGATTAGGGACAGATGGAAGGCTCTCAGCCTCTCCTGTGAGGATTATGAGCAGCTCGTGAATGCCTTTCAGCCGAGCCAGGGGGGTGTCGAGGCAGCTGCGTCCGACCTGTATGACTATGCCAATCTATACGCTGCGGACATGAAGGAACGTCTGAGCAGAGCCGGCTGTCCCCAGGAGGGCCTTATGGTTCTCGATCATGTTCTCGACTGGAAGCCTGAAGTTCTGCCCGTCATCCATAAAATGCTTCTGCATGCTGTCTCGAACGCCATGGATCACGGCTTCATTCGCCCTCTCGAGCGGAATCAAAGCGTCAGGCCTGCGCTGATCCGGATCGAGGCTCTGCCACGCGGTTCTCAGATTGAACTGAAGGTCACCGACAATGGTGCCGGCATCAACTGGTCAGTCCTCAGGAAAAAGGCCGAGGAGAAGGGTTTTGTTCCCGGGCCTGGACAGTCGCTGACGGATGTCCTTTTCTTCGATGGCGTAAGCACAGCGGAGGCCACCAGCCAAACCAGCGGCAGGGGTGTGGGCCTCAGTGCGATTAAAAGCATCTGCTCGGAACTCGGGGGCACTATATCCATGGAGGATGCAGAAGGTGGCGGAACGGTCCTACACATGAAGTTTTCAGCCGAGACACTTATGACTGCGTCCATGCGCAGGGCAGGATGAAATGCAGCTATGCAGAGCCACGTTGTCCAGGGGAAGCGTTTCAGCTTCCCCATCGGCACGGTTGCTTAGAGCTTTATTTCACCTTACTCGTCAAAATCTGCGGCCCTGTTTCGAGGCGGAGGATGGGATAACGATTCATGCGCTCATCATAACTCGGATGGCGGCGATAGAAAAAATCCAGCCGGGCCTGAGGGCTTTTCGCAAAGGCTGGATCATCCGCCAGCTTTTTTTCGAATTCCTGCTTCACAGCTGGATCCTTCAGCATCTCCTGCGCGACGCTTTCGGCGACATAAGGCTCCATATATTCCTTACGCTCGAAAACTTCGTTCATGTATCCCCAGGTCAGGAATGAATCGGGACTTTCAGGTTCCAGGAGCTGCATGAGAAGGATGGCGCCGGGCTGCGCGATGGGAACCCAGAGTGAGCCAGCATTGATTTTTTCCTGAGCCTGGCTCCACTTGCCTTTGTATTCAGCTCTTTGATGCGATTCATAACTACTGGAAGCAAGCTTGACGTCGGTGATCTGATAAACCGATGCCGTCACATCCTGGCTCTGGTTCAGCACCTGATACTGTAAAGCATGGGATTTTAAACGTGGTTCGACCAGGTTACGGTAGGCTACGGGCACGACATAGCCCGAGGCAGGAGCGGCAACCTGCTGACCCGGCACGACCTCTTTCTTGAGAGGCATTTTCCACACTTCAGGTTGCGTCGGATCATAGACGGTCATCAGTTGACCCGAGACAGGCGAATCACGGCGAACGTACCTATAGCCCAGAAAATCAAAATTCTCGACCTTATCGGAATTTTTATAGCTTAAGATCGCCGTTTTCCCAGCCAGCTGACTCATTTCGCGATCGGCCGCTTCCGCCGCTGCACGCCAGGCCTTGCCGTTGGCCGCTGTCGCCTTCACGATGGAATCCAGACTCGCCACCGTGGCCCGACAGCGATGCGCATAATCGCGCCAGGAATGAGTTTCGACCAGAATACCAAAGCGATTGCGCAGACCCCAATAGCCGTTGGAAAAACGCGGTGGCTGCGGCCGAGCGGCGATGCCACTGGTGGGATCATCATCCTCTTCAAAGCTGGGATAGAACCAAAGTGGTTTATGACCGAACTGCGCGAGGTCGATCATGATCTGATCGCGCAAGGCGACCCCTGCTGTTTTCAGCGGCTCCGGTCCCGCCAGAGTCGGTTCCACCATCACGGCAATATCATGCTGAAACTGAGCTCCGTCTGTCACATGCAGATCCACGTAAACCAAAGGATCCCAACGATTCAAAAGTTCGTGCATGGCGCGCATCTCGGGAGCATCGGCCTTCAAATAATCGCGATTCAAATTGTAATTCTGCGCTGTGGTGCGCCAGCCCATTTCCTCGGGGCCGACCTGGTTCGGCCGGTTGTTTTTCCCAAACCGCTCATGACCATCGACATTGAACACAGGTACAAAAACCAGCGTGGCCTTCTGCAAAATGCCGGGAAGGCGCTTGCCTTCCAGGACTTCCCGAATAAAAAGAAAACCGGCATCCTTGCCATCGATCTCACCGGCGTGAATACCGCCTTGGAACAGGATAACCGGGCGATCCCGCTTTTTTGTATCCCCTATCACAAGCGAAAGCATGGGACGACCCTCGGGCGTCGTTCCAAATTTCTGACAAACGACCTGTTTAGGAAAATGTTTGGGAAACTCCTCGCAGAGTCTTTCGACTTCACTGTAGCGCCCCGTCCTTTTCCAATCGGTCTTTTCCGCTTCCGTCTTCAATTTTTCCAGCGCTGGTGCGGCCCCTAAAGGTGCCGTGGTTGCCAGAGTAAGGGCCATCCAAAAATGGTTGAAACGCATAGTCATCCCCTGAGTCAGTCACACCTTCAAACTAAAGGGTGTGAAATTGGTGTCGCGATCGAAGTAATCTTCGTCTTCCTTCTTCTTCAGAAAACTCACAATACGATAGGTCAAAGGCGTAGCCAGGACTTCCCAGCCCACCTTAATCACGTAATTCGCCAGCATGACCTTCAGCAAGAGATCATTCGACCAGGTGCCGTAGAAGGCCAGCGGATAAAAGAGCAGGCTGTCGATGGCCTCGCCACCCATGGTCGATCCAATCGTACGCAACCAGAGAAACCGTCCTTCCGTGCGTACTTTCAATTTCGCCAGAATAAAAGAGTTGGTCATTTCTCCGATAAAATAAGCAAAGATCGAAGCCGCCACAATCCGCGGCGTCGACGCAAAAATTTGTTCCAGTGCCTCCTGCCCCGCATGACCTTCGGCGGGTGGCAGGGTGACGACAATCCAGGCCATCAGCGAAGCAAAAATCATGGCCCCGAACCCGGCCCAGACAACCCGACGACTCCGGGCATAGCCATAGACTTCGGTCAGGATATCTCCGAACAGATAGCTCAACGGGAAAAACAGATTGCCGCCACCGAACGTGAATCCAGCCACCGTTACAACCTTGCTCACGCCGATGAGATTCGAACACAGGAGAACACAGACGAACGCGGCCATGATGAGGTCGTAGTAACGATAATTACGTCGATCACCAACCGCCTTGCTGCCAGCCTTTTTCTTTACAACCATGAAAGTCTCCTGGATGGAACAACGACCATTAACACGAATTGAAGCCTCTGTCTTGATGGAGTCTAATTGTCGGCAAAAATCTCCTGGTGTGCAAAGCCAGAATAGGGGGACGCAGGAAGGTGAGGCCAGCAAGGGCTCTGGACTGGCCGGAGCCGGAAAACTTTACCCAGCAGCCGGCAAAGCGCCGCCATTGCACGCCATAAAGGCTACTGCTATGATTCAAGAGTAGGCAGCCTGTCGCTGCTTGCCAGACATGGTTTGAAAGGAAAGGCCCTACTATGGCGACAAGAACATCAGAGTATTTGGAAACGGCTGTCGAGGTTCTGCCCATCTCTGGAGAGTTTGAAGTGGAACCCATGCTGTCGCGCTACTTCACGCTGGAGCAGCTGACCTGGACCGAGCTGGGCAAGAAGAAGAACATCAGCAACACCCCAAGCGAAACGCAGATCGAGAACCTCAAGTATCTCTGCACCATGGTGCTGGATCCTTTGAAGGAAAAACTCGGCAAACATATTACGATCGTTTCCGGCTTCCGTAGCCGTGAATTGAACGCAGCCATGTTCGGTTCACCCGAAAGCTGGCATATGGCGGAAGACGACAAAGCCGCTGTGGATATCGTGTGCAAAGGCGCCTCATTGAAGAGAATCGCCGAGACTCTCGACGAACTCCAAGTGCCTTTTGATAAAGTGATTATTAGTTATGATCGCTCGGTCGTTCACATTCAGGCCCGCCGGCCCAAGCGTGAAAACATTGCGCGAAAGATCGTAGGCGGTGTGGTTCGTTATCAGGCGATCAAAGGCTGATCCCAAGACAGCGGGGATCAACGTCCCCGCCCCTCCTTTAAGCTCGCTGGGCCCTTTGCGCACGCAACCAGACTTCAGCGGCCGCTTCCAAAGAACCCCAAAAACTTTTATTCGACTCGGTATCCCGTATCGCGTGGGGCCATGTCCCGATATAAACAATGGTCGCGCCCTGCGGTTTCCATTGCGGCAAAAGCTCGTCCACCTCCTCGAGCGTGGTCAGCCAGCAGATGGGACTTTGCGTGGGATGATGATCGACCAATGCCACCGGTCGCTCAGGATCCGCTCCCGCAAGTAAAAGTCGCTCCATAAAATTCTCGAGTTTCCCGCGACCGACATCCAAGGCCAGGGTTTGCGCTTCGTCCGCCAGATACCGCCAGAAATTGCGATCACCCCGTACCTGGGTCGAGGGAATCACCCGAAAATTGCTGGGCGCGGCTTCAGACAGCCACGGCAGCCGCAGATTCCAGGCCTCGTGATGCAGGGCCTGCAGGCTTGGTACAAAACGCTTCTTAACACCCAGGCGGCGCAGGATTTTCAATTCGAGCTCAAGGCGCTTCTTATGATCTGGATCATCATAAGTCAGGCGCACCACTTTCGATCCGCTGCGGATCAGGTCGACAACCTGACGACATTCGGCTTCCATGCGCCCCACATCCTGCGTGGCAGCATGAACAATGTTACGTTTGTGTGGGGATCCCACCGTTCCAAGATCAGCGTTCAGATAACCATCCTGAATGATGGCATCAGCATCCTTCAGCAGAGCCAATCCGCCTAAGGTGACATGATCCAGATGGCCGCTACCTAATCCTACAACAGAAAGCTCTGATGGCTGCATCGTGCAATTCCTCTCAGCATAAATTGCCTCCAGTATCCCTACCAGGTGGCAACTCAAAATAAAGATCAAGCGAAATGTCAGAAAAAATACTGTGAGCCTTTTGCATCAACAGAATAAAAAACCTGTGGCGGAAGGAGTTTCGTCCATCATCGTGCTGACCCATTTTAGTGGATTCTTAGAGTGCCCTATTTTGCAAATAGTGTCAAACCGTCCGTTGCGAATTTGCCGCAAAACGAACCGAGAGTCGTCGAATTTATTTCGATAATCATATATTTTTTTGGAATATATCATCTTTCAGGCGGAAACCTGTTGGGCATCACGGACAGCATGTGGGCTTAATAAGCAATAGTAGAGATGAGTGACGCCTGGGTCATCTCGCATGACAATCTGGGCGTCGCGCAGATTGACTTTGGTAAAGACGTTTTGCAGATGGAAAGGCAGCTGTTCATACAGCAAGGTATGCACCGTTATGATATGGCCGCTGGGACCATTGGGAAAATAGCTCTTGCGGAACGACTCATAACGCTGTGCAAGATCCACGGCTCGTCCGTCCACTTCATATTCCGCAACACCCACCTTGGGAAAATGGCCTTGAATACGGCCAAAGGCCAAACCGACTGAACAAAAAATCAGCTCATCGGGAGCCAGTGTATCCACGTGCTGTTGGAAAATTCTGACGAAGTTGAGAGCCAGCTCGACAGCCGACACGGCCGGATTTTGATGATCCACGGTTTGAAAAGGATAGCCGACAGTACACAGAAAACCGTCGCCCATTTCCTTCACACGATAGCCCGTGGCGGCCATGGTGTTGCCGTCATAGTGTTCCGTCAGGGACGATTCGCAGGCTTTGATCGAATCCTCGATAAAGGGACGCCCCAGCGTGCTTTTGATGCGCGAGCTGCCAATGATGTCAAAGCATAGCGCACAGGCTTCCTTCTCGCTAGTGGGCATGGTTTCTTCAATCGCCAACCCGTCCTTGATCTTATCAATCTGATGCGGATAGAAGACTTTCTTCAGTTGATTGAATGCATGCTCGTTGGCACGCATGGCTTCCTGCTCGGCAAGGCGGACCTTCTGCCCGATTGCAAACGAGAAGAGGCTGATTTCCGCCGCAAAACCAAAGATCGCCAGGTGATTGAAATAGGAAAGGCTCCATAGGGCGACGTTGATCACGACAAGGCTGCAGCAAACCAGAAAAATGCCCCAGCCCAGTACGAAGTATAAGGCTGGCCGATAACCACTGCGCAAACTGGCAACGGAAACGACAAGGCAGTAGCTCATAACAATAGGCATGGCGAGGGAAAAGCCTCCCCAGTGACCAGTTATCATGGAAAAAACCGACAATGCGAGGCAGATGCCGCCGCAGACGAGCGAGGACTGAAACAGGCGACGATGTTTTCGCCTGAGGTTGAGTGACGAGTTGCAAAAGAGCAGCAGGGCCACAGCTCCCACGAGGCCACCCAGGCTCAAAAGTGGGACTTGATAAGGCAAATACCCTGAAATCATAGCCAATGCATAAAGGGCCGCGCCGCTGTAAATGATATAGAAAAGGAAATATATACGGCGATACACGAGGTACATGCCAAAGTTATAGAACATCATGACGACCACCGCACTAAAGACAGTGGACATGTAGATTTCGAAACCCCGCCAATCCTTTTCAAGAGTTTCGAAATCGTAAATCTTAACTCCAACCGCCTTGCCGGCCTGCTCCGTTTCCGCAAAACGTCGCCCTATCATACGATGAACGCCGGGCGGCAGTTCAATATAATGGGTATCGCCCCACCGGGGATAGTCCTTCAAGGGAATTAGAGTCTGCCCCTGAAGCAGCCAGGTTTTGGAGTCCTTAAACCACATCGGGTAGCGTAAATAGACCGTCTGCGTGCGACCACTTCGATTATCCAGGACATAGACGAAATAGAGATACTGTTTGTATTTCATGGTAAAGCGGTCAGTTTTTTCATAGGCATGGTCATTGAAAATTTTGAGCATTTCGGCGTCAGTCAGCGCCTGCTTCATGTTGCCAACCCGGTAATCATTGGCCTGGCGCATCGAGAAGCGGTCGGATTCAATGATAAAGGTGGGGTCCTCTTCAGCTCCCAGCGCTGAAGGCATGACGAACATCCAGCTGATGAGGATCAGCAAACGGAACATTGCGTCTCCCACGTTTAACTCGCTGCCTGTGTCGAATTCAAAACTTCGGCCGGTTGCATCACCCGGAAATAAATTTTGGATGCCATGAGGTCATCGCGCACCACCATGTGGGCCCGATGCAAATCCACTTCCTGAAAGGTGGCCTGAAGAATGGGCGGCAGCTGCTCATAAACTTTTTCATGCAGGGTCAGGATATGCCCTGGAACACCGGTTGGGAACAATTGGCGCCGGAAGGATTCATAGCGGGTTGCCAGAATCACAGCTCGTCCGTACACATCATATTCAATCGTTCCCACCTTCGGGAAATAGCCTTCCAGGGAATCCAGAGCAATACCAATGGAGCAGTAAACAGGTTCGTGGTCCAGCAGCTGATTGACCTGACTCTGGAAAATATGAATAAAGCGAAGGCTCAGTTCCACCGCACACTCCGCCGAGGACATACCCTGAGGCAATTGGAATGGATATCCCACCGAGCAGAGGAACCCGTCTCCAACTTCCTTGATGCGATAGCCGTTGGCTCGCAGCTGCTTCGGATCATAATTTTCACTGATAATCGACACGCAGCTTTTAATGGAATTTTCAATAAAGGCTTTGGCCCGCGGCTGTTGGATTTTTGAACTTTCAACAATGTCAAAGCTGATGACAGCGGCCTCTCCCTTACCGGTGGGCATGGTTTTTTCCAACTCGACGCCGCCTTTGATCTGCTCGATCTGGTGCGGATAGAAAACTTTTTTCAACTGATTGAAAGCGTGCTCGCTTTCGCGCAAGGCCCTCTGCTCGGACAAACGCACTTTCTGGCCAATCGCAAAGGAGAAGAAGCAAATTTCGATGGCAAAGCCCCAGGGACCTATGTTGGAAAACCAGGCTGTCCCAAAGAATGCGACGTTCAACATGGAGAACAGAGCTGAGGCCAAAAGGACAATCCAGCCAATCACGAGGTAGACAGCGGGCCGAAAGCCGTCCAAGCTGCGCTGGACAGAGGTGTAGACGCAAAACATAAGGATAAGAGGCATGCTGATGGCGAGGGCGTTCCATTTCGGAACAACCAGCATAAACAGTCCGAAGGCAATGCAGTAAACAAGAACCCCTAGGGAGATTTTATAGAGCCGGGGTTGGGTGTTTCGTAAGGCCAGGGCACTGTTGCAAAACAAGATGAGACCAACCCCGGCCACGGCTAAACCCAGGCCAAGACTTGGCAAATGCCACGACATATAGCCATTGAATACGGCCACGCAGTACATGCCAGCCGCGCTATAGATCGTATAGTAGAGAAAGTAAATACGGCGAAAGAAAAGGTACATGCCAATATTATAAAGGATCATGATAGCGACCGCACCGATGATGCTGCCCATCATGTGCTGCTCGGTCGTGACCAGCCAGGCGGCGCTTTGGAAATCATGAATGGTGATCGCCGCCGCCCGGCCTCGCATGTCCCCACCGCTTTTCCGCATGCCCATGATAATCGACCGACCCGGCGGGATCTCGGTATAGAGCATATCAAAAATCACGGGATAACGAGCCAAGGGCTGCAGCCCATCATTTTTGTAAAGCCAGGCTTTGGTGACATCCATCAGCACACCAAAACGCATAAAAATTTGCGTGGGCTTTGGATTACGATTCTCAACGACAAAGACCCAGTAGGAATACTTGTTATATTCCATGACATACTCGGTCGAATGCTCATAGCGTTGTTCGCGAAAGATCTGGAGAATTTCGGATTCCGACAACTCGTCAGCAGTAATTCCTGCCAAGTGCACATTGTCCTGCCGCGCGTGAAAGGTTTCGCCCTCAATCACGAAATTGACCGCTTCCTCGGCCACAGTGGTTCCGGGGAAGGCGATAAGCAGCAGGATGACAATCCAAAAGTTCATGTAAAACTCCAAGCCCGTTCTTCGGCAGAATTCACTCAGAGCCAAGCCTTTGGGCCGCAAGGGCTTGAGCTAATCTCGATCCAGAGAATGGAAGGGGTGCATCCAAGTGATTTCGTGGAGAGAAATAGCGATTTACCCCCATTTAAAAGCTCTTACTTTAGAAAAAGAAGCACCGGCATGGGCCGAGTCCGGTGGGCCTTCGCTTTGGTGGTGGGTATGACAATGTCTATTTCCTTACCCTCGGATTTTCCTGTATCTTGACAATGGATGCTGTGAGATTTCGAGAGCAGGGAGTTGCCATGCTGGTCGGACTTTTTCTCGGTCTTTTGTTAAGCTCCACACTCGGTTTCTTTCCAGGGCTGCAGGATCCTTATATTCCGGCGCGACTGATTGGACTTCTGGTGCTCACGGGTGCGGCCTGCATCACGATCATGTTCGATCGTTCGCTGCGAGAGCGTCTGCGTGAAGTGACCGTATTGCTGGGAATCATACTAGGCTGGACAGTTTTGCAGCTCGTGCTGGACACCTTGCGCTCCGGGGCCGGCAGCACGTCCATGGGCATCAGCCGGGATATTACACTGCTTTGTGTCAGTTTCCTCTGCCTGCATCTTCTTAAGAAAGAGGAAAATTTTCTTTACACTTTAGGCTGGCTCAACACGCTCCTGGCAGTCAACATCGCTGGGTTGGGTCTGGGTCAGCTCGCAGGTGCTTCCCTCCCCTGGTTTCCTTCGAGTGGGCTCGGTCCCGAGACACTGACCAATATCAACATGATTGCCCAGTATCTGGGTTTGAGCCTGGCCCTCGCCCTTTATCTTCTTTCGCGCGAGAAAGGTTTTCTGCCTCGGGCCATTTTGATTTTGGCTTGTGGCTGCATGCTGTCCTATCCCCTGCTGATTGTCTGCCGCTCTGTTCTCATCGGGGTCTGTCTGCTTTTGGCCTTTGCCATTATCGCTCAACGTTTGCAGGGCAAGGAAGCCATTGCCATCGTGCTGGCCACGGCCCTGTTTAGTTTTTTTGTAGCCCGGCCGGTCCTCAAACATTTTGAAGGCACGAGGCCGCATCTCGTCAATAGCGCGACGCAGGCCACCGATGCCGCTATTCTCAATCAGACTTTTGGCAGCATGTCCGGTCGGATCTTTCTGTGGCAAAGGACTATGGATATGATCAAGGACCGACCGTGGCTCGGCTTTGGTCGAGGCAGCTATGAGCAGGCGTCGCCCGCTTATGTGCTGAAGGAAGCCTCGCCCTTCCGTTCGGAAACACGAGTGGTGGACAATCCGCAGAATGAATTGCTGCGGCTGTGCAGTGAATTGGGACTGCCGCTCGGCTGTGCTTTGATCCTGGGCTTTTTGGGCCTTTTGGCCAAGGCCCTGGCTGCCGCTCATCGCTTTGGGGATCCCGAGGATCGAGCAATTCTGGCCGCAAATCTGGGGCTTATTCTGCTGACGGAATCCATCTTTCAGTTTCCGCTCATGATGCCCATCGGCATTATCTTCTTTGGATTACTCTTGAGTTTGCTCTGCAGTCTTCTGCCGCCGCTTCGTTTAAGGTCCCTACCCCTTCCCTGGGCGCGCATGGGCATGGCGCTGGTGGCTTTGCTGCTGATGGTGCAGGCCAGTCGTCTGGCTTGGGCTGAGTATGCGGCCTCGCACCCGACGATGCGCAGCGCGGAAGTCGGTCGTGCCTGTCGACTCATGCCGGAGCACTGGCGTGTTTGCCTGCGTTATAGCAAGGAACTGATGGATGAAGGACGTTGGCAGGAAGCGGCCGCACTGAATATGCGGCGACTGGAAAAATATCCTGGCTTTCACCCTAGTGAACGTATTGCCGCGTTGAGTGCCTGGAACCAGGGTCATATCGCGGATGCGTGTGCCCTGGCCAAACGTTATCAGCAGCAGTTTTTAGGGCAAAGCAGCCTGGAGTTCATCAGCAAACACTGCGAAGGTATCATGCGGGACTGATCAGCGGCCGTCTTTGGCAATCTGCACGGCCCGTTCCGCCAGACCGTTGATAACCGCATGAAACGGCATGTGCTGCTGCAGTTTTTCCGCACCCAACCTTTGGGCCAGGGCTTCATGAATCGCGCCCAGTCGCGCGGTACCACCAGTACAGCATACAATATCAATCTGCTCGTATTGAAGGCCGGCCTGCTTCACGGTTTGATCGAGGTTCTTGATGATCGCCTGGACCAGTGGCGACGAGAATTGCTGGAATTGATCACGTGGCAACCCCAGATGCAGATCAATACCAGGATATTCATAGTCAATCGGTCCGACTTCCATCGTCGCGAGAGCTTTCTTGCCATCTTCAATACATTGAAAGAGATGATAACCCTGCCGTTCCTCGACCAGAATACGCAATCGTTCGAGGATCAAAGCATCATCCTTGCCGACGCTCCAATCATCGAGGCGACGGAAAAACTCCAGATAATCCTGACGACCCAGCAGCAGCAAATCCGCTGGCGAACACATCTTGCGAACCAGCGCCTTCGGCAGACTTAAAACGTTCGAACCAAATGGCACTTGGTATTCGATTTTCGAACCAAAATACGGCGCGACCACGTTTTCCATAATGCTGCCGTCAAACGCATCACCCGCCACGGACAGACCGCCGAGGGCCAGCACATCTTCGGGAGCAAAGCCGTCAGGTCGCATACGCACGATGGTAAAGTCACTTGTTCCACCGCCGAAGTCGGCAATGAGCACCGTACGCGGTCGATCCAGGGAACTCGCAAAGTGATGCGCGGCGGCGACCGGTTCCGGGCAGAACGCGACCTCTTTAAATCCCGCGATCTGGGCAGCTTTTTCCAGGCGACCCAAAGCCTGCTTGTGCAGTTCGGCTTGCGGTGAAAAAAGCGCGGGATGGCCCAGCACAACGGACTCGAGTTCCAGACCCAAATGCTTTTCCGCACGGACGCGAATGGTGCGCATCAGGCGTCCCAGAAGGTCCTCGAGCGAATGAAAGATGCCATGCACCTGGGTGCCCGAGAAATAGGGATCAGGCAGAAATTTTTTCAGCGAACGAAAGATGCGACCTTCCGCACCCATGTCGTAGTATTTGCTGATAGCCTCTTCACCAAAGTCCCATTCCTGCCGGCCCGGGGAATAGAGCACACTGCGCAGGATGGTAGGATCGTCATGACTCGGATCGATCGGCAGTGGTTCAGTGCGTCCGTTCGCTGTGGCAGCGGCCACGAGAGAGTTGGAAGTTCCGAAATCAATGGCCAGCCATGTTTTCATCTGTTGTACCCCAGCAAAAGGATCTGCATATTGACCACAGCTGTCCCCAAAAGCCAAGCATTTCCTGGCTGGTCATTGGGGTCATTCGTCCTCGTTCCATTGTAGGGGGAAAATATGAGAAAAATCCTGGAATTCGACGCAACGCGCGATCACCTTGACGTCAACCTCTATGCCGCCCCCCTGGTCCAGTTACACAAGGCCGATGGAGCCAGCCAGACTCCGGCATGGTTTGCCACAGCGGCGGACGGAAAAAAATTATTTATCAAACACGATCCGGACGGCATAGGAATTCTGGAAGCCGAGGCCGATGGACTGACCGCTTTAAGCCAAGCGGGAGTCTTGCGCATTCCCGAAGTCTTTTCGCACTCGCGCGACTGGCTGGTGATGGAAGCCGTGGAACGTGAACCGGCTCATGACACGTTTTGGGTGGCATTGGCGGAAGGCCTGGTTGCCCTGCATCGTCACAGCGGCCCTTGGGGCTGGCCGCAGGATAATTTTATTGGGCGCAATGTTCAGTTGAATCGTACCACGACCTCGTCCTGGGCGGATTTTTTCTGGCGGCAGCGTATTCTGCCACAACTCGAAATGCTGCGAGTGCGCGAGATCTGGACCGAAGCCGAGGAACGTTGGCTCATCACGCTGGAAATGCACGTCAAACACAGACTCGGGGCTGTGCAGGAACCGCCTTCCCTTCTGCATGGAGATTTATGGTCGGGCAACATTCTCTGCGGCCTTCAGCAAACTCCAATTTTGATTGATCCGGCTGTTTATTTCGGACATCGGGAAACCGATCTGGCCATGACGGAATTGTTTGGAGGGTTTTCCCGCGCCTTTTATCAGCGTTACAAGGAACTGTGGCCTCTCGCACCAGGATATGCGCAGCGGCGTATCGTTTACAATTTTTATCATAAACTCAATCACGCCAATCTTTATGGCAGCGGTTATATTTGGGATGTGAAAAAGACGTTGATGGATATCTGCAAGGACCCGGTGGATCAACCGCCCATGGCTGAGAATGTCTGATTGTTTCCGAATAGGCCCGTATCCAAAGCGTGGGATGCGGCTTTGCCAATCAAAGCGCGTTCGATCGTGGCTGTGAGATCCACCAACTGTGAGCTGTCCTGCATCAAGGGGCGCAGATCCTGTTCCCCGTCTCCAAACAGGCAAAGACGGAGACCCCCGCGACTCGTCACCCGCAGACGATTGCAGGACTGACAGAAATTGCGAGCATAAGGAGCAATCACGCCCAGACGACCCAAATACTCAGGATGCAAAAATTCCTGCGCAGGTCCCCCATCTTCATCGCGTGGAATGGGCATCCAACCGCGATCCAGGATCTTCTGCTGCAGCTTTTGGCTGCTGATAAAATTGTCCTGAAAGAAACGCGTATTGCCGCCGGTCGGCATGAGTTCAATCCAGCGGACAGTGATGGGACGCATGCGGATCCATTCCGAGAAACGATCGAGTTCCTCCAGATAGGTTTCCTTCATCAGCACCGAATTCACTTTCACCGATTTAAAAGGGAGTTCCAGAGCGCGATCAATACCACCCAGAACGCGTGGCAGCAGATCCTGTCCGGTAAAATCGGCAAAACGTTTGGGATCCAGCGAATCCACACTGATGTTGAGCGATTTCAATCCCGCCTCGTAAAGCGAAGACGCCAGGTGTTCCAAACGATAGCCATTGGTGGACAAAGCCACGGTTTGGATTCCTGGTGTCTGCGCAATCATCTGCGTAAGGTCCACGATGTCACGCCTGAGGGTCGGCTCACCGCCCGTCAACCGAACCTTCTGACAACCGAGGTTGGCGAAGGCGGTGACGAGCTGCCGGATTTCATTCTGATTCAAAAACGGAGCACAACCCTGCGGCTTTTGATAGCCATTGGGAAGGCAGTATCCGCAACGAAAGTTACAGGCATCTGTCACCGAAAGGCGCAGATAGGGAAACTTACGTCCGTGCGAATCCTGCAGCATCCATTGTCCTCGTTAAAGCATATCCATGGTATCCACCCGCGGCTGACTGCGTTCCGATTTGGAACGTGGGCGGAAGGCATCTATGTCGATCGACCATTCCACATCCCGACCGTCTGCACCGAACTCTTTCCAACTGATCGACGCATCGCGTCGGCCGTACTGTTCCAGAAGTTCCATGAAATCCGACCGAGGCACAACCACTAAAAGTTCCAGGCCTTCACCGCGCACGCGCGGCCTCGCTGCATCAGCACTCAGAATCATGCTGACCCGCAAATCAGTCCCTGTAACCCAGGAAATGGTTATGGTTAGTTGGTTCACCGAAAGCAGAGTCTCTGCCTCCGTCCCGTTCAACCGCAGCCTAACGCTGCCATCACCTAAACGAATGTTCATACGCGCGCCCCCGTCTCATGAGATTCAAGGTGTTTAAGCTCGTGTGTGGATGCCTGCCCCGCTCTGGCGTCACGCCAGCCGGTTATATGCCGGTGATCATGCTGGCAAAGCGCGTGGCCTTGCACCCAATCACTCGAACCGTCGCTGTAATGTTCTTTCTTCCAAATCGGCGATCTGTGCTTCAGTTCTTCAATAATGTAACGGGAAATTTCATAGGCCTCGCCCCGATGCCGCGTGGAGACCAGCAAAGCTACGCTGATGTCGCCAATACCCAGACTGCCGATGCGATGCACAATGGTGACGTGCATATCCTGCCCCCACGTCGCCTGGCCTTCGGCACAGAATTCGCGAAAGGTTTGCTCGGCCAGGGGAACAAAGGCGTCATATTCAATTCCTTTGACCTGACGGCCCAGGTTGATGTCCCGGACCACCCCGAAAAAGCTGACCTGAGCGCCATGATGCGAGGCACCGAGGCTCTGAAGCAGCTCGCCCGTGTTGATGGGCTGATCGGTGATACTGACCTTGATCGTATCTGCCATTCTGTGCGCCCCTTCCTTTCTTCCAATCGCTCTGACGGAGTAAGAACTAGCGAATGACATACCACAGTCGAGTGGAAAGCGAAAAGCTGATTTCGGCCAGCAGGGAAAACCACAGGTCGATGTCTGTCATCCCCCAGCCGGTCAACCATTTGAAAACAGGGGTGAGTTCTGGCAAAATGAAGAAGAGCTCAAATCAGGCCAGGAGGTAGGGAATGGAGTCGGTGCGCGCGATACTGCTGGGCAGTTGCCGTGATCAAAAAGGTGTGGTCGCCAGCCTTTCCCGCTTTATTTATGAACACAATGGTAATATCACGGACGCCGATCAGCATCGGGACCCGGAAGCGGATATTTTTTGTACGCGCCTGGCCTGGGACCTCGACGGATTTCGCCTGCCTCGCGACCAGATCTCTCAGGAATTTGCTGCAACCGCCCTTAAACTGGGATTGACCTGGGACCTGCACTTTACGGATCAACGGCCGAAGCTTTCCATTTGGGTGAGCAAGCAGGACCATTGCCTGCTGGATCTTTTGGGTCGTCAGCGCAGCGGGGATCTGCGGGCCGAGGTTGGGCTTGTGATCAGCAATCACGCCGACCTCGCCTCCATAGCGGATCAGTTTCAGGTGCCTTTCGTGCATCTGCCGATCACTCCTGAAACAAGGCTGGAGCAGGAAAAAAAAGCCCTCGCGCTTTTGCGTCAGTATAAGGTCAATCTGGTGGTCCTTGCGAAGTATATGCAGGTGCTGAGTCCTGGTTTTTTAAAAGTCTTTCCGCACGTGATCAACATTCATCATTCCTTTTTACCGGCTTTTCCAGGCGCTGGACCCTATCATCAAGCTTTCAATCGCGGCGTGAAGATCATTGGTGCCACCGCCCATTATGTGACCCAGGATCTGGACGAGGGGCCCATTATTGAACAGGATGTGGGCCGCGTCAGTCATCGGGATACGGTCAAGGACCTCGTGCGTAAGGGTAAGGATTTGGAAAAAATTGTGCTGGCCCGGGCGGTTTATCAGCATGTCGAACGCCGGGTCCTGGTCTATGGCAACAAGACTGTGGTATTCGATTGAGCAATGAAATCCGCGTCCTACAAAGTTTTTCAATGGGGATGCATCCAAAACCATAACGGCCTGACTCCTATCCACAGAACTAACCCTTGCCCTGCAGGAGCGCGGCCCATGAAACGAATCTCCCGATCCCTCATCCTCACTCTCATGACCAGCGTCCTGAGCTGGAATATTGCATGGCTTCCAGCTTCCGCCGCTGAGGTCGAAGAACGCAAAGGCGTGATGACAGAACCGCCTGCTCCGACGCCACCAACAACTGCTGGACAAAGCGGCGATGTGGTGATGCTTGGCACTCTGGCTTTACCCAACGAAGTGATCAAGAAACTTGATGCCCAGCAGTTGGCGGAGATCGTCGAGGCCCAGGCTGAGGCGCAAAGAAACCGGCATCGCGCTGGGTTCGGCGAAGAGGTTGTGGCCCCAGCCTTATTTTTCATTTCGCTGACGATCATCTCCTTTCTCCTGATCTATTTTTCCTTTCGTAAACGCCGTGAGGTGCTGGATACCGTGCGCGTCGCTATTCAGAGTGGCCAGACTCTGCCGGCTTCGTTCCTGGAAGCGTTGGAGTCCAAACCCAAACCTTCCCCCGACAGCGATCTGCGCAAGGCCATCCTGCTTCTGGCTCTCGGTTTGTCAGCGATCGGCGTCTTCCTTTCCATTCCAGATGCAGACGCCAATCAACTCTGGACGATAGGACTTTTACCGACACTGCTGGGCCTGGGTTACCTTTTCCTATGGCGTCTATCACAAAAAAGACAGAGGGCTGGTTCATCCGATGATGCCCGCTGAATCCCAGTTGATCGGTCGTGTCCTGGCCGAGGATGATCGCCATGCCTTCCGCCAGCTGGTGCTGATGCATCAATCGGCCGTTCGACTTTTTTTAAGGCGACTCCTGGGTGATCCCGGGCTGGCGGACGATTGTGCGCAGGAAATGTGGTTGATCGCTTACCAAAAACTGAGCAGCTATCGCGGTGGGAGTTTTCGATCCTGGCTGTTTACGATAGGCCTGCGTAAAGCGCTTCGTATGAAAGGTCAGCAGGGACGTTTTGATTTCCTGGAAACATTGGATGATCGCGCGGCCCCGACGCTCCCTGATGGACTTCGTTTGGATCTGGAAAAAGCCATGCAGCACCTGTCCACCGGAGAGAGAACCTGTTTGCATCTGATGAGCTGTGAGGAGATGACTCATGAGGACATCAGCCAGCTCCTGAATATGCCGCTCGGGACGGTCAAATCCCATATCAATCGTGGCAAGGACAAGTTGCGCAAACTTTTGTCCGGCTCAGCCGAGGAGAAAACTCATGCAAGACGATGATATCCTGAACCGGATCCAAAGTGAGACCCATTACCTGGCTGATGAGGGTTTCTGCGACAAGGTCATGACCGCACTGCCCAAGCCCCAGCGCTACCGGCGCAAGGTCATTGGCATCAGCTGGTCGTTGGGCCTTCTCCTGGGCCTCGTGCTGTGGATCAGTAGCGGTCAAGGCTGGACCATCTTTTCCCTGCAGCCGGCGGTGCTCCTCAGTACGGCGACCCTTTCGTTCTGGGTGGTGCTGGGGCTCTTTGTTTTCATTGCCAAGGATGAAGGGATTTTGGATATTTAAGTGGAATACTGAAGCCAGAACCGTCTGCTTTTATACCCTAGGCCTTGTCGAAAAACAGTGTGCCGGCGCTTACCGCCATCAGCCAGGTAACAGGTCCCCAAAGCCAGCGCTCCTTCCGTGAAGGCGTAATCGTATTGAGTCCTGCAGCCACGATCGTGAAAATGAAAATCCAGGGTATGCTCCGCCGACCTAAAATCTGGAGCTCCGACGGCAAGCCCATTGCCAAGGGAGCAGAGGAGAATGCCAAGACCCCTATCGCTATGAGGATCAATGCCTGAGCACAGGCGACGACCCTAAATTTCAGTGGCCAACGCCCAGGGAATCGTCCGCCCATGGCCCACTCACCCCAAGGAAAACCGAGCGCTAACCCCATCTGGAAGCCAGCGGAAATTAGGCAAGCGAGGCAAAGCACTGCTGCAGCTGTTTTCATTGATTTCACTCCAATGATTTTGTCGAGATATAGGATGAAAGCTCCTAGGGGCTGATATCTTGAGAATCAGGATGACCTCTCTGTTTTTGAAGCCATCACCGCAAATCGTAGCATGCTGCTCCCTAAAAGGACACGGCCGCGACAGCCATTCGATCGGCTGGAGTTTTCAGATAAGCATTGAGTCTAGCTTGCCGTCTTGATGCATTTGGGTTATAACCGCCGGGACTCACAAACCCGGAGATGTGCATGCGTATTAAATCCCTCAAAGCATTGGGCCTTATGGTTCTGCTGTCCAGCCCTGCCGCTGCTACCACCTTCGAGTTTGTCGCCGAGAACAACGAAGTGATTCCTGTTCTGTGGAACTATCGGGAAGTGGCGACACGCAAGGTCGTGGGCTGCCGACAGTGGGATGTGCTGCAAGGCACAGGCTGGTTCCAGGCCACCTGGTACACGGACTACACGCCGAAGGCTGACAATACTCTTTATACTGTCGAGCCCAAGCCGACATTGGGTGCCAGAATTTGTGCGGCGCGGATGGATGCGTATAATAGCGTACGAGTCGAAGCTGGAGCGTTACGCGGGTCATTTTCCGTGAATCCGGATGGGCTCTCGAATGAAACGACGATCACCTGTCGCCCCAATCCCGCAGGAACGGAATACGATAACCTCGTCTGCGACGAGGCTCACGTTGCTCTTTCTGCTCAGGGAACCGTGCGGATCGTCATACGCTACGAGGATTGAAACTCAGGACGCCTGATTAATGGTGACCCATTTGATGAAGTCGGAATTGTTGGACAGGGATTTTTTGGTCAGCGAATCGAACTCAAAACCAGCATTCAGCCGTTCGCCCAACATGGCTCGCCACCGGCAGTGCATGTAGCCTTTCACTTCGACGCCATCGATCTGAAGTATAAACTGCAGCGTGGACATGGGTTCCATGGCCCTGTCGAGACAGACGCCGATGCCGCCGTTGCTCATATTCAGGATATCCCCTTCCACGGTATCGCGCCCGTTGGTGAGCTGGATGCGCTGCGAGGCCTGGTTGACTTTCTGCCGAAGGAATTTTCGCTGTTTTGAGACTTCCACTTGCAAGTCGTTGTTCCTCAAAAATTCGATGAAGTGTTCCGCATCAAATGGCTTGTTGATAACCCCGGAAATACCGGCTTTGAATAGAACTTCGGCCGAAACGGAGTTATCGCCGGTCATGATCACAACCGGAATACCTGTATTGTGCTTGATCGCAAAGGCGAGCTCATCGCCGCGCATCTCGGGCATGCGATAGTCGGTCAGGACGCAATCAATGGGCTCTTTAATGTTCTTGATGATACGCAAGGCCTCAAAGGCGTTTGGCGCTGTCAGGACATCAAAGCCTGCCGTTTCCAAGGACGCCCGAAGGGAATCCAGAAACTCTTCTTCATCATCGACCAGCAGAAGTTTTCCCATCAGCTTGCCTTCAACTCTTTGAGCTTCATCAACTGGTCCGCCAGCTGATTGATTTGCTCGTCACTCAAACCGAACTTCTTAGCATAGGAATTCAGTAGGGGCTCATCCATCCGTGTGGGCTGGAGTAGCACCCAATGCGTGAATTGATTGCCCATCGCAACGACCTGCTGCAGTGTGGCCAGGCGCTGCTCAGCTTCATTGTCCATAAAATCCAGCACGTCGAGAGGCAAATCCGTGACCTTTTCGGGCACGACATGATGGTAGGAAATCGCGTGCACGACATAATCCGGGAAGCCCCAGAGCGACGCCGCGATCTCGCCCAATGTCACGTGCGAGTAGGCTCGGATATTGTCTTCACCCAGGGACCAGGTCCGTGGCCGACGGGGATTGACGGTTTGCCGGGCGACGTCATCAGTCACATTGGGAAAGCAGATCGCGGACACCACTTTGCCGATGTTACAGAGACAACCCGCGATATAGGCTTCATCCTTCGACAGATGGCGCGCAAAATGTTCCGCGATGTACTCGCAGATTTTGCCTGTCAGGATTGACTCCTGCCAGTAGGCGTCTTTGGCGAAAAAGTTGGTTTTGAAATCAAATTCCTGAAGGGTTTCGGTCAAAATCAATTCGTTCAGGGTCTTGCGCCCCACAAAACTGATGGCGTGCTCGAGATTGGTGAATTCAGGAATCGAGGAGGCTCGCAGATTATTGGCAATCCGTAGCACACCCATGGCGATATTGGGGGCCTGCTTCAAAGCTTTCTTGATATCAGTGGACGACGAGTTTTCATCCGAGATGACGGTTTGCAGAGTCATGATCGCGGTCGGAACCAATGGAATATTACGAATTTCCTGAACGTTCTGGAAGATCGTCGCGGCGGCCTCGCTCATGCGCAAGGTGGGCGAGTACCACTCGTATTCACCCTTTTTCAGGACCAGTCCACTTCCACACGAGCATTCAAACCAAAGGAAAGCTTTGGGGCAAACACGAAATTTAGAAGTTCCCTTGAGGTAGTCTTCGGGGACTTCGTAAACACGTTCACAGCATTGGCAAAAGGTCGGTTTCATGACATCCTCATCCTTACGGTGTTCTTCGTCCAACCAGCCATTAAACTTAAGAAATTCCTTCGTCAACCTGCATTTCGGATGTCTGTTTGGGGTTTTTCCCCCGACAATGATTGAGTTTTTCCAGACCATCCTACCCGAAAAAAATAATGTTCTGTAATCCTGACTCCTCGAAAAGGATAGGAATCGCCCCAAACCCCTGGCCTACATCCTGCAAGAGTCCTTATGAATTCGGTATGGCTCGTCATGAAATAGGACGATCATTTTCCGCAAAACGCTTGAGCAACAAGGATTTGAGACGAAAAAGCAGTTCCCTCCGAGTAAAAAGATGCGATGAGATCGACTAAGATTCGCTGAGATCTCATTCGCACATCTTGGTTGCCTGGGGATCGGCTCGTCTTGAATTTTTTTGTTCGAGCTTTTGTCATTTTTCCTCGTAAATTATAGTGTTCCGTGAACTTCAAACCCACAGAGCACTTCATTTAATTTTCATAGACACTTTTCGTGAGCCCGCGCTAGTGTTGGGTTAAGGAAAGCTCCTCAACCAACAGTTTCATGAGAGGTTAGTTATGAAAGTTTTTGGAAGCATCATTAAGTTTATTGCCCCACTTCTGGTCGTCGGCGCAGCAGCACACGCTGAAGAACGTTTCTCCGTTCCTTCTGAGCCTATCACTATCAAAAAGATTCAGTACAACGGCACAGGCTGTCCGCTCGGTACTGTTGCCAAGAACATCTCGGAAGACAAAACAGCTTTCACTTTGACTTTCTCTGAATTCGTCGCTGAAGCTGGCCCTGGCATCTCGCTGTCGGCTGGTCGTAAAAACTGCGTAGCTACTCTGGTCCTCGACGTACCAGCGGGCTGGCAATATTCCATCGGTAGCTTCTTTTACCGCGGTTTCATGGATCTTGACCAAGGTATCAAAGCAGAACATTCTGCAAGCTACTTCCTGGAAGGCCAAGGCAAAACCGGTACTTTCGCATCGAGCAAATGGGGTCCCTTCGAAAGCGATTATGTTTATAACGACAAAGTCGGTATCGCGTCGGCTGTTTGGTCGCCTTGCGGTGTTGAGCGCGCTCTGAACATCAACACTTCGATCCGCGTCTCGAACACCAACTCGGGAGCGTTTCCCAGCGCTCAAGGTCTGATCACCAACGACTCGATCGATGGTCAAATCGTCCAAGTTTGGGGCCTGACCTGGCGCCGCTGCTAATTAGCAGAAAAGTAAACCCCCTGCGGCCTGGCTGCAGGGGGTTTCTTATTTGTTGATGGTGAGATATCAAGCGATAGGTTTGATCAGACCCACTTCCGCCAGCCATTCCAGCAGCAAAAAGCTCACATCATCTTCGGGCGCTCGTCCAACCAGATTTTTCCAATCGACGTCACAATTCATTTTTAGAGATCTTCCAGCAGTCCATCGGCGGTCAAGAGACGCTTTGATCCTGGCCGAAAAAATTCCCATGAAACCCCTTAAAATTACACAATATAGCACCGGCCTGTCGGATGTTTCTCTTGAAATACATGACAGGGAAACGTTGCTTAACTCAAAGGTTTTGCTGCGATGATGGGCGTTTTTTCGTGATCTCTGGCAGGCTTTTGATCCGAGGGACGATCAGGAGGACTGCGGCATGCGCATTCCCCCGGAAATCTTGTCGTCAGATCCCTTGGATTATTGAGCGAATTTTCCTAGTGGCTAATTTGGAAGCCGGTTTAAGTTCGCCGGCAGTCCCTCCGAACACCTCGACAGATCTAAGTTTTTTATTGTCTGGTCCCTTTTGCCAATGAGTCATGTCATGAGCCAGGAAAAGTTCATCGAAAAAGTTCTGATCGTCGAGGACGACGCGGGCATCCTCGATTTGATCAAGGAACATATTGAAACCGCTGGCGTATCCACGGTGACAGCAGCCAACGGCCTGGAGGGCCTGGCGCGCCTTCAGGAACACAAGGTCTTCATGATCCTGTCCGACTATCGCATGCCGCAAATGGACGGTCTTGAGTTCTGTCGGGAAGTTCGCCAAAGCAGGGGCCAGTTGCCCTTCATCATCCTGTCAGCTTATGCCGATCGCACAGCTGTTCTCTCCGGTGTGCGTTCGGGCGTGACTGACTATGCGGACAAACCCGTGGATTTCCCCAAGCTCATTGATATGGTTCGTGGCTTCGCCCAAAAGCGTCAGGATCAGATCAAGCAGGATCGCTACGAGCTGGAAACGATTCGCACGCTCTTCATCGAGGAAGCCCACGGCATTCTTAGCACGCTGGATGAAAGCATCCTCCTCATTGAAACCGATCCGAGCAATAAAGCCGAAATCAATAAAGTCTTCCGTAAAATTCATACATTAAAAGGCAGTGCGGCGGCAGTGGCCGGCGGCACGACCACGTCCGAGCTCGCCCATGCCTTTGAAAGCGTTTTGACTTCGATCAAGGAAGGCAACCTGATCCTGGATAAGGTGCTCGTTGACCTGATGCTGAGCAGCAGTGATATGCTGAAGCAATGCATCGACGCCATCGAAAATAATAGCGATAGTCCCAAAGTCCAGCCGTTCATTCAGCAGTTCAAAGCAGTTCTGGCCGGCAATACGACCCGCGCCCAACCGTTGGCCCAGACGAACAAAGCCGCGCCCCGTACCGAAAAAAAGGACGAGGGTGATGAAGGCGTCACGGTTTCCAACGACAAGCTGGACCATTTTATGGAACTGGCGGGGGAACTCGTCGCCTTTAAGAACATTTTCTATGGCTTCGTCAAACAGCGCATCAGCCACCTGAGTTCTGACGATGGCCTTGAGGACATGAATAAAGCCCTGTCCAAGCTCACGGATGAACTCCAAACCCAAATCATGGATATCCGCAAGGTTTCTCTCCATAAAGCCTTTGCCAAGTTTCCTCGCATGGTCCGCGGCATTGCCCAGGACCTGAAGAAGGACGTTAAGTATGAAACAGAGGGCCTGGAACTTCAGGTGGATAAAACCATAGCCAAGGCGCTGTCGGGTTCGCTGGTTCACGTGATCCGCAATGCCTGTGATCATGGCATCGAGATCATGGACAAGCGTCACGCCAAGGGCAAGCCCGAGCTTGGGACAGTCCGGATGGTCGCCTCACAAGCTGGTGACATGATCACACTGCGGGTCGAGGATGATGGCGCTGGGCTTGATCGCGATAGGATCTATGCGAAGGCTTTTTCCAAAGGTCTGGTGACCCAGGACATCTCGCGCATGACCGATCAGGAAATTTTTGAACTGCTCTTTATTCCCGGTTTTTCCACGGCAGAAGTGGTCTCGGACCTATCCGGCCGCGGCGTGGGTATGGATGTGGTGAAAACAGCTGTCACGTCACTGGGCGGCACCGCTCGGTTTGATGCGGTCAAGGATAAAGGCACCACTCTCACTATCCAGGTTCCCGTGCCCAAATCCATTATGGTCGAGCAATCGATCGTGGCTCGTTCCAGCGGCATCTTGATCGCAATCCCACTGAGCTGCATCAGCGAAATCAAGCCCGTGAAAGATTTGGATTTCACTTATATCAAACCCTTTTGGATGATGGAACACAACGGCAAAGCCATACCCATTGCGACCTATCAGCAGCTGATTCAACCGGAGCAGATCAATCGGCAGAAGACGGACGTGTCCAATGACGAGCTGGTAGTCGTCATCATGCATAAGGACAGCTGCATTGCGCTGCGCATCGATGAAGTCAAGGATCAGCTGGAGGCTGTCGTGCGGCCTTTCGATCGCATTACGCAGGTTATTCCGGGTTTTAAAGGCACTTCTCACCTGCCGGGGGATCAGTTGGCTTATATGGTTTCGTCCGAGGATTTTTTGAAATTGGTTTCGCCGCAGAGTGCCAGTGCTGCAACATCGCAGGCAGCCTAGGAGACGAGTATGGATAGCAGGCAGACAAGCGCCAAGGACAAACTAACGCGCAACGACGCCATCATCGAGCGATTGCGGGATGTGGCCCTGCGTGAGTTTGAAAAAGGCGCTGACGGCCTCCAGATCATCATCAAGGAGCTGGCGACTGTCCAGGCTATCGCGGCGGAAGGCCAACTGCAAATTCTGTCCAATTGCCTTACTGATATCAGCGTCGTCCTGCAAGGTTGGATGAATGATCCCATGTTTGTCGATCGAGTGAAGAATTTGATTAACCCCTGGTCCGATGTCATCTATGAACTCGCGAATTACTTTGTCTTCATGGGCGAAGAGGACGAACTCGATTTACGAAACCGGGTCAGCTATCGACTGACTCAACTGGCCAAGGCCAGCGTCGCTCTGATGCCGATGCCCCCGCTGGTCGATGACACGACAGCCGATGGATCCTGGGGTCTATTTGATGAATCTGTGGCTGAACCAGCCGCTCCCGCCCCTGCTCGGACGGTAAGCTCGCCTTTGGCTCTGGCCAAACCTGACGTTCCCTTGAAATCCGAGATTCCGCAGGCGCCAGCGTCTCCGGAAGTCCCCGCCGAGAATCTGTTAGCCTCCCACTATCTCATCTGTCTGTTGGGTTCGCAGCAGTATGCCTTGCCCATCCATCAGGTCAGGGAAATCCTGGAGCACCGGCATGAACAACCCCTGCCCTCGCAAAGACCCGGCATCGTCGGTCTCGTCACCGTGCGTGGCCTCGTTTGTCCGGTGGTCGACGTTTCGCATATTTTGCACACGAAGGACGCAGGGGTGGCAACGGGTGAACCTAAGAAGCGCTGCACCGTGGTCTGCGAAGTGGATCACCGAACCTTCTGTTTCAATGTCGATGACGTGAAGCAGGTGGCTTCGATTAGTGAATTCCAGGATCAAATTGCACCCCTGAATCCAGATAACTCGATTCAAAAAGCTATATCGCACGTGGCGCATTTTCAAAACAAGTCTGTCCTGTTTGTGAAGATGCGCGAGGTAATTCCGGCATGAATGAATACTTTGTCTATCCTGGCCAGCTGATGGCGAGCAGGGAAAAGGCTCGAATCAAGACGATTCTGGGTTCCTGCGTCAGCGTCGTCCTCTGGGATCGAACCCATCACATCGGTGGCCTTTGTCACTATCTTTTACCAGAGCCCACACCAGGGAGCGTGCCCTCAGCGCGGTACGGAAGCTTTGCGATACCAGAGCTTCTGCAGCGCATGCTCGAACTTGGGGCGCAACGGGAACATATTCAAGCCAAAATTTATGGAGGCGGCAACGTGGTCAACCATCTCAATCGTTTGGATGGCAACATAGGGGATCGAAATGTTGAGGAGGCCCATGTGCAACTGAAAGCCTTGAAAATTCCGGTCCTCGAGTCCAATATCGGCGGCACCAAAGGTCGCGTGATTGCCCTGGATACGTCCAGCTTTAACGTGGACCATCGGTTCTCCGACAATCGATCGGAAAGTGAGACCCTTTCCGGTGTCACCCTCACGAGTCCGCGTGAGCGTGTCCGGGTTTTGATCGTCGATGACTCGGCGACAGTCCGTACGCTTTTTAGCAAGGCTTTGGCGCAAAGCTCGAATATTGAAGTGGTTGGAACCGCAACCGACCCCTTTGATGCGCGGGAAAAAATCATTGCTTTGAAGCCGGATGTCCTGACCCTCGATATTGAAATGCCGCGCATGAATGGTGTGGCATTTTTGGAAAAGCTGATGAAGCATCATCCCATGCCGGTTGTGATGGTCTCGTCACTGGGTGCCGATGGGGAAGCCGCACAAAGGGCCCTCGAACTCGGCGCTGTGGAATTCGTTCAAAAACCTTCCCAGTATGACCCAGCTCTGCTGTCGGAACTCGGTGAAATTCTCATTCAAAAAATTATCGCCGCCTCCACGGCTCAACTGAAATCGTTTCAACCGATCGCCAAACCCACCGCAGGGCCCAGGCATCTGCCCGAGAGTGGACGCGCCCCGAATGCCTTGCGTTTGATAACTGTGGGCGGTAACGTGGGCTGTTCGGAACCCCTTGCGGCCCTGATTCGCGGCCTGGCATCGGACACGCCTCCGGTGGTGGTTTCCGCCTCAACGATTTCCAGTTTCATTGGCACGTATACCCAAAGGCTTCAGCCCCAGTGCCGGGTTGAACTCCAGATTCTGCGCATGGAAGAAACACAGCTGACGATGGGCAAAGTCTATTTCGCGACGGCTGACAGCCATGTTCAGATCCATTCCACCCCCTCTGGTGGGCTGGTGGCACGTCTGGAAAAAGGCGGACCTTTCTTCGGTCAAAAGCCTTCCTCGGAAAAGCTCTTTCAGTCCGCTGCCGAAGCTGCCAAAGGTTCCGTCTGCGGTATTCTTTTGAGTAGTTTCAGTGCTGATGGGATTGCAGGCCTTTTGAAAATTCGGGAAACCGGCGGCATCACCGTCGTGCAAAATCCAGAGGAATGCTCCTTCAACGCCACCCCTGCAGCTGCGATTGAAAAAGGCGCTGCGGATTACATCCTGAATGCTGTTGAAATTCCCGGCTGCCTGATGGAACTACGCAACCGCAAGGTTCTGCAAACAGGTTGATCGTTCAACTCGCGGTCAGATCGCGCTTTTGAAACTCGCGAATAAGGTGCGGGGCAATGCCGCCAAGGGGCAGCACCTTGTCAATGCCCCCTATTTCCAAGGCCGCTTTCGGCATTCCATAAACCACGGACGTCGGCTCATCCTGGGCAATGGTGTAAGCCCCGGTCTGGCGCATTTCCAAAAGACCCTGAGCCCCATCGCGGCCCATACCGGTCAGCACGACTCCAACCGCATTTTTTCCTGCGTAACGCGCGACCGACCGCAGCATGATATCTGCCGCAGGACGAACACCATGCTGGGCCGGATCTTGATTTAACTTCACATAATAATAGGCCCCGCTCCGGGTCAGTTCCATATGATAGTTCCCCGGCGCGAGCAGCACCAAACCAGGCTTGACCCGATCCCCGTCTTCCGCCTCTTTCACTTCAAAGCTGCAGATCCGGTTCAAATTCTCGGCAAAGGTCCGCGTGAAGACGGGCGGCATATGCTGAACTATCAAAGTTCCCGGGATATCGGGCGGCAGGTGACGAAGGACAACCTTAAGCGCTTCCGTTCCACCTGTGGAAGCGGCCATGGCCAGAATCTGATGTGTGGTTTGACCCAATGCCTGGCTTGGGCGCAAGGTCGGTCTGGAATCAACCTTGGGCTTTATCCTTGGATGCAGTCGCGCTCGCGCCACGGCTTTCACCCGGGTGATGACATCCTCACGCATTTGATGCAGCGAATCGGTGACGTTGATCGCAGGTTTGGCGAGCACATCGATGGCACCGACTTCCAGGGCACGCAGGGCCATTTCTGATGGCTCGCGCGCCAGACTCGAAATAATCAGCGTGCGGATGGGCATGGCCGCCATCACTTTTTCCAGAAACGTGAGCCCATCCATCCGCGGCATTTCGATATCAAGGGTCATCACATCCGGTTGCAGCTCGATCAGCTTTTCACGTGCTACGTAGGGGTCCGGCGCACTGCCCACGACTTCGATTTCGGGATCACTGTTGAGCATGCGTTGCAAAACGGAACGAACAATGGCGGAATCATCGACAATCAGGCAACGGATTTTAGCAGCCATTAGGAAGCCTCCTGCAGTTTCTTAAAGACCGCCGCTTCCATGGTTTGGAGCGTGGGCACCCGGCTGGCGCCCGTTTCCGAATGGCCGATGAAGAGATAACCATCAGCTGCCAGAGCTTCAGCCAGATGAGTCTTCACCTTCAGGACGGTCTTAGGATCAAAATAAATAAGGACATTACGACAGAAAATTATGTCAAATTTGTGCTGGAATCCATAAGGAAAACCCACCAGATTGAAGCCGGCGAATGTGATGAGGTTGCGCAGCTCATCACGGAATTTCCACCGCTCCCCTGCCGCTGTATCACGGAGCTTCACCATATACTTGCTTCGTAGAGACGACGATACATCCATCAGTTCGTCAGCCCGATAGACCCCCTTCGAGGCGGCTTCCAGAACGGTTTGGTCAATATCGGTAGCCAGAAATTTCAGGCGATGGGTCTGCAGATTGAAACCCGACTCCAGCAGAGTCATCAGAATGGAATACGGCTCATGGCCACGACTGGCGGCGGCACACCAAAGGCGAAGCTCCGTTTTATGCTGCACAATGTTTTCAACAATCCGGGGCAGTATTTCGAAGTGGTGAGCTTCGCGAAAGAATTCGGTCTTGTTGGTGGTCAAAGCTTCAATGAAAGCCTTCTGCACACTTGGGTCGCCGTCCAGCAGATTACGATGCAGTTCGGCATAGGTACGCAGACCCAGCCGGATCATCACCTTGGACAGCCGTGAGGCCATGAGAGTGAAGTTCTTGGGAGTGGGCGGCATATGGATGCCGGTTGTGGTCTTCAACCAATCAGCAAGTTTACGATAGCCATTCTCATCGGCGCTGAGCCGATGAAAAAATTCGGCGCTGGGAAAATCCTTGGCATCGCTCATCAGCAGACTCCGCAATGAATAAAAGCACCTGCTCCAGTATAGCGTTGAAGGGGTCCCAGCAGCGCCGAGCCCCGGCTAAAGCTTGAAATTGAAAATAAACTTTGCAGGTCCTTGGTTTTCAACCAAAGGCCCGACCTCAACTTTTCTTATGTTTCAGGGGCATGGGCCGATAATTACTGGCGAAGCTGTAATATCCGTCCGCGAAGGGAAACGATAATGCGTGCCGTCAGCCTTACCAGCAAACTCCTCGGGATTTGCACCGGATCCTTGGTCATCATGTTTCTGGCTTGCCTCTATTCATTTCTGGATACGGCAGAGCGCGAAAAGGAAGGGATCAGGCAAAAGTGGTTCCTGATGGTCCGGGATATGCAAGAAAAATTGGGCGCGGAATTCTCGCAGCGCTATGGAGACGTCCAGGTCTTCGCTCAAAATAGCGTTATGGAAATCAAAAATACGGCCGAAATCACCAAAGCATTCAACGCCTATGTGAATATTTACGGGCTTTACGACCTGATCCTGCTGGTGGATCTGAATGGTCAGGTCATAGTCACCAGTACGGTTGATGCCAAAAATAACGCTCTGGATGTCAGCAAGCTGTCCGGTCAAAACTTCGCCAGTAGCCCCTGGTTCACCAATGTCGTCCACGAACGTTACAGCGAAGACGCAAAAAAGGGCCTGGCAGGGGTTTACGTTGAAGATGCCATGGTCGATCCCATCTCGAGCCTGATTTACAAGGAAAAGCGCCTGGGCATGAGTTTTTCGGCGCCGATCAGGGACGAAGCAGGCAAGATGGTTGCTGTCATCACCAGCCGAGCCAGCCTCGCTTGGGTCGAGCATCGCTTCATTGATCTCTACGAAAACCTGAAAAAAGAAGACCTCAGCGGCACCGAACTGACCTTGTTGAATAAAAAGGGCGAGATGGTGGTGAACTACGATCCATCGACCCAGAATGCCAACGATGCCATAGTCCGAGACTTCGATAATATTCTTTTCAAGATCAATTTGATTAACCTGGGTCATCAAGCTGTGATTGCGGCCGCGCGAGGCGAACAAGGCGTTCTGGTGGCCGATCATACCCGTAAACATATCAGGCAGGTGAACGCTTTCTCCACTCTGCGTGATGAGGATTTTCTTGATGATCTGGGTTGGATCCTCCTGTTCCGCATCGAAGAGGCTGCCTTGCTCGGCAGGATTCTGGATGCGAAGCAGCGCTTTTTCATCATTAGCGGGATCGTCCTGGCCCTGTGCGTTCTCGGTTCGGGCTTCTTCGCCATCCGCCTGAGCCGTCGCCTGAAGGCGATCAGTGAAAATATCGCCCGCTCCGGCGATACGGTGGATAGCGTGTCCACCCAGCTATCGAACGCCAGTCAGGATCTGTCCTCAGGTGCCACGGAAGTCGCATCGTCGCTCGAGGAAACGGTATCGTCCCTCGAGGAATTGACGAGCATGGTCCGTACCAATGCGGAAAATGCTGGCGAAGCCGCATCCCTGGCCCAGAATAGCAGCCGCATTGCCAAGGATGGTGAGACTGAAGTGCAAAGTCTGATTGGGGCGATCAGCGAGATCAATCACAGCAGCAAGAAGATTGAAGAGATCATCACGGTCATCGATGAGATCGCGTTTCAAACCAACCTCTTGGCATTGAATGCTGCGGTCGAAGCAGCCCGCGCCGGTGAACAGGGCAAGGGCTTCGCCGTCGTGGCCGAAGCCGTTCGCAATCTGGCCCAGCGCAGCGGCACCGCCGCCAAGGAAATTACCGGCTTGATCCGTGATAATGTCGATAAAATCGATCGTGGGACAAAAATCGCCGATCGCAGCGGCCAGGTTCTGCAAAATATCCTTTCGTCTGTTCGGAAAGTGGCTGATCTCAACAATGAAATCGCAGCGGCGAGCCGGGAGCAATCGTCCGGCCTGTCACAAATTTCCAAAGCCATGAATGAAATCGATCAGGCCACGCAGCGGAACGCCGCAGCGTCCGAAGAAGTCGCAGCCTCTTCTGAGGAAATGAGCGCCCAGGCCACCACCCTTCAAACGATGGTTCATGATCTGGCCGATGTGATTACAGGTCACACCAACCAGGTCCCGGTCGCCCCCATACGTTCGGCGCATGCGGCTGCGCCAAGGAAGAAGTCCAATGTTATGCCACTGCGCAGGCCGCCAGCACGTCCCATGAGCAAAGCATCTCCCGCGCCTGGACCCAAGCCCAGGCATCATGCGGAAACTGTGATACCCTTCGGTGATGAAGGTGATGACGAACCAGCGGCCCGCATCGGGTCCACATCAGGATTCTAAATGATGAGCAAGGACAACCTGGCCCGCGAGGGCCAGTACCTGACATTCACTCTCAATCGGCAGACCTTTGGCATTGCCATTGCGGTGGTCAGGGAAATCAATCAGCTGCCGAACGTGACGCCGATACCCAACGCCCCCGCGTGCGTCGCGGGCGTCATCAATCTGCGCGACAAGGTGCTGCCCGTCATCGATTTAAGGCGGAAGTTTAATCTACCGGCTCAGGATTACACACGCGAGACCTGTGTGATCGTCGTGGATGGTCAGCAAGGTCAGGTGGCGATCATTGTTGATTCCGTCGCATCAGTCCTTCCCCTGCGTCGGGACCAGATTGAAGCCGCACCGGCTTTGGTGCAAATAGGAGTCTCAGCCACACCCATTCTCGGTCTAGCCAAGGTGGGTGATCATGTTATGGTGCTTTTGAATGTCGCTTGTCTTGTGGACCAGGACACCATTCACGAGGTGACCGATCTGGCTCATTTGAAGCCTGCTTCCGTCGGCTAAGGCTCACGTCGGATTTTCGTCCGGCGGGGCGCGTCGCAGCCTGAGCGTAAACGTCGTCCCGTGATCGGAAGGACTTTCCGCCTCTTCCACAGACTCAACCTGAATTTCGCCACCATATTTATCCACGTAGGCTTTGGAGATCGGCAGGCCAAAGCCAGTGCCTTTTTCGCCCATAGTCCCCTTCGATGAGGTCGGGCCATTTTTGGAAAAGACGTTTTTGACCTTGTTTTCCGGCATTCCCACCCCAAAATCCCGAATCTGCAGAATCACGTGCTCATCGGTTTCGTGAGCTTTGATCACAATCCTCTGACCTGGATGCGAAAACTTGATGGCGTTGGAGACCAAATTATTGATGACGCTATTGCTCAACGATTTCTCTTCGGCCACGACCCTTAAGGTGCTGGTCTCAGGCACAAGGAATTCAAGGGTCAGGGTTTTTTCCTGTAGCCTCTCTTCAAAAATAAAGCGGGCCCGATCAAAAACCTTGCGTAAATCCACAGCCCCCAGCTTCACGGTTTTCTTGCCGGATTCCACTGACTGGAATTCGCGCACACTGCGGGCGATTTCCTCGATGATGCAGGCGGCCTTATGGACTCTCTGCAGATAATTTTGCGTTTCATCCTTATTCTTTTGCGCCATCTCGCTGGCATGCAGGATGATCGTGAGCGGCGTGGCAATGTCATGCACAACGATCGAAACCAGCATGGCCTTATCCTGGGCATAGGCTTGGATGGTTGTGTTCTGCTCCTTGAGTTCCTCGTTCTGCCGTTCCTGAATGCGCAAGAGTTCCTTGATCGACCGGGCAAAGAACATGGAGCCGATAAATGCCGTGCATCCCGTCAGATAAACGGTAATCACAGTGATGGCAGGCAGGTCACTGACCGGGATGGTCACGGGATGCGTGTTCAGGCGATCACCATAGAGAACGATCAATGCGGCACTCGTCACCGCTATGAAACTCCAGAATCCTCCGGCCATCGTTCCCGCCAGATAAACGGAAAGAATGGTGAAGACGGGAAGCCACATCATAATCGTATAAGGAAAGCTGACGAACGTGAGAATCAAGGAACTGGCATTGATCACCGCCATTGCCAGGAAAACATGCGCGGCTGGCCCGTGCGTGCGGAACACCCTCAAAAACGTCAGGGTGACGAGACTGCCGAAGATTTGGACGAGATTGGCGCGCGGATCAATATCAAGGCGCAGGTTGGTGATGAGGTAGACACAGCTGACCACCAGATTCAGGTAACAGATGGACGCGATCAGATACCTGGGGCCGAAGACATGGGCCTCAGAGGACTCGGGATGCTGCCATATTCGTAAAATGTTCATGCTTTTCAAATACCCAATATCAGAACTTCCACCACAATTCTGTTATCGACCGATGTTTAAAATTAAAAATGGTCAAAAATTGCCTGGTGAATGCAATCGCAAAGAACCAGCACCATGCGTCAGCGCTTTAAAGACAAAGTTCAAGACGATGTTTTACAGGTTCTTTTCATGGAGGAGTGGATTTTCATTGACGCCCGGACGATAGTTCTGACCAAGAACGCTGGCAGTCCTCGAGTGACCCTAGAGAGTCATAAGTAATCAAAGAGGAGTCAGCCATGAGTAGCGTTTACGTCTCAAAATTCGGTGACGATGAGTTCCATCACTACTTTAACCCTGGCCGCCACTTGTCTGAGAAACAGCTGCGAGCCCTCCATAAATCGATTCTGGATGTTAATAAGGACGCCCGTCACCCCATTGAGCACAAACTTCTTGAAGAACTTCCCAACCTGGAAGCTCTGCAGGAGCGTTATGCGAGCATGATCGTCTGCATCATACGCGTAGCCGGTCGGGACAGCGGTTTCCTTCTGAGTCCCATTTTCAAAGCAGGTCGGAAAACCGTGATTCACGCTGGGCTTGTCATTATCAATCATAATAAGGGGTCGAACCTTCTGGCTCTGGCGGGTTCCCGAACAGTGTCGTTGGCTTTCGAGAAGCTGGGGAAAATATACAGCACAAATATTTCGAGCACGCCAGCCATCATCGAAGCCTTCACCATGCTGAGCACCCAGTGCTGGCCGACTCCCAAATCCGACCTGATCCGGCCGCCGCGTGAATACACCGAGGTGGCTCAGGCGCTGGTCGACCAGTACGTGCGCAACTTCTTTCCCGATCCCGAGGCCGTGGTGTTTGATGACCGTCGCTTCGTCCTGCACTCGGAATCGCGCAAGATGGGTTTCAACACCGAATTCCGGCAGATCTCGCGGTCCTCATCCTTTGAGTATCTGAACTTCTGCTTCACCTGGCTTGATTACAATAAGGAAGAGGATCTGATTCAGGTCGGTGTCATAGATCAGGCTCTGGTGAATAGGATTCGCCTGTGGCGCCTCGCTGTTGCCGCACGGACCTTGAAGAAGAATTGGGGCAAGCGTCTTGAGACCGCCGTACCACGCGCTGTTAAATTTATGGGTTGGAGTCTGAAATGATCGACTATTCACGCAACTGGCTTTTTATCGATCCCGAGCTGCAGTCGCGCCTGGGTGAGCTGCGGCTGCTCATCATGGGGGTGGGGATCGGTTCTGTCATGGCCGAACTCGCTCTGCGCACGGGCATTCGCCACATCACCATTGCTGATGGTGATCAGGTGGATGCCAGTAATCTGAATCGTCAGAATTACACCAGCGCCGATATCGGCCGACGCAAGGTCCTGGCCTGCGCCGATCGTCTCCGGGCCATCGATAGGAGCGCCTCCATTCGCGTGATCGACGCGTTCCTGGATGAAGCCATGCTGCGTGAAGAAATTCCAAAGGCCGATGTGGTGATCAACACCATTGATTTTGATTCGCCGGTATTCCTCTTGTCCAATCGGCTCTGTCGGCAGTTTGAAGTCCTGGAACTTTTCCCGATGAACATAGGCTTTGGCAGTTCGGTCTGTGTGTTTCAAAAGGATGGTCGTGGTTGGTCGGAGCTCTTTCAGTTCGAGAATCATGTGGATTTAAAGCAGAAGATCCTTCAGCATCTGGCCCAAGCGGCCCAGTTCGCACCGTACCTTCAGGAAGCCGCAGCCCGTTACTTTGTTCCGGAACGTCCGGCCTTTGATCCGCAGCTGGGGATCTCGTGCGCGATCTCGTCCAGCCTGATGCTGGGCCTTATCATCAAACACTTGCGAGGCGAGTCTCTGAAAGCGTTTCCGGAATTCTACTTCCTCGACGCGACCCTGCCTCACTTCTTATAATATTTTTTGATACGCGAGAACTGATCATCTTCTTCCTCTTCCACTTCCTCGACTTCAGGCTCAGGGGTGGGAGTGGGGGTCGGAACAACGGCTTTAGGCTTAAGACCGCCTTTGACCGGCATGCTGCCTTTAGCCGTTTTAGGAGTCGTGGCCGCGGCCCCGGGTTTCTTCTTCACCGTGGCTTTCGGCGTCGAAGCACAACCGACCAGCAGCATATGAATGAGCAATAATCTTAGTCCCGAATTCATGCAAACGCTCCCTGATATAAGAACAAATCTTTGCAGTTATATTTGTGTGATGGCTCGTGTCAGGACATCCTGGGCCATCCGGAGGAAGGCTTCAGGGTTGCGCAGACGAACATCAAACGGACCTTGCAGCAAGGTATCCAGAGTCCCATCCAGAAGCCCAAATCCCAGCACGAACAAATGCTCAGGATCCGCAGCGGGCAGGATTGCCAAAGCGATACCGGGTTCGATCACAGCCAGGATATGCTGTTTCAGTTCCTGGTACTGTTCGGCCAATCGCTGTTGAATGCCGGCGTCCAGTTTATCGGGAATGATGCGATGCCGCAGGTCCCGATACAGGCGATAGGCTTCGAGATCACCCAGGCTGTATTCCAGATAAGTACGACCCAGGAAACGAATCTGGCTCGATATGGGCTTGGCGCTATTGTTCTTGCGCAGACGCTCGCAGAGCTCCACCAGATAATTGATGCAGATCACGGCAAAGATATCATCCTTGCTTTGGAAGTGGCGGTAGACAGTGCCTTTGGCAATTCCCACCTGCTGTACGATCATATCCACACTGACCCGATCCGGGCCATGCGTCATGAAAAGATTCTTGGCGGCAGTAATAATTTCCTGCTCGCGTCTTTGAAATTCCCGATCTTTGCGTAAGGCCACTGACATCGAATGCTCCGTGACTGGCGGTCATACCATGACTATCGGTGCAATTTATGACCGGCTCAAGGCGCAGCGAATCTTCCTCCACCTTCTCCACGGTTATGCAGTCGCAATTCGCAAGTCTATTTTATCAGGAGATTCAAGCTATTAGGGAGATCAATGCAGGGGCCAGCCCTGCATTAATGAAACTGATGGGTTCAGGTGAACCGATAGAAGCGGTCATTGAGGAACATCGCATGAACATGACCGGTCAGGGTATGTCCCACGAAGCAATTATTCTTGGACAGACTGAAGAGGTCCTCCTCCTGCACCGTGCTCTCGGTATTGGTATTGACCAAAACTGCCTTTAAGGGTCGATTTTTTTGAATACTGCCAAACTCATGGGCGATGCCCATGAACTCCGCTGGTTTCTTGGCAAAGGCTCGCACCACATCCTGGGGCGCCAGCAGCCCCTCCTTCCAAAGCGACAGCAGCACGCGCAGACTGGTTTCCAAGCCCGTGGTCCCGAACGCGGACGTTTTGAAGTTTTCGGTCTTGACCGTGGATTCATGGGGGGCGTGATCCGTGGCCACGAAATCCACGACACCGCTCTTCAGGCCCTGACGCAGCGCTTCGCGATCCTTGGGGCTGCGCAAAGGCGGATTCATTTTGAAAGCACTGTTATGTTCATCGATATCATGCGACGAGAACCAGAGATGATGCGGTGACACTTCACAGGTCACCGGCAAACCCCGGCGCTTGGCGTCCGCGACCAGTTCCAGGGTTTCCGTGGCCGACACATGCAGCACGTGATAACGGGCCTTGGGATATTTGGCTAAAAGTTTGAGATCGCGGGCCACCATATCCGCTTCGGCAGCGGCTGGATAAGGTTTGGAGCCAATTTTTTCCTGCACCGGGCCCGCGGCCAGGACCCCGCCATGCCCCGGATACTCGGCATGCTGCAGCACCGGCAATCCGGTGACCGCACTGGCTTGAAACACGGCTTCCATCAGTTCATCTTTCACCACGCCGACGCCATCATCGGTAAAGGCCTTCACACCCCATTTCGCCAGGGCTTCATAATCCACCGCTTCCTGACCCTTAAGGTCCTTGGTGATCGCCGCGGAAAGATAGGCCCGCACACCGGTTTGCTTTTCCGCCTCGTCGAGTTCAAAGGCTGCCATCTCACAAACCTCGACCGAATCGATCACAGGTTTGGTATTGGGCATGCTCAACACCGCCGCCACACCGCCACGCAGAGCGGCCAGGAGGCCAGTGCCCGGAGTTTCCTTCTGTTCCTGACCGGGCACGCGCAGATGCACCTGGGGATCCACGCCAGCCGGCATGAGAACCAGACCACTGCCATCGATGATTGTGACGGGGCTGGCATATTCAGCGGTTGGATGAATGCTCACCACGCTGCCCTCATGCACCTCAACATCGCGGCCTTTTTCGACGCCTTCTGCTGTCCAAAGTTCGACATTTTTGATCACATAGTGGGGGTAGGCATGATACATGGCAAATCCTTATGCGTTGGAAGGCTAACTTGCCTGGACCATAAGTTTTGCACCATGTAAATTCAATCGAAAAGCTCGTTTTATGGCTTATCCAAAGACGACGCCGACGGCTGACGCGAAAGCCAAGGGAAGGACAGTGTAGATGGCTGATAGGATCCGGATCATCACCACAGGTGGAACGATTGACAAGGTTTATTTTGACGCTCTCAGCGAGTATCAGGTGGGGGAACCAGCCATTGCGCAAATTCTGGAAGAGGCTAACGTTGATCTGAAATATGATGTGCAGCAAATATGCCGGAAGGACAGCCTTGACCTCACCGATGCCGACCGCGACGCTATCTTTCAAGCGGTCACGCAAAGCCCTGAGCGGCGCATTCTGATCACCCACGGTACGGATACGATGATCAAGACGGCCCAGCGCCTGAGCGGTATCGAGGACGCCGTGATTGTCTTCACCGGATCCATGGCGCCTGCCAAGCTTCGGAATTCGGATGCCTTCTTTAACGTCGGCTGTGCGATCATCGCCGTGCAGACGCTGCCCCCAGGGACTTATATCGTAATGAACGGTCGTATGGTCGATCCCGGCAAGGCGGTGAAGAATCGGAATAAACTGCGTTTTGAGGAAAATTAAAAGGACGAGGCCTTAGGCAATGCCGGTCAGCAGAGCCATCGTCTGTTCGGTGGGTATACTGATCTCGATCGTTGTTCCGGCATTGGCTTGGCTGCGAATGCGGATCTGGCCCCCGAGGGACCGCACGGCATTGTCCAATGCAGCAATGCCGACGCCTCGACCCGAGAATTCGGAGACATCGCTCTTGGTGGAAAAACCCTGGCGGAAGATCAGAGTTTGAACTTCATCCTCGCTCATCGCGTCGAGCTGCTGTGCCGTCACCAGTCCCTTTTCCAAAGCCCTAACCCGGATCAAATCCAGATCAAGACCACGACCATCATCGGTGACTTCGACGCGCAGATAGGCCATCTCATCGTAACCGAAGGTCAGGTTCACGTGACCAGCCGCTTCCTTGTCACCGCGTTCTTCAGGATATTCGATTCCATGATCAATACTATTGATCACGGCATGAATCAGATTTTTCAAAGGATGCCGCATCCGATCGGGATCCACCCGCAGGTCAGCGCCCTTCATTGAGAAATGAACATGCTTGCCCAGGGCATCCGCCACGCGCGCAACGTTGGCTTCGATGGGACCGAGCAGTTCACGCACCGGCACCATACGCACCTCGCGTACCCAGCCTTGGACCACCTGCATGGCCGTGCGATTGATGCTGGCCTTATGCAGATCGATTTCCAACTTATGCAAGGACTCGCCGCTGATTTCATAGGCGTCCTGATCCAGTCCATGCGAAACGATACCCAGGATCGGCCCGTTCAATGAGATGAACTCCTCGACCGTCTGGACGATGGCGCGAATATCGAGTTTGCTCAGAACCTTTTTCTCTTCGATTTCATGAATGAAAGCCGCGATCGGTTCCAATCCGTAAAGGGCGAAGTTACCCTTCAGGGTATGCAGCGCCATGGCGACTTCCCTTTGATTCTGCTGATCGATCAGACTGAGGCAACCATTCAAGGAATCCAAGGAGTCCTTGAGGAAGGCTCGGAAACTGCTCTTTTCACTGATGATCTTCAGCAGCGACTTATTCTTGCTGGATTCCTGCTCGGCCTTGACCAGCTGCGAGGCATCGGAGATCGAAAGGAGCAGCGCCTCGGGTTTGCCGAGACTGTTTCGGATAACCGATCCTTGCAGGGCGACCACTTTACGGCCCAAGGGATAACGGCTGGGAATCTGCGCCAACGTCACATCTTCCGGCATGACATCTTCAAAAGCCTGGCGCAAAGCCAACTCAAGCAGGGATCGATCGCGATTGCTAACGTCCAGGAGATCGGCCAAGGGCACACGCGGCGCCACCTGGGGACCGAGGATTTCCCAGCAGGATTTGGTAAAGCCTTCCTGCACGCGGAATTCACTATCAATCATGAGGAAGCCACTGCGCACATTATCCAAAATCGTGCGGATGGTCTGGGTCCGTTCGATGACCTTGAGTTCCAGATCGTCGTTCAGGGTCCGTATCTCTTTTTCGGCGATGCTCACCTGTTCAAAGGCTTTGGCGAAGCGTTTGGACAGAATCACCGACTGGAAGAAGATAAAGCTGAAGAGGCCCAGCGCCACCATATCAAAGGTATTGATCACCCGATTGTTATAAAGAATGTCATTGATCACGGTTCCAAACAGAATAATAAAGCCGAAAACAAAGATCCGCGAACCTTCCCGACGCCGTTTGATCGCCAGCGAGAGAGAATACAGCACCACAAATCCAGCCAGGACAACGATCAATTGGTAGGGGCGCAGATATTCCTGATAGACGCCGCTGGCAAAGATCAGGATAAGCGCGGTGTAGACGAGACTGATGCTCACAATGCCAACGGTCAGGAACTTGGGAATTTCTTTGGGAAAAAGATTGGCCAGGAAGCTATAGAAAAAAGTCACGCCCAGAGTAAAGCCCAAGAGCTCCACACGGCTGCCCCAGATACCATTCATGGGTCCGAACGTATCGGCCCAGACGGCCAGGAAACCCTCCGACATGACGAAGGACCGGATAGCCATGATCAGGCAGAAGAAAGCAAAATTGCGAGCCGCTGGCTCACTCGGCCGAATCACATACAGCGCAAAGTGATAGAAGCACATGACAATAGCAGCGCCGATGAGCAGGAAATCCAGAATCAACTTCGTAGAGAGTTTGATGCCGTATGACTTGCGTTCGGTCACGGTCCAGGGGCGGTAGGGGCCCATGAAGGCTGTCCGGTAGTTGGCCATCTGAATCACGATCTCATTGCCCTCGGGCCTCGGCATGAGTTCCATCTGCAAAGGGACATAAACCACTTTCACCGAATCGGAATCCATTCCTATCGTGCCGCTTTCGCCCGCGAGCCGCCCATCGATCCAGATTTTAGTGCCGGCTTGGATTTTATTCGTGCTGAGGATCAGGGGTTCTTGAGAAGGCGGCAGGACCACTCGGGTGCGGAAAGTCGCATAACCATATTTTTGCAGGACCCCCTGAATTATCACGCCTTCCAAACTTTCGAAGAACTCCTGATTCAGGACGCCATTCAAAAGTCCTTTGCCTGCCTGCAGATCTTCTGGTGAAAGGAACTGTTGCCAGTAGATTTCCCAGTCCGGCAGGATCATGTGCCCGCGCTTAAAATCGGGGTTGCTCTGCCGCAGGTCCAGGGTCGGGGCTCCCGTCTGCGCAAGCGCAGCCTCGCGTCCGGAGATCAACATCCCCAGACACAAGAACATTCCCACGATTATGCGGCAAGCCACCAAAATAACCTTCCTACTTCCTTTGACGTCTCTACGAATTTCTCCTTGGCTGATCGGTGTCTTGAAAAAAAAATTAATCCCCCACCCTCATCTTGTTGGGCTCAGGAAAATTTCGCCTAGCCCACGAATCAGGACCGATTTCCTGTTACAATGATGAAGTGGTTAGAAATGCCGTATGTTCAGGTTTCGGGAACGTTGTTAACGAGGGACTCTCATGAGCAAAAAGGTGATGATTGTCGATGATTCCAAAACAGCTCGGCGCGAGATAGTCCGGCTGGTTCATAATTTGGGATTGATGGCTTTCGAAGCAGAAAATGGTAAATATGGGTTGGAACTGATCCGAAACAGGACAGATATCGGCTTGATTTTCTGCGATATCAATATGCCTGAAATGAATGGTTTGGAATTTCTGGAAGCGCTGCGCAAGGAAGCCAATCACAAGGAAACTCCGGTGATCATGCTGACCAGCGAAGCCGCTGAAGACGTTTTGAATAAGGCCAAGGAATTTGGAATTAAAGGCTGGATCCTAAAGCCTGCCCAACCTAATTCCGTGAAGTCCCTTTTGGAAAAATTCTGCGCCTGAGCATGGGAGTCCCGGCGGATGAGCGACTTGGAAAGCCGACTTGCTGAAATTCTGAACACACGCTTTGTGGAACTGTTTCAAATCTCGCTAAAAAAACCTCTGCGACCAGCACTTTGTGCGCAGGATCAGGTTCCCTTTGTCAACCCTATCTTTCATGCTACCATCGGTCTGACAGGAGATGGGATCGAAGGACAGCTGGTTGTGATAGCCGACAAAAAATTCCTCCATGAGACGCATCCGGAACGCCGCTACGGTGGGGTCCTGGACAATGGAGATTATCTGGATTGGGTAGCCGAGATCAGCAATCGTACGCTGGCCGGCAGCAAGGCTCATATCCAGACGATGGGTTATCAATTGCGTCTGGAACAACCCCAGGCCAAACAAACCCCGGCAGCCCCCGTCCCGGCCGATGCTCACGAACTGGTTCAGATCCTGGAAAGTGACGGCTTTCATGCTGTCTTGAGTCTTCGTATCAAAAAGCTTGAAGCCAGAAGTTCCAAAGCCAGTTGAATCCGAGTTTCAGGAAGGATGATGCCACATGGGTGACAGCAAAACGATAGCGCTGGTAAAAGAAGGGGTGCGGACCGCATCCCTCCATAGGCTTTTTGGGCCAGGCTTCGCGCTCCCTGAAATGCGGCCACCGCCCGCTGCGGTGGATGAGATCGACGAAACCTGGCTGGTGAAGATCATCGTCAGCTCGGAACCGATCCGGATTCAATTCAAGGTGTATTACACTGTCCCTCTGGCCAAGAATCTTTATTATCATAAGCATCCGGGCAGCAAGGAATTGCCGGTCCGCATTTATCATGACTTTATCCGCGAGTTCTGCAACCTGACCGCCGGCGCGATCAAGGTCTGGCTTGCGGATCTGGTCACGGTTATGAAAACCGATGACCTGATCGTCAACCTGCCCGATCAGAAGCCCGCGATGGTGGAAATGCCTCCGCTCGGCAAAACCGATGAAGAGGACGTGCTTTACGATACCTGGATGTTCAAAGCGGATGTCCATGAGCTCCTCTGCGCAACGGAAATCCAGGTCTTTGATTGGGCTCAGGTCGCCAACATCCAGCCCAACATCCATCCCGAAGACAGCGAAAGCGACGAGATCGAGTTTCTATAAGCCTGGCTTCATCCAGGCCAGAGCCATCCACCCGCGCTCCACCATCCGCTGCTTTTCCTGCAGACCCAAGGTTGCACACGCCGACCGAATGGGCTCAACATTCGCTTCATGAAATCCTGCTAACAGTAAAAGGCCGCCGGGCAGAAGGCGCTCCTGCAACGCCCCCAATAGATGGGTCAGGGTCGGAGGCAGAATGTTGCAGGCGATCACGTTAAAGAGTTCGTCGCGCGGCGGCAGGCTCCCTTCCAGCAGCGGAAACGGAACCCCATTCAAATTCTGATTGCGACGCGCCACGGCCAGGGCATCCGGTTCAATATCAGTGGCCAAAAGCTGCGCATAACCCAGATAATGAGCCACCAGGGCCAGTACGCCTGTCCCGGTTCCCACATCCAAAAAGCTTGCGTCTGGCGCGGGATTCGCACATTCCTTTTCCATCAGCCGCACCATGGCCTGCGTTGTCGCGTGCTGCCCCGACCCAAATACAGGACTGCTGTCCAAAAGAATACGTTGACGGGTCCCGGGATCCCGCTTCCCCTGCTGATCGGTAATAAAGAATCGGTCGGTGACAAGGCCTTCAAAACCTGGCTCCCAGGCTGTCTGCCAGATCGCATCAGCAATTCGTCGCCATTGAATATCGACGTGCGGGCCAAATTGCGCCTTTAAGTCCTGCACCAGTTGCAACATGACGCTTTCGTCGTAACTGTAGAGCAGCAGCGGCAGTTCCAGGGTGCCCTTTTCAAAGGCATCGATCCAGGCCTCTTCATCACCGGCATCGGCGTCCAGATGATCACAGCTGCCTTCGACATATTCGGTAAAACCCAGGTCCTGCAGTCGAGCCACCAAGGCTTCACGGCACCCTCGTGGCGTCAATGTGAGTTCGATGACATCCATCGTGTATGAGCCTCCTTTGGGGCGGCAGCGTAGTGGGAAGGTGTCGCCTTGTCCAGATGGAAAGCTGACCTTATTGCAGCTCGTTTTTCCGCATTTTCCGTCGCCGACCCCGGTCTTTTAAGCTACTATGGGCGCTGCTCAGGGGGTGGCAGCTGACCCGCTTCTCCCAGCGGGCCCCCTATCATTAATTTTGGAGTCGTACCTATGAGTTCTGGATTGTTGGTCTCAGTTTTAATCGGCGGCCTTGGCATCGGCGGCGCCGTGGGTTACATGGCAGGAGCCACGACAAAAAAAGCCGCAACGGCCACCTCAGGCACATCGACCCCTGCGCAAAATACTGCATGGTTCAGCTATGACGGCCAAACATTTGATACCGCGTCGCTGCCTTCGCAAGTGCAGACCGCTATTTATCAAGCCGATATGGAAGCCCACAATCAGAAGAACGGTATGGTTCGCGAATTTGCCATGCGCGTGGCTCTTTCGAAAGAGCAGGGCAAGTTCACGACCATGGATAAACTGCCCGCTCTCGATACACTGCTGACCTTCACACCGCCTACCGATGCGCAGGCGAAGGAATTCTTCGAGCAGAATAAAGATAAAGTCCAAGGCATGACCTTTGAGCAAATCGCTCCGCGTATCAAGGAATTCATGGCTCAGCAGGGCAAGATGCAAACCTTCCAAAAGGAATGGGATCGCTTGACCAAGTCGGGCAAACTGAAAATGCTGGCGCAAGAGCCTGGCTCGCCCACCGTGAATATTCCCGTGGAAATGTTCCCATCCCGCGGCGCGGGTAAAGACGTTCTGGTGGAAATCTCGGACTACCTCTGCCCTCACTGCGCGGAAGTTCAGCCCGAGATTAAGAAACTGGAAGAGAAGCTGAAAGGCAAACTCAAATTCGTTCAAATCAACTTCTCGCTCCGTCCCACGCAGCTGAGCGGCGCGCTGACTGAAGGCGCTTTCTGCGCGAGCAAGCAGAGCACGGAAGGATTCTGGAAATACCATGACGTTGCCTTCGCCAAAACTGTTGGCACCATGAATGACGCTTATGATGTCACCAAAGCCAAAACCATCGCTGAAGGCGCAGGCCTGAATGTGGCGGATTGGGAAGCCTGTATGAAAACTCAGGAGCCCAAGGATTTTGTGAAGAAGACGGCCGATGTAGTCAATGGCCTTGGCGTGACCGGCACTCCTACGTTCTTCCTCAATAATCAACGCGTGAATATTCATAGCCCAGCTGAACTTTCCCAGCTGGTTGAAAGTAAGCTCGCAGGTTAATCCGTCTTGATCCCGCTCCCCTAACGGAGCGGGCCCCGTCTTCTCCCTCCTCCAGCACATGACACCAATATATGCTTAACAGGTATTGCGCAAAAATTTCCTTACCGTAAGAAAGTTTGGCAACCTGGGATCACTTCCCATTTGCATTGTGTGCGAAGCTTTAAGCGTTTCCTCAAGACTCGGGTTTCTCAGCTGGATTCACTGATATTAAACATCAGGGGTTCCATGTGTCGAAACGGAAAGTAATGATGGGCGCCGGATGCTTATCATTGTGAAGAGTTGTCACCTTGGGGCTGTGGAACGTTAACTGGGTAGAGGGAAGAAGAGCTATGACTGTGCGCACCTTCCTGAGCTTGATATTAGGTCTTCAATTGACCCTGAGCACGTCGGCTCTGGCTCTGACCGCTAAACCTTCGGGACGCGTTCTGGACCTGCCTCCGCGGCCTAAGAATGCCATGACTGGTTCGGCATTCGTGAACAAAATCAAAAATCTTGCTCCAGCAAAACGTGAAAAAGCGATTGTGGCTGAAATTCTCAAGGGTAATATTCCCAACTTTCAACGCTTCCTAACGCCTGTGGAACGTCGACTGACAGCCGGCCCCTATCGCGGTCAAATCTTACGTTTTTGGGCTGTTCCGGATTATTTGGCGATCGGTTCGGATCGCGATTACGTCCGCGTTCCTCTCAATATGTATAGTGTGAAAGCGCTGGCGCAGAAACTCGATTTGAGTCTGCCCACAGCAAAGATGGTGGATGATATTTACGCCCAAGCCAAAGTTAAGTTAAAGCCTGCGCCACTTCCCGCGAACAAAGCGATCACCAGCGCGGGCAATATCATGAAGCATCATAGTCTGGTGCAGAATCAATTGAACTCCAGCAACTGGCGCCCAGGCCTGCTCGTGGCGGGTCATAAGAAAGATGTGGTGCAGAGCCGCCGCTTGACGAAAAAACCTGGTGCGATTGCGATCTATGGCTGGCACCAAAAGAATTCCACTCCCATTCAACCCCTCTCGACCGTTCATAGCGCCGATTACGCTGACTATAGTCATGGCATCCGCCTGGTTTCCAACGCTGTGGAAATCGGCACGAGAACACTGGATCTGCGCGATGCGCTGAGCCAATCGCCGACAGCATCGCTTCTGAGTGATGAAGGCGTAATTCCACAGCCCTATCACATTTCGGGTCGCTCGACATTCCCCATGGCATCACAATAATAAGTTAGGTGGGTTTCGACCTAGGGCTGGAAGGTTTTCGGCCTAAAGGCCGAAAGTTTGCGGACAAGAAAGCGGATCGCCGGTGTTGGACGCGGCGGCTTCCGCTTCTGCATATGCAGGACTGCATTGTAAATCAGTGATGATGACCACCGACCCCATGAACGTGACCATGAGCCAGTTCTTCCTGGGTCGCAGTTCTTACGTCAACGACTGCCACGTCAAAATTAAGGGTTTTACCAGCCAGCGGATGATTGGCATCGACTGTCACTTCTTTATCAGTCAGTTTAACAACAGTCACAACCATAACTTCATCATCGGTTTGAGCCTGCAGCTGCATGCCAGGACGGAGATCCTTGATGCCAGAGAACTGAGTGCGGGGCACTATTTCAACCAGTGCCTCATCTCTTTCACCGTAGCCTTCTTCCGGCTTGACGCGAACCTGGAAGGAGTCACCTTTTTTCTTGCCGATGAAGGCACGTTCGAGACCAGGAATGATGTTGCCCATTCCCAGAATGAAAGCCAATGGGTCCTGGCCGGCGGACGTATCGATCAAATTGCCCTCGTCGTCTTTGACGGTATAATCCATGAGAACGACTGAATTTTGTCCTGCGATCATAAATATCCTCTACGCTAAAGAGCACAAGTCACCACCCTAGCATAGAAATCTTAAAACGCGAAAGCAAGAAACAGGGGTCCGCGGGCCAATAGCCACAGTATTCCTGCGCTTAAGGCGATGACATAGCTGGTGCGATCGCGGAGAGCGAATACCAGTGGATCAGTCGTCATGTGGCCTCGATACGCCATCAGCCACAGGCGGCTTAACCAGTAAAGAAGAATGGGACACAACGTCCACAGTGCTTCTGGATAGCGAAGCTGAACAGCCACACGAGGATCATTCAGATACAAAGCCATCACCAGCACGGAAAGGTAGCTGCTTGCTACGCCGAAACTAAGCAGCAAAGGCAAATCGGCAACCATATAGCCACGACGTTTATTTTTCTTTTCCTGATTTTGTTCCATTAAAATAAGCTCAGAGCAGCGCTTGAGGGTGGCCAATGACAAAAAGAAGAACAAAGCAAAAGTCATGAACCATTCGGTAATAATCGTTTCCGTTGCCACGCCACCAGCCAGGACGCGCCATGTGTAGAGCAGAGCCAACACAATGATATCGGCAATGGCGAGTTGTTTTACCTTCAAGGAATAAAGGCAGGTCATCGCGAAATAGCCGAGAACCACCAGAAAGTAGTTAAATGAAAGGTAGAGGCCCAACCCCAGCCCACCAAGCAGCAGGAGTGGCGCCAGACTCCAGCCCGTGATGATCGACAATGTTCCTGCTGCAAAAGGCCGCTTGCGATTGTCCGGATGACGGCGATCAGCCTCGATATCCAGCAAATCATTCAAAATATAGACCGATGATGCAATAGCAGAAAAGGATCCAAATGCCAAGAGACAGGATATCCAACTCTGCATTTCAAAGTAGTGATGAGACAAAAGTGTGGGTAAAAAAATCAGCATGTTTTTTGACCACTGATGCACACGCAGAGCTTTCAGATAAACCTTCAGGCGTGGCGGGCCAAAACGAAATTCCTTGGAAACCGGTATCAGGCTTTTCACTTCGCGGGAAAAAGCCTCGCTATCACTGACCAGCCATGCCGCCGAAGCCTGACGCCACACAGCTTTATCCACGCGACTGTTGCCGGCATAATCAAAACCTTTGCTACCGAAGCGTTCCACCATACGTTGGGCTTTGGTGCTTCCGGTCAGGTTCTCCTGGTCCGTGGACCCATACGTTTCGGCGAAAAGGCCCAGATGATCGGCCACCTTCTGCGCAAATTCCTGTCGCGCCCCAGTCGCCAGAATCAGACGGCGGCCGCGCTTCTGCTCAATGCGTAAGGCTTCCAATATATCGAGATTGTAAGGCAGACGCGCAGTATCACTATCGTTGCGGGCATAGACCCGCTGCTTGAAATAAGGCAGTCCCTTCGAAAGCCAGAGCGGCATGAGGAAGAGATCAGAAAACTTGCGCCGCACCACCGCGCACATGGATTCCAAGAGGGAATCGGATTGCAAAAGGGTGCCGTCCAGATCCACGACCAACGGCCGCTTTTCCTCTTGCGTGACAGGCTGCAGGTGAGATTTTATCATTTCTTCTTCTCGGTGAAATAGAAGAAGTCACGGTTATCCGGGTAACCGATATACCGAGGCACATTGCCTTTAAAGCGTTCGTCCAGAACCTTCATGCCCTTGACCAGATGCTGCGGGGCCGGTTCTTTGCTTTTATTCGTCGAATAGAGGCTCATGTAAGTATGCTCAAGCGCATTCATATCGAGATGCATCGCGTAGGTACAGCCATAGGATTGGAATACCCGGGCCATGCCTGCTGGCGTCATGCTGGAAAAATAACCGTAGATCACGAAGCGTCGACCCTTGTTTTCCGCTTCACACACACCCGCACGCAGCGAGCGGAATTTTTTATCCTGCGAACCTGACCAGTTGCCGAGTGTCCAATTACTGACCCAACGACCTGGGACGGCCTGCTGGGTGAGATCATTCCAATCGATGATGGGCACACCGTTCTGTCTGACATGCTTCATGCTACCGATGTTCAGAGCATCCTGATCATTCCATGTTTTCATATCCACGCGGCCGTCCTTATAGACGATCAGCGTCGCCAGATCCGGAACGATGCTGCTCAGAATCGTGCCGTTTTCCATGAAACCATAATGCGAACCCTGATTTTTCCGGGCCAGATCACCCCAGCGGAACGAGCCATGGTCGCGTTTGAATCCACCGGTGAAAATGCCCGCCACACGATCTGAGAGATAAGGAGGAATCAGACCTGTACTGGTCAGCGGATTGAGATTGTCAAAACCATCCGGACCCTTGGATAAAGGATTGCGAACATCCGGCAGCACGCGTTCGGACCAACCCACAGCGGGATGATCCGTACCCATGGCGAAGCTCAAATCGAATACGGTGGTATCAAAGGCAACCAGGATGGAGATGGCTTCCATTTCCACAGCATCCAGGTCACGCACATAATCACGGTGGCTTTTCATGATGTCTTCGTCGACCGCTTTGGGTTCCATGACACTGACGAAGACCCCATCCTGCCTTGTGGTGCGATACCAGCGACCGACTTCCAGGTTTTCGTCCGTAGCCCCCATCACGCTGATACCCAGCTCTTTAACGGGCAGCATCTCACCTTTCATTTTCGCGGCGACGCGAGCCAGAGCTGGCCCGTTGGGAAGTTCGTTGGTTTCAGCGCTGCCCGTCGTTCCCACGGGATTCGACTTGAGCAGGAAGCTGTCCTTGTAAACGGTTTCCTTGACGATATTGGTGATGGTTTCACCGCCCCAGATGTTGGCTCGCAAAAATTCCACCACCCATTCTTTGGTCGTGCGATAGCCATCGATACGATTACGCAGGTAAAGCGCATTCTGGCAAAGCGGAGCATAAGGAGCATTGGCGGCCCGCGCCGCGCGCAAAGGATGACCGCTATCTTTCGACCACAGCTCGCAGAGACGATCGCCGCCCTTGCCATTGCGCAGCCAAAGGCCATTGGGTTCCTGCTGATTCAGCTCGAGCCAGAGTCCACTGGGATCCACGTTGTCGAGGTGATACCATTCAATCTTCTGCGGACTCCATTGCAGTTTCAAAAGGTACCAGACGTTGACTTCAGGCGAGAGGTTGATCAGGGTCACCTCGGTGGGCTGGCTTGATCCCGACAAAGTCAGCTTGGATTCCCGACGGTCCCTTTGCAGCTCCACGACCGTGCGATCGACAGGAGCCTTGGCCGCAGGCGTGGGCTTGGCTGATAGACTCGTGGAACCTTCCAGGTTTTTAGAGAATTCTTCCAATAGGCAAAAAATATCGCCAATGTCGCGGCAGATCATCTCTTCGGTCTCGACGTCCTGGGCAAAGCCCGGGGCCGCTGTCAAAAGCAGCGTGGCTATATGGACTGCCTGCAAAATTCTGCGCATGTGTTCCAGCCGCCTGAGGTATGCTCGGTAAAACTTCACCGGTCCTCTTATCGTTCCATGATTCAGGGGTCTTAAGAAATTCCTGCTGCGGTTTGCGCGGCGGTTCGTAATAATCCTGGATCACTGAGGATTTTTTCATCTACCTGCCGTAAAATGGAAAGATGTTCCCGATGTGTTGGGTTTTGATCAGGAGCCGTTTGCATGAATGCGCGTTTCACACCTCTGATTTTATCGCTTTTCCTGGTGACGCTTTGCACAGGCTGCCTGACCTTGGAAAATCCGCTTGTGCCCGGCTCCATTCCCATCAGGCAAGGGGATGCCCCGGATGGTCTGGCCTTTGCCAAGATGATCCGTTCAACGGATGAAGGGGCCCGCGAGCTCCACATCCTGCGTGAGCTGCGACGCGGGAATATGCCTGATTTCCTTCGCCAACTGGCGCGCATTCGCTATAAAGCCAGAACCCGTTCCGGTCGCACGGTGACGGTCACGCTTTGGGCCATGAAAGATTACCTGGCGGTTGGCAGTGATGAGGACTTTGTGCGGGTTCCCATGAGTCCCGTGACCGGTCAGCGCGTGGCCGATGCCTTTGGTTTTTCCCTGCCAACAGCCCGTCTTGTCGACGAAATCTATCGCGCGTCGGAAATCAAATTGCCACCCAATCCGTTCAAAGCAAGTGACGCGATGGTTACCGTCGAGGAATTTTTACGGCACGACCGGGTGATCCGCCTGCAGCTCGACGGGGAAACGCCCGAGGAATTGCTCGCTGGCCATAAAAAGGATGTGGTCCTGTCCAATCAGCTCAACGATCGCCCGCAAAAGGTGGCCATCTACGGTTGGCATCAGGTCGGAGGCCTGCCCATTCAGCCCCTAAGTACAGTTCATGGCAATTGGTATGCAGACTACAGCCACGGGATTCGCCTGATCAGTGGCATGATCCTCGTGGACGATCGCCCCCTCCCCCTGGCCGAGGTTCTCCAGGATACCGAGCTTGCCCCTCTGGTGAGTTATGAAGGGGCCCTTGGCTACGTCCGCTACCGCACGGAAGGCGCTATCACCAGGAAGAACTGGTGGCCGCGCAGTTAGTGTCAAATTTTCTGACACCTGTCGCGCCGATCTTTCCCTGAACCACCTTTTCACCTTTTATTTTAAAGGCATTATCCTTGCTCCTACCCTGGCGAAACCCGCGCTGCCCGCGGGCCACGTTTCGCTGAGGTGGTTCCATGCTGGTCTTTCTTTTGCTGCTGCTGCTGTGCTGGAGTTGGAGTTCAAATGGTTACGCAATGGATCGCGTCGAGGACCTCCTGCCTCGACCAGGACAAAGTCTGGATATCTGGAACGGTGATCTGACGAAAAAAATAGGCCGTTCGCGGGCTGAGATTGAGCAAGGCGTTGAGCTTTATACCCTACAGAACGAGAATCTCCCGACTCTGCATTTTTTGATGCATGAGCAGCGTTTTTCCATACCGGGCGTAGCGGCGACGGGCAAACCTGAAAAGTTCGATGACCAGGGTGTGATTCGCTACGTGTATCGCGGCTCGCAGATGGCGGGTGCTATCGAAAAATTTGCTTTGGTCGAGCTGGTGAAAATCGATGACGGTCGCTGCCAGCTCAGCTGGAAATTATCGGTCATTAATCGGGGCGAGAAAATCCGCGATCAGCAGGGCGCTGTGGCCTATGACTGTAAGGGTGACGTCAAAACCAAAGGCCAGCGCCAGGAAGCCATGCAGCTACTGCCAGGTCAAACTTATTTGAAGCGTTGAAAAGGGCCGCACCAGGATTCAGGGCGTCGGGGCAGCCTTTTCCGGGACATAAAGGATCAATTCGTTTGGGAAAATGACCGAACCATTCCCCAGCCTATTCATGTGCGCGAGTTCCATCCAACGACCCGACGTTCCGTAAATTTTCATCGAGATCACGCTGAGCGTATCCCCTGGCTGCACGATATAGCTGCCCATGTTCTCACGATTGGCAATGGGTCCGGCGCCGCGAGCCGAACGGGCCGAGAAACTCATGATCCCGCCGGTCACCGCTGCCGGCGCATTGATGTTCACACCCTTGGCCTGCTGAATCATGGCTTCCACACCGATCTTGCCAAGGAAGACGGGTCGGCGTCGCGTCGTACCACCGGCCTTGATGGAACCTTTCATGGCGGTCGCCATCTGCTCCTGAGCACCTTTTTTAACGGGTGCAAAATACGCCTGCTCATCCGCGGCCTGGGGCACCAGAATCTGCGTATAGGCAGCCGTCAGATCGTCGAGCGTGCCATCGCTCTCCGCGCCGGCGATAGGATCATCACCCTGCTTACGCTGCGCGATTTTCTTTTCCTCCTCCACCTTATACTGCCGGGCTTCTTCCGACGCCTGCTGGGGAGTCGGGAGCAGGCCCCTGGTATCATCATCACGGTAAACCGATCGTTGATTGATCGCGTCATCATCAAAACCATCGGCTGTTCTGCAGGCGGAAAAGCTGAGATAGCAGCTTGAAACCAACACGATTTTGACGAAATTTTGGCATTTCGTTGGCATCATGATTTTCTCTCCAATTTTTCTTACATTGTAGCACGGATTGCAAATTTTTTCATCACGTCACAAAGCCGAAAATGCCGCCCGATTTCTGAATATTTTAAGTTTTAAAACGAGTTACCGAGAACTAAAGGGTTGGGGTGTGAGTCCGAGTGAACGGCACGAATTAACTCGCCCCTCACAAGTCTTGGCAGTCTTTAGCGGATTTTCGCCGAAAGGACAGGAAACAATTTCCGGCCGATAACTTTAGTAGGGATGGAGGGATAGTTCATGAAAAATTTTAAACGAATGGAAATGGTTGCAGGTATGATCCTGCTATGTTCCACGACAAACCCAGCATTAGCCCGTAACTTTGAGGTGAATGAAGACGAAGGATTGACGGAAGGCGCTCAGACGGATGCCTATTGGAATGGTCCAAACATACTGGAAGTGATGATCCAGGATGGGGAGCAGGCCACACCGCCAACACCAGTCAACGGCACTTACTTTACAGGTCTGGTCGAGCAGCAGAGAATTCAGGCCAACTGGCTGAAGAGTGAAATCGGCCTGCAGATGTTTTTGGAAGGCGAGAAGCTCGATCCCCGCCGTTATCAGGTGGACTGGAGGATTGTATCGAGCCCTTACTCGTTCGTGAAGGCCACGTTCGTGGAGACCCAAGGCATGGACTTCGGTCAAAAGATTCAGATTGAAACACCTCTGAATCATTTGAACAGCCGGGTCATTGCCACCATGGAAATCGAAGCGCGGATTTTTGATCGCGACCAGCCCGAAAAGGCCCCTGTGATCGTCGTGCATTCGCTGCGTGAGCTTCTGGCCAATGGTCGGGACGGTCTGTAATTTCAGTTGTTGAGTCCAGTCATAAACCAGGCTCAGCCATGGGCCTGGTTTCCTTTTTTTCAACACTATCCGTCACTATTAACATGAATGGATTTACCTGCATGGTAAAGGAATCCAACGTGTTCCATGCACTTGGTTTCCAAATTTCTGCGCAATCTCCCACCTCATATGCGCGAAATGCGGCAGGCAGGGCGATCAGAGTTAAACTGTTCGCTGAAAAAAATGCGAATTTTCCCACCTTTCCGTGCCAACCGTCTCGATCTTCCTACCCCGAAGTTTGAATTCTTTCCGTCCGCTCCAGGGTCGCGCTTATTTTGTGCATAAGGAAGCATTTTAATCATAACCGGCCGCATGCTATCGGAAAACCGTTCGCTCAGCTGGCCTTCGTTTTGCATGAGTCATTTCAGCAAGATCGATCGATTCAGGAGGAACCAACATGAAAGCTGAAGACATCATGACCCGGCACGTCGTCGATGTGATGGAATCCGACGATATCTACCAGGCCTTCAGTAAATTACGCCACCATCACATTCATCAACTTGTTGTGGTGGACGTCGACTCCCAACTCTGCGGCCTTGTCAGTGATCGCGATGTGCTGCGCGCCTGGGCTGAAGTTGCCAATTCCGATCGCGAGTTTCCGCGCGTGGCCAGCATTATGAAGCGCGATGTCATCACCTGTGGCGCCCAGGATAACCTGGCTCAGATCACCGCAATGATGCTGGAGCACCACATCCATGCCATGCCAGTGGTGAATTCCAAGCATCGCCCTGTCGGCATTATCACCACCACGGACCTTTTGCGTTTTGGCTTCAAGAACCTCGGTTTTACACGTTCGCAACCGCTCCCAGCCATGGTCTAAGTGGGCGGCCTCGGGCCGCCCTGTTCGCTGAAACCAACCCGAGTGCCGCGTTGCAAGTCCCCCGGTATCTCTGTATAAGAGAGGCAAAATTCACCGGTATCAGGGGCTGTGCTGACTATGTTTACACGGGATTCTATGACGGGGAAGCATGCACTTGTATGCGGAGCTTCCAAAGGAATTGGACAGGCCTGCGCGATCGAACTCGCCCGCGCCGGAGCACGCGTCACGGTGCTGGCGCGCAGCCAGCAAAACCTCGAAGCCACCATGAAAAGCCTGGAAGGACTGGGTCAGGGCCATAGGCCCGTCGTCTGTGACGTAAGCGATTTGAATCAGGTGCGGGCCGCGGTTGCCATCATAGGCGTCGATGTTGATATTCTCGTTTGCAATAGCGGCGGCCCCAACCCGGGACTGCTCCTGGCTGCGGAAACCGAGTCCCTGGGCGCCGCTTTCACCCAGCATGTCCTGGCCAATCTTTTGCTGGTGCAGGCCTTTGTTCCCCATATGCGGGCACACAAATTTGGCCGTATCATCAACATCATTTCCACGTCCGTGAAAATTCCTTTGCCCAATCTGGGTGTGTCCAATACGGTGCGCGGCGCTGTCGCCAGCTGGGCCAAAACTCTCGCCGGGGAATTGGGGCCACACGGCATTACCGTCAACAATATTTTGCCGGGTTACACCAGCACGCAAAGGCTGGAGCAGATTCTCGTCAACAACGTGCAGAAGACCGGCCAGAGCCGCGAGGAGGTCGAGAAAGGCTTCCTTAAGGATGTCCCCGTCGGACGTTTCGCCGAGGCTCAGGAACTCGCCTATGCCTGCGTATTCCTGGCTTCGCCGATGGCCGGTTATATCAATGGCATCAACCTGCCCGTTGATGGGGGAAGGACAGGCTGCTTATGAAATTCGATATTTTCTTTTCCATCTGCCAGACGGAAATTGATGGCTATATGCCGAATGAAAGGGTGATGTTTCAGAATTTCTTTGATCAGCTTAAGCTGGCTGATGCCTTGGGTTTCGAAACCGCCTGGGTCGCCGAAACCCATCTGTCCTGTGAAACACAGAAATGCAACCCGGATGCGGTGATTCCGCATTTCAAGGGCGAAATCGGCCTCAACACGGATATTTTTCAGCTGGCGCATAAAGCCTTCGGCCTGACTCAACGGATCAATCTGGGTTCGGCGATTCGCAATATTCTCTGCAATGGCGGACCGCTGGCCCATGCCGAGGCTTTGAAGACTTTTTTCACTCTGCACACCCTGGATCCCCAGGAAAAGCGTAAACTCTTTCTCGGTTTTGCTGCGGGTCGTTTTCCTTTTTCCAATAAACCCTATGGCATCAAACCCCGTAATGAACTGGAAGAAGCCGGATGGTCTGTCATCAAAGGTCTCATCTTCAATCAGGCCACGGAAATTTTTCTGCGCAGTTTGAAAAATGAAGTCTTCAGCAGCCAGGACCTGGCGCCGCAGATTTTGCCTCGCAAGTTTCTCAAGGACCTGAGCGTGCTGGAACGCGTGCCCTACAGAACCCAGGACGAAGGTGTGCTGATTCCACCTTTTTGGGAATTTGATAAGGTGGGAGTGATTCCTTTCGAAGCCCCACTTGATCTTTTGCAGCTGGTGGTCGGATCGCACGATCCTGAGGTGCAGATTCTGGCCAACCGTTATTTCCCCAGCTGGGTTTTCAATCTTTCCATTACCCCAACCAGCACCATTGAAGCCACGCATGAGCGCATGACTCAGCATTACCATGCCGAAGGTGGTGCGTGGAACCGATCCTACATGCCGCGCACCTCGCTGATTTTTTTAAATGGTGATGCGCATCTGTCGCCGGATCAGCAGCGGAGCAAAGCACGGGCGTCCGCGCAAAGCGCCTTGGAAAATTACTGGCGCGCGATGGAAGGCACGCTTGATCCACGCAAAGTGGCCGAAGCCGTGGAAAATGCGGTTTATGGCAACCCCCAGGACGTGGCGCAGCAGCTCAAGGCCAAGTATCATCCCGAGGACCGCCTGATGCTCTGGTTTGATTTTAACAATCACGATAATGCGGCCATCAAAGCCAGCATGGAAGCCTTCTGGCATCAGACAAGGCCCCTGCTGATGAAGGATGCACAATGATCGACAACACCTGGGTTCCGCTGGTCGACTATCGCCGCAACGGTGTGCCCGAGGTCACCGTGCATGGTGCTGTCGCCTGGTTTAAAGGTAAAAAGCCCTATCATTCTTATGGCGGCAACGTTCTTTGCTATGGCCGTTCCATGATGAAGCCGGTTCAAATCAAAGTGATCGCCAAGGAACTGGATCCTCATTTGAGTTGGGAATCCAAAGCTGTTTCGATTGCGTCGCACAATGCTGAGCCGATTCATATCGAGGCCGTGCGGGATATCCTGAAACCTTCGGAATATGGTCTTTTGCAAACACCCCATTCCCTGCCGCTCATGCAGTTCGGAAAACAGCTGCGGCGACCGCGCCGCTGGTATCACAGCTGCTCCGGCAAGCATGCGGCGATTCTAAGGGCCTGTGCGATCAACCATTGGGCGCGTATCGGTTATACCCTGCCGCAACACCCCTTCCATCAGGTCTATGTTGCCAAGGTGCGCGAAATCCTGGGAGCGGATCTGCAATCGTCCGTCTTTGCGAAGGATGGCTGTGGACTGCCGACCCTGGCCATGACGGTCAATGAGCTGGCGGCTCTGTTTGCTGACCTCGCCGTTCGCAAGGATGAGGATTGGATTTGGGAGGCGATGATTCGTCATCCCGATCACATCGGGGGATTCAATCGCCTGGATTCGACCATTTTGAAATCCTGTGGCGGTCGCGTGATCGCCAAGGAAGGCGCGGATGGACTGCTGGGCCTCAGCATTCTGCATCCTGATTATCCCGAAGGTCTGGGCGTGGTCATCAAAATGTCTCACGGCTGGGATCCCCGGGCGACATGGTACGTGGCGCGCTGGGTGCTGGGTGTGCTCGGTTTTGAACTGCGCAACCCCTACCCGCTCGAACGTCAGAAGGCGTTTATCGTCGAGGAGATCATTCCACCCGATCTGCGCAAGAACATGTCGGACGTCAAACCCTGGGATGACTGGGATCCCGATCAGGATCGCTGGTTTTACAACCCGGATTCCTATGTGAAAGGCTGGCAGGATGGATCGGATTCTCAACTATATTGATGGTTCTTTTGTTGCACCTGCCTCCGGGCAGTTTCTCGATAATTATCGGCCTCGCGACGGCGCGGTGTATGGGCAGTTGCCTGATTCCACAGCGGCCGATGTGGATCGGGCGGTCGCTGCGGCCAAGGCCGCTTTTCCAGCCTGGCATAAATTGAAAAGGCAGGAGCGAGCCCAGTATCTTTATAAAATCGCCGATGCCATTGAGCAGAAACTGGACATCTTCGCCGCCGCGGAGAGCCGGGATCAGGGCAAACCCATTCACCTGGCGCGCAGTATGGATATTCCGCGGGCGGTGGAAAACTTTCGTTTCTTTGCGGGTGCCATCCTCCATCAACAGGAACGGGCCTTTCAAACCAGTCCCGAAGTTCTGAATTACACAAGACGCGAGCCTGTGGGCGTCGCCGGATTGATATCACCCTGGAATTTGCCGCTCTATCTTTTAACCTGGAAAATAGCCCCGGCTCTCGCGGCTGGCAATACCGCAGTCGCCAAACCGTCGGAGCTGACCCCGGCCACAGCTTTTCTGTTAGCCCAGGTCATGGACGAAGTCGGTCTTCCCAAGGGCGTCTGCAATCTTGTGTTCGGGCTGGGCGAAAAGGCCGGTGATGCCCTGGTCGCGCATCCCTATGTGCCGTTGATTTCCTTTACCGGCGGAACGGATACTGCGGCCATCATCGGTCGTCGGGCCGCCCCGCTTTATAAAAAAATCAGTTTTGAACTCGGTGGAAAAAATCCTGGTCTGATCTTTGCCGATTGCGATTTGGAAGCGGCCTTGACCACCACGGTGCGTTCCTCGTTTCTTAATCAGGGTGAAATCTGTCTTTGCACCTCGCGGCTCTTCGTGCAGGAAAGCCTCCTGCCTAAATTCACCGAACTCTTTGTCGAACGCATCCGCCAGCTCAAAGTTGGTGATCCCGAATCGGCGGAAAGTTTCATGGGTCCTTTGGTCAGTGCCGAGCACTTGGAAAAGGTGGACGGTTTTGTGCAGCGCGCGAAGGCTCAGGGTCACACGATTCTTTGTGGCGGCGAGCGGGTCGCCCCTTCTGCGGCCCTCCAAAAAGGCTTTTATTTCGCACCCACGGTGATCAGCACCCAGGATGCGTCCTCAGAAATTATGCAGCAGGAAGTTTTTGGTCCCGTTGTGACGATCACGCCCTTCACCGACTACGCCGATGCCGTGGAAAAAGCCAACAGCACACGCTATGGCCTGGCCGCCACGATCTGGACGCAAAATCTGGACACCGCGCACCATGCGGCTGCGGATATCAAAGCGGGCCAAATCTGGGTCAACACCTGGATGCTGCGCGATCTGCGCGTGCCCTTTGGTGGCATGAAGGATTCTGGTATCGGTCGTGAGGGCGGGGATTACAGCCTGGAATTTTATACCGAAGAAAAGAATGTCTGTCTGCAGATTGGAAGGAATCGTCTATGAAAGGCCAGATCGTCGCCGGGGTGCTTTCACCCCATCCGCCGCATCTCGTTTATGCTGAAAATCCTCCGCAGAATGAACCGCGTGCGGAATGTGGCTGGGAAGTTCTGCGTTGGGCTTATGAACGGTGTCGCACCAATATCAAAGCCCTCAAGCCAGACGCACTGATCGTGCATTCTCCACACTGGCCCACCGTGGTCGGTCATCACTTTTTAGGATTGCCCCATTTCAAGGGTCTGTCCGTTGATCCCATTTTTCCGCATCTTTTCCGCTATCATTATGATGTTCGCGTGGATGTCGAACTTTCGAAGGCCATCATGGGCCAATGCGAACAGGCCGGCATGAGCACAACCCTGGTGACCAATCCTGACTTCCGTCTGGATTATGGCAGCATCATCAGTCTGCATCTGATTAATCCTGACTGGGATATTCCCGTGGTCTTTATCTCCTCGAATCAAGCGGCTTTCTATTTCTCCAATGAAGTGGGCAACCAGGTGGCGGCGGACGTTGGCCATGCCACAAGGCGCGCGGTGGAAGCCTCCGGGAAACGTTGCGTGCTGCTGGCCTCCAATTCCCTTTCGCATCGACATTTCGTGCATGAACCGGATATTCCCGAGGACATGAGTTTCGAACGCATTCACCATCACGGCCAGTACCTCTGGGATATGAAGATCCTCGACATGATGCGCCGCGGTCAGTGCCGCGAGCTGCTGGACATCATGCCGGAATTTAACGAGATGGCCAGTGCGGAAACCAAGGCCGGAGCCCTGACCTGGATGCTGGAAGCCATGGAAGTGCCGAGTTATCCGGCCGTCGTTCACGGCTATGGCACGGTGATTGGAACTGGCAATGCGGTCGTTGAATGGAATCCCAGCTTGATTCAAGGAGCATAATTGTGGAAGGTTCTTTGATCAGCAAAGCCTATATCGTCTCCGGCATGCCGCAGGTTCTCCTGGCTCCGGACCAGTCCCCCGCCTGGGGCCGCTTGCGGGCCGCCTACCAGGCTTTGGCCGAGGATATTCAGCAGCAGCAGGCAGATTTGATTTTATACTACTCCACCCAGTGGCTTTCGATCCTGGGCTACACCTTTCAGGCTGATCCGAAACCCGAGTGGGTGCATGTGGATCAGAACTGGCATGAATTGGGTTCGATTCCCTATCAATTCCTTATCGATACCGATTTTGCCGCCAGCTACGCCGCGGAAGTGGATCAGCTTGGGTATAAAACGCGCTTGATCAACTATCGAGGTTTTCCCATCGACACGGGAACCATCGTTGCTCAAAAGCTCTTGAATCCCAACAATCGACTGCCTGCCGCCATTGTCTCCTGCAATATGTACAGTGAGAAAGAGGAGACCACGCGCATCGGCCAGGCCGCAGCGCGCGCTCTGCAAAAATCTGGCAAAAAAGCTGTCGCTGTTCTGGTCTCCAATCTTTCCAATCGCTTTCATATTGAAAAAATTGACCCGAGGCAGGACAAGGTGTCGTCACGCAAGGACGATGAATGGAACCGCAAGATTCTCGACATGCTGGGCGCCGGTGATGTCGAGGATGTCGCCCAAACCGTGCGTGAATTCGCGCGCCAGGCCAACGGTGATCAGAAATTCAAAGGCATGTGGTGGCTGAATGGACTTCTGGGACAGACCAATCAATTTGAAGGCCATATCCACGGTTATGAACCCGTTTGGGGTGCAGGCGCGGCCCTCGTGGCTCTCACACCAACCGCTCCCGTCGTGGCTCGACCTCTGGAAAGCACGCTGGGTTCGGAGGAAGGCAGCCAGGCCGAGATGGTGGAAGAGCTGACCGACTTTGAACGTGTCACGAGACCGGTGGTCCAACCCTCTTCCCAGCTGGTGATTCCAGCACCCGTGATGCGGAAGGCGCCGCCGGTCATGCCTGCATCGCCTTTGCCCGATTACGAAATCGTCAGCAAGACCAGTGCCGAGCCGGTGGGTACGTATCCACATGCCAGGCGTTATGGAGATCTTTTATTTTTGTCAGGCATCGGCCCCCGCAAGCATGGAACGAAAGATATTCCCGGGATCGTCTTCGACGCGCAGCGCAAGGTGGTGAGCTATGATATTCGCGTGCAAACGCAGTCGGTGATCGACAATATCAAAAAAATCCTGGAAGAGGCCGGGTCATCCCTGGAGAAGGTCATTGATGTTCAAGCGTTCCTGACCAACATGGCCCAGGATTTTCCTGGCTACAATGAAGTTTACAATGAGGCTTTCAAACATATTCGTCCCACGCGCACAACCGTGGAAGTGGGCGCGCTGCCCACCCCGATCGCCGTGGAATTCAAAGTCATCGCGCGGCCCTGAAGGAGAAGCTTTTGGAGTACTTTGATATCTCGCCCAGAATTAGGCCAGGAAGCCCGGTTTTTCCAGGCGATCAGGCTTACGAGCGACACGTGACGATGGGTTTCGAGCAGGGCGATCATCTGGGTCTTTCCTGGATCAAATCCACCCTGCATATCGGAGCGCATGCGGATGCGCCGAGCCATTACCACCGTAATGGAGCCTCGATCGAACAGCGGGATCTGCGGCTCTATATGGGACGTTGCCAGGTGATTGACGTGCAGCATGTCGGGCCGCGGCGCATTCTTCCATCCGACGTGCCTCTGGATTCGATTGAAGCGCCCCGCGTGCTGTTTAAGAGCTGCTCCTTTCAGCATACGGAACCGTTCCAGATGGCCTTTACCTCGCTCTCGCCCGAGCTGATTGATGCCCTGGCAGAACTTGGAGTCCAGCTGGTCGGCATTGATACGCCTTCCGTGGATCCCGCGGATTCCAAAGATTTGCCATCCCATCAGGCGCTGTATCGCAACGATTTTGCTGTGCTTGAGGGGATTGACCTTGACCGCGTCCCTGCCGGCTATTGGAAGCTGACAGCTCTGCCTTTGGCTTTGGCTGATGCCGATGCCTCACCAGTCCGAGCCGTGCTTTGGTCTATGGATTATAATGGGTGAAGGAGGGGGTGGGCCCGATTCAGGCCCACAAACCCCTTATTGACAAAGCATAGCATCAAAGAAGCAGGCTTGCTTCGAAGTGGCTTTCACACCATAGGTGCTATTCACAACTTTCTCGCCATAAGCTGACAAGGTTTTCCAATCAGCCGCATTAAACACATCCAGATCCACTTCCTGCTGACGGTTGCCAGCATAGGACCAAGCCATGTGACCGATGGGATAGGCGCTGTTCGCCGCTTCTCGTAGGATCGCATCACAGGCGACAGTATTGTTGATGCCGGTTTTGTCATCAAAGTGCGAACAGCCAAATTCACCGATCATATAGGGTATTTTTTTGCTCCGGATATAATTCAGTTTTTCCTGAACCATCTGATCAGTGTTATAAACTGCATACATATGCGAAGAGAAGATCAGATTCTTATCAAGAGCCATGAGTTCCGTTGCGGATTCTTCGATGCTTGAAAAATCCTGACCATAGCCACGGGCATCGACGATCAGTACGTGCGGCAGACCTGCTTTGCGGATCTTAGCGACCACGGCCTTGTAGCCATCAACCCAGGTCCGGTTCTTGGCCCAATCGCCCATCCATTCGTTGGCAATGTTCACGATGATGTTTTTCTTATGCTTCATCAGAACGGCCTTGATATCGTCGCGAATCAGATAGTCAGCCATCAGCTGCAGGGAATCTGCCGTATTTTGACCCGTGGCATTCTGCAGGTTAAAAACCGGCACCATTCGCTGATCGATGATTTTGGTGAGGACTCGATCCAGGTCGGCTGCAGGGCGGAAATCTTTCGTCTGACACCGGCCGCTCGGGTCCTGATAGTTATCCGCGCACCAGACCACGCGAACCGAGTTAAAGCCCATGGCCTTGGTATTTTCAATCGCATTGAAGGACTGATCAAAGTAGTAGGCGAAGGGTATATTGATGCCACGAAGAATAAACGTCTTGCCGCTCGGGTCGACCAGATTGCCATTTTGAATGGTAAAGGTCTCGGCGGCTGTTGGAGTGGGAGTTGGGGTCGGGGTCGGTTTGCTTCCTGGCTTGGGCGCGGTCTCGGTAGGCACGGGCTTGATCACCACCGTGGACGCCACCGGATCGGCTTTGATGTTACAAATGGAAACGACCACACTGTTCAGGCCGGCCTTGAACGCCTGCACATCATTGCGAACACCATCTTTGCAAAATGATGTGCTCAGAGTCAGGTCCTTATCCTTGAAATAGTCGAGGATGATTTTATAGGTACCCACAGGGACTTTGGCAGCAATGCTCTGACTGCCACGATTGTAGGTCGTTCTGGGGATCTTGTAGCTACCATCCTGTTGCTCCAAAGCAAACTGGTAGCTCGTGTAATCCTGATTTTCAAGTTCTTGAATGGAGACTTCAGCCAGTCGACTGCCATCATCCTCAATTGTTAAGGGAGCACGACAGGCAGAAAACATGGATAACATCAGCAGAGGCAGGTACAGCAGGCAAGGATCAGCTTTCATTTTCAACCTCAGTTCAGGTGTGCCACAGGACAAATCATGCCAAAACAGTCCAAAGCAAAATATAGTCCCTCACGTATAATTCGTATGGACTGAGCTTTTGCCCGCAGAAAAAACCCAGGAGTTTGAATTTAGCGAGAATTTATGGCTTGTTAGATCAGGTCTCAAGGTTCACAGAGCTGCCTCAAGAGGCGTAACACCGTTCGCTGCAGCTGACCAAAGTATGCACGGTGTTGAAGCGATGACAGCCGTAGGTGACTTTTTTCAAGGGCCATGTTACAGAATCGGTTGAATTCCTGCGGAGTTTTTTATGTCGGTTGAAACTCATCCTGTTACGATCATTCACAAGGGCCACACGAAAATTGTTCCTTTGCGCCATGGCCTCGGCCTGCAGGCCCTCGGCAAACACTGCGAATGGCTGGAATTCGACTGTCGCAAAGCCGATTGTGGAATCTGTATCGTTCACGTCAAGGAAGGCGCCGACCATCTTTCGCCGCCAACATCGGCCGAGGCCGATTTTCTGAAAGCCATGCAGGCGGCACCGGACGAACGGCTCGCCTGCCAGTGCCGGGCCTTCGGTCCGCTGACCCTGGAAATCGACGATTATATCTAACTCTCGAACTATTCAAGCTTTCTTCAAGATTGCCGATACCAAGGGTGAGTCTGTCTTGTTGAGGAAAGCGCTTGGTCAAGTATCCAATATACCTGCTATTTATGGCATGCCTAGGGCTCGTGACACAGGCTCTGCAGGCCCAGACTCTCGTGATCGACCAGGTTCTTCACTGGGAGGATCCGCAGCATAGACTCACGCCGGCCGAAGCCCTGCAAAGCATGCAAGCGAAGCCTAGGGCCTTCCAGGGCATCGACGCCCCCTATAGCGACAGCTCCCATTGGTTTCTCCTCGATATACGATCTTTGGACAACGTTGCCCCCACAGATATTCTTCATATCAAAAATACTTTGATCTCCGAATTTCAAGCCTGGCTTGTGGTCGGCAGTGAACTTCAGGCCCTTCCCGCTCAAACCATACGCCATCGCTATCCCTTGCTGCAGCTACAAACAAAACCAAATGAACGTCTGCAGATTCTGCTCAAGATCTTTCTGCCAGATATTACCGGTCTGAAATTTGAAGCGCTACCGCCGACCTTTTCCGCCTATGAAGGTCCCTTCAATGCTTTTTCCTTTGGCTTCATGCTGGCCGGATTCGCCGCAGGCCTTTTAATTTATAACCTGATCCTCTTTTTGTTTCTGCGTGACCTGGATCTGGCGAATTTCTCGCTCTATGCTTTTTGTTTGATCGTCGCCAGCTTCGGCGCCACGGGTGGTTTCACGGTGCTCGGGCTCCCGGCATGGACCAACCGCTGGGTCGCGTGCATTGCTGCCATCAGCATGGCCAGCGGCTTGCGCTTCACCCGATCCTTCTTCGACACCTGCCGCATGTCGCCGACGTTTGACCGTTTGTTCCTGGCCGGACAGATTTCCAACGTCCTTTGCTGCGTTCTGTTAGCCGCCAATGTTTCGCGTAAATTCCAGTATCTCATCGACGCGAACATGGTGCTGTGCCTGATGCTTTGTCTGTCCTTTGCTTTCGTTGCCTGGCGGAAGGGCCATGACCTGGCCCGCAACTATCTGCTGGGTTGGAGTGGATATGTCCTGGCGCTGATCATCATGATTGGCCTTCAGTATGGCTGGATTCAACGCAGCATGCTGACGGAGAATGCCGGACTCTTTGCCCTCGATTTTCAAATCCTGGTGCTGTCCTCAGCCATTGGCAGCAAGATCACCCGCATGCGCGCGGACCTTATGAGGCAGCTCAAAGAAGCCAACAATGCCTTGGAAAAGAAGGTGGAGGAACGCACCCGCACCGTCATGGAACAGCAGCAGACCATGATTCAAACAGCGAAGATGGCCTCGCTTGGTGAAATGGCGGGCGGCATTGCCCATGAAATCAATAATCCCCTGATGATTATCAGTGGCTATGCCGAAAATATGGCCACCCTGATTCAAAAGGATCAGCTGACCCAGGATAAAGCCATCGCTTTCCACGAACGCATTCAAAAGGCGACCGATCGTATTCGCAAAATCGTCAACGGGCTGCGTAATCTTTCGCGCGATACGACCCATGACGAGTTCACTGAGACGACGCTGGAAGCGGTGATCCACGATGCGCTGAGCCTGTGCGAAAGTCGCTTTGCCCATAACGGTGTCGCTCTGCGGGTCGTTCTGCCGGCGGAACCCGTTCATCTGCGCTGCAACGCGGGTCAGATCTGTCAGATCCTGATCAATCTGCTGAACAATGCGTACGACGCCACGGAAACCATGAATAAGGCCTGGGTGGAAATTCATGCCGAGGACCAAGGTGATCTGATTCGCATTCGCATCATGGATTGTGGCCCCGGCATTCCACCCGCTGTAGCCGAGCGCATCTTCGATCCGTTCTTCACCACCAAGGAAATCGGCAAAGGCACCGGACTCGGCCTGTCCATTTCCAAAAGCCTAATGGAAAGGCATGGTGGACATATTTATGTGGATCAAAGCCTGCCCCATACATGTTTCGTGCTGGAACTACGCAAAGATCAAGCGCCCCATCAAACCGCAGCTTAAATTCATTTCACACGTCTCGCGAAGTATGTTGTCTTTTGAGAACAGAGACGCGAAGTTTTTCACACGTCTCGGTTGCTGTCGCCATCAGGCAACGCAAAATAATCGAAAAAAATGAATTCGAATGCCGAAATGTAATTCCAATCTTGAAATATCTATGTGATAAACCTTGATACGGGCGGACTGAATTTCACATGATGCATTGGGATCAATGCATGCTCTCTAGCTTTGCGTCTTCTGTTACCGCCTGAACACATCACCCATCTCAACAACCTGCGTGCGATTGCAGTCGGCATTGGGCCGACTCCTTGTCCCATCGTGCGTTGCAAAGGAGAGGAAAATCATGAAAAAGCCAAGGCGCATACCATTCCATCAGGTCACTGGTCTTATCATTCTTGGTCTTGCCGGAAGCAGTTGTGCCGATCGCAACACCAGTCCCCTTCACACTGAAGACACAGAATCCCGCATCGTCGCTGCTGGCAGCACCTCACCCATCACATTAAGAACCAGAATATTGAATCGCTTTTTGACAGCCGAAAATGAAGGCGGGGGTCAGGTCACGGCGAATCGCATGGCAGCCCAGGCATGGGAAACCTTTACCCTGCTGGATAAGAACGGTGGTTCTTTGGAAAGCGGTGACCTTGTCCACTTGCAAACTTCGGGTGGTTTTTTTGTCCAGGCGCCTCCGGGCGACACGACCTTCGACATTAACGCCGAAAGTCGCAACCAGCAGGACTGGGAGACGTTCCGCATGGTGAAAGCCGCGGGCAGCGGAACCATTCGGGACGGCGACAGCATTGGACTCCAGGCTGTAACGTCCGGGCAATGGCTGTCGGCTGAGAACGGTGGCGGCGGGAATGTCTTTTCATTCGGCGCCGAGCTTGGTCCCTGGGAACATTGGATCATCGGCTCGAATCCAGCTTCACCCCATCGAAACGGTTGGACGTTGATTTGGTCTGACGAATTCAACGGCCATACCATCGACGAATCCAAATGGTCCTATGAGGTGCAAAAGCCGGGTTGGGTTAACCATGAACTGCAAAATTATACGGGGCATCGTTCCGAAAATGCCCGCGTGGAACAAGGCAACCTCGTGATCGAAGGGCGTCGCGATTATTTCCAGGGCCTGGAATATTCGTCTGCACGCTTGAAAACCCAGGGTAAAGCCAGCTGGACTTACGGCCGGGTCGAAGCCCGTATCAAACTTCCAAGCGGCAAAGGCACATGGCCAGCCTTTTGGATGATGCCCGACAACAAGAGTCGCGGTTGGCCGGCCTGTGGTGAAATCGATATCATGGAGCACGTGGGCTACGAGAATAACCGCATTCATGCCACGACTCATTCGCAGAACTATAACTGGAAGCGCCCTGAACAGCGAACCGGGACGATGTTCACCAACCAGGCCACCGAAAAATTCCATCTTTATGCCATGGAGTGGTATCCGGACCGCATCGATTTTTATGTCGATAGCGTGAAGTATTACACCTCGCCCAATGATTATAAGGGCGATGATTCCTGGCCGTTCCAGAAAAATTTCCACATCATCCTGAACCTTGCCATCGGTGGGGATTGGGGCGGTACGCAGGGTGTGGATGCTAATGTCTGGCCGCAGAAGATGCTGGTTGATTATGTGCGTGTCTATCAGAAATGAGAGGGAGTCCGATGAAACAATTATGGATCCTGGGCCTCATGCTGATGGCTTCGTGCTTTCGGCCCGTGGAGCGCTCATCGTCAACTGTTCGTGCCAGTGCCGTGCCGCCAGGCTCGGATTTCAAGGTCGTGGGTTACTTCCCCACGTGGTCGGGTGATGTTGAGAGCATTCCCTATCACCGGCTCACGCATATTAATTATTCCTTTCTCCTGCCGACTCCTGACGGTCGCCTGTCGGCTTTAGAGGATCCGGAGCGTTTAACCCAACTGGTGCAGCGTGCTCATGCCAGCAAAGTCAAGGTCCTGATTGCAATCGGTGGCTGGAATGATGGCGATGATTCAGCCTTTGTCCAGCTCGCTGCCAACGCCGCTTATCGGCAAGCCTTTGTCGACAACGTCTTGCAGTTCGTCACCACCTGGCAGCTTGATGGCGTGGAAATCGACTGGGAATATCCCGATGGGAATGAAGTCCCTGGCTTTCAGGCTTTGATGAAGGCGCTATCGGTCAGACTGCATGCAAAGGGCAAACTTCTCTCGGCGGCGGTGACGGCTTCCGATTTTCCAGGCTCGACCGATCCAGGCATCATCAGCGCGGTCGATTACCTGAATATCATGGTCTATGATTTGGATGCACCACACTCCAGTCTTGCTGCCGCGGAAAAAGCGATAGTCCATTGGAAGAGAACCGAAGGGCTGAATCGGGACAAGCTGATTCTCGGTGTCCCTTTCTATTCGCGGGCCAAGGGTTATGTGGCCTATAAGGATATCATCAGCAAATACGGAGCTTCCGCAGCAGCGTCCGATACAGCCAACGATGGCCTGGACTATAATGGACAACCGACCATGCGAGCCAAAACGAAATTGGCTCGTCAGGAAGCGGGTGGCGTCATGATCTGGGAGATCTCGCAGGATACAGCTGATGAAACGTCTCTTTTAAAAACGATCGCCGACGAAATTTCACAACCATCCGCGATCTGGCGCCAGGCCAATCTCACGAATTTCACCTCCTACCCGGACCCCGGCAGTGAAGAATGTTTGAAATACAATGGTTGCGCCTGGGCTGGCATGTTTGCTGCTCTTCCTGACAAGCAGTCTCAGAGCTGGGTAAAAGCGACGAACATAGCCGCCGTTCACTCGGCTGATTTCCCGCAATACAAACTCAAGACTCTGCGCCTTCGCCATAAGTCAGCGCAGATCGATGTGAAAGTTTATGATATGTGCGCGGATTCTGATTGCAACGGTTGCTGCTCGGAGAATCGTCGGCCGACTGGTTTTCTCATCGATCTGGAGAGCTACACCGCTCAACGTTTCGGGTTGGGCGATGGCGCAATCGAGTGGACCTGCCTGGACTGCACGAAATGACAGTGAATTAAGAATTCCAGTCCTCCATGCTATCCATGATGATATGGAGCCTGGCATTCTGAGGCAGGGAGCCCTTTAGGAACGCGCTCACGGTAATTTCGACAGTTTCGTTGAGGGGAACGACCGTCTTGTCTCGACTGGAGGAGATATCCAAAAAGCCCCACTCCAGGATTGCGTCACCCGAGGTGATAACCCACTTGGTAAATCCCAGGGTATCCAACCCATCAGGCAGCGCGTCGTTTCTAAGAACGACCTTGAAACCATCCGAGGTCAGCGTTTGTGACAGGACGCTGACTTCATTCAACGGCTCAGCTTCTGCGCCATGGCCATTATCGTCGATGCCATGGAGTGTGAGAGTCCTGGGTTCTGGCAATCGTGACTCCACATCATCCACGACGAAACCTGTTCCACCGGGTTCCAGGCACGTGTTGGTACTCCCCGGCCCTACCTTCATCAAACGACCTCGAACAAATGTCATGCCCATGAGACCTGGTGATTGATATCCATCAGCTCGAAGATCAAGCCTCATAAAACACCGGGTGGTTTCGAGGAGGTTCGTGACTTTGAAGCCAATCCTATGACTGTAAACGCCCTTTTCAAATAAAAATTTGCCAAGCATCGAAGCAGGGCCGACGGTTATCTCCTGTTTCAATCGCGCGTCGGCAAAATTAAATTCCAGACGTGGAGGATCAAGGATCGGAGCTTGTAGGGAAGGACCTTCGTAACCCGGCCTGAGCTCGCCATCGGGTCCCCCGCTTTTACTGCTGGATCCACCGCAGGCGGAAGTGATGGAAGCCAATCCCAGGACAATCATACATAGGCGTGACATACTCATGGATTTTCGATTCCTATTGGTGAAGTGCTGCAGGGCTTATTCCATTGAACCTAAAATAATATGGAGCTTTGCATTCTCAGGCAAAGGCCCTTTCATGTGAGATCTGGTTTTAATTTCCACAGTTTCGTGGAGCCTGACAAACTTTTTGTCCTGAACTGAGTCCGAACTCAAATGACCGCTGCCGATTATTTTTTCGTCGCTCGTGATGACCCATTGACTGAAACCAACGGAGGCGAAACCTTCGGCCAGCGCTTCATTTTTCAAAACGACCTTAATATGGGATCCCTCGAGAGTCTGCGACAGGACACGAACATCATTCACCGGCACTGGCTCGTCATCAACGTCGCTCGATGCGATGGAATGCAATTCTATACCCGTGAATTTTGTCATTGAAAGTTTACTGGTGAGAACAAAGCCCGTTTCCCCGGGCCTGAGACAGGTCGCCGTTTCAGTTCGACCCAATCGCATCAGGCGACTTCGGGCATAAACTATTGACGGGAGCAGGACCCCTTTGAGACGCAGATCAAGCTTCACAAAGCATCGAGTCTTCGGCAGGAGATTGGTGATCCTGAAGTTGATATCGTAATTATGCCTGAAGGGGCCTTTGACCACAGTAACGGGGCTTACTGCGATTTCCTGTTGCAGCCGTGGATCCATCCATGTCAATTCATCCAGCCAAGTCTGATCAGTGTGGCTGACATTGCGCAGTTCTGACGGCATATCAAAGTAAATCAGACTGCCAATCAAGGTCGCCCAGAACGCTATAAGACTCTGCAATAATTTATTGTTCCAGGGTCTTTTCGTGTCCATCGCGTCCTATCCACGTTTTTGTCAGTCGTTCCACCTGAAACAGCCGCTCCTGGCAGGACCGAATTTCCCGAAATTATTGCAGAGATCCTTACAGAGTCAATTCGCCGCAAAATAGAGAACGAAAATTTTTAAACCTCGCGAATATCCTTTGGTGCAGCACCTTCGGATTGCGTAGAATGTGCCCAT
>NZ_DASQYZ010000396.1:0-15404 GCF_035638955.1 Oligoflexus sp. | reverse complement strand
ACTCGATGCTAGGAGAAGAGGCCCGTGATATTGGGGGTGACACGGGCATGGTGACCGCGGCTTATGCTCGGCATGCCACGGCCCTGGGCAAGGCTGATGACGCCCGACGCTACATGGTGGATGAAGACGTCGCCCGCAATGTGGTCGCTTACATGAACAATCTGGGAGTGGCTTATGCCTATTCCGGCAAGTTCAAGGAAAGCGTGGATTCGTACGTGAAGGCGATCAAAACCCTGGGCGAGATGCACGCCGAGCTGCAAGGCACCGTGTACTACAACCTTGGTCTGAGCCTTGTGCGGCAAGGTCGTTATAAGGAATCGATCCCGGCTCTGAAAAACGCGCACAAAAAGGGTGATGACCCTTTAGCAAGGAAGGCAACCCACCTCCTGGAGCGCGTGCAGCAGGCCATCGAAAACAATGTTCCCGTCCTGCTGCGCGAAACGGCGAAAGAAATTGATCCGCAGGTCACAAAAATACCTTCGATTCATCCTATGGATCAGTATCTGGAACTGCACGGCACGCAGATCAAAGCGGGCGAGCATGGATTGTTCCTGGTGTTTCAGCCCACCTCGCAGCCCGAGATCGATCTGCAGGCCGAGTTCCCCAAGATCATCCGGAAAAGCGCCTGAGATCCCTCGCTTTTGCGGCCTTAAGATGGCCCTTCGATCTGCCGATAGGGTAGGATCGGAGGGCTCAGGTATGGACCAGGGAAACACGAACAGAACGATCAGGCCGATTTTTCTTAGTCTTTTCATCGGACTGGCGGCCCTCACAGGCTGCAAAGACCGTGGCGAAGGACCCAAATCACCCGAATCAAATCCCAATGTTACGGAAGGCGTGGGCCAGCCGGCAACCTCCGACGCGACCGGCCAGAAGTCGGAAACGCCGGATATTCCCGGTGCCAAGGATCCCTCGCCCGTGTCGGGCAGTAATACTTTGCCGGAAAAATTCATGACCGGACTCACAGAATGCCAGAAGCAGGGTCGCTATTTCGATCTACAAGTGGCGAGCTGCACCGAGACGCCGCTGGCTGAGTTCCCTTGTGATCTGACCGTGCTCCTCTCTGAAGGCAGCGCAGTTCTGAACGCCGGGCAAAAGCAGCTGCTCAAAGACTATGTGGAGAAAAATCTTCAGGGCTTTTCGCTGTATGCATGTACCGTAGAGGAATCGAAACCAGCCTTGCATTTTTACAAGGTGGAAGCGGACAAGATTCGTGCGCACAATGTGAAGATTGCGAGTCCCTGAAAGGAGCCGGGGTTCCACCCCATCGTGGGTGGAACATGATTCAGTGGGCCTCAGCCGGAAGTGATTCCAGATCGATCCAGCCTTTTTCATCCGCTTTCAAAGATTTGGCGAGATAACGTCGGAACTCCGTATTATGGGGTTCCAGACAACGCTGCAGTTCATGGCTGCCCACACTGTGGCGCGAGCATTGGATTACGGCGTTGGCGAAGAATTGAGTACAGCCTTGCAGAAAGCGCGGCACATATTGCGAAACGAAAGCCACCTTTGCGGCTCCATTCAGATCCTGGCCCGAGTCGCGGAAACTATGCTGCAGTTCCTGCCAATGCTGGCGGAAGGCGGCATCCTGCGGGCCAAAAACATAGAGCTGCTGACGGGAGCCCTGCTCCTGCTCGATAAAATTGACCGGATTCTGCGCGCAGCTATCGTCGATCAGCGCCTGCAGTTCGGCTGTGTTTTGCTGTTTGGTTTTTTTACAGCCGACCATGCCGACCATAAGAGGGAGGATCAATATCCAACTTTTCATCGAAAAATCCCCTTCATCCAAGCAGGGGATTTATCGGAAGAATCCAGTAAAACTTGAGCTTTGATTAAGCCTCGGGATCCTTGGGATCTTCCGGGGTTTTGGGCTCTTGCTGTTTGCTGGGCTCGCAGTAATCGGCAAATCCGAGGTCCACACCGGAATCCTCCTGGATCCAGCAGATGTTGGCATTCATGCGACCATAGATGCCGCCTGTGCCGCACGCACCGCCCCGCGAAACCACACCAAACACACGCCAGTCGCCGTTTTTCAGCTTCACAAAAGCGGGTCCACCACTATCGCCCTGGCAGGAATCCTTCCCATTATTACCAAGAGCCACTTCGTTATCACCCACCTTGGTGATGGCGACATCCACTTCGAATTTCACACCAAAGCCACCGCCATCGCGATTGCCGAAACCGACGAGGTAGGAATCAAGTCCAGTCTGCAAAACTGCATCTGTCTCATCCGCGTCGGTGAGGACTGGAATATAAGCCATTTCAGGCAGGTCCAAGGGCTTATCCAGGACGAGATACGCGATATCATTCCAGCCTTCGATGTCACGACTGTATTTGGGGGAATAGTTGAGCTTCACGGCCGTATATTGAGCCGTGACGCGCCCGCCTTCATTGCCTTCACCGACATAAACCCCGATGCGGCTGGGATTGCTGCCTTGGATGCAGTGCGCGGCGGTGATGATAACCTTGGGACTGATCGCGGTTCCGGTGCAAAACATGCGACCGTTGGAAACCAGAGCGACGGTGGAAAGCCATTCCCCTGCTTTAGTCTTTACGCCGCCATAGATTTTTGATTGGCTGTCCTGTGGCTCGGACGCACTGCAGCTCAGCAGACCGACCGTCAGGCAACTCAGACCCAAGGACGTGAGAACTCCAGGACGGGTAGCTCCGTTCATCATGACAGGACCTCATTACGCGAGTTGTGAAAAAACGTGCTCTCTTACTTGACTATCTAGTCAGTTAACCCGGTGTGGGGAATGAACAAAAAATCAATTGACATACTGTTTGGTTGAAGAGACGGGGGTGTGGCGGTTGATCTTTGGGCCTTGTCGTGCGAATCTCCGGCGATCCGTGGTTTATACGAGGATATCACCATGTTTGACCGCTCTGTGCTTGGCCCTCATCAGTCGGAATTTTTACGTCAGTGTTGGCAGAAAAAGCCTTTGCTGATCCGCAACGCGTTTCCCGGTGGACTCGATTACGTCGGCGGCGATGAGCTCGCTGGCCTTGCCGGTCAGGAGGGAATCGAGAGTCGATTGGTGATCGAACACGGGCCTAAATCCTGGGAAACCCGCCACGGCCCCTTTGAAGATGATGTCTGGAGCACGCTGCCAGCTAAAAAATGGACGATCCTGGTGCAGGCCGTGGATCGCCTGCTGCCGGACGTTTCGCGTCTTCGTGATCGGTTTCGGTTCCTTCCCAACTGGCGCGTGGATGACATAATGATTTCCTATGCCGTGGATCAGGGAGGTGTCGGGCCGCATACCGATAACTATGATGTCTTTCTGATTCAGGGACAGGGACGGCGACGCTGGGAAGTGGGAGCCGAGGCTTTGAAAAAGCCTGAGCTGGAACCCGAACTCGATATGAAGATTCTGAAGTTGTTTGAGCCGGTCGAGAGTTTTATCCTCGAACCAGGGGATATGCTTTACCTGCCGCCTGGTTTTGCCCACAATGGAGTGGCCCTGGGTGAATCGATCACCTATTCGGTCGGCTTCCGCGCCCCGCATCAAAAAGAATTGCTTCTGTCATACGTGCAATTTTGTAGTCAGCACGAGGGCGATGAAATTTTCTATACCGATAGCGGTATGCCCGAGCAGCGGGAGCCGGGATTAATCCTTCCAGGCGAGCTCAAGCGTTTGCGTGAACTGATGCTGGCGGGCCTGCAGGACGAACAGGTTTTCTTGAAATGGATCGGTGGATTTCTCACGGAGCCGCGCAGTTTTCATGAACCCCTGGATCAGCCCATCAGCGAAAAAAGCCTACGGGCCGGTTTGAAAAAAGGCCGAGCCGTGGCCAGGGCCGAAGGGGCTCGTTTCGCTTTCTATCCGGTCGGGGAAAAGCTGCATTTTGCGGCGGAAGGTGAGTGTTTTGTTCTGGATCCTGGTCTGACGGAATTGGTTACACTTCTGTGCCGTGAACAGGAATATTCTGCCGAAGACCTGCTCGCTCATTCTGAAAAGCTTGGCTTCATGGAACTTTTGTGTCATCTATGGAATCAATCTTATGTGCGGTGGTCTGATGAAACTTGAACGGGTGAAAGCCTGTAAATGGTGGAAGAATCATGAATCAGGTGAAGACGGCGGCTTTCTTTGATTTGGATCGAACCCTGATCGATGTGAACAGTGCAATACTGTACGCTCGATTTGAGCGCCGCCACGGGCGGATTTCCTCCAGACAGGTTCTGTCGACGATCGGTCATTCGCTGCTTTATCATCTGAACATCGGCTCTATCGAAAAAGCCTATGCCAGAGCCATGAAACATTTCGCTGGCGCCCTCGAAAGCGATATAGCCCGCTGGGCCAAGGACTTTTTTGAGGAAGAGGTAGGGCCGCGTCTGCAGCCTGGTGCGGTGGCCGTTTTACAGGAACATAAACGCGCCGGCCATATCCTGGTGATGCTGACCAGCAGCTCCTGCTATCAGGCTGATTACGCATGCAAAGCCTGGGGCCTCGATCATTGGATTGCCAATCGCTTTCCAACAGAGAGCGGCCGCCTGCTCGGCACCTATCATAAACCTTTGGTTTATGCCGCGGGCAAGGTCGTCCATGCCAAGGCCTGGGCGCAGGAGATGGGTGTGGACCTGAGTCGGTCTTATTTCTATACCGATTCCTATTCGGATCTACCGATGCTGCAGGTCGTGGGTCACCCGATGGTGGTGAACCCCGACCCGAAACTCCGGGCGTATGCGTTGAAATCAAAATGGGAACTTTTGGATTGGCGGCAACCGAAGGTCGCGGTGCCGCGTATGCAGGAAGCTTGAGGATTAGAAACTACGGTTGATGCTGAGGATCAAAGCCGGATCATGTCGCGGCAGAAGATGCAGCTTCATATCCCAAAGGCGAGGCGCCTCTTCGGTCTCTTCCAACTCGTCAAGACTGGTTCGACCCGTATCGACCAGGCTTTCGCCGGGGTTTTTCAAAAGAATATCAGCGCGTTTCTTGCTGCGAGCTTTTTTGCTGCTACCGCCAAAGAACAGCCCATCGAGCACACTCAGTCCGAAACCCGCACCCAGAATCGCAACCATCAACTTCTGATTATTCTGCGCTTCTTTGACAAAGGCTTCGTTCTGATCGAGGAAAGCCAGGGTCTCCTCATCCAGCGGTTGATTGGCCTGCTGACGAGCCAGCGCATCCTGGCCAATGGCATCGGCATCAGCGTTGGCTTTGGAAATTTCACCGTTGTAGTAGATAAAGCCGACCAGTCCGGCCGCCTGAGCGCCGCCATAGATCAGGCCCTTGCTGACTTCACCGTTGAAGAGAAAGCCGAGTCCGAGGGGAATAAATCCTTTAAAGGACATGCCACCGCCGTCACTGCTTTTGGATGCGCTTTTTTCGGACTTGTCGTCTTCAAAGGCGTCATCACCTTCGTCACCCGAACCGCCTTTTTTGGCTTTCGTGAAGAGCTTGCGCACGCCCTTGTCCTTCACGGCATCCTTGGAAAGGCTGACGTCCGGATCGAGCTTGAGGGCCTTGTTGAACAGGGATTCCGCCTTGCTCTTCTTGCCCATCTTGGCCGCAGCTGCGCCCATCAGAGCCATGGCTTCAGCCTTGTCTGATTTGTCCTTGGCTTTCTTGACAACACCCGACAGGATTTTGTAGGCCTTGGGATATTCTCCATCTCGGAAAGCATCCAGGCCCTTGCTGTATCCATCAGCGAACGCTTGACCACTTATCAGTAGCAAGCAGCCGAAGAGCCAAATAAGGCACCGGCTCCATTGAGTGTTCATCGGATCGCACCTCGCATCTCTATGGTGACCTCTGGGGTATCGGCAAAACTCGCAAGGTGTTGAGGAAAGAGCTATAAAAAGCCGATAATTCTGCCCTAAAAATGCACAACGGACTTTTTATGAGAAATATTTCTTAACGGATTACGGGATGTTATCGAATCCGGCCCAGCTGGGCTTGGGCCAAATTTTTTTCCTCTTCGGTCGCCCAATGCAGGTCCCACGTCTCCAGGTGCGGTCGCATGATTTTGCGATGCAGAGGCGGGACCAGAGCCACGAGGATCATGGTCATATACCCAAAGGGTAGGGTGGGTGCTTCCGGTTGAGGTTCCAAACGCCAGAAGGGCAAACGACTGCTTTCGTGATGATGCGAATGGCGGGTGAGATTGAACAGGAACCAACCGCTGACGCTGTGGTGGCTATTCCACGAATGACGAAACTGCACCGGGGTTTGGGGAACCCGCACCAGTCCATAGTGTTCGATGAAGTTGACGAGTTCGAGATTCGATTTGCCGTAAAGCGCGAGGCCGATGTGCAGAAGCAAGCCTTGCCAGCCCAAAAGGGTTGTACTGATCACGGCATATAGGAAGGAAATCAACCAGCCGCGAATCACTCGATTATGCCAGCTCCAGATCGGCCGATTCCTGTTCTGAAGAAAAACCCGTTCGATATTCCAGGCACTGCGATTGCCGTCAAGAGTCGAACGCACCAAAAATTGAAAATAAGTTTCGCCGCGTCTGGCCGTGGCTGGATCGTCCCAGGTTGCGATCTTACGATGGTGCCCATAGACATGTTCCACTGCAAACTCACCGTCCCAAGTCAAGGCCAGGAGCCAGCGGCCCGTTTCCATGGCGAGGGGGCTCCAGGTGCGATGCACGAGTTCATGAGCTACATGGGTCGCCGCCATTCCAAACAACAGTCCCAACCCAAGGAATCCTCCGACGCGATGCCAGCCTTGGGTATTGCTTTTATTCGTCAGCAGATCCCAACCCAAATTTTCCTGCACCAGCGCGCCAAGGCCCAGGAGGTCGTGAGGGGCGAATTGCCAAAGTAAAACGCAGTTGGCCAGGAGCAGGAGAGGAAGGTTGGCAAATAAAAATATATTGAGAAGCCAGGTATGTTTATAGCGCGGCTGATCCCAATCAGGAGGCAGCACAGCGTCGCCGACGACAGCGACCATGATGGTAAAAAGAAAGGGGCACCAAAGCCATGCGCCCCCTGCACCATAACTGGCAATGGCCACGACCACCATGAGATTGGCATGGGTGTACTTCAGGTAATGACGCACGACGTTTTTCCTTTGGGCAGAAGGATGAAGTGTCTTTGCGGATTTCCATAGCACAGTGGGGTGGGCTGTACAAGTTCAGTGCGGTGAAACCTGGGCAGGTCCTGGCATTCTGGGCTTTGTAGTGTCGTCCTTGCGTACATTGGAAGGATTGAAATTTATACTGACGCCAAAGCTAAAATCCTGTTTTTGCACGGCGGGACGGAATTGGATCGCCGCCATGAGGCCCAGTTCCCAGGCCGAATGGAAGGCGTAGTCCAGCTGCGCTTCCACCATACCGCCAAGCTGCAAGCGATTGTTGGTGCGGTTCTGAGTTTCGCTGAGCTGAACGCGGGTGATTGTTTGTTCAAGGAGCAAAAGAGGACCGGCGCCGATTCCATAACGGAAGAGGTGCGTGGTGGTCCATTGCAGGTTGCTGGCGAGTTCATAGAAGTGATGATGCACACCCAGGGAATCAGCCCGGGGCCTGGTATCCCGCGCCACGCCCAGACGATTGTGCAAACGCAGGCCATAGGGCAAGCGCATATACTCGTGCAGATCCCAGCGATAACGCTGCTCGCTATCGCTGTCGGGCAGCTCGACGTGCAAAGTGGAAAGACCGAATCCCACGCTCTTCGCCGGCAAAAGCGGTGCCATGATCTCTGCCGAAGCAGAAACGGAAGAGAGCGCGATCCAGAGGAGGCCAAAGGCCTTGAACCTTAAGTCGGGCATGTGAGATTCAGCCTTACATTATCCGTGTCAAACCATTTGCGAAATACCGTGCAATAAGCGGCCTGGTCCGCGGATGCTTGCGTGAGGATCGCGTTGAGCAGGCTACTATAATCCAAGAGATCCGTGTTGCGACGAGTCAGCCAGACCGTGCGAAAGTCCGGAAGAGCGTTGTAAACGTGCTGGGTGACGATCAAGGGCGTCTGTCCGGGGAGCTGGGCAATTTCATAAAGCGCCGAGGCCAGTACGGAACCCTGGCAATAGAAGGTGCCTTTGCAGATTCCATTCAGTGACGTCCGCAGCGTCCAGCTCACAGGCAGGCGTCGTTCCGCATCCAGCTCGGGCAGCGAAGCGCCGAATTCATCAACGCTTTGGGTGACGGCATAGGAAAAATAATCCGAAAGACCTTCATTGAGGCCTGACAGAAAATTTTCGTTGATCGAAAGATCCGTGTTGTAATTCGAACGATCGAAGTTGGCAAAATGATAGTCGAAAATAAAGTGACCGAATTCATGGGCCACCACCCCGAAATTCATCTTGACCGGCACATGTTCACGCGACGCTGTCTTGAAAAACCAAAAGTCGCGCACGCCCGGCAGGTAAGCGGCGTTCATGGTGGTGCTGATCTCGACCTGCTCTCCATCCTTTTCACGGCGCAACCGAGGATTGTAGTAAAGGCTGGGAAACCCGATCGAGGCAAACGGAATATCAAAATTCTCCTGCCAGAAACTCACCGTTCTTTCGTATACGGAATAGAGCCCGAGCATTTCCATCGTTTGAAAATTCTGAGGGATCACGACGCCCTTGCTGACCAAATAATCCGTTTGCACCGTATGCCCACGATCGCTATACACCGCATCCGGGTCGGTGGACGCCATGATCTCGCCAATATCAGCATCGACGTTCAGGGCAGCCTGGCCTTTGATCGCGCCGACATCTCCGATCATGTGATCGACATTGGTCAATGAATTGATGGTGACTTCGCCGAGCTGGTAGGTGCCGTTAATGGAACTTAAAATCCGCGCGACGATCGGATAATCAGGTTTGTCTGACGGCGCTATGCATCCGCTCAGAACCAAGGCACAGAGCAGGCTAGGTAACTTCATCAAATTTGAAACCTCCAAAAGAGGTTGGCATAAGGCAGGGTCAGATTTTTTTCGTAGCTTAGATACATGGCGCCCAATTCCGCATGAAACGAACTCCATGAAAAGATAAAGGTTGCCATACCGAAGGCGGGTCTGGCCTTGCCGCTGGTAAAATCCAGCTGGCGGTTGCCCTCGCCAAATCGCTGGGATTCCTGCTCTTCAGTGGCGAATACCGGCCTCAGGAGACTGGCGGAAAAGGCCAGATGGGAATTGATCACCCCATCCCAACCGATCACTGGAGTCACGAGGTGCATGCTGGACTCCCCATCCTGACTGAAAGACATCACCAGCCCATCCATCAGACCAAAATTCAGGTGCTGATGCGAGGTTACTTTATAGCTGGTGATGACACCATGCAGGGAGAGCAGCAAACGGTCATCGCCGCTGGGAAAGAAGAAGGTGTGACTGTTGAACGAAGTTTGAAAATTGGTCTCGGTGAACATTCTATGCTTGAGCGAGAAGTTCCAGAGTGGTGGTTGAATGACATACGCAAGGCCCTGCAAGCCCAATTCCAGGTCTCGGGTGATCCCAGCTTGCGCGTTACCATAAACAGAAACTTGAAATTCTTTTGGCTGCAGAAGATTCGCGTTGAAGAGATGGTGAATTGAGTCGGCGCTGTCAAAATCACCGTATGATACGTCGTTAGGGCTTAATAGACCCATCAAAATGGCGCTTAATGCTGTCGAAATGGCCTTTTTTGGCCAAATTTTCCGCCACGGTGAAGCAGACCGACGCCAACACTGCATCATGCGTACATCCTGTACTTGTATGGCTTTCACTTTAGCACAGCTCACGATCATCGAGAACCTTTGCAGCGAGGGTTTTTTGGAGTTGACAGGTTCAAGTGGCCTCATTACTTATAATGATCTTTACTCAAGCGAAAGATTCAAGCTCCCTATAGAGCAGGGGTTCCCGTGCGAGAAGAGAGGGATGAATCAAGGCAACACGAGAGGTGGGAAAACTATGAGAGCAGACAAAGTAAAAGTTCCGATGGTGGCGTTTAGTAAACAGTACAATCTTAGCCCGCGTGAGCAGGATGTACTGCAATTGATGATTGCGCGGGTCGTTAACGCCGAAGACATTTCGCAGAAGCTCGGCATCAGCCAGAACACGGTTCGCATTCATGTGAAAAATATCAATAGTAAAGTAGGGGCCCGCAGCAAAACAGAAATTCTGAGCGCTTTTATCCTTTTCCTCGACAATTATTATGAGCGCATCATGGGCACTCCGACGACTCATTTGGTAACACAACTTCCGTCGTGAAGTGTTGAGCTTCCAACACAAACAGGCTGCCTTGCACAATGCGAAGGCGGTCTTTTTTTTGCTCGCGGCTTCGAAAAACAGGTTATTCACCACGGTTAACGTCGCGTAAAAATCCCTGTAACCTACGACTATTGCCTAACAAAAAACAGTCATTTGGCCGACTTCCCATCGGACCCGATGAGTCTTTTATAACAAGCATGGCATTGGAGGAACTTGGGATTTTTCAGCCGGAGGACTCGCTATGCTTTGGAATCTATTACGCCTGCAGAACCTTGAACGTCTTTGGATCCCGTCGCGCGGTCAGAACTATGGCAACAAACTTCAGGAGCTCTGCGCCTCATCTCAGCGTCCGGTTCGCCTGCGCGTTTATCGTAACGGTCGTTTCCACTGAATGTCCTGAGCGAAAAAAAATCGACCGCAGCAAGGGGCTGCGATCGATATCTGGTCGACTAAAAAGGCTGGTTTTCTCTAATTTATATAGTGTTGTTGCAGATTCCTTGGTGAGCTTGCGTTGGGTAAAAGATCGAGGGAATTGGTAAGAGTCAACCTGAATATCAGAAACGCACGATTGCAGTGCATCCGATCCTTGCTCATGTGTAACCTCTAATCCGACAAAGTTTAACTTGCACATCCTACATAGAATAAGAACGGCAGGCCTGAGCGAAAGACCCCACCCATCGTGATTTCCGAGATCATCCAGGCTCTTATCAGGGCGTAATTTTCCAGTCCGAAAGGCTCGGGGACGGCTTTTTAAGGCAAACCCCTGGTTGCGAAATCTGCGTTTGTGAAAGAATTGGCTTTCGATGGCAGAGGTGTTACTGTCGGCTGCTGATCGCTGGATTTGTTCGGAAAGGATATCTTGCATGCCTCTTGCGTCGGGTCAGCTGCTCGGAGAAGCAGCTTCCTTGGCAGCCGCCATGATCTGGGCCTGTTCCTTGTCTCTTTACTCGCGGTATGGAAGACAAGTGCCTTCGTCCGGTCTTAATCTCTACAAAAATATTGTCGCTCTCGCATGCCTTCTGGTGACCGGACTCATAATAGGGTTTGAGTTGCCGGCGGACGGTCTGACGATGGGGGCTTTGGCCGTCTCAGGTTTAATCGGCCTGGCGCTGGGTGATACTCTCTTTTTTCATGGCATCAAAACGATAGGCGTGCAGCGTTCGTCGGTGATTCAATGTCTGGCGCCGCCCTTGGCTGCTGTCATCTCCTGGCTGGTCTTTGCTGAAACGTTGAGCCGCTGGGAATGGCTGGGCCTTCTGGTGACGACCGGGGCCCTGGCATGGCTCATGGCTTCCAGGAACGAGAGTGTCGATCCTACGGTTCAGCTCGACTGGACTGGCGTGGCCGCTGCGATCGGATCTGCCGTCTGCCAGGCCTCGGCCGTGATTATCCTGCGGCAGGCTCTCCAGGGCGGCGATGTCGTCACAGGGACCATTTTGCGCGTGCTACCGGCGATGCTGGTGCTCACGGTGATAAGTTACAGGCGGTCGGGCTGGGAACCCATGAAGCTGGTCTTTACCCCCACGCGAAATGGCTTGATTTTAACGTTGGGTGCTTTCATGGGCACCTATCTGGGTCTGATCCTGATGTCCACGGGGGCCAAATACGCCAAGGCCGGCGTCACAGCCGCCATTAGTTCCACTTACCCGGTATGGATACTGCCCATCGCCCATTATTTACTGGGTGAGCGCGTAAGCTGGAAAAGCGTGGCCCTTACTCTCTTGGCGGTTGCGGGCATCGCGATTATGATGATCGGGGACTCATAAAGGAGACTGATATGATGACGACAGAACCCATCACAATTGGACCACACGGCAGCTGGGATGCCAGTGTCGCCGCAAAAATTGATCATACCTTGCTGCGTGCGGATGCTCAGCCCGCGGAAATTGAAAAACTGTGTGACGAAGCCAAGGCCTTTAATTTTGCCGCTGTGTGTGTCAATCCCTGGTTTATTCCGTTGGCCAAGGATCGTTTGCAGGGCAGCGCCGTGGCCCTGTGTACGGTGATCGGCTTTCCTTTGGGAGCGAACAGCACCGATGTCAAAGTTTTCGAGGCCGAGAAATCTTTTGCGGCCGGCGCTGTGGAGTTGGACGTGGTGCTCAACACCGGAGCTCTCAAAGCAGGTGATACGGCTTACGTCGCTCGTGAATTGTCGGCTTTGCGTCGCTTCGTGCCGCAGGCTCTTTATAAGCTCATTCTGGAAACGTGTAACCTCAGTCACGAGGAAATTGCTCTGGCGTGTCAGCTGGCAGCCGATGCTGGTTTTGAATATGTGAAAACCTCGACCGGCTTTGGCAGTCATGGCGCCACCGTGGAGCATGTGTCCCTCATGCGCGCGTCGATCCGCGCTGACATGCAGGTCAAGGCCTCAGGGGGCATCAAGGAACGTAGTAAGGCTCTGGAGCTGGTGGCAGCTGGGGCATCACGGATAGGCAGCAGTCAGTCGGCAGCGCTGGTGCGTTTGGAAAATCCCAGCGTCCTGTGACCTCAGGCGCTCTGGGCGTCAGGCGGGGGATTGTCGATTTCCCCAAGGATTTCTTCATCCGAAGGCGTGCCTCGATTCGAAGTCGCTATCGGCAGCATCAACGTAAACGTCGAACCCTTGCCCCGTCCATCGCTGGAGCAGGTGAGGGTGCCTCCCAGGATCTTGGCATCAATCGAACAGCTATGCAGACCAAAGCCGTGACCGGATTTTTTCGTGGTATAGCCGTAGCGAAACATAGAGCCCAACTGTTCTTCCGTGATGCCAATCCCATTGTCCGACACCGACGCCACCACCTGGTCATGGTCCCGGAAGACCTTGATACTCAGGAGTCGCTGGTCCTGATTCTGATGCATCGCCTGGATCGCATTGCTAATCAGGTTGGTCAGGATCTGCAGCACCTTGTGTCGATCGCTTGCGATCGTGACGCTGGGTTGATAATCTTTTTGCACTTTGACGTGATATTTGTCCATTTCATAGGCCTGCAGAGCCAAGACATCGTCCGCGCATTCCGCAAGGAGCAGATTCTCGACAGTTCCGGTGAACTTCGCATGCGACTGCTGTTTGGCGATCAGCTGCGACACCGTGCTCAGATCCCTGCGCAGAAGGGTAATGGCCTGTTTATGGGCTTCGTGCTGATCGTTCATTTCCTGGCTAATGACTTCAAGAAACGGCAGCACCTTGCGGCCGCGTTCATCCTCGGTGAGAAATTCGCCCAGCCTGGTTTCCTGATCCCTGATCAACTTGATGACCGCCTGCAGATGGCCGACCGGTGTTTCGTTTTGGAAGGAAATGTGCAGGTTCTGAACCTTGACGTTGGCGCCGGTCAAGGCATTGCCAATGTTATGCAGCACTCCGATAGCCACTTCCGCCATGCCGGCTTTGCGGGAGGAATTCACCAGATTCTTCGTGGTCTGAATCAGTTTCTCGGTGCGTTCCTGCACTAATTTTTCCAGATTGTTCTTATACTTTTCAAGTTCCGCTTCAGCTTCCAGAATGGTCTGGAAGTCTTTTTGAATGTTGCGCTGCATGGTATCGATCGCGCGATATACCCGGCCGACTTCATGTTCATCCTGAAGGCGCCTCGGATCAATGGAGTTGCTGAGCGAGTTCATTTGAATCTTCGAGGCGTATTCGGATAGCTCAATCAGCGGTTTGGTGACGCGGAATTGAAAAACGAGGATGATAATCCCACTGATGAGCATGATCAGCAGAAAATTGGCCAGCAGGATCGACTTCGCCCGTCGCCAGAGGTTATCGATAATCAGTTGTTTCTCGGCCTCAATGATCAGCTGCCCTATGACTTCGTAGGGGGCCGCGGGGGAGGTAATATCCGCGCTCTTGGTAATAGGAATGTTCGGCCGGTCCCCTTCACTCATGATCAAGCCATCATCGCCGCCGATCGCTGCGTAGCTGACATAAGGCAGGGTTTTTAAACCGAGCAGGATGGATCGAAGCTGATCCTGATCGTAGGTCCATAAACTCCGACTGACAATACTCAGGACGCTGGCCTCCAGCGCCTCGATCTGCGAGTTCACCTGATCGATTTCTTCGTTGTAGTCATAGATCAGCTGAAACGCCGACAGCGCAATCACCACCAGCAGGGAGATAGTGAACACGGCGAGGGATGCCCGGGTTGTCAGGGACGTCGTTTGGAAGCGCACCAGTCGGGACCTTTCTTTTCGTGTGCATATCAGGTTTCGGCAAAAAAAGAAGGTAGGTGAGATAGTTCTGATGGTCTTTGTGTGAATCATGCTAAAATGCGGAATATAACAACTGGTTTGGGGCTGATTGCGTGAAACTCGTGAAGATACTGTCGATGGCTTGGTTGATAATCTTGCTTGTTTCCTGTCAAAGATTGGCAAATTCCTACAGCGATCTGGACCTGCGTTGTGGGCCGGACGCTCGAGGGACGGAACCTTATCACTGGGTGGAAGTCTTCCAGGCTGGTGGAGATAAGCCCGCATCCGCGGTAACAGCCTCAGGAATAAAATCAGATGGGACATTTGCGCGGTTGCCTGTGAGCAGTAAGAACTGTGTTGGGCTTCTTGAAAATTCCGACGATATGGATCAGATATCCGTGGTTTTGCGGGGGGCCGCGCCTCAGGGGTTGTTGCTCGATCGCCGATCCTTCTTGCGATCGGGCAGGGTTTATCTTGCCAAGCTTGAGTCGAGCGTAACAAAAGTGGGTTGTTCCATGGGCCAGGTGGTGCGTGATCATCTGAAACTCTCCACTGAGATGTCTGAGCCAGCCGCTCAAAGCCGTTATAAAATCAAGATCCAGGTCATGAAAGAAAACAAGCCCCAGATGACAAACGTTGAGCCGGTCAATGGGAATAGCATTGACATGGACCTATCCCGGCTTGCGGAAGGGGCGTATGTTGTGCAGGCCGAAATACTGGATGTCTTTGGCTTCGACGATAAGCCGGTCGTCTCAAGGGAGCGCTGTGAGGTTAAGTTGGATCGACAGCCTCCTTCTGTACAGCTGTTGCCGTGGACAGGTTTTACTTTGCCAATGACCTTGGATGGAAAATCCTTTCGCATCAATGCCAGTGAACGCCTGGAATACAAATCTGCTGACAGCAGCGCTGTCGACGTCTTTGGTTGTTGGGTGGAAGTTAAAGATGTCATGAAAGGCTGCGAGCCTTTTGAAAAGTGGAAGGATTCCATCAAAGTTCCAGCTGATGGCGCGTGGCAACTGCATTTTTACGGTGTGGATCAAGCTGGCAATAAGGGCAAGATTACCACCGTTAATTTTGAAGTCTTCAATAGTGAGAAAGTAGGGGCTGTTCAAGA
>NZ_DASQYZ010000395.1:0-30747 GCF_035638955.1 Oligoflexus sp. | reverse complement strand
GCAGGAGTCGGGAAGTGACGTCTTCCCTGGAGAGATCGGAAAAAAGGCCGAGTAAGCCTCAGCAAGAGCCCTGGTGCCCGACCGGCCAGGGAAGCGCTGAACGCCCGAAGGCCAGGAATCTCCATCCATAGCCCCTGGCTTTGGGTGGAGAGGTTTAATCGGTGCGGCCTGCTGGGACAAAGGTGTTAGCTTCGATAGGGCAGTCGTGAGGCGGCTGGCCAACTCGGAGCTCCAGGTTTTATCATTGCCGAAAAGCCAGACATCTTCGACTCCCACCTGCGAGATCACGTCGCTATCAATCACCTGAGCCGGGGCCTCTGGGCTTCGCATGAAATTAATTTCAACGCCGATCATGCCATCCACCCGATTGTTCCGGTACATACGCATGCCTTGCCCGTAGGTATTCGTCCAAGTCAATTGCAGCCCCGGACACTGTTGTTGGAGTTTCCTGGCATAAAATACGCTGCGAAATGAGGCGAGATTCATGCTTTGGAGGGATTTGCAATCGGTCGCGGGCTTGGATGCGACCACTACAATATTTGCAGAATCCACTTTGGCTATTTTTTGCGGATGCGTCTCCGGAATCTGATGATCCATGGACATGACAAACTGAACACGGTTGGCCTGCAGTTCCACAAAGGCCCTTTGAGGCGGCAGAGGCATGATGGTGCATTTCATCTGCGCTTGGGCACACCAGCTCTTCATAAAGCCAAGATTTGGTGGTTTTCCGCCGTCCAATTTATCGCCGACCTGCATGATAGCCACACGCACAGCAGGTTCAGCCCCGAATGATGTTTCTCCAAGCCATGCCGTCACGAGCAGGATCCGTAAGAATCTGGTCATCTCTTGTCCCTCGGTTACGGGCTGAACTATGCAGAGTGAACATGCTGAGCTCAGGGCCTGGACGTTGAAAAAAATACCATATGCCTTTTCCCGCAAATGACAAGTCCAAGAATGGAATCGGATCGGTGCTGACTTGTTTCGTGCAGGTCACTTTATGCTTGCAGTGGCAGACCATTCTTTTGCATGTCACGAGTGGTATGAACCTTGCTCCTATCAAGGGTTACCTTTCGAGGCACCGCGAAGGCGGAGACTCTTCGATCGAGCACCCAAAGGAGGACACCATGAGTCGCATTGCAATCGTAGTCAGTACAGTAGGATACCATTGGGAAGAATTGTTCGATGCTTACTGGGTTTTTCGTGACGCCGGTCAGGCCATCGACCTTTATACCGTCAACGGCGGGGAACCCCGGGTGGATCCCATGAGCCTGAAACGCACGGGCCCTGGTTCTCTCCTGGGTTTGGGCCTGCCCGCATCCATTGCGCCTGAAACGACGCGGGGTCAGATTTTAACAGAAGCCTTGACCCAGGTTCAACCATTGAGTGCACTGAATCCCCTGCAGGTGGATGCCATTTATCTTCCAGGTGGGCATGGGTGCTTGTTCGATGTGAACCGCGACCCCACGTTGCATTCTGTCCTGGGACAACTTTATGAACGAGGTGCGATCCTAAGTGGCGTCTGTCACGCAACGTCGACCTTTGCGCTAACCAAAATAAACGGTCGCAGCATTGCTGAAGGTCATGCGCTGACAGGATTCCCGCATGCGCTGGATCGTACTCTGATTTCGCTGGGTCTCGTGCGACCTGAGTTTCTTCCTTTACCTTTAATCAATGATGACGAACTGCAGCGCCATGGAACGAAACATTCGGCTCTCGACGAGACGATCGCGTTTCTCAATCCTCGGCATATGCGGGTTTCACTTCCATTCATCACAGGCGTGGGACCTAAATCCGCGGCGCCGGTCGCCAAAACTGTGCTGGAACAATTGAAAAAGGGCAAGCTGCAAAAAGATGACCGAAGCCGGAAAGAAGCGAAGAGAGCGTGAGTTTGTCAAGTCGATCGGCTGACCACCCGCAAGTGGTCAGCAGTGCCTGCATCGGAACGCAGGTTAATTACAGCCTGTGCAGGTTCCAGCGGTTCCCGCATAGAAACCTTTCGTCACAAAATAAGCTGAATCGGTGCCGTTGGTCTGCAGGTTCACATGATAGTGATAAACCGCGGTCGAGGGACTGTCCGCTGTCGTTCCGCTATGTCCACCCGCTGCATCCAATGTGGGTGTCGTGCCATCGGAATCGAGACGACCATAAACGGGAATACCGTCACGCATCACACCGACGAACGCCGCGTCTGTCTGAGTGATCGAGGTCGGCTCGGTGTGGTAGTGATAGCTCCCTGTACCTTGCGGATGGCCTTCGCATTTATCAAAAGTTTCGGATTCTTCGTAGATATCATCCCCAGGGGCTGCAAAATTCCCGTAAATACTCACGCCAGAGATAGCCACACCAATCGTCGCGCCGGTAACCGCGGTGTTCGATGCGGCCTTGGTGCCGCTCATAGGAACGGTCACCTTAACCGTTTGCGCTGCAATCGTATTGGGGTTCGTTTTGCGACCGGTCGCCGAAAAAGCTTCGTAGCAGGCGTTGGTCGATCCAAAGTACTGGGATTTGGTATCGGGTTGGCTGTCGGTCGAGATCATGACATTGGTTCCGGACTTGGTGAGTGTCACGCGGCAGGAAAATTTCAGCCAATAGCCTGAAAGACCTTGAGCCGTGCGGTCAGCTTCACAGGAGCTCGTGTCGCGTGTGACGACCGCGCAGCCATAGCTATTCTTGGTTGCGCCTTCGGTTGTGTTGCTGACGAGCGAGCATGCGTCGGTGTCAGTGTCAGTGTCAGTGTCAGTGTCAGTGTCAGTGTCGGTTGTATCCGAAGCCTCGGAATCCTCCTTTTCGTCTTTTTCTGCGGCCGCGCAGCTGACAAGGATTTTGGCGGAAGTTACAAGTAATCCTGCCAATGCGAGAGGGAGAACATACCTACGCGTGATCATGGGGCCATCCTTTAAATATAGGAGCGTCTGATTTCGGTTTCTACTTGTCCATGGGTTCGGATCTTTTGAATTCCACTGAATAGGCAAAAGCTGCCGTGCGTGGTGAACGGCCGTCGGAGAGCCCGTAAGTTTGACATAAAAAGGGATAAGGACGCGCTGGAGTTTGTTTTCTGGATCGCTTACTCTTTGACCATTGATAGACTTTCGAAAAACCATTCCAAGAATGGTCAATATGCCTTGGTCAACCGAGGTGGGAAGGAGTTATAGACCAATTATGGAAACACAGTTCAGTCCACTTTTTGTTACTATCTCCATCCTGGTGGCAATATTTGCTTCGTATGTAGCCTTGAATATCGCTCACAGCGTCACGCAAACCCGGGGCCGAGCGCGGTTCATCTGGTTGATGTGCGGTGCCCTCACCATGGGCATCGGTATCTGGAGCATGCACTTTATTGGAATGCTCGCCTTCGAAATGCCTGGCATGGTGATGGCCTATGATCTGCCGCTGATGATCCTGTCCGTAGCCGTTGCCATCGGTGCCTCAGGCCTGGCCTTTGTCATGATCAGTCAGCCCGTAGTCCCGGCCGGTTCTATACTTGCCGGGGGTATTGCCATGGCCGCAGCCATTGCCGGCATGCATTACATTGGGATGTATTCGATGCGGATGGCAGCCACCATCCAGTGGAATATTTTTCTCGTTGTTCTGTCCATTGTGATCGCCCTGATCGCGTCTTTCGGCGCCCTCTTGATTTTCATTCGGCTGCGGGATAAGGCCGAACATTTTATGGAAATTATCCTGGCCAGCACGGTCATGGGGCTGGCTATATCCGGCATGCACTACACGGGGATGTCGGCCGCTACCTTCGTTCATCAGGATTCATCACCAATTGAAAGCCAGCATCTGATCGTCTCGCAGTGGCTGATCATCGTCGTCGTGGCCAGTTCGCTTATCATTTTGGGCGCCGCCCTTGCCAGCTCCACAACCCAAAGATTGATGCATAACAGAAACCGTAAAGCCAAAGAAATCCTTGGGAAAAGCGAAGAAAAGTTCCGGCGCCTCGTGGAGGCTGTCAAAGACTACGCGATTTTCATGGTGGATCCCGACGGCCGGGTCACCACATGGAACTCCGGTGCCGAGAGAATCACAGGCTATTCCGAGCAGGAAATTATCGGCCAGCACGTTTCCATCTTCTACCAAAAACAGGATAGGGATCAGCGAACGGCTGGCCATGAGTTGCAAGACGCTCGCCTCAATCTGCACTTTGAAGGCGAAGGCCTTCGGGTCAGGAAAGATGGTTCCATGTTTTGGGCCAGCGTTGTCATTGTTCCGCTGGTGGGGCGGGATGGAGTGCTGTCCGGGTTTTCCACGGTCACGCGCGATATTACCCCGGTTAAGCAAGCCGAGACGCGTCAGCGTCAGCTTAATGAAGAGCTGGAGCAACGTGTGCAGCTCCGCACCCAAACCCTGGAGCAAAGGGAAAGTCAGCTTCGGACCATAGCCAATGCGGTCCCGGTTCTGATCGCCCAGCTCGATAAGGATGAACGTTTTCTATTTGCGAATGAGGCTTTCTGCAAGTGGTTCCATCGTGATGGCGAGTCGGTGAATGGACGCACCCTGCAGGAAATCCTCGGCGAGACTCGATACCAGAAGAACCAGGCGTATATCAACCGAGCGCTAACAGGTGAGGTGACGACCTACGAAAAAGAATCGTTCAGCGGTTCGATCAGGGCCAGCCTTGCCATTACAGTCGTTCCTGAATTTTCCAACGATCAAACAGTGGCAGGATTGATCCTCGTGGCCAGCGATATCACCCGGTACAAGGAAATTCAGGCGGAACTCAAAGGGGCCAAGGACGCCGCGGAAGTCGCCAATGCCACGAAGAGCTCTTTTTTGGCCAATATGAGTCATGAAATTCGCACGCCCCTCGGCGCGGTTCTTGGTTTTTCGGAGCTGCTGGTCACGGATGAACTGTCCTCCGTTGATCGCTTTCATTACCTGGATATCATCAAACGCAATGGGCAGCTTCTGTCGAATATTATCAATGATATTCTCGATCTCTCCAAAGTTGAAGCCGGCAAACTTGAAGTTGAGCTCTCTGATGTGCCCTTCGGCGAGATCATGAATGAAATGGCGTCCATTTTAAGCCTGGAAGCCTCAGCCAAAGGTATCGACCTGCGAGTGACCTCAGAAGGCATTATTCCGAGCCGGATCCGGACCGATGCTCTCCGTCTCAGGCAGGTTCTGTTCAACATCGTCGGCAACGCGATCAAGTTTACCCATCGCGGCAGCGTAGGCGTGCAGGTCAAGCTTCAGCTCGGGGCCGATAATACCACCAAGCTTGCTTTCATCATCACGGATACAGGTGAAGGTATTGAAAAGGCACAGATGGAGCGAATTTTTGCACCGTTCACTCAGGCCGATATTTCGACCACTCGGAAATTCGGTGGCACCGGCCTGGGTCTGGCGCTTTCGAAAAAGCTGGCACAGGTGCTGGGCGGCGATGTGCTGCTCAGCAAGTCCACGCCCGGGCAGGGAAGCACATTTGTTCTGACAATTGATCCAGGAATCAGCGAAACTGTTTTTTTCGAAAGCCCCGAACATCCTGCCTCCAAGGCCATGCCGGTGCAGAAATTGCAGGAGGATTTCAATCTGAGCCAGTTGAAGGTCCTGGTTGTCGATGATAGCCTGGATAATCTGGCCCTTATCAAAAAAATTCTTAAGATCCGAGGCGCGACCGTTGTTACAGCCAGTAATGGACGGGAGGCCGTGGATCTGGCTTTGAATGAGCATTTCAGTCTGGTTCTGATGGACGTTCAAATGCCGGAAATGGATGGATATGAGGCGGTCAGGACTCTGCGTGCGACGGGATACACCAAGCCCATCATCGCTCTGACAGCGCATGCCATGAAGGAGGAACGTTTGCGATCTTTGCAAAGTGGTTTCGATGATCACATCACCAAACCCATCGATCGCAAACTTCTGGTCAAGACTCTTTCCAGGTTTCCGAGCTGAAGGCCGGTTTTTATGTTAGGAATGCAGGCAGACAAGCCTAAGGTTTGGGGTCAACGTCCCCATCTGCCATGGGGGAGCTGAAAATCATGTCCCGGATCATGTTAGTTGAAGATGAAGAGGCCATCGCGCAAACACTCCTTTATGCCCTGGAAACAGAGGGCTTCACCACCACATGGGTGAGACTCGGTCACGAGGCTCTCGCCAGCTTCGCCGCTCAGGATATCAGACTCATGATTCTGGATGTCGGGCTGCCCGACATCAATGGCTTCGAACTTTGCCGCGAGATCAGACGTCACTCCGAAGTGCCTATTCTGTTTCTCACCGCTCGTCATGGCGAGATCGATCGTGTTTTGGGTTTGGAACTAGGGGGTGATGATTATGTCACCAAACCCTTCAGCCCTCGCGAGGTCGTGGCACGCGTCCGCCGTATTTTAAAACGCAGCGAGCCCAAAGCGCAGCAGGAACCCCTGCCAGCGTCGTCTCTGGAAGTCAGCGTTGCGCATGGACGTGCTGTGTATCATGGAGTTCAACTGCGTTTGACCCGCTATGAACTTTTGCTGCTCAGTGTCCTGCATAGCCAGCCAGGTCGGATTTTTAGTCGTGGCGTTCTGATGGATGCGGTGTGGACCGATGCTCTGGATACAGATGAACGCACCGTGGACACGCATATTAAAACATTACGGGCGAAATTACGGGAAATCAAACCCGAACTGGATCCCATTCAGACCCACCGGGGTTTGGGTTATAGCCTCCAACTGGGGTCATAAATGCGATTGGGTTTCGGTATTTTTCTAGGTTATGTCCTGATCGCAGGGTTGGCGGCGTACTTCGTTTTGAATGTTTTTGTCGATGAAATCAAGCCGGGCATTCGTCAGGCGATGGAAGACAATCTGGTTGATGCCGCCAACCTTCTGGCTGAAATTGCCGTTGATGATATGAAAACCAATAGCATTGCTACCGGCGGATTTGCGAGGCAGGTGACCGCCTACCAGGCCCGACGGTTGGATGCTTCCATCTGGGGATTTCGCCGATCGCGTCCGGGATTTCGAGTCTATATCACGGATGCCAAGGGCATCGTGCGCTATGATTCGACCAACGAGGCTGTTGGCCACGACTATTCGCGTTGGAATGATGTTTATTTGACTTTAAAGGGTCAATACGGGGTGCGAAGCAGTCCGGATCGTGGCCCTGGTGCTTCGCCACACTCAACCATGTTTGTGGCCGCTCCGATTCAGGCGGATGGGCGTATTCTAGGCGTCTTGACCGTTGCCAAATCGAATCGGGCCATGGAGCCCTTCATTGAACGCACGCAGAATAAAATCATCAACGCCGGCTACTGGCTTCTGGCCGCTTCGATATTGATCGGAGTCTTGGCCGCTGTGTGGCTCACTGCTTCGGTCCGGCATCTGGTGATTTTTGCTGAGGCTGTCACGCGAGGCGAACGCGTTGTCCTTCCTTCGTTATCGATCCTGGAAATCAAACGTCTCGGCACAGCACTGCAGTCCATGCGTGAACGTCTGGAAGGCAAACGTTATGTCGAAGACTATATCACGACGCTGACCCACGAAATGAAAAGTCCACTGGCAGCTATTCAGGGTGCAGCCGAGCTTTTGCAGGAACCCATGGCCGAACCACAACGCCAAAGGTTTTTAAGTTCCATACGGGAACAGACTCTGCGTTTGCGTGGCTTTATCGAAAAAATGCTCCAGCAAGCATCACTTGAAAATCGTCAGGTCCTGGAATCCCCGCAGCCCGTTGATCTTGTGGACTTGATTCAGAGGGTCAAAGAAAATATCGCACCCAAAGCTCTGCAAAGGGGCTTAATTCTGCAGGCCTCGACACCTGAACAGGCCATGGTGCAGGGCGATCCTTTTCTTCTGGAACAGGCATTGAACAATCTCGCCGAGAACGCCTTGGATTTCAGCCCTCGTGATGCCAGCCTGGACTTTGCCCTGGAGCTTCACGGTGATATTTGGCAGCTGTCCATCCGCGACCACGGTCCTGGTATTCCGGATTTTGCCCGGGAGCGTATCTTTGAACGCTATTATTCTTTGCCTCGGCCAGATGGTGGCCCGAAAAGTACCGGCCTCGGATTAAGCTTTGTCAAACAAGTGATGTTGCTCCATGGGGGCCGGGTCGAACTGGAAAACATGCCCGATGATGGCGTGAAAGCCACGTTGTCCTTTGTGACGAGGGTTGCGTCGTAATCCCTACCGAACGCCTTGTCTACACTTGCCACTTTAGACAATCGCGACCAGCTTCTCACAGGCATAGCGGATAAATTTTTGTCGATCCTGAACCTGATCCCATTGACCGTCGATGAAGAGCTTCGAAATCCCATGCACTGAGGCCCAGGCAAGGTTGGCGAGTTGATTCTTTTCTTCTGGAGCGGCATCGGCGGGCAGGCAGGCCGATGCCGTCAGCTTCAAGAGTCCAAAGGCTTGCGCCGCCAAATGCTCAACCTTCGGAAAGGTTCCTGTTTTGAAGAACCGTTGATCGAACATGAGCCGATAGTGGGCGGAGTTCTTGAGCGCAAAATTAACATAAACGATGCCTAGCTCCAGAAACCGCTCTTTCGAACTCAATGCTCCATGATGAGCCACAGGCTCCAGGGCTTCAATAAATTTTCGATAGCCCTCTTCAGCAATAAAGCCCAAGAGGTTTTCAACACTTTCAAAATGCCGATAGGGGGCCGCTCGGGACACATCGAGGCGACGAGCCAATTCCCTAAAGCCAATGAGATGCGCCTCATCATTTTTAAGCATTTCGAGTGTGGCGTCGATCAGGGCTTCGCGTAGATCCCCATGATGGTACTGTTTTGTCATCGTCACTTTTCTCCTGTAAAAATCCATATGTTGACGGTGACAACATTCATACTGTATGCAAAGCATGAAGCTTGTCAACAGAGGAGTGCAGGAAATATGTCCATTGGAACGCAGCTGCGTCGGGCGCACATTAAGGACCGGTATGACACGATTGTGATTGGATCAGGAATCGGTGGGCTCGCGACCGCGGCCTGTCTAGCCAAGTCTGGCCAGGACGTTCTGGTTCTGGAACGCCACTACACAGCCGGAGGATTTACTCATACCTATGCACGTAAAGGGTATGAGTGGGATGTTGGTGTTCATTATATTGGTGATGTTCATCGCAAGGATTCGACCCTTCGGCGCGTTTTCGATTACATCAGTGATGAAAAGCTGGAATGGTCCGAGATGGAAAGCGCCTATGATCGCATATTCATCGGGGCAGAATCCTACGACTTTGTGAAGGGCGAGGATGCCTTTCGCACCCGCATGTGCGAATATTTTCCGGATGATAAGGAAGCCATCACCGCTTATATCAAGCTGATCAAACAAGTCAATCGAACGGCGCCCATGTATTACCTGGAGCATGCGCTACCCGCGTGGTTGTCCAGACCACTGTACAGAAAGCTAACGACGCCCTTTCTTCAGTATGCCAGCCAAACGACTGAAGAGGTGTTGCTTGGCCTGACTCAAAACCGCAAGCTCATTGCTGTGCTGACCGGGCAATGGGGTGACTACGGGCTGCCTCCCAGTCAGTCGAGTTTTGCCATGCATGCGCTGGTCGCCAAGCATTATTTGGATGGAGCCAGCTATCCCGTCGGTGGTTCGGCCTCCATTGCGCGAACCATTGAAGCGGTTCTGTTGAAACATAAGGCCCAGCTCGTCACCAGTGCTGACGTGCAGTCCATCGTGACCCGAGGTCGCAAGGCCGTGGGCGTGAAGCTCGCCAATGGCACGACCATTCATGCGCAAAACATTGTCAGTGGTGCCGGGGTGCTGAATACGTTTCGGAATCTGCTCACCGAGGAGTGTCCCATCAGGCACGAGTATCTGCAGAATATCAGACAGGTCAGGCCATCCTTTGCGCATGTCTGCCTTTACATTGGACTGAAAGGCACGCGTGAAGAGCTGGGTCTGCATACGACCAATCTCTGGATTTATCCGAACGAGCAGCATGACGAAAACTTGGATCGTTTTATGCCAGAGTCCAACCTGGATTTCCCGGTGGTTTATATTTCGTTTCCCTCCACCAAGGACCCAGCTTGGGCCAAGGAACAGCCCGGCAAGAGCACGATAGAGATCGTCGCGCCAGCGCCCATGCAATGGTTTGAGAAGTGGCGGGATTCCAAATGGCGCAAGCGGGGCGACGACTATGAGCAGTTTAAAAAAGAAATGACTGACAAACTCCTGTCCGTCCTATTCGAGAAGCTGCCGCAGCTCAAGGGCAAAATTCATTATTCGGAACTTTCCAGCCCCCTGTCCACGATCCACTTCAGTAACTATCAGCAGGGGGAAATCTACGGGATTGATCATACGCCGCAGCGTTTCCAGCAACGCTGGCTTCGCACGGATACGCCGGTGAAAAACTTGTATTTAACGGGTCAGGATATAGTGACCTGCGGCGTGGGCGGGGCCTTGAGTGCAGGCGTCCTCACCGCGATACGGGTTCTGGGACCATTCCGTTCGAGGCAGCTGACTCAGCTTATGAAACCGAAAAGGCGGAAAAATTAGCGAGGCGCGTCTTGCATTCCATTCTGCTGAAAGAACCAGATCAGGGCTGCCATGACAAATAGCGCAAACACGATGAGGAAGCCAATTTTCCAGTAACTCCAGGGTGCCTTGCCCTGTACCTCTCCGGTTTGACCGTTGACCAGGAATTGGAAGGTTTGATCCGGATACCGATGAGCGGAAATCCAGATCGGCAACAGAACGTGTTTGAACCTTTCATTCGAAAATTGATTGTCGACCTGCAACGACATTTGGGTATCGCCGGGCACATTGCCTGAACAACGTTGGGTTTGCTCATTTTCGATCAGGGTCACAGCCTTTTGCCAGGCATCATTGAGATGGATTTGGCATTCCTCGGCGCGCCAGCCCATAAAGTAAGCCGGTTCGTAGGGTTTCAGGAGCGAGGTATCAAAGGTCTGGAGCTGCGCGGCCAGATCCTGGGATAAGCCTTTCGAGGCGCAGATGAGCCGCTCATCATGGAGATCAACCCGCGAACCCGCGGCAGGAACCCATCGGGTTTTCTGCACCTGCCGCGTTTTGCTCACCGTGCGCCCATTGGCATCAGTGTCCGTGTATGTTTCCGTTTCATAATAATAGTATCCTGCCAGAACTTGCCAATCCGAATGGACTGTCGCATCGAAGACCCAATAGGGGATATAGACTCCCTGCACGTCACTCACCCTGGCCAGGCGTTTTAAGGCATGGGGACGAAACCAAAGGGATTGCACCCAGCGTGAGAACAAATCCTGGATTGCCTTCGCATCGATGGAAAAAGGCACCACAGATTCAGGGCGAATGACCTGCCTGTGATCTTTGAGTTCCAAAACCTGGTTGGACCAGGCCATCCTCAAGCTTATATTCGACGATGGAGCGGGTCGTTGGCTCCTGGGCGAGCGGCTGGAGGTTCTTGCAAGATTGACAGCGGAGCTGCTGCGCAGCAGGATCAAAGACTAATTTCCCCTGACATTGAGGGCACTTGCTGTCGCGATGGGTGGAATGGATGGACACCGGAGCTCCCTGGCTGGACTTGAAGCGGCGATAGCACCCGCCGGATCCTGGCAAGACAAGCGTAAGGAGGAACTCTCTGCCCCTGCTGGCAACCCTTTGGACGGTTTATCCTGGAATAGGCTGGTTGTTGTTTTGCCCATCGGGTTGGAAAGATGCCGACTTTGACACCTATCAATTTATGGCTATTTTTGTTGGCATTCAGCTGCTTTACGAGCCGCGGCGTGGCTCAGCAGACTGTGGTCATCGATGATAACTTTGAATACGTCCCACTCGAAAAGGACGCCTTAAGCTATTATTACCAGCCTGAAAAGGTGGATTGGCACCCGATTGACGCCCTGGACTTCCTGGGTGAGAACAACCCGGAAGCCAAGAGGGTGAAACTCTTTGCCTACTACGATGGGCTCTATCAATCGACTCCCACCGTTGGCATTAACGAGATTCTGAAGCCCGGGATGCGTGATCAATTTCGAGTCCTGGAACAGCTTCGACCCAGTTTTGGCTTCATCGACCGACCCGTGTGGTATCGATTCAAAATAAAATATGAGGGGCGTGAGCCCACGAGGAAGCTTCTGCTGAACATCAGAGGCTACCTGTTTGATTCCCAATTCTTCACAGTGCATGACAGAGATCATGTTTTAACCAGCTTCCGTAACAGCTACCACGTTGCCAAAGAGCTCAAAAATAAATTCGACAACGGCATTGATATCACCTCGGTCATCGAGCTGAGCTCCGAAAAAAGAGAAATTGAAGTCTATTTCAAGGTCTACACGCAGATTGTCCCGCATGACCTCCAAGTCGAGTTGCATGCGGAGGAACATCTTGAACAGAAATTATGGGAATCTCTGCCCTTCCAATGGACCTACATAGGCGCGACCGTCGCTCTTCTGATCTATAACTTTGGAATCTTCCTCTTCTCCAGACAGCGCATCTATCTTTATTACGTCCTTTTCGTCAGCACCACTCTGCTGCTCATTTCGGAAATCAACGGTTTCTATTTTAATGTCTATACGGAAAATGCTGAAGTTTTCTGGAGGCATCACCTGTTCCTGTCGCTCGGACTTCATGGGATATTTTTTGTAGCATTCGCCCGGGAATTTTTACCTTTTGAAGCCTATCCAAGGCTGCTGAGGTTGACCGGGATAGCTCAGGCTATGGCGATCGCAGCCGCCGTGGCCTATGCATGCGGACCTGGCGAATTCGTGATCCGTCTTGGCTTTGTCATGATATCCATTGTCGTCCCGATGATCATCGTTCCCGCCATATGGCTTATGCTTAAGAAAGAAAAGCAGGCCTTCTTCTATGTAGTCGCTTTCTCCACCTATTTGCTCGGCTCGTTTTTTAGAACGCTCATGATCCAGGGTATGTTGCCCAGTATGACATTTCTGGACCATATTATGGAAATAGGATCCCTGGTGGAAGCCTTGCTTCTGTCGATCGCTATGGGTGATAAGCTCAGAACTCTCAATTTGGATTTAAAGACCTACATCGACAAGGTTGAAGATATCGTCGAAGAGAAAACAAGAGAAATTCGCTCCATCATGAGGCACATTCATCAGGGCATTTTCGCGATCGTGCCAGGGGTCAGGATTCATGAAGAATACAGTCGTCATCTCTGTGAAATAGTCGGAACATCGGATATTTTGCTGAGCGATCCTGCGGAGCTCTTGAGCGAGGGGTCCAATTTGAACGATGACGATATCTCTCGCATGAAATCGGCCATCCATCTCGGCCTTAATTCACCCATTGAATTCGCTTTGAATGAAAGCCATCTGCCGCGGGAAATGGAAAAGCGCGGACGATTTTTGGAAGTCGACTGGCTCCTGATTGAAAACGAAAGACGGCAGACCGAAAAAATCCTGGTCACTCTGAGGGATGTTACGGAAGTTAAAAAACTCCGAGGCACAGCCGCCAAACATGAGAAAACCATTGTCAAGATATCCGAGATGCTGGCGGTTGATGGTGATGGATGCCAGCTATTTTTTGAGAGTTCCCATCAGGTGCTGACCGATATCCAGCAGGTCCTTGCCTCGGAGCCGCCTTGGAGCGAACTGAGTTTAAGAACCATCTTCTTGAAGTACCATACGATGAAGGGTCATGTCCGCAGCATGGGATTCAAGGAGCTCACCAATCTGGTTCATAAGGCCGAAAACCTTTGCAGTCTGTATCAGTCGGACTCAAGGTTGGTGGACATTGAGCTTTTGAGGGCGGACTTTGCCCTGGTCCTTGCCAGTCTTGAGGATTACGTTGCCATCTTTCGCGAAAAATTAGGACGCTCCGCATCAAGTTCAGTCAGCTTCAATAAGGACATGATTGGGAAATTGCTTCACGTTTTCCAGCATCTTCCGCCCTTGAGCCGATTGGCTTTTCACGAGGAAGAGGCTAACCTTCGTCATGCGTATTTTAAAGATCTGATCTCGGTCATCAGGGAATGTGGCCAAAGAGTCATCAAAACGGCCCTTCTTCTTGGCAAGCCTGAGCCTCAGTTTATGATTGATAGCCCGCAGATCGGTATCCCTCCACAAACTGTGGAGCTCTTACAAAATATTCTGGTTCATCTGCTCGGAAATTCTGTGGACCATGGTTTGGAAACTGCCCCTGTGCGCGTGGCCAAAGGCAAACCTGCGGTTGGGCTCATAAGGATAACTGTATCCATCCAGGACGAGACGCTAATTCTGATGGTGGGTGATGACGGCCAAGGCTTAAATATCAAGCAAATCAGGGAAAAGGCGCTCGCCCAAGGCATGATCGGGAGCGACTGTTATGACCCAAAGGTTATCGCCATGGCTATTTTTGGTGCAGGCTTTTCGACAGCGTCCCACCTGTCCGAGATCTCAGGACGGGGCATGGGATTGGACGCCGCACGGTCGATGCTTGACGGCGCCATCGGCATTGTCTTTGAAGAGCCTCATAACGTTGGTGCCGACTCGGAGTCAGCGCCATTTCATCTTAGATTGGAACTGCCCAAGGGCACCTGGACATCGGGATTTGATTCTGGAATAATAGCGCCATGATCAATCGAGATATCATGCAGAGTTTCTCTGACAAGTACCAGTTGACCACCCGACAGCGGGAGGTCCTGCTCCAGGTCATTGAGAATGAGCATATGGGCTCCGCCGAGATCGCGGCCAAGCTAGGCTGCTCGCTGGCGACCGTGAATGTGCATCTTTCCAATGTATTCTCTAAAATTGGCTGTCGAAGCAAAGCGGAGACGATCCGGATGGTCATGGCTTTTGCAGCAGCCTACCAGCAGCAAACCCCGGTCTCCATGAAATCGATCATCATACTTTCCGCTGATGACGACCCCAACCTCCTTCAATCCATTGCCCAGCGAGCGGAAGAACAATTTAAAGGCAAAATCACCTTCATCCCCTGCAGCAACGGGCAGGAAGCGATGATGTATCTTTCAAGGGCCAGGCAGAACGATCCTGATTTTCCACGGCCGCACATCATCCTCCTGGACCTTCAAATGCCAGCGATGGATGGGTACGAAACCCTGCGTCGCATCAAATCCGATGCGGCTCTTAAAGAGATTCCGGTCATAGTTTTTTCCGGGACCATTGGCGCAGAGAACACCAAAGAGCTCTACGCTTTGGGAGCCAATTCCATCGTCCTCAAGCCTTCCAATCCTGAAACCATGGCCAGGGTGTTGCAGGCCATCCTGCAGTATTGGGGTCTGTGAGAGGCCCTTCAACCCGGAGTATCGGACACGCGTCTGATCCCGGTCAGGCTCATAAAGGCATCAAGGTCATGTTGAAGTTCTTCCAGAGACGTGTAGCGTCTCGTCTTCAGCACGGCATCATAGAATGTTTTCTGCAGCATGTGGTTGAACTGCCTGATCATACCGAAGGCCTCGGCTTGACCGAGGCTTGTTGGTACATGAGCGATCTCATTAATATGAAGAAAGACTTGATAGGGATGGCTTTTATTAACGCCGCTGAACTCCGTGCTAAAATCTGTGATAATGCGCTGCACCTGCAGCCCACACTGATCAAAATACGGTAAGACTCTATCATTGAGGAGGTCAGCGGCGGAGAGAGCCGTGCGCTGCGGATAGAGTTTGGCAAAACCCACATGGGAATAGCAGTCGATGGCAGTCTGCTGATAGATTTTGCCAATGCCTCGGATATAACCCACGAAATAGGTGTCCTGGACCAGCAAGTGAGCTGGACCTTCCGGCTGCTTGCATTGCTGTTCCACTTCTTCGGATCGTTCCTGCGCGACAGCTTCGACCGTCCCGCATATCTCTCTCTGCCTTAACCTTTGTTCTTTGGTTTCCAACCCATGTTTCAGCCATATCCCCCTGACACTGCCGGCACTGATAATGATGCCTCGACGCTTCATTTCACTGCATACCCTATCCTTGCCATGCGTCGGCCATTGGGTGGCATAGGCCAGCACCTTGGTTTCAATGTCTTTGGAAATAGGAAGGCGTGACCTGGGGTTTTTCATATTTCCTTTGAATCGCTCCAGGACCTGAGCCACGCCTTCCGTCTTCAAAACATTCTTGATATCCGAGCTTTCGTGGGTCAGAGTGCCCAGGTATCTATAGACCTCAGCAATGTTTAAGAGACTTTTTCCCAGTTCGTTGAGATTCACCTGCCGTTCAATGATGCGCCTGTTTTTGGTCATACCGTCCGCCTTCTTAACGTCTGCTTGCGTGTCCCGATGTGGGGTAATGTGATGCCTCCACTGCAAAACCTACTCCGCGGAGGAGCCGTAGGAATATCGGTCCATTGGCCATTAAATCCGGGAACAGCAGTTAATCATTGGGGATATCGCTGACACTCCTCTAAAGAATTGTTTAGACGAAAACCTTGCGTTCCCTAGTGCAAATGCAAGGGCTGGAGGGACGTGAAATCTGTTCAGGGTTTTTGGTGTGGCCAACCGGTGAACGATAAGACCTTCGTCAACGGATCAAGGAATGGCGCATTTTTAATGGAGTTTTGTAAGACCATAAAATTTGCTTTCATGGAGTTATTTTTCAAATAGCGAACCGAATAAAAATTTCCACAATTCAAACTCGTCTCTACCTGTTTCGTCAAGGCTGCCCTTTGGAATGCAAAGCTGATGGCACGGAAGATGTATAAGCTTGAGAAACTTCGATTGGAGATGTCATGAAGATTCTGAAACAGTGTGTCCTGCCTTTTGCGTCCATGGCTTTGCTCTTTGCTTGCGCACAGCGGCCCAGCCCCACATCAGCCCTTGAAGCGCAAAGCCAGCAAGCGGAAACCGTTCAACCTCTCAGTGAGATCGAGCGCATCGTCGATCTGGAAAGCAGCTATGCGGAACAGTCTACGTTGGCTGAGAAAGTGAGTGCTGATAAAAGCGCGTTGGAAGCAACGGCGAATGCTTTGACGGAACAGGTTCAAAGCATGTCCAAGCAGATGGAATCGGAGAGCCTGCCCGACCTTCAAAAAGCCGAGGTTCAGGCCCAGATTGAAGCGATGCTGAAGGAAAAAGTCGCCGTGGAAGCCAACATCAGCTCCTTGACCGCTACAGATGCTGCTGCCAAAAAAGAATTGGAAGCTCTTAAAGCGGAGATCGAAAAACTGAAGAAGGATCTGGCAGCATCGAAGACAGCCACCCCAGCTGCTAAGACCGCTGCCACTCACTACAAATTTACCTACACGGGTCAGAAATGTTTGGACGTGCAGGCTAGCGGGACAGCCGACAATGTTCCTATCCTTGGCTTTGCTTGTAACGCCAATTCCTTGAATCAGCAGTTTGTTTATGATGTCCGTGGTGCTTATTTCTTTCTCAAATCCAGGGTCTCGAATAAGTGCGTCTCCGTTACAGGTACTGCTGTGTCATCCCCGGTTGTGCAGAAAGCGTGTACTTTCAATTCCGACAAGTCCTGGCAATGGTTTGGTGTCGCTGGGACCAAGGGTAAACTGCGGAATCAGTATTCCGGAAAATGTCTGGGCGTAAACAATCTTGGTCGTATGGTCCTGTCGGAATGTAATTCGATCTATGCGATCAACTTCAGTTACTTTAAAATTTGATTGGGCACGCTGACGAGTCGAACACAAAGAGAGGCTTTTCGAGAAATCGAAAGGCCTTTCGACATTCCCAGTCAGCTTTTATCAGGAATAAATTTTAGGTGTGGTCCGTCTTCCCCTTAGTAACATCATCGACGTTCAAGGAGAAGTCTGTCATGAAGTCCATTACCTATGTGAAATCTGCCTTTTATAGTCTTACGCTGATAGCCCTGGGTGGTTGCGCCCCAAGCGACCCGCAGTCTGAAACCAAATTGATCAACGGCACGGTCGCCACCAAAACTCAATTCCCCTCGGCCCTGGTCTACCTACTGCCGGGTGGAGGACAGTGCACGGGAACCAAAGTCAGCGATCGTCATATTCTTACAGCTGCCCACTGCCTGGCCGATAGTTTGGGAACCCTCCGTCCTGGATTGGTCCGCGGCTCACGTATTCATGCTTCCAATTTTCCAGAGCGCACCACGACAGACACGAGCCAATGGTATGTCGGCAGGGTAAAAAGCTATTGGGTCTTTGATCAGTTTACGCGTGATTGTGCAAGCTCCGGTGGTCTCTGTGGGCGCGGCACACAGCTCGCTTTTCTACCACCTCCGGATTTGGCCTTGATCGAAGTGGAAGGCACTCTGCCGTCCCAGTGGCCTTCGGCCAAAATTGATAAAACCTACGTTTGGAATGGAGATCCCGTTGTCATCGCGGGTTACGGATGTGAGTCCGGTACCAGCTCGTCTGGCGCCAGTTCCACGGTACGTAAAAAATTTGGCAGAACGTCCGTCCTTGCTGGTTCGGTGATCAACGATCTGGAGCCACGAGTCTCTGAAGCCAATATGAACAATTTTGAAAGCTATTATTTTATGACGCCCGGCGCTCACTATAATTATGAGAGCTCGGCGAACAATGTCAGTCTTTGTCCTGGAGACTCTGGCGGCCCTGTGTATCGCGACAGTGCAGAGGAAGTGGTGGTGGGCATTCACTCGAGCTATATCTTCTACTCGGCCGACGATTACTCATGGGCGAACCGTCACACCAGGCTGGTTGATCCGTGGCAGGGTACTGACGTGCTCCCATGGCTGGAAAGCTTCCTTCCGGACTCTTCCTTTACAACAACCCCATTGTAGAGTTGTGGGAGGGTACGATCTCTCGGCTTGTTAAAAAAGCTGTTGATCGTGACACCTAAGCCCACTCCTGGTGATGTCTTACATTTTTACGCCGAAGGTCAAAGCCAGTTCCTGACCTTCCAGGGCCACGTTTCTGAACTTGATTTTGTCGCTGCTGACCTGGTTGCCGGTCAAACCCTGGATCTTATACAGGCTTTGAAATGAGGCACGGCCTGCGGCGACTGTATTCGAATGTTTATATTCCAGACCCAGATCCGCTGAACCGAAATTGATGGTCCCGCCGATGCCGAGATCGACGTTGACGATGGGTGTGAAGCTGGATTTGTATCGGGCAAATTCATTGCTTTCATTGTCCTGCGTTAGCTGCTGACGGGACAATCCGCCTAACATATAGACCTTGCTTGTTTCTGTTTTGGCCAGATTAATGCGAGAAAAACCATTCAAGACAGTTTGATCCATCTGAACGCCATTGCTGGGATAATAGCGCGCGAAGCTAAAGCCCAAGCCTAATTCCAGAATATCATCAACCACATGAACAGCGGCCAAGCCCAATCCGGCAGTGTTGTAGTAAGATGAGCTTACGCCGTCCGTCGTCGCCGGAGCTCCGTCTTGAAGGTAGGTGGCTTTGTCGGCGTCGAGGCGCATGTTAGCGTGAAAGGCGCGGGTTTCCACCTGCAGGCCTTCGCCATAAGCAGCCGAGGAGGTCAGAACAGTCAAAAGCACGGTCGAAATGATGGATTTCATGAGGATTCCTGTTTCAGTCTTAGTGTGTTCGACAACGCCCTTCTTTCGGGCGTGAATGAGACGAAACAAGGCCTCGCTTACTGCATGGATGGCGCAGAAAAGTTCATAACCTTCCGGAATGCAGCAAAAAACACCGTGTAGCGTCCCCTTCCGGTTCGACGCCCATTCATTCTTTGCCAGGGAAAATACTGTGAAAAAATTGGCCCGGAAGACTTTCCAAGTCTTATGCGTTCTCGCCGTCCTGATCTGCGCCGCCTATCTGATTGTCCAATGGAAGGTCCAAAGCAAGGCCAGCCAGAGGATTCAGGCTCCTTCTTTTTCGATGCTCGAGGCCATGTCCAAGGCTGACCTCGCCTTAGGCCAGCGGATCGTTCATGTCCGCAGTGCGTGCGTCGACTGCCATGGGCAAGACCTGGCAGGAAAGCTGGTGGTTGATGACCCGGCTATGGGCACCTATTATTCTGCCAACCTTACGCCGTCAGGCCTTGCCGCATGGTCCGATGACCAGATCGCTGCCGCTATCCGTTACGGGGTGCATCGCACCAATCGATCTTTGATGTTCATGCCAAGTTTTGATTATGTGGCGATGAGCCAAGAGGATATCGCTTCCATCATTGTCTACCTGCGATCTCTGCCTGCAGTGGAAAAGTCCGTCCAAAAATCGGTCCCCGGTCCGATGGCGAACGTGCTTCATACGCTAGGCAAGATGCCGATCCTCCTGCCCGCCACCAGTATGGACCTGAGTCAGGGTTTTGCGAAAAAACCCGACGAAGGGGCCACGCTTGAATTCGGCCGCTACCTCGTTCAAACATCGTGCATCGGTTGCCATGGGCAGGAACTCCAGGGTGGAACCATCGCCGGCGGTCCTCCTTCGTGGCCAGAAGCCAGTGATCTGCGCTTCGCCGGAGTTTCCAAATGGACTGAGGCATCATTCATACGAACCTTGAAAACAGGCGTATCGGCGCGCACGGGTTTGGCGTTGCGTCCACCGATGCCGATGCAATACGTCCGTGAGTTGAATGATATGGAGATGCAGGCGATGTGGCTTTATCTGAGCAGCTTGCAGAAGCATTGATGATAAGGAAGGCAGGGCAGACCCCATGGCTCAATCACCATGGGGATGGGGTTCGATCAATTGGTGGGGAGCGTGGCGTAAACCGGAGCGGCGAGCGCTCCATCGTCGCCTTTGAGTCGCAGATTCAAACGGAATTCATAATCACCATCCGTTCGTACAGTCTGCTTGAAGGAGTAATCCGGTATCATGAACGCCTGACTGGAAGGGAAGTACGTGGAACTGGTTTGCCAGGTTTCGGTACCCTTCAGACGGTATTCAAAGCGTAACTCGCCGCCTTTTTTCGCCGTCACGACACCAAAATTCAAGGTGAATTGAGTGCCGGTTTTTTGCACGGACTTCAGTTTAAAGTAAGTGACCTCGTTCAAGGCGAGGGGGGTGGCGGCCTGAGCCAGCTCGTCCTCGGTTCCTGGCCATTTGTCGTTGAAGCCAGGGCGGGTTGCGAGGGCACGGATGCCGGCGATGTCATCATCAGTCAGAAAAATTTTCGACATGTTCGAAGCCGAAGCCATGATGCTGTTCAACTCAGGATGCTCCGATTTGAAATTCGGATCGCAGTTCGATGGACCTTCATATTGATCACAAAGACCCCAAACATGGCCGAATTCATGAACAAGGACCTGAAGCGCCACAGCTGTTCCGCGGGGTGCGACCTCGACTGTATGGCGGGCTTGCATGGTATTTAAAAGGTCCTGACTCACGAACGGTTGGCTATTCAATTCCTGCTGGCTCACCCAACGCGTGGTGCCCCAGCTATCAGGTGTGATCGCATAATCGCGTAGGAAAAGATGACGTTTGAAGCTGGTGATATTGGTGGAAGAGAATCCGCGCCAGCTGGAGCCGGTTTGCCCTACGGTTCCACCCGAGAACGGCGAGAAACCCATCACCACATCCACATCGTCCCCGCAGTTTTTATAGTAAGCCGTCTGCAAGGTATCCGATCGATCGCTTGCGGTTGCCCGTGGCTGATCTTTCACGATCGTTTCGACTTGAATGGAACGGCCCAGATAAGCAGCCCAGATATTGATGGCCGCTTTGATTTCCTCTTCCACACCCGGCAGGTCATCGACCATATATTGGGCCACGCAGACTTTATAAATGTCGTTCGGGCCTTTGTTGATCAAATACTGCGGGGTTTTGGGATTAAGGCTCTGGTCCTGAAGGTGGCCCCACGACAGATCACTGTCCTGGTCCGAGGCTTTATTACAGGCGAGTGGCGAGGCGCCCAGGCTCAAGATTAAGGGCAGCAGCCTGAGTTTTGTCATGGATCATTCTCCGTCAGCAAAGGGATACAGCAGGAACCAACTGCTGATGGTTCTAGCAGAAGCCTCATATATCCATTGGGAATGCGTTGGGGCCATTCCATAGGGTGATGCGAGGGCGAGTATAGGGATTTGTGTTTCGAAATAAAGCAGTAAAGTCAGCTACATACTGTTGCAAAATGCCGACAGGGCGAGCAACCCGTGCATATTTCAGGCAAAGAGAAAAATAATATACAAAATTATGTGCTGTTCCAAAGTCAGTTTGCCGCCCGGAGTGAGAGCACACAGGCGCTTCTGGCAAAAAAAACCTTGTATACTTCGCTGGAAAGGACCAAAAAAGATGAAGACCCCTGTGTTCCAGCCCGGTGCAGAACCAAAGGAGACACCGTGCATCATTCCGATTTTATCTCGAAGCGGATCACCTCTCTGCTTTTTTTAGTGGTATGGGAAAGTCCAGTTTTAGCCCATGTGAAATCCCCCAAGTCAGTCGTAAAACCCCTGGAAATCATGGTTGAAGATGCTGCTCCACCCTGGTCTGGGGCTGATGGCAAGGGTTATGCGAATGATGTGGTCAAGGCCGTCTATAAGGAAGTGGGCGTGCCGGTCGTGCTCAAGGTTGTGCCCTACGCCCGTTGCAAAAAGACTGTTCTGAAAGGTCAGGCCGTCGCGTGTTTTAGCATGGCCTGGCATGACGAGTTTGATGGCCTTCTGAAATTAGCCAGCGAACCTCTCATCTACCTCAATGTTGATGTCTTTGAAAGCATCAAGCGGCCTCTTCCTAAACCGGCACAAGGGACTTGTGATATTCCACCTAACACTCGGGTCGGTACCGTTCGAGCCTATGAATATCCTCCCGAAGCCATGGCGCTGGTGACCCGTGGGGCCATATTCGAGACCTATCATTCGGATATACACACGCTCAAGATGCTGGCATCAGGTCGCATCGATGCTGCCATTATCATGACCAATGAACTGGAGCCGAGGAATACAAAATCTTTGGAAGCCAAGACCGATCAACAGGTCCGCTTTGCTTTCAACTGTGGGAAGGAAGCAGGCACGATAGGCTTCAGCCTGACTCATCCGCTGGGCCTACTGGCTTGGACCCACTATGAAGAAGGCTACAAACGCCTGAAGAAAAAGGGCACGCTCCGGGCTATTGCCGAAAAATGGGGCGATAACCGGACCACCTTCTAGCCAACATCTCTGATCCAATTTACCCATAGCCTGGCCACTCACCCGGAAGCAGATCTGGAATTTCCCTGCAACTTCACAGGGACTTCACATGGACTTCCAGAACCCCTCACATGCGGGGGGTATGGTCTCCTTCGGTCCGTCCTTTATCGGGGCAGGGACCAGACAAGGAGGTATTTATGATATCCAAAGGGCTTTTAAAAGTAGGTGCTGTCGGGGGTCTTGGTTTGATCCTTCTCGTGGCTTTGATTTTGATTGGGGCTGCCGTTTCGGAGCGCAGTGAACGTCGGGCTGCTGTCCTGCAGGAGATGACGCAAACCAGCGCCGGAGAACAGGTTCTGTCGGGACCGGTTTTGGTTCTGCCTTATGAACTTCATACGCAAGCGACAGCTATCGATAGCAAGGGGGTCACCAGCAATAGGCCCACCATCACCCGTTACGAAAAAGTTATCATGCCGCGGGTTTTGTCCATCAACGGTCAAATGCAGACCGAGAAACGCTACCGGAGCCTTTACGAAGCTCTGATCTATGCCACCACCTTTCATCTGGAGGGCAGCTTCGAGTTTCCCGATCCAAAGGATGTGACGGTCGCCGAAGGATCCCGCATCCACTGGCTCAAGCCTTACGTCGTGGTCCTGGTCAAGGATGCGCGTGGTATCACCACCATTCCGAATCTTAAGTGGAATGGTGGAAACATCCCGGTCAAGCCCGGACAACCCAGCGCCATCCTCACGGGTAGCAATGGCTTTCACGCCGAAGTTTCCGAGCAGGTACGGGAGGGCGGGCGCTTCAGTTATGAGATCGATTTCCTCCTGCGCGGTACCCATTCGCTAAGCTGGATCCCCTTGGCGGAGGCCACGACGGTGACATTGAGCGCCAACTGGCCCCATCCCAGCTTTCAGGGACGATCGTTACCGAAAAGCCATAGCATCACGGGGGAGGGGTTTACCGCCGCATGGGAATCGACGCGTTACGCCACGAATATCCCGCAGGTCATTTCCAATCAGTTGAACGAGGCCGTGACATGGCAAACGGAAACTGTTGGTCTTAGGCTTATTCAGCCCGTTGATATCTATCAGCAGGCGGAACGTTCGGTGAAGTACGGCGCGCTGTTCATATTTCTCACGTTTGCGGCCTTCCTGCTGTTTGAAGTCCTCAAAAAACTGCCGATCCATCCGGTTCAGTACGGCCTTGTGGGTCTGGCTCTGGTGCTCTTCTATCTCCTCCTTTTGGGTCTGTCTGAGCACATCGATTTTGCGTGGGCTTATGGCATTGCCACCCTGTCTTCAGTCAGTCTCTTGGGCTTTTATTTGCGGCATGCCTTGCATTCCAAAACATTAGGTGCAGGTTTTGCGGCGTCCCTCGCGGGGCTCTACGGCATCATGTATGGGATTATTCTTTCCGAGGATTATGCCCTTCTTTACGGCTCGATCCTGCTCTTTGCGCTCCTGGCCGGTGCGATGATAGCCACACGCAGGGTGAATTGGTATGCTTTAAAATCCTGATGTCGAGGTCGCTCAACCCAGCGTATGATGCCATCTGTGGCGGAATGCGAACGATCCCATCAGCCTGGCGATGGGAGGGAATGTGAGGACAGTCATGAATAGCCCCGGCCCCGTTTTATCTCAACACAGTCACATGCTGGTGAAACAGCGGCATGAGCTGGCCGAGTGGTTCGGCTTTGAAACGCGCAACAAATATGAAATCCTTGCCGCATCAGGTCAGTCTTTAGGCTTCGCAGCGGAACAAGGCAAAGGCATTTTGGGACTTATGATGCGGCAGATCCTGGGCCATTGGCGCAGTTTCGAACTGCATTTTTATACGCCTGATCGCCAGGAATTTATGCGGGCCTCGCATCCGTTCCGTTGGTATTTCCAGGAGCTCATAGTTCAGGACGGCCAGGGTCGTGGTTTGGGTCGCGTGGTCAAACGCTTTTCCATTCTGAGCAAACGCTTTGCTCTTTACGATGCCTTGGGCAATGTCATCATGGAAGTTTCGTCGCCGATTTGGAAGATATGGACTTTTCCCTTTATGCGGCAAGGCAAGCTCGCGGCTGTGGTCAAGAAAAAATGGACGGGTCTTCTGCGCGAAGCCTTCACCGATAAGGATACATTTTCCATTGAGATTGAGGATCCGACTTTGAGTGAAGACCTCAGGCGCCTGCTCCTGGCCGCGGCCCTTTACGTCGACATCATGTACTTTGAGAAAAAAGCCAATTCCTGACCCAGGGCTGCAAAGCCCAGGCCTGCCTGAATAAAGTCAGGTTCACCCAATTTTTGGCGCCATCCACCCGGCTATTTCGTTATCCTGGAATGAGGCCGGAAGGAGGCGATGCGATGGGGATGGTCCGACTGTTACTGACATTGATGCTGGCGGGAACAGCGGGCCATGCCGGCTGTTCCCGCCAGGGAACAGCCGGCATGGCTCAAGCCGCAGATCGGACTCAGGTTTTCGTCCTGGCCCTGGCCAGTGCCGAATCGTTTGATCGGACGCTCCCCGTGCTGCGGTTTGCAGGCCAGGATGTGAAGAGGATGCAGAACGTTCTGAAACGCATGGCCCAGGTTCCGGACCAGCGTATTACGGTTTTGCAGGATTCCAGCCGCACTGCCCTCAGACATGCCTTCACAGCCTTGGCGGATCGTATGCGAGCCGCGGGGCGACCTCATGAAACAAAGTTCATTTTTTACTACACAGGGCACTCGGATACCAAGGGACTCCACCTCGCCGATGGGCTTTTGGGCAAAGACGAGTTGAATGCCCTCCTGGCCTCAATTCCGGCCAACGCCCGTATTGCGTTTTTCGACAGCTGCTATGCGGGGGGATTGGCCACCAAAGGGATCAAGCCGGCGGCGGATTTTGTAGTGCCGCGTGCGGAGTACGATGAGCCGAGTGGTTCGGTGTTCCTGGCTGCCACGTCGGGAACTGATGTTGCCTTTGAACTGGAGGAACTCGGCGGCAGTCTCTTTACGCATCATCTGGTTGCGGGACTCTATGGGGCTGCGGATGCCAATCGCGATGGGCTGGTCACCGTCGACGAGGTCTATCACTATGTCTACCAGCAGATGAGCTCGGGGGCGATGTCTCTGCCGCGCGGTCATTTGCAAAAACCCGAATATGCCATGCGTCTGCACGGTAAAGGCGCTCTTGTGCTGGCTGAAGTCAAGCGAGCCACCGTTCCTCTTCAGATCGATGCTGAGCTGAGCGGGCGCTTGATTTTGTCCATGGATGGCGGCCTTCAGGTTTTCAAGATTATAAAGCCGGAAGGTCAGGTGATGCAGATGCAGCTGGTGCCGGGGGATTATCGTGTGACCTTGGAGCAGGATGATAACGTGGGTCATGGGCTCCTACGCGTGCCGTCCCGTGGCACGACGCAGCTGAGTCGCGCGCAGCTGGTCTTTGAAAAGGCTCCCAGGCTTGCGCTGGTGGCCAAGGGCGAGCGTCCGCGGCCTCGATGGGCTGTTGCGATGGGGGTGGCTAACAGCACTTATAGCAGGATCGGCCCACGTATGGAGGCGGAACTCGCCACGCGGAGCGCTACGATTGAAGGCCTCGACTGGCGTTTTCTGATCAACGGCGGTTGGCAAACGAACCGTTTGGATTATCAAAACCAAAGCGGGCATTCGCAAACTCTGAGTTTTCTGGCAGGCGCTCGGGGCAGCCTTTGGCCAGCCTGGGCGCTCGATGGCCAGGACTGGCGACTGCTGCTGGCAGGCGGCTTCGATTACGTCTGGCAGGATTGGGATGCGCCTTCGGGGGTCATCCTGCGCACGTTTCAACCTTTTATTCCGAAAGTCGCTTATGGCCTGGGAACCTCGTTCACAAGGCCATCCGGATTGACTTTTGGCCTCAACTTTCGACGTGAGTTTCCATTTGCGACTGGCAAGGAAACGGGTGATGTTTTTGCCCTGGGAGCCAGTGTTTTTGCAGCCAGTGTGGAATGGTAGGTGCACGATGAGATATAATGAACGAACTCATGCAATCCGTTCACGAAAAAATTCAGCCATCCCTTCAGTGTTCCGACAAAGGGACGATCGAACGCCTTTACAAAAAAATGGCGAAAGCGGCGATCGCCAAAGCCGCCTCGATTGTTCGTCGGCAGGATGTCGCGGCCGAGATCGCTCACGATACCTTCTTCAAACTCTGGCAAAGCGGGTCCACCTTTCCCAACGAAAAAGCTGTGTATGTCTGGATTTACCGAACCTGTCATCGGGCGGCGATCGATTATCTGCGGTCGGCTTCGCATCGCCGGGAATCCTTCACGGGCGAAAACCTGGACGAAATGGAATCGGTACCCGCATCCCGCTACGGGAACATTGTGATGACCAGGCAGCTGGTGCAGGCGGCCATTCAGCAGTTGAAGCCCGACGAAGTGGAAGCCTTTCTTTATGTGGCGCTCGATGGAATGACGCAAAACGAAGTGGCCGAAGTCATGGAACTGTCCCGACGCACGGTCCAGCGGCTCCTCGAAAAAGTGGAAATCAAATTCCAGGAGGTCAGACGTCGTGATGCCTCAGGATCCTGATTTTTCGAAACACTCGCGCCTGTCCCAGCATCTTGCCCTTATGGATCTGGCGGACACCCCAATTGCGCCTGAGGAAACAGCCGACGAAGCGCGTGTGATTGAAGCCATGGTTCCGAAGCCTCTGGTCCTGCCCTCGCGTCTTAAGTCGCGCCCGTTGTGGTACCTGGCGCCTCTTTTGATGGCAGCCGCCGGTGTGGGGCTCATGCTCTTTCAGAAACCTGTCCGTGAGGCTTCGCCTTGGACGGTGAAGGGGGCCGGTCATGTCCAGATTTTTGTTGAGCAGGACGGGCACGTGCAAACGTTGGAAGAAGCTGGTCCTCTGACGCCCAGCGCGCGGATCAAAGCCGAGGTTTTCTCGGAGGCACCCGCTGTGGCCTTCTGGGGTGTTAGCAGCCAGGACGGTCAGCTCCTCCAGGATCCCGAATGGATTGCGCAGAATCGAATGATGCTGGAGCGTCCGGAGAAAAAGTTTTTTACCGGAAGCCTTCAACTCGATGGACCCAGTGAAGGCGAATCCCTCTGCATCATGGTTTGTCCCATGGACATGATGCCCCGTCTTGAGGACCCTGCAATCTTTCAGGAAATTGTCCAGACAATAGCCAGCAAAGCCTTGCCCGACGGCAATCTTACAGGCTGTAAGAATTCATGCTTTCAGCTCCGGCCCTGATGGAATTTTGTAACGACTCGAATTAACAGCACAATATTTTGGCGCTTTCCGCGGCTCTTTTGCGTTTAAGGGATAAGTATCTCTCAACGCAAGATTGGAGCCTCGTATGAAACACCTCGTCACCGCCCTCGTCCTGAGTTTTCTCGGATTCCACGCCAGCCAGGCTCATGCTGAAAATATTTTTCGACGCATGACGCCACCTGATGAGCAAGGGCAACTGCGCGAGGAAAAATCCATTACGGTGGGACTGCCTTTAACATTGCCATTCAATCTTCCGAGCCAGGCCCAGTATCGCTTAGGTCAGCAATGGCTGATCGGTGGCGGATTTACGGTTGAAGAGAGCGGCAAGGACGAGGATGATCGCCTCCTCTTTCCTGGTCATCGGTATGAAACTCAAAGTCAGATCGGAAGCGCTTACGTCGAGTATTATGTCAGTGGAAAATCCGGTTTCCACATCGGCTTCGGTGTGGAAGGGCGTATGGGAAAGTTCACCGAGTTGTTACGGGATCGAAACGGACAGGAGCAGGAAACCGCGAATGGTACCTATCATGCAATCTATGCAGGCCCTTCGTTCGGTTGGACGTGGATCTGGACCAATGGTGTGACATTCGGCTTCGATATCAGCCGCCGCAAACAGTTTCAGATGGAGATCCTGAGTGAAGCCGTCCAGGGAGTCTCGGCACCAAATACGGTCGACGTGGTATCGTCCAAGGTGATCCCTGTGACCGTGCCGGGTATGGTGATGTTGGGTTTTTCTTTTTAAGATTCTTTGGAAAGACCCTGTCATCCGGGTCTTTCCCAAGAGTCTTCGGAAGTCGGCCACACCTCCGGAGTCGCTCGTCCTATCCTGGCACCACAATCACGGGGCGTTTAAGGTCCAGAAGTGCGCGTGAGGTCATGCGGCCAATCATCAAAGGTCGCACTTTGATCATGCGGTGCCGACCAAACACGATGAGGTCGGGACGCTGATCTTCTATAATTCTCTCAATTCCGGCGTCGACTTGTCCAAAAATGGCCTGTGCCTTGTATTCGACTGTATTATGGGAAAGTGAAATAAAATCCTGGCTCCGTCGATGCAATTCCTGCTCGCATAGATTTCTGACTTCGTCGTCCGCGAGGTCCAAACCTAAGGCCTGCGGGGAATTTTCAATCACGTGAATATGTTGGACGACAGAACGGTTGAAATGCATAGCCAGATTTGCCGCGAATCCCATGACACCTATACTATCGCTTCGCAGGTCGTCGGCCACCAGAATCTTAAGTCCTTCCTGGTTCCAATCGATGCTGGCTTCTTCAGGCATGACCAGAACCGGAGCAGGAGACGAAGACATGAGGGAGAGTGAAGTTGAAAACCCGCTATAGATATATTTATAGCTGGGCCGTGAGGTCCCGGTTATCACTAAGTCAGATTTCAAAACGATGGCTTCTGAAATGATGCCTTCAGCGGCGTCCTTGGCTTCGAGCACAACACCAGTAATGTTTTGCGTGCTATGCTGCTTAACAAGGCCTGCTATTTCCTGTCGGTATTTATCCAAAGCGTACTCTTTCCCAATTCGCAATGCCTTATCCAGATTGCTTCGAGAGATCTTGATTTTGTCTGGCATTGGAATCTCGCCCCATGGTGGGGCTTGCGTGGGTTCAAAAACGTTGACGAACGTAAGGTCGGCATTGAGCTTGCGAGCCAGGACAGGAGCCATATTAAGCAACGTGTTGGTGGCTTCCGTATAGCCGCCGTTCTCCTGGTGAGCAAGTGAAATCGCCGCAACAATTGATTTCATTTGAGTCATCGCCATCACCGAGATCCTCCCGCTATACTTCCGCTCCAGGATGGAGGATCGCTGGCTGGAAATGAAGCCTCTGATTGCTGGTCGATTCTATCAATGGGTCGACTCTGTTTTTGGAACGGAGCACTGGCTTGCTTATTTTCCTCCCCATTGATCCGGCCTTCGGATGGTCGAGTCTGTCGAGACAAAATCATAATCACGGACGCAGTCACTAAAGTTAATCCTGCCATGATGGATATATTCATCGGTAAACCAGCCCTCCATCAATCAAAGGAGCCTGGCCTGTCATGTAATCGGAATCAGGGCCGGCAAGGAAGGAAACAAAAGCGGCGACATCTTCAGGTGTTTCCGCGCGTCCCAGGGCGATCCCGCCCACATATTTGTCGTAAGTTTCACCGATTTTGGCGCCCGTGATTTCAGCCATGCGTTTGTCAATTTCCACCCACATGTCGGTCCCAACCTCTCCGGGGCAGTAGGCATTCACAGTGATGCCGTCGGCAGCGAACTCTTTAGCCGCTGCCTGGGTTAAAGCTCTGACCGCGAATTTGGTTGCGGAGTAGATACCCAGCAGAGGAAAACCTTCGTGCCCGGCAATGGAGGACGCACTGATGATTTTTCCCTTCTGTTTCCGTTGTTTAAATTTCCTGGCCGCTGCCTGAATACCCCACAGGACACCTTCCACATTGATCTTGAAAATCTTGTCCACTTCATCCGGGGTGACATGAGAAAGCGGCTGGACCTGGACGATACCGGCATTGTTGATCATGATGTCGAAGCCCTGAAGCTCCTTTTCTGCATGATCTACCGCAGCGTAAATTTCCTCCCGATGCATGACATTGGCGCGGAATATCGTCGCCCGACGTCCCCGTGTTTGCACCTCATCCGCTACAACTCTCATCCTGTCTTCATTCATGTCCACGAGTGCGATATCCGCACCGTCGCTGGCCAGACGCAGG
>NZ_DASQYZ010000394.1:0-6517 GCF_035638955.1 Oligoflexus sp. | reverse complement strand
CTACACGGGATCGTTGCGACAACTTCAGCGGCGGCTCGGTACGATGCGGCCCTCGTATCAGGAGCGATTTTACGTTAAAAAACATGTCATTGCCGGTGAGCAGGCCCAGGTCGATTGGGGCCACTTCGGCAAACTACGCATTGGCAAAGCCGAGCGCAACCTTAGCGCTTTTGTCATGACACTATCGTGGTCACGAAAGATCTTCGTCTATTTCACCTTTGATCAGAGGGTCGAAACCCTGCTCTCGTGTCATGTCAAAGCCTTTCAAGCGTTGGGCGGCGTACCCAGGAGCATTCTATATGACAACATGAAAAGCGTCGTCCAAGAGCGTCTTGGAAACGTTGTCCGCTACCACGATGCGCTGGTGGAATTCTGCCAGCACTGGCTTTTCGAGCCGAGCGTCTGTGCTCCGTATCACCCTGAATCGAAAGGCCGGGTGGAGCGCAGCATTCGTTACTTTCGCGGCAGTTTCTTCGAGGGCCGGGCCATCGCGGATATCGGGAGCCTGAACAGGGAATGCATTCTCTGGTGCAGCAGCGAAGCTCTGGAAAGGAAGTGGCCGGACGACCCAGCTCGGACGGTGGCTGAAGCCTTCCTGGAAGAGCAGCGGGTCCTCTTGCCATTACCCGATATCGCCCGCAGCGTGCCACGCAAACTCATCCTCAGGCCGGATCGCTATGGTTATGTCCACTTCGACAAAAACCAGTATTCCGTTCCGCTGGCCACCTCCGGCCATGTGCTGACGCTCTGGTCCTATGAGCACGAAGTCGTCATCATGGACGGCAGCGAGGAAGTCGCCCGTCATCGCCGCTCTTACGATGCCGGTGAAAAGATCGAGACTGAGGCCCATCGTGCGGAGGTCGATAACTATCGGAATAAGCCACGTATCAGCAGACATATCGCTCGCCTCTCCGAAGAACTGCCGGAACTCCTGCCGCTCATGCGTCTGTGGATCGAATTCCACCTCGATACCAAGGCGCTCGTGAACTTCATCCAGAAAGCCAGTCGGCTGCATGGTTCAGAGATGATTCGCCTCATTATCCAAAGGGCTATTGATGAGCGAGCGTCACGGGTCCAGGACCTCATGCGATATCTTTATGAAATCCTGCAAAGTCCAGTGGATAACCCGACTATCAGCCTTTTGCTGCCGGAAAAACCCGAAGTCTGTGACCTCTGGATCAGGTCCCATGACCTCGATACTTATGACGATATATAGGAGCAGTTATGACCCTTTACGACGAACTTTCAGAACTCAGACTTCACTACATCGCACAAAACCTCGACGGCTTTCTGAGCCAGGCCGAAGTTTCCAAAAGCTCCCATCGTGATCTCATCGCTCGCATGGTCGAGCTTGAGCTTGTCGAACGGTCACGGCGCAGCACCGACCGGCGATTAAAGGAGGCCAGGCTCGGACGTTTTCAGCCGATGCAGGACTATGACTGGAACTGGCCGAAAGAGATCGACAGAAAAGCCGTCGAATCGCTCTTTACACCGGAATTCCTGGAATCCAGGCGAAACGCTGTACTCGCTGGGGCACAAGGTCTTGGCAAAACGATGATCGCTCGCAATCTTGGCCACTACGCTGTGCTTAACGGCTATTCATGCCTTTTCACAACGGCTTCGGCGTTGACGATTGACCTCGGCGCTCAGGAGAGTCGTCACGCACTGCAGCGAAGGCTACGATACTACGAATCCAGGGATTTTCTCATCATCGACGATATCGGCTACCTGTCCTTCGATACCCGCGCCGCCGACTTCATCTTCGAGATCGTCAACCGCCGATACGAGAAAGCGGCCATCTGCATCAGCACCAATCTGGCTTTCAAGGATTGGGCGCAGGTCTTTCCTGGAGCGCCTTGCGTGACGGCGATGATCGACAGGCTTACCCATAATGCGAGGATCATCAAAATCGCCGGAGAGTCTCATCGACTTCGTGATTCCAAGGCGAACAAGGAAAAGCCATGACGGAAGCTGAACTGAGAATCATGTTACTGGAGATGGATCACTATAGACGGCTTTGGGGGCTGCTGGAAGATCTGGAAACACTGCTCTGGAATATCAAGGCACTGAATGACGACAAGGAGATAATGGCGACCGAAGGTCACTGAGTTACACAACGGACGGAGGGACGCGAGGGCGATTCCCTCTTTTTTTATGCTGCAATTCGGTCATCTCTGCCGAGCCGGCAATCGCCGCTTTACGATGGCCGTCTACAATCAGCACTGGCCTCGAATTGATCGGCCAGGGAAAAGGCCAGCGGTATGTCACATTGCATTGAAAAAACCTCCGAAGGAGGAGGATTGCATCTCCCAGGAGGCGGCTTTTAGTCAATCATATTGATGATTTGATTAATTTCTAAGCATTCTTTCCGGGGCCCTGATCCTGCGGACGTTTATAGGCGGCGAGATACGTCTTGGCCGGAGCAGCGAAGGCATTGATGGCGGGACTCGCGCCTAGGAATGCGGCTGACGCGAAAACGGCAAACCCGGATTTGACATAACGGCTCATTATATCACACTCCGCAGCCGGACAAGTCTATTGCGCCGATTGCGAACCATGGGCCGCAGGTCCTGACACGTCAGATTTTTCGGATCGCTTTATCTACAGTATACTTGGTCAACAGACGTTTGTAAAATACCGACCCCAAAGCTCGTACTCAGGGTGAGGCGCATGACCCGGAGTCAATTCTGAGGAGTAGGCTCCGCCACATAAAAGGAGCGACGTGCTGCCAAAAATCTTCATGAGCGAACGCTTGGCCTCGCGCGGAAGTTCTATCTTACGCTCGTTGTGCCGCTAGCTCGTCTCGGGACTTATTACCTGGATCATGTACAGCGGCCTCGAATCCAACGCGGCCGAGCTTGCCAATGCCTTGCGCATTCAGGGCAAGAGCAACCGCGTCCTGTCGCTCCTTGCAGGACAGATACAGTTCTCAGTTCGCGATCAAGGTCCGCGTAGACTGTTTCCACCACAACTCGAACCTGATCCTGCACCAGCGTCGAACACAGTGCAGTCCCTGGAAAGACTTTCCGGCGGCAGGCTGCAGGGTTCGCACCTGTGACGAAGGATGTCACGACAGGATAACGCCTCACGGACGACCTATGTAGGTCTAATGGATATATGCCATAATATTAGTCTATTGCTGATATTCAGAGCATCAGTGAGTTGAAAGCAAAGCCAGGAGGATTCGTGTTGGCGCTGATTAATAAGATCTGTGTAGGAATCTTCATCCTTCTTTCCTTCCAGGGTTATCTTTGGGGAAAACCTATTATCTTCCCCATGGAAGGTACTATAAGCCTTTCCCCTTACCTGGAACTATACGAAGACCCCACAGGTAAACTGACGCTTCAGGACATCTTGAAAAAGGAAACTGCCTGGAAGGAACACCGGCTTGATCGACCTTTCATGGCCGGATATTCAAGCTCAACAGTTTGGGCCCGCTTTCCTCTGAGTCCGCGAAGTGGTCCAGGGCAAGTGGTGATGGAAAGCCGTGACCCTGGATCGGACTTTTTGGATTTTTTTATAGTCGGCAAGGACAAAGAAGTCAGATCATACGGGATAAGCGGTGACCAGGCAGTGGCATACAGTCACAACCTTAAAACTATCAAGCATCGTTATCCGGCTTTCGGATTTGAGTTGACTGAGCCGGTTGACATTTACGTGTCAATCAAAGGTCGGTCCCCTCTCAAATTCGATTTATACCTGACACAAACCCATGCCTTCGATGAAAATCGACTCCACGATTTCGGCATCAATATGATGTTTTTCGGCGTCGGAATTTTTCTATTCTTTTATAATTTTTTACTATTTATCCAGGTCCGCGAAAAAGTTTACCTTCCTTATCTTCTGACGATAGCTGCGGTTCAGATAACCATTATCACATCCAATGGATTCTGCAGAATCCTTTTTCCAACGGACATCTATTTGCCAAACAGGGGTCTGGTTCTTGCGACCTACCTCAGTATTATCGGAGGATGCTTAGTCAACGTTTTGTATTTTGATATGAAACATACCTCAAAAAAAGTATATGTTTTCCTGCTATCCACCGTTGCCCTATGCATGCCGCTTATGGTCATGACACACCTCGAGCATTACATTGGAGGACCAGCCGCTATTTTCATGGCTGCTGTGCTTCCTTTTAATGGCGTCGCGCAAGGCATCAGGTTTGCCATGAAAGGCTATCGTCCCGCCATATACTTTACAATGGCCTGGGTGTTTCTTTATGCAGGCTCCGTGCTGAAAGCTCTCGAAGTCATAGGTATCATAAATAATCTTTATATCGGCGAATTGGCTCTGCCTTGTGGAGCCATGCTTCAGGTTATAACTCTTTCGTTGGCAGTTGGCTATAAGCTTAAAAACCGGCAGGATCTGTCAAATCTCGAGATCAACAATCTGAATCAGGATCTTACTCAGAAAAACAGGGAGATCCATGATGCAAATGAGAAGCTACAGATTTTCAATCACCAGTTGGAAAGTCTTGTGCTTGAGAAAACGATCGATATCCGCAGCATTCTTGACAGCATGGAAGAGGGTATATTCTCTGTGCATCGTGACGGGGGTGCTCTCAAGCTCCATGGCGAGCATTCGAAATATCTTATGGAGATGCTCCATGAAAAAAATCTCGCACATCGCGAATTGACCTCCATCCTCTGCAAATTTAAACTTTCGAAAGACGCTTTGGCGTCGATCAACCAGATTTTCTTTGCGTGCCTTGATGAAGAGAGGCTGGCATGGGAATTAAACCTTCATCTTCTGCCTTCAGAGCTTCAAATGGAAACAGAGGGCAATATGCGATCATTTCTCGTGTCCTGGGTCGCTATGGACGATGAGAGAGGGATTGTCAGCAAGATTTTAGTAGCATTCAGAGACATCACGCAATTCAAGCAGTTGACCCATGAAAACAGCCAAAGGCAGGAGCTTCTCGACAAAATAGATACGATCTCTTCGATTGACATTTCCACCTTTCGATCATTTGTTGAATTCGGCCGCTCCTGTATTGACGAACTTTTGGCTTTTATTGCCATGCGAAAACAAAGCGAGAGTCATGACCTCAGCAGCATGTTCCGTCTCCTGCATACACTCAAGGGAATGGCCCGTACCTATGCTTTTCTCGATATTGCAAACCTGGCTCATGAATGCGAAGAGTGTATCAACGTAAAGTCTGGACAGGTTAATATTCCACAATTGTCAGACTTCGCTTCAGTATTGCAGGAAAATCTGAATGCATATATCGACATAGCTGCACAAAAGCTCAATATTGATCCAAACGAATCTCACATACGTCTCGATCATGCGGTGATTTCCAAGGTCTGCCGAATTATGGCCCAAAATAATGCGGCAACAAAGAGTCTGGGCTTGGAAGATTCTCTTAAATCACTTTCTCAATCCCTTGCGATGCCGATTGCTTCCCACCTGGTGGATGAACTGAACGGTTTGAGTAAGCTGGCAGACCAGCTTGGCAAGCTTCCTCCCAAAATACTCATTCATGATCATGGGGTTCTTATCAGCAAATTAATGACTACCACGATAAAAGGGGTCTTTGTACATTTGTTTCGGAATAGCCTTGATCACGGTATTGAGACAGAAGTGGAAAGGCGGTTCAAGAAAAAAAGCTCCAACGGTTCCATATCCATCGAGGTCGATACGGACCAGGACGGGCGGTGTCAAATTCAATATTCCGACGATGGTCTCGGATTGAACCTGAAACGGCTTAAGGATATGCTCGCTGCAGAGAGTCACAGGGTAAATTTGGTTGAGACGGAAATAATGGAATCCATATTCCTGAAGGGGGTTTCCACCAAGAATGAGGTTTCAGCGATTTCCGGCCGCGGTATGGGCATGGATGCTGTTCGCTCCATCCTGCAAAGCAAGGGAGGAAATATTGAGGTTGTGTCGATGGGCGCGCCAGACTCGAAAGGATTCATCAAGTTTGCGTTCAAAATCACTTTGAACTCAGAACATATTTATCCCTATAACCTCAATACCGAAGCTTCAAAAGCTGGACCGATAGTACCCGAACGAGGCGTGAGTTGAAATTATTTCAGCTATGGGTTTCCACCCTCGAGGGCTCACGTCGCGTTCCCTGACAGAGCCACGACCGAGAGGGCCTCCGCCACCAGCGGCCGGGGTGTGGGGCACAGTGCCATTAAAAGGTGAGTAGATCAGAGGAATTTCACCTCCAACCCCTCGTAAAACGGTGCGGGAACCTCTCGATTCACACCGCTTCCATCAGTACACAGGAAAGAAACTCCAATGAGCAAACAGTTTTGGGCACATTGTGTAGACAGATCTCAACCAGTCGCTTGATGCACCAATGTTCCATTTTAGGCCTTTGTATTTATTCCGGAACCATTTCATGATCTGCCTGTCGATATAAAATCCAAGGCTTTTCAATCTGCTTCTGTAGAATGCCCCATAATAGTTGATCCAACCTAGGATGATGGGATTAACCTCCTTGGCTATTTCTTTCAAAGACAGATTCACCTTGAGTCCAATCTTCCATTGAAATTTGATGATCTTC
>NZ_DASQYZ010000393.1:0-4418 GCF_035638955.1 Oligoflexus sp. | reverse complement strand
ATCCTTGCGGGCCAGAGCGTCACTCAGAAGATTTTCAATGAAGCTTTCGCCGATATGGGCCTTTTTGTTGCCGAAAAGCTTACAGCGGGCACGCAGCAAAAACTCGACCTGGATTTCCATCCCGGTGATTTCCTGCTTTTTGGTTCTCTTGCGTTTGTTTTCCAATAAACTGTAACCTGACGAAACCACTGAATATGCAAGTATGGCGTCTATAGTGATTTTAGCTGGTTGCGTGATTGGAAAACACAAACGCAACAGAGCCAAAATTCCTGTGTAATGTCAACTCCTGTAACATCAAATCCCCGCCTGGCGAGAGGAATGGAGTGGCGGCCGACGCCGCAGTGCCATGGTTGCTGGAATGCGCTTTGAATATGGCGTTCCGCACTATCGTCTGGCAAAAATTCAGGAGCGCCGAGGCATGGCTCTGCCGGCTTCAAACCAGGATCGAATGATCAAGCAGGTTGCCTACAGTGCGGCTCCGGTCCACGAAACGCTAATCAGGATGGCGGCAGACGGTGAATTGCTCCAGATCGACGACACCAAAATGAAAATCCTGAACCACTTAAAAAATGGTCAGGATCCTCCTATAAAAGAGACCCAAACTACCGTAATCATCAGCCACGTCAGGGGTCGTGCCATCACTTTGCATGTGACAGGACCAGCTCAGGCAGGTGCTAACGTGTCGAGCATCCTTGAATCAAGATCTGAGAACTTGCCGCCACCTATTCATATGTGCGATGGACTTGGCGCCAACAATTTAACCGAAGAAGCCATCGTTGCCAACTGCCTCGATCACGCCCGGCGCAAGTTCTATGATCTCCGCTCATCGTACAGGGACGAGGTGAATTTCATTTTGTCTGAATTGCAAAAGGTTTATCTGGTCGACGGCGCGGCAAAAAAGTTGTCGGCTGACAAGAGGCTTGCGATGCACCTGGAGCTAAGCAAACCAACGATGGACAGCCTCCATCAGTGGATGCAGCAGCAGTTCACCGAACGCACGGTCGAGCCCAATTCCCCGCTTGGAAAAGCCATCAACTATTCGCTTAAACGATGGACGCAGTTGACCCGGTTTCTGGAAATTCCTGGTGTACCTTTATCCAACTGCGATACCGAGCAAGCCATCAAGTGGGCCATCTGCCATCGAAAAAACTCGCTCTTCTACAAAACTCAGAATGGGGCGAAAAATGGTGATATCATCCAATCGATAATCAAGACTTGCAACAGCGCCAATGTCAATAGCTTCGACTATCTCGTGGCGCTCCAGGAAAATCGCTCGCGGGTCTATGAAAGACCTGAGCAGTGGCTGCCCTGGAACTACCGGACCAACCTGTAATTTTTATTGGCTGCGGAAAGCACACGAATGAACGTGGAGTTGAGACCGGTTATTGAAGCAATTTGCAGGACGCTCTGAAGCTGGTTTGTTGAGCACGTAACAGCGCATGCCATCGACTTTCCCTTAGGATTTCAATCTGGGTAGGACGGATCACTTACGCTTTTACTATCGCACCGATGGCCCCAGGCAACGGGAGCCGGGAACCGCGCGGCTCTTCAGTGCCGTTTGTTATTGAATATTTTCGTCAGTGGTGCGGGTGAACATCGCCCAGTTGCCCTGCCCCATGGTCTCTTCATTGACCATCAGATGGTTATACCCCATCTTGCCGCGCTCACGCCCCAAAGGCTTTATTTGTACGGACTCGAAGCGTGATGAAAGGCGGATTAACCCGCGATGTGATACAAGTTCATCATTCGGATGGGAGAAAATTTGGGTTGGAATCGGAAATGGCTGCTTTTCCATCCGAAGTCGCACAAAGTCGTAGGCAGCGTAGAACTCTCTATAAAAAGATAGAGGCAGCGAGTTATGCACGCGGTATCCGGGATCTGATAGACTTTTTATTCTCAAATTTGGCAAAAGCCGGCTCGGGCCTTTCAGAATCAGACTCCTACGTCTAATACTCAGTGCTGGAGCAAGAAAATAAGCTTTGGTAAACGTTGAACTGCTTGTGGTCAGGACATGATCAACAAACATAAGCGCACCCAAGGACATGGCTACGCAAACGCAAGGCAGGTCTCCGCATTCAGCCTTGAGACCATCTATGGCTGACTCCAGAGACTCAAAATCAAAAAGCCACGCTTTCCGGCTCGGGTCAGTCCACTCGGTAGTGGATTCGTGTCCAGCAAGCGTCAGGTTTGCAATAATATACCCTCGCTCCAGCCAAAGCCGTCCTATGTCGGCCATCCGCTCGGATTTGAGATTAAGGCCATGAACAAGAGCAGCTATGCCCTTTGGCTCAATATAGGGCTTGGTAATATCAATTTTTCCCATCAGTCATTCTTGCTTTGAACGATGCGGGGGATAAACCGACCGGTCGATTTACTATATTTCTCATAAACCGGGAACTTCTCGAGCAGAGCTTTCTCTTCAAAGCGTGCAGATCGAACATAATATGCACCAAGAACAAGCCAGTTCAAAAGTGTGATCGGGTTCGCTGTAGTAATAGCAATACCAAGGAAGAAGAGTATAAAAGCGGCGTAGATGGGATGTCTCACATGCTTATAAACGCCGTCTCTGATAACATCGCGGGGAAGATATGCGTCATTACACGGAGCAAACTCTTCACCAATCCTCATCTTCGCCCCCACAAAAATGGCTACACCAAGGGCGGAAATGGTCGTGCCGATCATCATCACGGCTGGATGCGAGTAAAGAGCGAGTCGATCGTACCCAAGGCACGACATAACGACAATGATGGGCGTCGCTATGTGGAGGTAGATATAAAACGCCTTGAACGACCTGACTGACTCTGGTTGCCTGGCTCGACCCTGCCTATAATCGCCCTTTTTCCCTTCATAGAGTCCAACTATAACTGCAGCAAACGATACATGGATGAGTAGAATCATTACGCCCAGGCTGAACATCTTTGCATCCTCCAGAGACATTGCTTTTGCACATTCCCAGCAAAAAGTAATGCCTGTTAAAACTCAATGATTTGACAAATGTTTCCACTCATCAATTCAGCATATACACCTTTCACCCGACCAGATCTATAGACATAAATTACTATGATTACAAACATTTACAGAACGTAATGCCTACAATGCAAAAAGAAGGCATGCGTGGAAGGCCAAAAGGTGGAAAGGCGTTCATTAGAAAGAAAGTGGTCAATGTTCAACGTGAGAGCGCACTTCAAGTTCTCAGCAGTGTGCGCAATTCTGATCATCCTTGCTACCTCAGCAGTTGATTTTTTGAGTATGGATCATGAAACAGCCGCTGAATTCGCAAAAATCAGAGTGGGAATATCTTGTCTGGTTCTCCTGTTAGTCGCCACTGTGATCATACTCGACAAGTTTAAAATCAGATTCAAAGATCATGTGGAAGCGTGTTTCGGGATGGCCTGCATTACGATTGCCGGTGGCTTCCTGATCTTCATCCAGGCATCCACAAGTGAAAAGTTGAGGTTTGACGTATCGATCGGAATACTGACTGTGATTGTGCTTCAACACTTTGTTCTCTACCGTTTCAAACGCATCCATCGGGCCTGGGCTGGGGGCCTTTTCATCATTCTGATTGCAGCGGCGGTCCTGTTTAACATACCTACGTTTTCTTTGATTGCCAGTCATCTTGCATGCACTGTGGTCGCTGTTTTTTATCGACATCGATTTTACACGGGTCTTGCTCGAACCCTTTCCCAGCTCAAGCGAATTGCACCAACAGCAGTAGCAGAACGCCTCATATTGTCAGACGGCGTGATCACCGATGAAGCATTCAAAGCAAAAAACCGATATTGCGTTAGCCTTATATCCGACTGGCGCGACTTTCAGTCGCTAACTGAGAGCATAGCAAACAGCGAAATCTCAGCCATTTTTGAGAAATACTATGACATCATCTACCGCAGCCTCGAACGGATCATTCCAAGCGGCGAATACTTTGTAGAATGGCATGCGGACGAGCTTTTTATCGTGTTCTATTCAGAGAACGAAGACAAGCAAGAGGTACATGCAAACGCCATCAAATTCACCGAGTTCCTAATGCACGAAGCTTTTGAACATCTTCAAAAAATCAGCCCCAAACCAATAATGTTCGATGTTGGTCTTTCCTGTGGGTATGGGCTCCTCGGCATCATGGGACCGAACGACGCAAAGAAGACAACCATCGCGTCTGAAGTTCCCGGACGGGCAAAACGGATGGAAGGAGAAGCAAAGGCAATCAGAAAGTCTGTTACATCGGCCAAGCCTATTGTGGTTGTTGACGGAGATTTTGCGCCGCACACAGGCTGTAACATAAAGCCATGGATCGCGACCAGTAAAAATATCGACAAGGAAAAGGTATATTACACACTATCCGCTTCCTCAAATCATTCTAAAAATAAAGAGAGCGAGAAAGAAAAAATCCGTTTGGTTGAGGCGGGGTAGACTAAAGA
>NZ_DASQYZ010000392.1:0-9738 GCF_035638955.1 Oligoflexus sp. | reverse complement strand
AGGTAATGATTCAGAATTACCAATGCTTTCAAGCTTCTTTGCCTTCGCCGATTCGGACATGATGAAACCTCATTTCCGCCACTTTTACTTCACTAAATTATCGGTAAAAGCTGTCTCGAACTTGCCTGGCACATAGGGATGAAGTGATCGCTGTACGCTCACAGGCCTTAAAACAGGCTTATGGCAGACATCCGGAGCGCTACTCAAAGCGTGGTCCTAAACTTCTGATTCCACAGGAGCAGGTCGGGATCAACATCCCGGTCACAAGACAGTCCGTGTATGTGCTTGGGTAGAAAAGTACACTAAACTTTTTTTATGACTGTCTCAAAATAGCTGATTTATTCCGAAACGGATGGCCATACGCACCCGCAATTACTATACAAAAACGCATGAATAGATTTTTTACCTGAGCCGATACCAAGGCAGTCAACTTGCAATTGGGAGATTTTCGTCCATAGGTGATACTGCGTTCAATCTATTGTACTCGCGCATCAATATCCGTGGACTAACAAAAACGTACCAAGGCTTGGCTTTCACAACAGCGAAAAAGGCCTTCGAAAAGCTGAGATAAGTCCCGTGAAGAGTGGAAGAGTTCTCAACGCCGTGGAGTCCGAAGTCACCAAATCGCAAGTTTTTTGTTTCACGGCAACTCGTGAAAAAGAGAAAATCGTAAAGCGAGATTATACCACCGAAGTTCTTGTCCAACTGATGGTCGTGAATGGAGTGATGGACCCGATGTAATGATGGGTTGTTGAAAACGTACCCCCACGCGGAGTTTCTGAACCAATTGGCACCGCTATGGAGAAAATACTGGTAGTAGAGGCTGGTCAGCAGAAGCACATAGGTCTCCAGGGAGTTGAAGCCCAGAAATCCCATAGGGATTGCGACTGCGATCCAGTAAATGGGATTGAAGTCCTTGAGATCGATTCTCACGCTGTTCTCATAGGCGAGCGTTTCAATCGCGTGATGGGAACTATGGAAGAGCCATCCCAAGCTTGTAACATGGGAGATACGATGATAGACATAAAAGAACAGGTCAACCAGTATCAAACTTACAATGGCGAAGACGATGGGATGTCGTATACTTTCCTTCAAATTAAAGATCACGAATTCATTCTTGAATAGCAGAAAGGATAGGCCAATGACCAGGACTGACAGAGTTGTCGCGCCCAGGTAGATTAGGGCCGAAATTTCCTTCTCTTTCTTATATTCCGACATAGGCTCTGACTTTAGGGCCAATCGCCAGTAGTGCCCGAAGATGGGAATGCTAAAAGCCAAGTTTAACAACAGGATCGTATAGAGATAACTCGATGTCGGGACAGTGAAGAGCAAGGTAACTTCCGTCACTAGAAAGCATAGTAATAGGAGTGAAACCGATCGAGAGAACACTGACTTTTGAATAAAAGCTTCCAATTGATGCCCCCTTAGCACCTATTGCTATCGGCATTTTTTTTCATAAAAATTCGCACCTGGATGTAATTTATCGATATTATTAAGTTTTTTGGATTGAATTCGCAGCATGTATTCTTGATCCGCAGAGGCAAGTCAAATGCAGCAGTTCACGGCATAAATATGGATCGTTCTGGGGGCGCCTAATCAAGGCAATCACAAAAGCCCAGTAGAAAGCCACCTTAGGCAATAATGCTCACATCCAGTAGCCCCTTTTGTATCTCCAAAGCAAGTTCGGCAGCCAGCCCTTGCCAGTATCTGCAGAAGCGACCTCCAGACCACTTCCAGAAGCACCGCATCACGCTGCGTTCCGCTGGAGATCGATCTGGAAGAGATCCAATGGTAACGAGATGACGAAGGTGAAGGCACAAAAGCCTTCTTCGACGCGCCGAGTCTTAAGGAGCTCCAATTCGATACTGCCGCTGGCTTCCTGAATGGTATCCTTGACGGCAGTCATTCCAATGCCGCGGCCTGAAAGATCGCTCACTTTTTCGGCCGTGCTGAGATCCGGGTGGAAGATCAACCCGGCCACGTTCTGGGGTTCAGCGGCCTCCTGTGGGCTGATAAGTTTCTTTTGGAGTCCTATCTCCTTCAGTTTTTTCAAATTGAGGCCGCGACCGTCATCTTCCAGAAGAAAGTCGATCATGCTTCCACGAATTTGCGCTGTGAAGCTGATGTGGCCGCGAGCCGGCAGTCCTTTGGCCTCACGTTCGGCGCCCGACTGCAGGCCGTGATCCACCGAATTGCGGAGCAGGTGGACGAGGCTATTGCGGAACATCTCTTCGACAGGGCGCGTGATCCGGAGTTCAGGCAGGTCGAGATGAATCTCCGGCGGCATTTTGCCAAGTTCCACCGCGATGGCTTCGACTTCCCTGAAGAGCTGCTGCAGGAGATCACTCATCGAGATAAAAAGCGAGTTGCGTATGACGGAGAGAGGCTCATACAGCGCCTGATCATCCTGGGCCTGCAAATGTTCGTAGATTTGCAGAATCGGTTCGCGCGGTATACTAATGGCTTCGGCTTTGCTCACGCTGCGGGCGAGTTTTAGCTCGGCGACCTGCTGGTATTCCTGAAAGATCTCTTCGATCCGCTGCAGCTTGGTCTGCAGGATGGCAATATCCGTATCTTTGGGCTCGGTCCGAATGCAATCAGCGAAATACTGCTCGATCTCATGGATGACTTGATTCATGCGGCGCAGGCCCAGGGAACGGGCATTACCCTTAAGCGTGTGCGTATTCATGAAGACTTTTTTCAGGACTTCCACGGCGTCCCCACCGAGTCGCAGCGACTCCAACTGCTCCTGATTCTTTTTCACGAGCAACTGACCGCTCGCGCTGAACCGGGACCATGCGCGCTCGCTGTTACCAAGGATTTCGCTGATGATACGCAGCTCCTCGTCCTTGCGGGCGGCTGCAGCCTGCAGGCCGCGCAGCTCGGTCACGTCGTTGATGGTAATCAGGATCCGTTCGACCTTTTCCTCGTCGTCGCAGATGGGAATCCAGTCCAATTCCAAAGCAAATTCCTCGGCCCCCTTACCCGAGAGGCTGCGCGGCAGAAGATGCGAGTTGACCTCGAACATGAATTCCATCTCACCCAGACTCGAAAACAGAACTTGCTGTGTTTGATCAATTTCATCAATAGTCGAGGACGTGCGAGCAAAGAGGAGAGGCAGGAGCGACTTATCGTGAAGTTCGCTCTCACCCAGCAGGCGTTCGAGGAAAGCGGAATAATCCTTATTGATGTGGATATCGTCGCTGGAAATCGTACAGATTCCCATCCCGATATGCTGCATGATGCTTTTGATATCGCGAGTTTGCTCGATCACCCGAAGTTCGAGTGTCTGGTGCAGTTGCGAAATTTCGTCCTTTTCAATCGCGAGCTGCTTGTTAAGTCGAATATTCTGCAGCGCGATCGCGCCCTGGGTCGCGATGGGCTGGGCGACTTCCACGCTGCGCTTGTCGAAGAGATCGTAGAGCTGTGTGTTGGCCAGATAACAGTAGCCCGCAACTTTTCCCTCGGACATCAGGGGCAGGAGCAGCGCCGAACCGGTTGTGGTGGCCTGGCCATACTGTTTGTCCTGGGCTGTGCGGATCATAGGATCCTTTGGGCGCGCCGTCAGGGCTTTTTGAATAAAAGACTGATCGACCTTGCTTTTGAAAATCTCATTCTGTTCAATCCGGATATTGTGCGCCACCAGAGGTGACCAACGGGCATTCTCCTCAAAATAGAGCAGGGCCAATTCCGAGCCTGATGCCTGGCACAGGGCTTCCATCAGAGCGCGATACAGTGCATTCTCTTCATTGATCGCACTCAGCTTCAAAAGTACATCCATCAGTGCCTGCACCTCCACCTGCTGGCGCAGGCCAACGCCGCGACGGTTCATGTCGGTGCGCGTGGCGTTGCGGGTGGAGCCACGGTTGAGAAGCTCGGCGCGGGCCAGTTTCTGGCGATTGCTTTCCTTTTCACAAAGGCCTTCATGAAACTTCCAATGGCGCCCTTGAAAATGTTCTTTGGCCAGGTGGAGGTGGGCCAGGGCAAGAGCCGGGTCTATGCTTTCCAAATGCTGGGCCAGGAGCAGGCGGCCCTCGGCTTCCGGCGTTCCCCAGCCGCGCTTGTTTGCATAACGGATGCCTCGTTCGATCATGCCCCGGCCGAAGCGGGGCCAGTCCATCGCAAAGAGCCAGCGTCCGGTCTCGAAGCATGTATGGGGCCGAAAGACACGAACCTGCAGGATCTGATTGCCCCAGAGAAAAGCGAGTGCTGCCAGTGCTTTCCAGGGTTTTTTATTCTGGATCAGGGCTCGAGCATAAAGAACGTGCGAAAAAGTAGCATAGGCCACGCGATGCACGCGCTTGGCGCTGATTTTGAAGGCTCTTTGAGCAAATCGCTCTGCCTCCTCATACTGGCCGATGTAGCCTTGATATTCGCCGATGCTCATGGCGGCCAGGACGGAATCGAGAGAGTCATAACCCTGCCTTTGAAGGTCGAGGTCGCCTTCATGAACCAACTGCAGCAGAAATTTCAACTGCTCCTCGTTGCCGTCCTCGAGCTGGTGACGGATGGCGCAACCCAACATCGTCGGCGCATAGCGCATTTTTTTCCAAAGCTCAATAAGTTCATGGGAGCGGATTCCAGCCTGTCCTGTCTCGGCACCATAATAGTCTGACAAGATCAAGCCCAATAAGGACGTCGAGCGCCAGAAGGACTCTCCCACCGAGGCGAGGATAGACAAGGCTTCTTCGAGCTTGCTTTGGACCCCTCGGAAATTCCCCCGTGGAAAGTCGAAAATCATTCCCCATAAGAAAAGGACAAAACCCTTGTCCACGGGATTGGCGGTTTTGTCGAAGAAGTTGTAAGCATGCCGAAAGCAGGCCTCTGGCAAACGGTTGAAGCCGAAGGTCGAGGTCACGACTCCCCAGAAGGCCATGGATATCGCCCGGTAACGATTATCCTTATAGGGAAACAGTTGGAGAGTAGTCGAAATGTGATTGGCAATGGCAGCGATGGGCAGAGTAAAATACTGGGTCTGCACTGTTTTGATTCGCAGCAAAAAGCGGATGTCCTCCTCTTCGCTGGAAATTTCCTTGGTCTGTCGGCCAAAGTATTTGAAGAAAAGCGAGTAAAGGATGAGGACCGGGGCACTGACTATTATATAGAGATAGGCCCCGAGTTCAGTTTTGAAGTAGCTCTCCCCCAGTATTTTCAAGCCCGCTTCAGTCGCCTTTTCGGCATTCCGGTAGTCGAAAAGGTTTAGGCAGTATTCGGCTTTTTTCGCATAGATATGGATACGTTTGAGGGGGGCGCAGTCAAAGGTGAGGAGTTGATCATAGATTTCCATGGCGGCCGCGACCTGTTCGGAAATGGAAAGAATATCAGCCGTCAATTCGAGCGCATCGAATTTTTCATCCAGGCTGACACCAGCCTGCGCGTCGATCGAATCGATCAAGGTCTGCAGATATTCCTTGGCTTTATCATAAGCGAAAATGCGTTTGGCGGCATTGGCTGTATGAATCAGGAAGGCCCGAATATCAGAATCCAGGTCGGTGCGTCCGCCCTTGCAGATGTGATAGGCCGCTTCAAAGAGAAGCGATTCATTGACTTTGTACCCGGCCTTCTTGATGGCCTGAATGGAAATAAGACCGAAGGCGTGATGCAGGACTTTGAGTTCGTCCTTTGTCAGAAGCGAATAGGATGCCTCCTGAACCTTATCATGGAAGAAGGCAAAGCGATCCAAGTCGGGACTCAGAATATTTTTCTGCAGGAGTTCCTGATAGGCGAGCTCAATTGTTTGCTCCCATTTGGCCGAACCCAGCTCACCCTCTTTCAAATGCCGATGTTCGGCCAGAAGCGGGAATAATTGCTTGAGGGCCTCGCGGCTCATCGCGTGGCCTGCAACGCTGGCTATGCTGACGAGTGACTGCTGGACGATGTTCAAGGAGCGGATGCGTTCGGCTACCAGCCCTGCGACACCGCTGGAAAGATCGGCGTCGTGAATGCGCTCTTCATGGAATTTCCAGGCCTGCGTCTCTTCATCAAGGGCGTAGATCCCGGTACTGAGCGCTGATTTCAGGTACTCATAAATAAAGAAGGGATTGCCGGCTGTAAAGCGATAGCAAAGATCCTGGAGTTTTTCGACCTCCGGACCAGATTCGTCGAGCAGGTGTTCGACCAGGGTGTCGGCATCCCGCTGATCAAGAGGACCGAGCTCGATCAGGCTGAAATCGTGCCGCATGTCCAAAAAAGTGGGAATGAGCATGTGCCCTTCGCCAATCTCATTGGAGCGATAGGTCCCCATCAGCATGGTTCGCGGTGCATCAGCGTTGATGATTTTACGCCCCAGCACAGCCAGGATCTGCAGGCTTTGCCAATCAGCCCATTGAAGGTCATCGATGAGGAGCAGTTGACTTTCATTTTGAGCAGGCAGAAGACTCAGGAACTCGCCGATGGTCTGATTGAAAACCTGAAAGCCGTGTTCGCTGTCCGTATTGCGGAAGGGTTCGGTTGCAGGAAGGAAAGGCGCATAGAAGCTGTAACGTTCCGCGATGAGCTGGATCCGGGCACCAAGCCTTAGCTTGAGGTTTTTCTGCCACTGGATGAGATTTTCGCTGGAAACTCCCCGCAGGTATTGGCTGTGCTCGACGAGGATCAGGGTGATGGCACTGAGCGGCAGATTCCGCTCGTATTCCGAGAATTTCACAAAGCTGATCAGAGACGTTTGGTGTTTGGCTTTGTGCAGGATTTCAAAAGCCAGACGGGACTTGCCTGTGCCTGATGGAGCTCCAATCAGCGCCAGGGCCTGTCCGCCTTCATGGGTTTTATCCAAGAGGGAATGAAGTTCAGACATCTCCCGCTGACGGCCCACCATGGGAATGCGATAGTTCAATTCACGCAGCTTGTCCTTGGTGCCCAGAGCGAAGGATGAGAGCTCGCGATGCTCGCGCAAGGTCTGCAGGCAGCGCTCAAAATCGGCAGCGACACCGAATGCCGTATGGTAACGATCGCTCGGATCTTTGCGCAGAAGTTTGCTGATGATATCGCCGAGGGCCACCGGGAATTCAGGAAAAATCTCCGGCAGAGCCTTGGGCACCTCATAGAGTAGGCGATTGATCAGGTCGCCTCCGTCCTGCCCGGCGAAAAGCGGATTCCCCAGCACGCATTCATGGAGAGTGGCGCCCAGAGAATAGAGGTCGCTGCTCGCATTCCCGGCAAGCTTGACGAAGCCGGTTCTTTCGGGTGGCAGATAGGCCAAGGTCGCCAGATTTCCGTTCCGATCCAGCAGATTGCCTTCCAGGAACCCGGCGTGGCCAAAATCCACAAGAACGGTTTCCAGTTTTTCCTTATTGCGAAAGCATATGTTTTGCGGCTTAAGATCGCCATGATAAAGGTTATTTTGATGCACCATGACGAGCGCCGAGCTGATTTGAAATCCCAGGCAGGCGATTTCCTCAGCCGAGAAAACCTGTTGGCCGGGCGGAGAGTTGCGCCGGCGATCGCCTATTGCCTGGAGCAGATCGCCGCCTGGAAAATATTCTTCGATGATGTAAGGGATGGGCGGATTATGCTCGACTAATACGATGGAAACGATGCCTGAATGTTTGATCTTGCTGACCGCCAGACTCTCTTTGTGCACCATTTCAATGCCTTCAAGATTCGACTGCTCAAGCAATTTGGGGTTGAAGCATTTCATCGCCATGATCTGACGCTGACCGTCCCGGTCCATTGCAACCCGGTATACTTCACCCAATCCGCCAACACCCAGTTGATCGATGATTTCGATCTCACCGTTGCGGAGTTTTTCACCTGATTTAAAGAGTCTGGACAATTCCTGATCCATAGTTGGAATGATTGAATACGAGCTTTTATCGGAGATTATGAGTCAGTCTTGAGGGGGCCTCAGCTGGTTAATTGGTAAAAAATGGAAAAGTCGCGAACGTGCCTGGCTTGCTCAATAAAGAAAAGAACAGGGAGAATACTGCATTTATGGGCTAAGGCCATGTTCCAAGAAATTGAAAAGGGGTCAAACCATGCCCTTGGTCTGCAGGACCGAAGTCAACCGCCCTCGCTGCACCCTCGAATCCAGAAAGCCTTTCGTGTAACTGCACTGCCGCATCTAGTAAGCCATAAAAACACCTTCATTTCCGGCACTTGCAATAATATTACAGTAATTGACAGAACATGACTATATCGGTAATAATTTCTTCAGAGGTTAACCCCGATGACGATCGAGAATAAAGACTATCAGCCTAAAGATCTCATTATGGATCTTATGAGAGTCGTGGCACCGGATTCTCTAAACATAAAAGTCCTGATCGGCATCGGAACCTTGTTTGGTTTCAATGCGAACCAGATGCGGGTCGCCGTGACTCGACTTTGCCAGTCGCAGCAGCTGACGTGCCATGAGCGGGGTAGCTATGAGCTTGGAGACCTGGGCCAGGCGTCAAGATTATTTTCCCGGGACTGGCAATTGGGTGAAGATAGGCTCCGTTCCTGGGACGGATTTTGGTACATGGTGGCCATCCCGCCTGCACTTGAACGGAGCCGCCATCGCCGGGCACTCCAGGCTTTGCATCACACTGGGTTCCGACAGGGGCTGCGAAGCCTTTTCGTTCGTCCCGCCAATCTTTGGCTTTCCACTGAGCCATTACGTGACCGTTTGCATCGCCTGGGTTTGGATGAATCCTGCCAGGTCTGGAAGGCCGGTGATATCAGCCCGAACCTTGGTCACGAATGGCAAGGTTTGTGGAACGCTGAGGGATGGGAAGCGGGGCACCATTCGGCACGTCAACAGCTTGAACTGAGTCTTGCAAACCTTCGCAGACTGTCACTTGAAGATCAACTGCGGGAAACTTTGTTTCTGGGCCGGGAGTCCATTCGCCTGCTTGTGACGGATCCGCTTTTGCCACAAGCGATAGCACAGGGTGTGGAACGCCAGCTGCATACGGCTGTGATACAGGCATACGAAGAGCCGGCCAGGAAACTTTGGTTGAATAAACTTCAAAATTAGAGGCTTCATGAAAGCAGTGTCGACACTGGATAACGTGGAAGCATCAGTCAGCTACTTTTCCCGTGAAGAACTAAAAGTTCTGCTCGAGAGAAGCAATTACCAAGGCTGGAAGAGCCTCGCCATCAACTGGGGAATCATCATTCTGGTGCTGATCGCCGTCGCACTGTACCCCCATCCCTTGCTCATCATTGTCGGCATGGCGATACTCGCGGGCAGACAGCTGGGTCTTGCCATACTCATGCATGATTGCGCCCACTATTCCTTATTTGCTACAAAAAGCCAGAATCAATGGGTCGGGCGCTGGCTATGTGGAGCACCTCTGCTGATTGATCTCGATGGCTATCGGTCCTATCATCTCAAGCATCATCAAACCGCAGGTAGCGTGGGTGATCCGGATTATCCCAACTATCAGAATTATCCGGTGAGTCGCAAGAGTTTCACCCGGAAAGTCCTGCGCGATCTCAGTGGCATCACTGGAGTCAAGACTCTCTTAATCCTATTGTCCATGAGCCTTGGGCTTGCTGATTATACTCTGGCCTATAAATCGAGCGATGAAAAAACCAAGAAGACATTTAAAGAAGCCTTGAATCTCGCCAAGCAATTTCTGCTAGCGCCTCTGCTCTTTCATTTGACATTTTTCGCGCTTTTGTTCTTTTTGGGCGTTCCCTGGCTCCATGGGCTTTGGCTTCTCACTTACCTAACCATCTACATGCTCGTGCTTCGTATCCGTAACGCGGCCGAACATGCCGCGCTACCCGAACGTTTCAGTCCCGATCCGAGGCTGC
>NZ_DASQYZ010000391.1:0-4517 GCF_035638955.1 Oligoflexus sp. | reverse complement strand
AAAGCCTCGATGGCTTTGGGAATTTCATGAAGTTTGATTTCTACCTTAATTACAGACACTTGAGCTCTCATTTGGTGTTTCTTTCTCTGACCGTTTTACCACGGTTTCAGATTAGGAGACACCAATTAGCCGACGGTCCCCCATAACCGGTGCCTGGAGAGCTTCCGCTAATTTGATAATTTCGTGGGAGCAATGACGAGCGCCGAAGCCTACCCACAGAGCGATCGGCTCTCGAAAATACTCCAGGCATTTTGTGATCGTTTCAGGGTCACAGGTCAATCGCACCGGTCGATTCGGGAGACTTGGTATGAGAAATTGCGAAAAAACTGACATCTGAACGGATGGGGAAATTGATAAATGCGCAACAAACCCTTGAGGGTCAGCAAACCCGTGGGCTATACGATTGAGCAGGGCTGGTAACTGCTCAGCCGACTCAATAGACGCGGCAAGATTAAACGGCGCGCCAAGTGTCAGTGAAGTTTCGGTTGTATGGTTTTGGAGGCTCAGGTCTTGAATGCCGAAGCGACCTCTCTGGGGGGCCGGAGTGGAAGCCGAGATTAATAGAATCTTGGCACCTTCGTCCCGTGCTGACAGCATACCTGTTAACGCGTTTGTTATTCCAGGTCCTGCGGTTGTAAAGACCAAGGTCGGACGGTTTGCCGCAAAATAGGCTTCAACAGCAGCGAAAGTAGCCCCCGCTTCATGGCGGCAATGGATAACATGAATGGGGCTATTGGATAAAGTTCCCCAGAGCGAGGCTAAAGCGCCTCCTGATACACCAAACGCTTGATTGATTCCCATAGCGTATAAGATCTTTGGCAGGGCTTCGGCAACTGTGGCCCCTTTGTCAGAGTCTTTTGCGTCCGGGGTGGCAGCAATTACGGGCAGAGTGCGCTGCATTATGACTCCTTCGAGAGAATGTATTTTCCACGTATGCATGATCGGCAATGCAATAGATGGCTTCGGAGGAGTGAGGTTGAAATAAAATTACGCTTGGATTGTTTCGACATTATGGGGGGTTACACGACTCGAATTGCGACTTATTCCAAGGCCGCGGGTGTAATTTAACAGACAAAGGTAAAAGAGATAAAAGAACGGCGTGAGTCTTTATTCCGGGGCTGTGACCTTGGGAGATCAGGCATATCCTTGAAAGACGAGCACAAAATAGGAACTTACCCTAACTAAATTCCATAAGAACAGACAGATTCAATTTTAAGGTTCACAAAGATAAATCGTTGATCGATCGGTGCCGATGACCGATGGATAGAATAGGTGATTGAGATTAACTCATAGAATTAAAGTGATATTGAAATGATGCAGAAATACTGGAGACTTGAGTTTGCTATCAGAAAATACCTGTTGGCCATACTCTATATAACCATGTTGATAAGCGCCCCTTCCCTTCACGCATTGGAGCTAAAAATTGATCAGGCCAGCACGTTTCTGCCCGTTGACCGTCATTTTGAGTTCTATGTGGATGATACAGGATTGGCGACTCTGGAGCAGGTCAGCCACCCATCTTTTGCGAAATTTAGAAAGGCTGCAGAGGATATAGAAGTTTTCAAAACGAGATTCGGTGTTGTCTGGGCACGATTCAGACTGAGTAATCACAGCGACAAGCCGATGAATGCTATCGTATATTTCGCATTTCCGCATTTCGAAACTTTGCGAATCTACCAGTTCCTAGGGGATGGCATTCATACGGAAACCGTGGGCGTAGGGCAAAGGTATGGTGAACGACGCCTGAGCCATAGGACTCCCACATTTCCGATTGTCATTCCAGCACAGTCTTCACAGATTCTCTACTTTAGCTCATCGTCTCCAGTGCTAGGAAACCACATCTATGAAGCTAAAGTGTTTAGCCAATCAGAATTCGATAGGCAGAAGATCAAAGAAAACATCGGGTTTTCGATCATATTTTCCGTTTTGGCAATTATGATGCTTTATAACCTACTGCTCGGAATTACGGTTCGCGACTCACAATACTTACTTTACGTGGGTTTCCTGGCAACAGCATTATTAGCTCTATTTACCGCGACAGGACTATCTTTCCAAGTCCTTTGGCCGAATTTACCGGTCATCACGCAGAGGGGTATAATGCCCCAGTTCGGACTGGCTATGGTAGCTTCCATCCAGTTTGGGCGCTCTTTTCTCAATCTTGGTACGATGATGCCAAGGCTGAATCGCTTCCTTTTCATCCTAATCATTTGCCTCTGTTTGAACATGATCCCAAGTTTTGCAGGGCGAGCCGATATTTCGGTATCTCTGCTATTTCCAATGATGGCTATCGGCTCGATATCTCTCATTGCGGCCGGAGCATGGGTGATGAGGCAGGGCTATCGGCCGGCCCGCTTCTATCTACTCGCCCATAGTGCATTGCTGCTTTCACTTTTCATCTTTGCTCTTGAGACGTCCAAAGTCATCCCGTCTACGGCCTTGGGTAGCATTCTTCCTTTTATCGGTATCTCGGCTGAGGTTGTCCTGCTCTCAATTGGTCTTGCAGATCGGATCAATGATACCAATAGCAGATTTCAAAAAGTGCAAAAGGAGGCATTGGCAGCACAAATTGAAGTGAATAGGATGGGCGAGAAGATGAATCATGAGTTGGAAGAGAAAGTGGAGCTTCGCACAACAGAGCTATGGCGTCAGACCAAAGGCTTAAGCGTCATGCTTGATAATATCAATCAAGGCATTTGCGTCATAGATCTCGAGGGTGTTATTCAAAGTCAGTATTCGCGTCATTTGGAATTCATATTAGATCGGGCCAGCCTCGAAGGCGCCTCCCTCATAAAGATGTTGCTTGGTGGCGGGCAGATGAATCGTGAAGAACAGTCCATGTTGATTTCAGCGCTCGAAATCATGAAGGATGGAGAGCTGATAAATTTTGAGATGAATGCTCACTTATTACCGGCATCTGTCGTGTATAGCAAAGGCAAGCTTACCAAGCAGCTCGAAATAGATTGGGCCCCCATTGAGCATGAAGACGGCAAGATCAATAGAATACTTGCTGCTATCAAGGATGTGACTGCATTCAAAAACGCTGAAGCTGAAGCAAGCGAAAAGCGTCTTGAATTGGAAGCCATAGGGCGGATATTGGATATTTCTGCCTCGAAATTTCGGAGATTTTTGAAGTCCGCGTCCATTCTTATCGAGGAGTCGCGGCAAATGCTCAGAGGGGAGAACATCGGAGGCAATTGGCATGTGCTGCTTAGGAATATTCACACTATCAAGGGCAATGCTCGCACCTACGGTCTTGAAGATATTTCAGGCATGGTTCATTCCATCGAGAGCGAAATCTTCCCCATGGATCCACGTGAGCTCGGTTTGAAAGGACGATCGAGAGTGAATGAACTCTTGAGCCAGATAGAAAAGGTCATCAGTTTCTACCGTGATATTCATGATGAAAAGCTCAAGCGTGGGGCAGCTGCCGAGCAGGAAAAACTCGTGGTTAACCTCTCGACCATGATCACGGAAATCTGGGGTGACATTCCCAGTGATAAGAGAAAAACCTTTCAGATCCTGCTGAGTCGCATCGACGACCTTAATACGAATAGCTTTAAGAAGGTGCTGGAGCCCCTGATTTCCTCCGTCCCCCGTCTAGCGAAGCAGCTAGCGAAGAATTCGCCCGAGGTTAAAATCAGCGGCGTTGACTTTTATATTGAACCGGATTTTCTGCACTATTATGAAGACATATTTGTACATTTGATGAGAAACAGCCTGGATCACGGGTTTCTGGTTTCAGATGAAGGACAGATTCACATAGAAATCGTTCATTGTCATGACAACACTTCAATCATATATCGCGATAATGGGCGCGGATTGAACTTGCCTATCTTGAGGCAAAAGGCCGCCGAAAAGAGGCTGGTTGGTTCTGACGCCGATGATAGCGCTGTGGCTCACACGATATTCACCAGCGGCGTGTCCAGTGCCAGTATGGTGACAGAAATCTCAGGGCGCGGTGTGGGGATGGATGCCGTTCATGGATGTGTGAAACGCCTTAAGGGCAGTATTGAGATCAGACTTCTGGGTGAAAGCCCAGTGGACGCTCATAAAAGGTTTGAATTCTTAATAAAGCTGCCGCCGCAGAATCAGCCGCTGAAGACGCTAAGTTTAGATTTTGCCGCCTGAAGAGGAATAAATCCGGAATGCCACTGTTTCCGTGAGACTCAATGTTTCATTTTTTTGGTCGCTATTGCCATTTAGGCTACGTCTATCGTTATCCTTACTGTCACAGCCAAGACCTGGCAGTATCGCCATCCCAAGTAAAACCGAAAAAATACGTGATCTTATAGGACTCATGTTACCTCCTTGCACGCGTGAAAGACATCTGGATACAATATTGGTCCAGGAACATTTTATGCAAAACCATCTTTATTGTGATTCCCTTACCAAGTCAAAGAGAACTTGTCGAAAGATGGACGGCGCTGGCACATGACCTGGACATGATGAGCACTCAATTTCGTTTTCAAAATTGGACTTGTGCCGCATTGGAAGCAAATTCGCTTACTACTCTACTT
>NZ_DASQYZ010000390.1:0-1907 GCF_035638955.1 Oligoflexus sp. | reverse complement strand
GTAATGATTCTGAAGTTGCTGAACCCACAAGCTTTTTGTCTTTGGATGTCTGGGACATGGATGAAGCCTCATTTCCGCCACTTTCATTATACTAATTTATCGGCAGAAACTGTCTCATACTTGGCTGAGATATAGGGGGGCGCCGCGATCAGTAAGAATATTCTTAGTCAGGAAAACAAAAAAGGGATCGATATTTTCAATTCATACATCTATGTAAACCGCGAAAAATTAAACCGCTCCGAGGATCTCACCAAGATAACCATTAATCGGGAGTTTATTGAGAGCCAGTACTTTATCATTAAGGATCTGGTGGAATCCTCCAACCCAACCATCCATCAGCTCATTCGTGGCATCAAAGCCCACAGTGATGTCTTGATAGAAATGATATTTGAACATTTGGATGTTATTATGGACGGCTATCGGGAACGTGCGGGCAAGATTGCTCGTGATATCGGCAAGCCCGAACCCAATCTGGTTTTGGATGTTGTTCCAGTCCATGTTAACTCAGAAAATAAGGTACTGATTGAAAAATGCATGGTACATATCCTGCGAAATGCTTTGGATCATGGACTGGAAAGTATCGAGGAGCGGCGTCAAAAAATGAAAGCCGAGAACGGAACAATCCATATTAAAGCCTTGGTGATTAGTGGATTCCTGCAATTCACCATCTTTGATGATGGCCGGGGCCTGGCCATTGAAAAATTGCGAAAGATGGGTCAACAATCGGGAGAGCTGCAGGCGGATCCCAGCCTTGAGGATATCGCTGAGCTGATATTCCATTCAGGGATAAGCACATCCACCAGTGTGGGTAATATCTCCGGACGGGGCGTTGGCATGTGTGCCGTTCGACAGTTTGCAAAGGAGGCCGGAGGAAGCTGCGAAATTAAGCTAGGCAGTGAAAAAAACGAACCGGGTTTCTACGAATTCGAACTCGTACTCCGCATCCCGCAGCAACAATATCAAATGGTCGGAGCGGCTTGAACCAGGGCCCTGGGGCCCCGGGGCAAAAAACTTGCGACAGAGTCAAAAAGGCATGGCCCCGGAAAGAATGCTTGGGAATTAATCAATGCACCAATATTATTGACTAAAGCCCGTGTCCTGGGACTTGCAGTCCTCCTCTTCAGGAGGCTATTTGATGCAATCTGACATGGAAGGGCTGGCCTTTTCCCTGGCGGATCAATTTGAGACGAGTAATGACTTCAGAAGTTCACGCGGAAAAAGATATTCCCTCTCTAAGGCACTCTTTTTACCCGACCTCAGCGACAACGCTCGATGCGAACACGAAACCTTTGCCGCTTTCGCCTGCACGAGCAGCTTTCACCGAGGCATTGAAAGCCTTGAGTTTTGTTTGAAACGTTGTGTTAAAATATTCAGGCAATAGTCATGAGCGTCCTTTAAAATGAAGATATAGAAACAGCATGGTTAAACATTTAAAACTATTCGCTATCGTATCCGCTTGCCTTCTTACGTCGACCAGAAGCGCTGCGGTGAATCTCACATTTGGTGTGGGGATGACTTCCAAAAACCCTTTGTGGCCGAATCTCCACCTCTATGCTCAAAAGATTTCAGAGCAGGCAGGAAGCGATGTCACGATTAAGCTAATCGAAGTGCCTTTCTTACGCATCGAGACTCTGGTTGCCAAGGGTGAGCTGGATGGAGACTTCGGAAGAGAGGAGGAATCGTACGCGAACAGCAAAGGCTCAATAGTGAAGGTGGAGGAAAAAATCGCTGACCTTGTATTTGTGCTGGTGTCGTATTCGAATGGATACCAAAACGGGCGCCAGGCGAGAAATTCCCGGGCTGCAGCCCAGATCGGTTCTCACACCCACATGCGTATTTGCAAGGAATGGGCTATGAATTGCACCTATACCAATCAGAGTGCCAATCGCATGGAAATGCTGCGAACG
>NZ_DASQYZ010000389.1:0-20421 GCF_035638955.1 Oligoflexus sp. | reverse complement strand
TTGAAAGGAATCCAGCCCAGGTTCTTTTTCCCGGTTCGCAATCGAACTGATTTTTTGGCTTTTTGAACCCGCAAAAGGCATTCGTAAGCGACTGCCTGGATGGTCTGGGAGTTGATGGCGAGCAGTTTCGATGAGCCCTTGGTCAGGACATGCAGATCATTTTTGCTGGTGTAAAATCGTGACTCCTGCCAGCGGCGGCGGATGATCGCGTTGCTGAAATTCCAAACGAAATTGACATTCCCAGCCAGAGCTTTCAGCTCTCTTCTCCTGGTGCCGTCTTTCAGTCTGAATCTGTAGGTCAGCAGCATCCTTGCGCCTCCGTGCATGGCTTCTACCATAGACAGTGATTTCTGCAATGGAATTATCTGCGAGCTGGACGATAGCTGAGGCCCTTTCATCCCACATCTGAAGAAGTGGGTATTTGGTCCTGTGTTTATAAAAAAAGGCGGTCTGCCCAAGGGAAGACCGCCATCTTTTTCACATCAGCAATTACTTGCCATCTTCAAATTCGGCATCGACCACGTTCGGATCGCTCGACTTGCTGCCGGCGGCTCCTTGCGGACCGCTGCTGCTGGCGCCCTGCTGTCCACCAGCGGCTTGCTTATAGAGAGCTTCAGCCAGGTTGTGCGACTTGGCTTCGAGTTCGTCCTTGGCTGCTTTCAGTTCGGCAGCGTCGGTCGAATTCAGCTTGGATTTGGCCGAGGCCAGAGCGCTTTCCAGATCCGACTTGATGTCGGCGGGAACTTTGCCTTCCCCGTCTTTCAGCGACTTTTCCGTCGAGAAGATCAAGGAATCCAGCTGGTTCTTATTCTCCACCATTTCGCGACGCTGACGGTCAGCATCCTTGTTGGCTTCGGCTTCCTTCACCATGCGATCGATATCGCGCTCATCAATCTTCGTGGCAGCTTCGATCCGAAGTTTTTGCTCCTTGCCGGTGCCGAGGTCCTTGGCCGAAACCGAAAGGATACCGTTGGCATCGATATCGAAGGTCACTTCAACCTGGGGCACACCACGAGGGGCGGACGGAATGTCCTGCAGGGTAAAGCGGGCCAGCTGACGGTTGTCGGCTGCCATTTCACGTTCACCTTGAAGGACGTTGATCTCAACGGACGTCTGATTGTCAGCAGCCGTCGAGAAGATTTGACTCTTCTTGGTTGGTATCGTGGTATTGCGTTCGATCAACTTGGTCATCACACCACCCAAGGTTTCGATACCGAGAGTCAGAGGCGTAACATCCAGGAGGAGAACGTCTTTCACGTCACCAGCCAGCACACCACCTTGAACCGCAGCACCAACGGCCACCACTTCATCGGGGTTCACCGTACGGTTGGGTTCACGCTTGAAGAAGTCTTTTACTTTCTGCTGAACGAGTGGAATACGAGTCGAACCACCCACGAGCAGAACTTCCTGAACTTCTTCGACGCTGAGTTTGGAATCTTTCAAAACCTGACGGCAAGGCGCCAGAGTTTTTTCGATAATCTCACCAATCAACTGCTCGAACTTCGCCCGGGTCAGGCTTACGTTCAAATGCTTGGGACCGCTTTGATCGGCTGTTAGGAACGGCAGATTCACGTCGGTCGACTGAGCGGAAGAAAGCTCGATCTTGGCTTTTTCTGCAGCTTCTTTGAGACGCTGCATGGCCATTGGATCGCCTTTGACGTCCACACCGGTTTCTGACTTGAAGCCATCCACCAGCCATTTAATGAGGAGTTCGTCGATGTTGTCACCACCGAGGTGGGTGTCACCACCGGTTGCCAATACTTCGACGACGTTCTCACCCACTTCGAGGATCGAAATATCGAAGGTACCACCACCGAAGTCATAAACGGCGATTTTTTCATTCTTCTTTTTATCCAAACCATAAGCCAAAGCCGCTGCTGTTGGCTCGTTAACGATACGCTTGACGTCCAGACCCGCGATGCGACCGGCATCCTTGGTGGCCTGACGTTGACTGTCATTGAAATAGGCGGGAACGGTGATCACCGCTTCTGTCACGGGCTGACCCAGATAATCTTCAGCAGCCTGCTTCAGCTTGCCTAAAACCTTGGCACCGATTTCCTGCGGAGTATAGGTCTTGCCATCGATTTCGAAGACAACCATATCGGATTTACCGCGGTTGACTTTGTAAGGCATTTTTTCGGCTTCGTCTTTGCGTTCGGCAAAGGTGCAACCCATAAAACGCTTGGCCGAATAAACGGTATTGCGTGGGTTGGTCACGGCCTGACGACGGGCGGCATCCCCGACCAGAACATCGCCGTTTTTGGCAAAGCCAATCACGCTGGGCGTCGTGCGTTTACCTTCTGCATTGGCGATGATCACGGGCTGCCCGTTTTCCATCACGGCCACCACTGAGTTGGTCGTTCCCAAGTCGATTCCTATAATCTTTCCCATATCTTACTCCATCTTTGGCAACCCTGGTGGGGCCTGCTCAAGGGTTAAACGATCAGTCTCATGGATGCCATTATGCCATTTAGGCTTGGCTTGCTTTCTCTCCTTAAACCTAATGCCTGTCGGCCCGCTGTCAACGGGTCAATCATGATAAGATGAAAGAAACGAGGAGGATGAGCGCTGTGTACGAATTGCAATGCCCTTCCTGTAATAAGGCATCCCAGTATAATTTTTCAGATTATTTGCTGCTTTGCCCCTTCTGCTCGGCGACGTTTAAGTTCCACGTCGAATCCGGTCAGAAGGAACTTTTCGGGGATCACTATATTGTGCCGAACCTGCTCGACGCTGGTACGGTCAAAGAGCTGGCCCTGGAATGGTTGCGGCGCATTCATCACAAGCCCGGAACGGTCGACAAGGAATTCTTTGTTGTCGATGTGCAGGGTTTTAGCGTGCCAGTGTGGATAGTTTCCGTGGAAGGGCATACGGCCTGGAAGGGTCTCGTGCGCAAGCAAAACCGTCAGGTTGCCACCCATACCACCAATGAATATTTGACTGAGACTGGACAGTTTCGCCGGAGCTATCGTTGGGCTGTTTTGGCGCGATCCAATATCTGTGAAACCTGGGGCCTCACCCGCTTGCATGAACCTACCGAACCGATTCATGTGGAATGGGATGGTTTTCCGTTTGACTCGACCTTCTCGCGTGGTCGTCTTATGGATGACGAACAGAAGTCGGCTTATGAAGCGCGTCATTACTTTGAATTCAAATATGCCAACGGTCTGCCCATTCTCGGCATTCAGGTCGAGGAGGAAGAAGGCTTGCGGCGCGCGCGGAATCACGTCGAGCTCTATCATTATAAGCTCGCCTGCTTGAATTCCGATTATCTGATCGACTACCGCACGGAACTGGAAGTCGCGGGTATTCAGCTGATTCATGTGCCGGTTTGGAAGGTGGGTTATCTGTATCGACCGCGCAGTCTCGTGCGGCATTTCTATAGGGCCAAAGAGAAAAAGCTGGTTCTTGATGGCTATGGCAAGGGCATCCTGATGGGTGAGCTGGCCATGGTTTATCATGACAAGATTCTGATCAATGCTTATGTCACAGCCTTTGCTGCGTTTATTTTCTTCCTGCTGGGCATCAGCTGGCATCCGGCGTTTCTTCTCGTGGCCCTGTTTTCCCTGGGTGTATCAGGGATCAGCATCTTTACCAGCCTGAAGAAAAAAGCCGAACGCGAGGAGGAGGAGTTGCAGAAACTTTCGGCCACCATCGGTCGGATGGGCGGCAATCGCGCGCCCGGTTTCAGCCGGGCGTCGTGAGGACGGTTTCAGTCACCTGAACCCAGAGCGTCGTGATCAGCACCGCCGGGCAGTTCAGAGGGCGCCGGGTAAGGCAGAGGTGGCATCGACATCACCTCGTCCAGCCTTTCCCGCAGGTCTTTTTCCTGCACCGGTTTTTTCAAAAAATGACTGGCGAGTATTTCATTCGCATAGGCTGAAATCACACGAGGTTCAGCTGCCAGGACGGAAATCAGAAGGCAGCGTGGCGGCTGGCTTAATTTTCGAAGCTCCCGATAGCATTCGATGCCGTCCATCTCGGGCATGATAATATCCAGCGTCACGAGATCCGGTTTGAATTCCTCGGCCATTTCCAGCGCTTCAGCACCGTTGACGGCTTCACCCACAATATTCCAACCCATACGACCCAGAAGCTGACGCAATTCGCTGCGCACTTTGGGAGAATCATCAACGATCAAAGCTCTCATGGCTCCTCCTTCACAGGGGCGGCCCCCTATGCAATCAGGTTACGGGAGAAGGCAGGTTTCAGCAAGCGTCCTCTCGCCTTCGCCACAGGCGGAAAAACGTCCAACTGGCTGCGCACCATAGGATGCTGCGCCCGAGGGCTCCCCATGGGCCACGCCCTTCCCACTGGACCGGCCCATTCTGCTGGCCATGCTCATGAACAAACAGGATGCCTTCGTGCAGGAGCCGCAGCATGTGCTGCAGACCCTCGCCGATCCAGGCTTGAGGCCAAATCCAATAGAGCAGGCCGCAGCCGAGCACAATATGCCAGACAGGTTGTAAGAGAGTGTTGAGACAAAGTCCCCAAGGGCTGAATAAACCAAAATAACTCAGGTTCACGGCAATGAGTGGTCCTTCCACAGCCGGCAAGAGGCGCCGCTGCCAGGCTTTCGGCCAGGGTTTGAGATAGCGGACCATGGTGTAAGCACTCCAGCTCAGGGCGTTCGAAAGGCTGAGAAAGCTTCCTGGAAAACAGAGAGCCTGCACGGTAAAAACCCAGCGATCCCTTCGCATGTCATCCAGCGGCGCGCCGATTAAAGGCAGCCAAAGTCCGAGCAGAAGACTCAGCCATGCGCGTTGACAAGGTGGGTTGAATCCGACGATCAAAGCAAAGAGCGTGATCAGGACGGTCACCATCATCCTGGTCGCCGTCATCCATCCCAGCCAGGCCGGGAACGACAAGAGGCGCATGGCATAGCCGATGCGACCTGGACTTCCCAAAAGAGTCTGACACAGGCCACCAATGAAACTGAAATGGGCGCCACTCACCACCAGGACATGCAGGAGTCCGAGTTCCTGATAGATCCGCGGCCAATCATCACCACCCTCCAGTTTCAGACCAAAACCAAAGCGTAAAAACCATAGTCCCCAGTCAGGATCCCAGGCGAGAAAAAAATCCTCAGCCTGTTGAGCCAGCCCATCGGCCAGTCGGTCGAGAGCGCCGTCTTTGAAAAAAATGGGAATGGGATCGGCCTCGGTTTCTGCAGAACCCAGAAACCAAAAAAACGACGGCATGGGAGCGAAGGCATCAGGTGCCCAATATTTTTGCCAGGCACAGCCCAGTGCAAAAGCGAGGCGCTCCCAGCCGCGCAGAAATATAAGAGCAGGAATCCAAAGGAGCCAACCTCGTTCAGCCAGCGGCAGAAGCAGAAGAAGTCCCATCGTGCATTGACCGGCGAGAAAGCTGAACGGCAACAAAAAACCACTCCTGCGGGACCTTGTGGAAACACAAGGTTAGCAGGAGTGGTTCTATCGATCGAGTGACAGGGTCAAGCAGCCGATGTCCGCGCCGCGCTTACGCGTAGTGCGCGATACCAGCTGCAGGCAGCATATGGTTCAAAGTCATCGACAGAGCAACATCGCTCAGATCCGGCTGGAACTCTTCCAGATATTCATCCGCCTCGTTTACCAAAGTCTGGACCGCCTTGGCATGCAGGGCGTGACCGGATTTATGAGCATAGATATCAGCCAACAAAGGAGCACCCAAGAGAGCAAAGTCGCCGATCAGGTCAAGCAATTTGTGCCGAACAAATTCATCAGGAGAACGCAGGCCTTCTTCATTCATCACGCCGTGTTCCGCGATCACAACTGCATTTTCAAGACCGCCGCCTAGAGCCAGACCCTGTTCGCGCATCGCTTTCACGTCGCTCAGATTGCAGAAGGTACGAGCATCAGCAATAGTCAGGAAGTTTTCCAAAGTCGCGACGTAATCGATGGACTGGCAACCGATCACAGCGGCTTTGAATTCAATCGAGCATTTGATTCTTTGACGATCGGATGGTTCAAGGCGCAGCATTTTATCGCCTTCCTGAATCACCACACTTTGTTTCAAACGATAGGCTTTCGCAGGAGCCGCCAGATCTTTCAAGCCAGCGCTCAGGAAACGACGAACAAAAGCCGCGGAGCTGCCATCCATAATCGGCAACTCAGGAGCATCGATCTGAACCAGTGCATTACTAATTCCAAGACCGGCAAAGGCGGCCATCAGATGTTCGATGGTGGAAACGGATTCACTGCCGGTACCAATGGTGGTCGACAGAGCGGTTGAGCTTACGCGTTGAGCGATGGCGCGAACCGGAAGACTGCAGGGGCTATCCACTCTTTGAAACTGAATCCCTGAATGAGCCGCAGCCGGTTTCACCGTCATGCGAACCATACGACCGCTATGCAAACCCTTGCCGGTAAAGGTTACCGTGTTGAGCAGAGTTGTTTGATTTTGCGCGAGAAGCATTCAAGCCTCAAATTTAAAAAGGGAAACGACAGACCCACCTCCTTAAGAGCAAGACCTGTGCCACCAATTTCCATTTTGGTTTAATCTGAACAACCTGATTTTATTGGATAATTTTTTGAAAAACCGACCGTAAAAGAAGCGAAGTGTGGCAGCAGCGCCACACTATTCAGAATGGCGTTGCAAGTCTACAACAAAACACCTGCTGAAAACCTCAAGCTAACGATAGCCTCGCATCGAGTCGCGATGTTTGAAATACGGTCGCGCGATGCCAGTTCGCTCTTCGAAGATAGCTGCTGTGCCCCAGCTTTCCGGAAAACCCAGAGCGTCGGCGACATAGAGTTGGGACTGATCGATCGTTTGTAAGCAGGACGCCTGTACCAGCGCCTGGGCCAGCTGCATGCAGAAACCCACCAGATAGCTCTGCAGAAGACCCGGACCCCTTTGCAAATTTTCCTTGCTGGCACGAGCGACAGCCATCTCGCAAACCGCTCGCCAATGCGGGGCATGCAGAAGTTTTTGGTCCAAGGTCAGGTTGCCCATGAGCTCGAGTTCCGCGACCGGCACCCGACCTTGAATGCTGGTTCGATATTCAATGAAACGTTGCCAATGCCTCTCACTGCCCATCAGATGCCAGCCGAGATTGCGAAGCTGCTCCAGCACAATGGGCAGCGCTTCACCCGACTGCTCGGCATAAGCTACCAGAGCCTGCAGCGCGAGAGATTTCACATAATAAAGCGCGGGCCGCGGCTTGTGCGGACTCGCGATGCAGTGGATGCCATCGAAGAAGGCCCGCAGAAGACTCCCTCTTGAGGCGTGATCATCGGAAATTTCAGCCGTCTGCCGCGGTACACTTTGGGCGGCCAGGGCCCAGCCACGAATACGAAGATCACGTAGGTTGAACTGAAAATTGCGGAACGCACCGAAGCCGAGCGTCGGGTATTGAGGCTGTTTAGGCGTTTCGCCCACATACCACGCGATCTGCCGCTCGAATTGCTGAAGGACACTGCGGCGATAATAGGTATCGAGCTGCACGAACATCACTTCCAATCCCTGCCGCAGAATCTCGGCCGAGCTGGCGATAAAACAAAGTCGATAGCCATTATCCAGGAGGCGCGTGAGCAGAGAAAGCGGTGGCAAAGCTTCATTGACGTCGAGGTAAACCAATTCGAAATGCGGCGGCTCACCCCAGGTTTGGATCTGATGGATATGTCTTTCGAGGAAGGCGTGGTACTGCGGCTGGCAGTAAAAATGGGCCGCTGTATCCAGCAGGACATAATCGGTCGTGCTGGGTGTTTCCCGGAGTTTCGGGGCATTCAAATGAATCTGAATAGGCATGCGCGCCTGGTCTCGGATGGCCTTGTCGTTCCACATCACCGCGGTATGATCATGCATCAGCTGCACTTTATTCCGCTGCGGATGCTCCTGATACCAGGTTGCGATCTGTCTCGCGGCCCAGGGCAGGAGCTGCAAACGCCAGTCTTTCCAGGTCAGCGCCGCATCCACGAGCCCAAGGTTCACCACTTCTTCCGCTCGCATCAAAGGCCGTCTTTGCCATTGCTCCAAAAGCCTGGGTCTTTTGTTCAACTGACTGGCAACCCAGCCGAGCGGCGGCATGGATCCAGCAGCCATTTCAGGAAATCCAAACCAGGTCTCGCGATTGAAGACAAAGCGGCGATGACAGACGAGCATCATTTCAAAGAAAGTGCCCTGGCAGCCATATTCCGTCACATAAAACCAGGGCACCGGCGAAAACTGTATATTCTGCCGCAAACGGTACCAGCGGCGCAGACGCCAGCGAAGTTCATCACGTTGCAGGGTGGCATCCACTTCGTCAAGCCAATGCGCATGAAAATCATGGACGGGTACTTTTTGAATCCAGATAACGGCATCCAGACGGCTTTTTGCGGCCGTTTGATAAACCCGTTCCATCATCTCTTCAAAAATTTTCAGGGTATCATCAACGTCCCGGCTGAGGGGACTTCCTGTATAAGTCCAGTCGGCGAGAATCAGGTTGTCGTGCTGTTCATATTTCATGTGTTACGCACCAGATAGGCCATATGACAACGACCGTTCAAGGGGAAATAAAGGTAAGTCGCACGCTTGGCATCGGTCAGCAAAAATTCCATAAAGCTGCTCAGGGCATTGGCCAGGCCGGACCACTGCGGCAGCCGTACTTGATCCGCTGCCACCCCGCGGGACCGCAGTTCATCCCAGCAAGCCGGCAGGAGGTTTTTGATATGACTGTAAACATAGATCCGATCCAGGCTGGATGGGGTGAGGCCTTCATCCTGCAGCCAGCCGTTCCACCTCTGAAAAAATTCCGGCACGCCCTGTAAACTTTCCCGGAAATCGGTGACAGGAAAATCCCGACCGCGCAGCACGCAGGGGCCGCTGCCGCGATCGACGGCATCCGTCTCAAGGAAAGCTTCGACACAGGTGAGACTGCGGCTGGTATCGATGGGCATTCCTGGCTTGCGGCGAGCCACGGGTCCCACACTCAAGAGACGCCCCAGATTATCCTGGAGCAAGGCCTGACTTTCTGGAGTGCGATTGACCCGATCCTGAGTTTCCAGCAACTGCTCAAAAGCGTGCATATCAAAAGGTTTTACTTTGGACAGCGAGAGCTCCAGAGCCGCCCGACTCGGCTCCTGAAGACCTGGCGCCTGATCGACGATCTGCGCAAAACACGCATGACCATAAGGTTCTTTCAGGATGGCATTCCAAAGATCCGTCAGGCTATTGAGAATGGTCGTGCGGGAAAAAAGGGAGGACATGGGCGGCCTTTGCGCATCCGATGAGGCATACAGCAAAAGGCTGGGTCGGTCCGCAATCGTATGAACGCGACTGAGAACCAGCGAGTCCAAGGCCCGGGCCCTTTGCAGAACCCGATCCACCGGAGGCAAGGGCCAGCGACAGACGCTGCCCTGAATCGAAAGAGACGTTTCGTAAAGATACATGCCGCAGCCTTATTGTCGAAATGCCGGTCGGTGGATTCTCGCAGCCCGGCCTTCGTCTTACCTGGCTTCGGACACGCGACTGGCATCATATGCATCCTGCAAACGAGTGCGACCTTCGCGCACTTTTTCCTTCAAATAAGGATCATCCACCAGTTCATACAAGCGCCCAAGATCGGTGAGCACCCGGTCCCATCGATGCGCCTCAAGGTGCATTTCGATCAGGTTTTCCAGGGGTTCCAGCATTCGCGGCGCCAGCTCCAGACTCTTCAGATAGCTTTCTTCCGCATCCATGGGCCGTTTCAGCTGTTCTTCGAGTTCGCCTATCTTATAATGAATGATGGCCTTGTTAAGATTGCCCTCGATCTTGCGCAAGTAGTTGCGCAGAACTTTAAGGCAGCCTTCCCAATTCTGCTGACGAAAATACGCTTCATAGTGAATCGTGAAGGTATTCAAGGGACTGTCAGCGCAATGCTTCTCAATAATATCGACCGCATTCTGTGCCTGATCAAGCTGGTACAGATACACGGCCGCCAATTCCTGAGCGCTACGATAACGATCGTTGATATGTTTCGCATTTTGAAAAAGGCTTTGCAAGACCGAGACGACTTTATCCCACTGGTTGTTTTGCGTATAAACAACCTTGAAGTAGCGCAGAGCCTTGAGGTTGTTGGGTTCCAGATCGATGAGTCGTTCATAGCAACGGTTCAGCTGCAATTCGTCGTATTTTTTCTTTTCAAAGATAAGACAGAGGCGTTCCAAACAGGCGACAGAATCTTCCTTGGTCCTCAGGCGAGGCAGAATTGCCTGCAGGATAATGGCCTCGGATTCAAAGTCCTGTTCGCTGATCATATGGCAAAGGGCACGCTCGCGAAATTCCGCATAGGACATCCGCAGGTCCTTGAGCAGCTTGACGCAAATTTTGGCCGACCGCTGGATATCTTCCAGATGGACCGCATAGGCCCGGGCCGTGCGTACGTAAAAATGGAGCTGGCGCTTCTTGGGATTGTCGATTTGCGCTTCCAGAAGGCGGAAATACAGCGACCAGCATTCGTAATCCTGGAGCTTTTCCAGAATGGTTTCGAAATGCTGCTCAGGGATCGAGGCCCCCTTGTTGAGCTGGAGGACCAGATCATTGATTTCCAATGCCAGGGAAACATCCATGGGACAGACTCCGCCTTTGCCTACGCTGTGTTATCAACCATCATAGCAAAGGACGGGGATCTTTAATAGAAATTGACGGAGTCGTCGGATGTCGAAAGAGACGGGCCCGGAGGGCTAACGCGGTGCTTTGCCATAGGACGGGCCCGGAGGGCTGACGCAGTGCTTTGCCATAGGACGGGCCCGGAGGGCTAACGCGGTACTTTGCCATAGGACGGGCCCGGAGGGCTGACGCTGTGCCTAGCCATGAGGCGGGCCCGGGACCAGGCGCACCCGGACCGTTATCTCAACACAAGGCCATCGAGAATCTGCTGGCTGGCAACCTTGACGACCTCGTCGTACTCGTAGACGGTTTCGTCGAAGAGCCACTGCAAGCTGATGCCGTCAATGATGGCAATGACCAGGGACGCGTAGTAATGGGGGTTTACGTTTTTGAAAACGCCCGCTTTGACGCCCTCTTCAATGACCCGTGCGCAGCTATCGCGGAATTTCGCGTAATGCCGGGAGATAACTTGGCGGACTTCCTTCTTCTGGTTGATTTGGGTCCAGAAGTCCATATTCACTTGATAGTATTCCTTGGTCCCACGCACGATATCGAAGCTCACGGACATGAAGATCCGGAGTTTCTGGACGGGATCGGTGATCAATACCATATCCGCCACCAGAATATTCTCGATATCCCCCGCGACGCGGTCGAGGACGGACATCATCAGGTCATCTTTATTCAAAAAATAATAATGAATGATGCCCTTGCTGACACCGGCGGTGCGCGCGACGTCCTGCATCGAGAAATTGTGATAACCGTGCTTAGTGATACATTCGACGGTCGCCCGTACGATCTGATCCTTACGTTCTGCTGCTACATCTGGCTTAGACATGTTGCCACCATTTAGTACTACAAGGGCGCCGGTCCTGTGGGGCGCCACCATCCTCCATCCGCGTATCAAAAGAGTCTTGAAGCTCGTTGGTGACAAGCCCTTGTGCGGGACAGAGGTCGAGACGAAGACGGTATGTTAGCACGGGCCTTGTCCTTTCGCAACGAGAGCAGGCGGCTTGCAACGGATTTGGCAAGCCGATAATTTCCCGGCGAATCTTCAATCACCAGACTCTCTTATTCGACCCAATTTGGCGGTTTAAAATGGGATGTGATACAGTTGACTGACATAAACTGCGAATATTTCTATTTTCGGACCGGGGCCCAATGACGGACCCTCGTTGTGGAGAACAGCATGCGGTGGCAGACCCTGACAGGAACGGCAGTCAGCTTTCTGGCGATCCACGCTCAGCCTGGTGTGAGCAAGGATCATGAGAACTGGACCCACTTCGGCCTTCGGCCTTTGGGTATGGGCAATGCTTATGTGGCCGTTGCCGACGACTACAACGCTCTCTTCTATAACCCGGCAGGTCTCGCTCGCCTTAAGGAGTGGGATGGGGAATTCTTAAACCCCCGGACCATCGCCTCGACCAACCTCGGCAGCCTGATGGACGACGCCCAGGAAAAATTGAAAAGTGGCAAGGTCTCCGACAGTTTGGATTTGATCGAAGCCAACACAGGCGAAAGCTACCACGTGGGCCTCGGTCTGACACCACACTTGATCTTTAAAAACTTTGGCTTCGGTATGGGTATCGAAATGGGAGCCTCCATGGTCTTCCATAAGAATATCTCGGTCGACTTCGACACTGGCCTGCGTTTCGTCATGCCCTTCTCGTATGCGATGAATTTTCTCGAGGACAAACTGAGCCTCGGCGCCTCCATCAAAGCGCGGGCCCGGGCTGGTGTCGATCGACAGTTCAGCATGGAAGACATCGAATCCTTCAAAACCACAGGTTCGGATACCGGCGGTAAAAAAATAGATGACTATGTGTTGTCTGGTTTTGGGACCGGCGCTGACCTCGGGCTCCTCTTTACGCCAAGCAAAACGATGGAACCAACCATCGGCGTCAGTATCACCGATATCGGTGCCACGACCTATGAAGCCAAAGACATCGGCGGTGAAGCCCTGGGCAACCCGCCCCCCCAGTTGGCGAGCGTCAACGTAGGTTTCAGTTTGAAGCCAATCCAGCGCGACAAGCTTTATGTTTTGACTTCGATGGATATGCACTCGATCAACCAGCCCTACTCATTTTCCAAGAAATGGAATCTCGGTACGGAAGTTGGCTACGGCAACCTCATCAAGTTGCAGGCCGGTCTCTATCAAGGTTACCTGACAGCCGGTTTCCAATTTGATGTCGGTCTTATCAGCCTGCGCGCCATCACCTATGCCGAAGAGCTGGGAGCTCAAGCCGGGTTCAAAGAGGATCGCCGTTACGCCGTGCAACTTAAGGTCTTGCTCTAATACTGACGTTAAACAGTTGTCATCATAAGAGGACAAGGTCCATGTCGATCCAAAGATTATCCATCGCGGTTTCCCCCTATATTCTCGCTGTTTGCCTTTCGTCTCCAGGTCTGGCGAAGGGTCTCGATACACTGCAGGCTGACTCGGATAAAGCCCCGGCCGCGAATACGCCGCTGCCAGGCGGACAGCCGACGCCAGCCAGCGACAGTGTGCCGGCTGGGACCAGCACAGTTCAGCCCGCTATTCAAACCCAGGCTCCAGGTCAAACCCCTCCGGCGACAGGCGTCGAGCGGATGTATCTGGCTTCAAGTTTTTCCTGGATCAACCTTTCAGGAAGCAAGGGCGATTGGGTCACAGGCACGACGGCTGATGTCGAAGCGGGCTATCGTTTCCTCACGATTTTGCAGAAATTCGATCTGTTTGGCACCTTCCGCTATCGTCCGGTTGAGGCACTGGTGCAGCAGGATCAGCGTGAGTACCGCGCTATCGTTGAGAGCTATCTGTTTGGTGCCAAGGGCCGCATGGCTTTGAATAGTAAACTTGCGGTGAATGCCTCGGCGGAACTGGGCGTTTCGCAAACGCATCTGAATTCGAACGATACGCTGACAACTGTGGACCAAAGCCTTGAGAAATCGGGTGTTGATCTGAACCTCGGCGGTGGGGTATCGTATCTTGTTCTGGAAAAATTCGCCGTAGGCGGGAAACTGACCCTCGGCACCGGAGCGTTTAAGTCCGTCCAATTAGGTGTTGATCTTCGGTTCATGCTCTGACGCAGGCCGAAAGACCAGGCCCCCAGCGACTCAGTATGGATCCCGATGAAAACAAGCCCTCGCGGAATCTTGTGCGTTCTTGCCTTCTTCGTCACGCTCCTGCAGGGCTGTCGCCTGGAAGAAGTGACCGGCGAAGTCATGGTGCGTGCACCGAATCCAGGAACTTATGAAATCTATCGCATCGAATCCGAAGAACCCCTGCAGTTCATCTCGGAGCAAGTTGGCCAATATAACCAGCCGCTGAGGCTGGTGCCAGGCCGATACCTGATCCTCGCTGATTGCAGCTATGAGATCCTGACTGTTCTGCCGAACGTGACCCAGTCGCTCGTCGCGCATCAGGTTTTATTCAATCCGCCGGTGGCACCCGCCGCCGAGGATAATTTTTCGATTCAGTGCAATCGCTTCACGAAGACCAAATCCCGTCAGCACCTTCATAACCGCTATGCCTTAAATATTCTGCACGGCAACCGTGATCTTTTGGTTGGCATGATTCCGATGTCGATCGATTTCAGCAAGATCAACGACACGGCCGATCCCAAGATTCTAAGCTATAACCTCTCGGGTATTAAAATCGCCGCGTATGAAGGCATGAAACCCGCCACCAGTTTCTTCGTTTCGCCGGCTGACAGTCTCTTGTCGATTACGGAGACACAAAAATTCGGACATTGGCAATTTCTTTTGAAAGGCCGCTATCGGGTTGAAGTGAATGGCACGCGCATGGAAGCGGATCTGGCGGAAGGTCAGCAGTACGAACTGCGTCCAGCCTTTTTAAAGGTCGGCGCCTCGGATAACGTGAATATTCAGGCTTCCTCCAGCATCACGGGCACACCCTCCTTTGTCGAACTCAACCAGGGTCACTGGCTCGATCTCAATGAAACCTATCCGGTGCTGCCAGGTGAGGCCTCGGTGAAATTGAATGGATCCTTGCACGAGCACAAGGTGACGTTGGTTGAAGGTGAACTGACCGAACGCAAGGCCCGCTCGGTGCTGGTCGATCTTGACTGTTCGGCCTGGGATTGGACCTGTCTCGGCAGCCGGGAAATTTTCCTTTATGAAACCGATAAGACGTATCCTTTTGCCGAAGGTACATCGGATGTCCCTTTGCTTTTCTTTGAAGAGGAAGTGTGGCTGAGTATTCAAGGTTCGCGCGATATTCGTTATAAGATTCCGCCGCAGACCCAGGATACCACGCTCAAGGTTGGATTTTTAAAGCTGAGCCCACGGCAGCTGCATCGCGCGGGTCAGGTGACTGACCTGTCGCGGATTGAAGCCGCAGGCGCTCCTTTAACCGGTCATTCTCTGGATTTGCCGGTGGAAGGTGATATGCTGATGCCCCTGGTGGTCGGACGCTACTACCTGACTCAATACATCGCGCTGGCCACGGCCGACTGGGATCGTCGAACCAATCGGGTGCCTATATCTATTGGAGCGCAGGACGTTGTAGACATGCCCTACTACGTTTACGTTTCCGAGAAGAAACTGAAACAGATTCGGGAAATGCAGGCCAAGACCCGGCAGCAGCTGATTCAAAAGAAATTCAAGCTGATGCAGAGTCGGTTCCGGCCGATTGTTCCGACCGGAGTGGACTGATCCTTTCCTTATTCCTTAGGTAGTGACGCGATCGCGGGCAGCTTTGATCAGCTGCCTGGCATGAGTCAGACTCGAGTTCGTCACCTGATCACCCGACAGCAGACGCGCGATTTCCTCTTCGCTGGCTTTTCGATTCAACCGCAAAATCTGCGACTCTGTGGATTCGCCTTTTTGGGCTTTTTGCACCAAAAAGTGGGCATCGCCATAAGCTGCGACCTGAGGCAAGTGCGAGATGCAAATCACCTGAAAGCTGGTCGAGAGTTCTTTCAATTTTTTGCCCACGATATGCGCCGTGTGCCCGGAAATACCCGTGTCGATTTCATCAAAAACCATGACACAGGTATTGGCGCCCATAGCCAAAGCCTTTTTGAAACCCAGCATGATACGCGAAATTTCACCGCCTGAGGCAACCTTGGCCAGGGGTTTCAGTCCCTCGCCGGGGTTGGCCGACAGCAGAAACTGCCCGCGTTCACGGCCCTGACGGCCCGTCTCTGTCAGGATTTGAGCACAATGGTGCCAGTCATCCACCAGACCGGGATCGATTTCAGCGATATCGAGATCAGGAATGGTGTTCTGCACCTCCTGAAAATCGAAATCAATGCGAGCACCCTTCATATTCAGATCATGGAGTTCACTCACGACCGACTGAACGGCCCGCTGGGCGGCCTCGCGCCTGACCTGGGAAAGCTTATGGGCATGCTCATCGGCTTCATTGAGCAGCTTTTTAAGCTTGTCCAGTGACTCCGCCATCGCCTCGGGCCCCTGCTGCACGAATGATAATTCGGCTTCAAGCCGCTCATATTCCGCCATCATCTCGTCGATGCTGCGAACCGCGAGCTTGCGCAAAAGACTTTGATAGCCAGCCAGACGAGTCTGCAGCTCCTCAATTTCTGCTTCATCCAGGGAATGACGCGACACCGTACGGCCGATACCATAGCTCAATTCATCCAGAACAGCGCTCAGCTCATTGAGTTGCGCGAGGCTGGCCTGTAACGAGGCGTCCTGCAGTATCTCCGCCGGTTGCTCCAGCAGTCTTTGTAAATCCTGCAGGGCCGAGCTGAGCCCGCGCCCATTATAGCCTTCATCACAGATGCGCTGCGCCTGATCAAAGACCTTTTGTTGGGCCATGACCAGACCGGACTCTTCGCACTGTTTCACGGTGCGCTCGTAATCCTCGAGACTGGGGCCAAAGCGAGCCAGTTCATCGAAACGGAACTGCAGATAATCCTGCTCACGTCGCCGTGTCTGATACTGGTCAAGGCGCTTGCGCAGCTCCTGCAGGATTTGCAAAGCCTGCTGCATGGCCGTCTGCACCTTGTCTTTGAGAGTCTGATCCGTCACAAACTCGTCGATATAATCCAGATGAGTGTGGGGATCCAGCATGCGGTGATTTTCATGCTGGCCATAAATGTCAATCAAGGTGCCGCCCAGTTCCTTGAGCAGCGACAGAGTAATAGGCTGATCATTCACCCACGCCTGGGAGCGGCCCTTTTGGGCGATTTCTCGCCGAATGATGAGTTCGGTCAGCTCCTGATCGTCATGCCAGATACCATGCGTATCCAGGACTTCGACGCAGGAATGACTGCGAGGCAAGAGAAACGAGGCCGACACATGAGCCCGGGGAAAGCCACGCCGGATCACTTCGGGATCGGCCTTGGCCCCTAACAGAAAATGCAGAGCTTTAATCAATATGGATTTGCCTGCACCCGTCTCGCCAGTGATGACGTTGAGCTGCGGAGAAAATTCAATATGCAGCTCTTCAATGATGGCAAGACCGCGGATGGACAACTGGGTAATCATCGGAAAACTCCGTGGAATAGCGGACGAACTTCCCACAATGTCTCGAAGCTGTGAAAACTTGGCAAGTGACTTTTACATTTGTATGGGAGTTGAGAAGAAGAAGAGTGGAGCCATCGACGGGAGTTGAACCCACGACCTGCTGATTACGAATCAGCTGCTCTACCAACTGAGCTACGATGGCTTTCGACGCTAGCATAAACCAATAATGCGCCTGTTGGCGCTACGAATGGTCATTCCTATTGTGCTCAGAAACCTGAAAAAAATAAAGAGCGGAATGGCGTCCCCAGGGGGATTCGAACCCCCGTCGCCGCCGTGAAAGGGCGGTGTCCTGGGCCAACTAGACGATGGGGACCAGGAAGATAAAAAGTGAGCCCTGCTGGATTCGAACCAGCGACCCGCACATTAAAAGTGTGCTGCTCTACCAACTGAGCTAAGAGCCCTCACGATTCCAAACGCCTTGCGTTGGGAGTTAACTATCTACAGTCGCACGATTTTTGTGTCAACTTATTTTTCCAATTAATTTGCCGCCTCAGGTAAGTTGATTTTTAGGTTGCTTTCTCCTAGTATGAGCCCACCTACGTAGACAGTCAGCCCTGTTCGAGAGAAAGTAAGCGCCGCATGACGATCATCAAAAGAAACCGCGTAACCACGAATAGCGATCTTATCTCCGCTATTGATAAACTGTGCCCGCTCCTGGAGCGACAAAAGGAACATGACGCGGTCACCGATCTTCGCAAAGCAGCGGAGCAGCTCCGGGCTACTACAGAAAACACCCCGGCCTGGAAAGAAGCGATTGAGTCCATCATCGAAGCCTTTGAAGGCGAGCATGAACTCATGGCTTATACCATGCAGCGCGATACCGATCAGTGGACCGAAGTCGAAGAATTATCGCAGGTCAGTTCTCGTGTCTTGAGTTTAGCAAGACGTCTGGCTCATTGAACATAGATGCCATCAGGTCGATGCGGAGGGATGTCCATCTGGATATTTTTTCACGATTACCTTTTGCCAGAATCTTGTTATAATTTTCAACATATACGCTGCAGCTCGGCCCCGGGCCTCAGTGCAGTCGCAGTCCGCGACGTCAGCCTCGACGACTTACCTGCGACGCGTCATCTTCCATTTTACAGTAGGGTGCTGCCATTAGTACGACACAATCAAAACCCAGTAACTTGAAGTTGGATTACTTTCTTTATTCCTGCTTCGAATATGAACAGACCTGTAAGGCCTTGCCAGGCAAAGCCATGGGTCCTCAAAGATGGCCGCATGGATCGGCATTTTTGGATGGCGAGCGGGATAACTTTCGTGACCTGGGTGATCTTAGGCAGCAGATTGAAGCCTGTCTGCGCTGGTATGTCGACCAGTTCCCGGCATTGGTTGAAGATCACAGTATGACCATGGAAAATATCGGCAATCTTACAGCCCCTTCGGTATTTTTCTGCCTGGATTTGAAGATTCTGGCCGGAGCGGATAGTCAAAATACATTTGATGCCCTTCAGGCCAGTGATAATAACGGCGTGTGGGAAACCATTGATCGGCATCTGGATCAATTCCTGCCCAACTTTTCCTCCCATTTCAAAACCTACTTGCGTTGGGTCTTCGTCAAAAAAGACGAGCAGGTCTGGGAAGTAGGCAGTCGTCCCCCCGTCGGTCGCTATACACCCTTTCAGCGTCGGGGCCGTCCTGGTGACAAAGGCCCACCACGTCGGACCGGTGGCAGCAGCCAAGGCGGTGGCGGAGGTCGTCCTCAGCAGGGCGGGCGCGATCGTCATGAACGCAGCGGTCAAGGTGGTGGTCAGGATCGCGATCGGGGTCCTCGTGGACCGCGCCGTGAAGCCAATGCTGGCCCGCGTCCCAATGGCCATGCGGATCAGGAGAGAGCGGCTTTGGAAGCCGTGCGCCTCGCCGTGGATCAATTGCGCACCAATCCCGGTCTGGCTGAAATTAAGCTCGATCCTTCCAATAGTTTCTTCCGTCGTCTGCAGCATAAAAAAGCCGTCGCTGAAGGTTTTCATTCCTTTTCGACTGGTGAAGGCATGCAACGCGCCGTCGTTGTAACGCGCGAAAAGACGGAGCAAGAGGACAATTCATGACCCCGGTCGTTTGTATTACGGGCGCTTCTGCCGGTATCGGTGAAGCGCTCGCCCTGGTTTATGCGGAACAAGGCTGCCACCTTGTGTTAGGTGCCCGCCGTCTGCAGAAACTTCAGGCCCTCGAAGGTATCCTGAAGGAAAAAGGCGCGGCCTCGGTCGTGTGCCTGCCGCTGGATGTTCGGTCCAATGAATCCGTTCAGGCTTGGGTCCAGGCCGCTCTCCAAAAACATAGCCATCTTGATATCCTGGTGAATAATGCCGGTCTGGTGATCGGTCTGGAACCGGTTGAAACCGGCCGCGTTGATGACTGGGAAACCATCCTCGATACCAATGTCCTGGGCGTGATGCGTGTCACCCAGGCTTTGATTCCTGTCTTCAAAAAACAGAATGCTGGTCACATTGTGATGATTGGTTCCATTGCGGGCCATCAACCCTATGAAAACGGCGGCGCCTACTGCGCGAGCAAATTCGGGGTAAGGGCTTTGACAGGTGTTTTGAAGCATGAGCTGAATGGCACCGGTATCCGCGTCTCCACCGTTGATCCTGGTATGGTTGAGACGGAATTTTCCGTGGTGCGCTTCCGCGGCGATGCGAATAAAGCGAAGCAGGTTTATAAAGGCCTGACTCCACTCAATGGTCGCGATATTGCTGAATGCGTGCAGTTCATGACCTCGCGTCCACCGCACGTGAACATTGATAGCATTGTGGTGATGCCCACCGCGCAAGCGAGTGTTTATAAAGTTCATCGGCAGTCTTAAGTTTTCCTGACCGGAACCACTCCTGTTCCGGTGTGTTCTCTCTCTTCAGCGCAGAAAAATAACCACTCCTGCCTACCTATTTTATCCTATGAAACACGAGTCTTCGTGCCTGTCGCCGGGAATTCATTTTTTTAAAAATTTACTCATAATTCAAATTGAATATTGTCAAGGTTTTGCATCCAGCTGATAACCACTGATGTTGTACTTCAACACGAATGAAAGGGTTATGGTATGAAACTACTGAATGTGTTCTTGGCCATCAGTCTTGGATTCTCGATGCAAATGGCTCAATCCGCTGCCACACCACCGGTTGACACTGCGGTTCAACCGCCTGCCCAGGAGCCTTTGGATATCGTTTCGATTGCTCAGAGTGACGAGAGCTTTTCAACTCTCGTGACCGCGCTGAAGGCGGCTGATCTTGTCAGCGTGCTGCAGGGTGAAGGTCCCTTCACTGTGTTCGCCCCCACCAATGCTGCGTTTGCCAAGCTTCCTGCTGGCACGATCGAGGCTTTGCTCGCTGACAAGGAGAAGCTGTCGAGCATTCT
>NZ_DASQYZ010000388.1:0-3463 GCF_035638955.1 Oligoflexus sp. | reverse complement strand
ATCGATTTCGAGCTGATCCATGAAAAACCAAAAATTAGAGTTTACTCTTAGTGCCGCTATAATCTGTTTCTTCCTCTTCGTCGTCATCAGGAGAGCTAGCCTGTCCACGCACCCGTCCATGTGATTTTCTCACTACCTTCTTCTTGGCAGCTTTTTTCTTGGTGGCTTTCTTAGCAGCTTTTTTCTTGCCAGCTCTTTTTTTGCCGACCCTTTTACTTGATTTCTTTTTTGCCATAAAGCGACCTCCAACAAAGCCATATATGGTCATTGTAGCATACCTATAGGCTGGCGATGATAGCTACCCCTGGTTAGCATTTTAAAAAACCGAAAGGTTGGAAGAAAACGCATTCTTCCAACCTTACGGCTCTGGCATACTCCAAAAAAATCAGGAGTTCCCAATGCTGGAAATATCTCAAAAGGATGTTGAGATTCTGCCAAACCTCCCGGCCCTGGACCCGAGGCTCGAGAAAACCATGCTGGCCTTCCTCCACTCCCGTGGCTCGGAGCTGACGAGCCGCGAGTACGCCCGCACGGGACGCGAATTTTTAGGGTTTGCCTTCCAGGACATGCAGAGCATCAGTGAACTCAGCCGCGATCATCTGATCCTCTATCAGAAATGGCTTAAAACCAGGGGTCAGGCGCAAAAGACCATCCTCAAAAAAATGTCGGCTGTTTCCTCCCTCTGCAGGCATCTTGCCCACGAGGGCTTTATCGAGCGCGACCTGAGTTATGGCCTGAAACGTCCGCGCTCCGACAACAAGCGAGAGACCGCCGACTTCAGTGACGATGAGGTGAGGCGGCTCTTTGCGGCACTCGATGGCAAGCGAAAATCCTTCACCTCCCACCGGGCGCTCCTGGCCGTGGGCTTCTACACAGGACTCAGGTCAGCGGAAATCAGGCACCTGAAGGTTCGGAATCTCGCCGAGGTCAAGGGGCACCGGATTCTCTCGCTCAGGATCAAGGGCGACAAACCTCACGAGATCCCGCTCAACCCCTTTGCCTTCCGCTGCATCACGGAACATATCGAGCGCCTCGGAGAGCTGGGGCTTGACGTGAAAAATCCTGAGCAGTGGCTCTTCCCCTCGCTCAGTCCCATCCGCAATCAACCCATATCCGCGACGGCGCTCGAAAAAATTCTGAAAAATCTCGTGAAGAATTCAGGCATCAGGTGCTCGACAGTGAGGCGCTACTCGCCCCACTCGATGCGGGCCACGCTCGCGGGGCACCTCTTGAATGTGGTCGAAGCGCCGCTTGATCAGGTGCAGCGGACCCTGGGCCACAGCTCGCCCGCGACCACCATCAAATACAATAAACGGGAAGCTGACCACGACAAAAATCCCGTCTACCGCATCGAATACTGATCCTGGATGACAGAGGGCATTTGCAGGCCAGTGAAGAGGACTTTGGCAAACTGGCTCGCGCCAAGTGACTAAACGACGAGGGCGCTGCTGAAAACCTGTATCAACCTTAGAACTGCTGAAGCTTCTGATTGCGTGAGAGATCTTGCACAGGAATTAGCACAGAAAATTGCAGCGAAGTCTGAAGCTGATGTCTTGAACAATGAGCCGACGGACTCGTCGCTGCTTTATGACTGTATCCAGTCAGCCAATGTACAGTTTGAAACCCTGCGCTCACAACATGAGGTTAAGGTATTTTCTGACGTAAAAACGAGGGTGGCGTGCCAGACCCAATTTATTTTTCTGGATCTCTACAGTTGCTGGAGAATCTGCCAGCGGTGCCAGGCTATTCGCCGTATCCTGCCATGATCTCTCCATATCGAGGGCCTTAAGATCCTAGTTGCAGCGTATCCGTGACATTTATTCAAAGGCATCTACGACAATGTACCCGTTCAGATTCGCGCTCGGATACCTTGACTTTACGTCTTGGATATCCCACCTAAAATGCGCGGGGATGTTCTGATTGGAGCAGACAATCACGTCCTCCTCACCAAGCTTATCGAAATTGTCACTGACTATTTGTTTCTCAACTTTTCTAAGATCCCATGTCTTGAACTTATAAAATTGCCTTATCAATAGCATGCAAACCTCACCAGCAGGAACCTGGACCTTAGACGGTTCCAGTATCGTACGGGTCAACCTGGTCCAGCTTGGGCTTAGCACTGCGACACGGGGATTGAAAAAATTATCCTCATAATCAATATCCATGCGATTTATCGCTATGCGCACACATCGCTCAAATTCGGCGCGATCCTTTGCCTCCTCTGGGGGTGATATCTCAAGCATAGTTAACTTGCTGGAGGATGGCCCATCAAGCTTGATGGCTGCCTTTAGTTCTCCTGCAAGCCTGCTGTTCGAACTGTCCATAAAACAATGATCAAACCGGGCCCGATCATCAAACAACGCTGACCGTGTTTTTTCGAGCAGAGTGCTCAATGACGCCAATCTTGATTTCCGTTCCGCCAGATGATCCTCGTATGAGAAGGGGATTCGTGACTGTGCAGAAACACACGAGACCAAAGCCGTAAATCCAAGGAATGAAAGTCCCAACATCAGGTTATTGCGAAAACCGTAGCTCATGAGATTTCCTTTAGCTTTGTAAGGACGCCGACATTAATCTTCCGTCACCTGATACCGCGATATCCTTTCCTAAGGCACCGAACGATACCTGTATCGTCCCAGCCTTTGGTTTTCCAGGCTTTAAATACAAGCCCTTCGATTTGAGGGTCATGTCCTTCAAGCACCTGTATGCATTCTTCATATTTTCTGAGAAGACGGATGAGTTTGATATGGGGTGAAAAGCGATAAATATCCATCAGAAGCCTATAGCGCTCTTCGTATGAGGAGCGAGTTAGCGCCCCCTTGATTGTCTTATTTGCCTGGCGGCCGATTGTCCTATCTTTTGGCACGAGTGCCTTCCAGGACGGAGATAACTCCGAAACGACGAAGATCATAAAGAGTCACAACACTCTGGGCACACTTCCGCACCTCATCCTCGCGCCAGGCTACATCAATTTCACGGAGGTTACAAATCCTTCCCGCTTCCTCGGCCGTATAAAGACCGGCTGCATCCAAATTGAAAGTATAACCTTTTTCATCTGCTTTCCACCAGAGTACGTAGTCCCCACTCGATTCCTTGCATTGAATTAAAAAACGAGACTTGGGTGCCCTAGACTCCTGAGCTTCAGGCCCTTCGATTTCATGAAGCACAAGACAAGTGTTGTCTTTCAAATACAGAAGCGCTGCCTCGGCAGTCGAAAACTCGATATGATTTATCGCGCCCGACAGAGGTCGCTCAATGGATAGTTTCCAGGTCATACTTCTGTCCTTTCCGCTGCAAAATTGTTGCCACAATCCTGTCCCAATTCCGAAGACGTCCGCGACGCCATGGTCACATCAAACAATCGAATCACATCGTCCCAGCTGACACAGCTCTGTCCCTTGGATCCATCAAGATACATGGCACATCGCTTATGATTCATCCCAACCACACGTCCCCATTGGCC
>NZ_DASQYZ010000387.1:0-3636 GCF_035638955.1 Oligoflexus sp. | reverse complement strand
CGGGCAGCTACTAAAATAGCGACCACTTTTTTTATCGGTGATTCACCTTAATAAAAAGAGCTTATTCCGCCAATATTGCTTCAAAGGCAGCTCGAAAACTTACGTAACAGTTTTCGATTTCAGTGCGCCGCGTGGCGGCCTTGAGGCATTGTCCTAGTCCATCCAATGAATTATTCATGCGCTGGCGCCCCTCCGCGCTAAGTGATGCACCATTGACAAGGGCAAGGTCATAGGCTTCCTGAAGCGTGTGCAGTTCGTAGCATAGCTCTGTCGGGTACCTTTTATCCTCCAAGGTCTTGATAATCATGCTTCCACGCCAAACGCATCGACTCCCCCCTCCAAATCCCATAGGTATTGACAAATAACACTGCGAAGGGTTGATGCCATCGATTTTTGTCTGAATTTCGTCGATGCTCGCGCCGTACTCAGCCTTGGAGGCTGGACATAGCTGACTCACATTGCCCGGCGCCTTTGTCGCAAGCATCGTTTCAAAATTGGCGTATGAAGCGTGACTTGGAAGCGTTGTCACATCGTAACCAGAAGGAAGCGCATCAGCATACAGAACAGAGGAAAACAGCGTGATCGCTGAAAGAATAATTCCATACGTTTTCATTGATAATAAATCCATATTGAGAAGTTTCATGTTCATTTTCAGGTCCCATTCAGGATCGCAAACCAGCCATTTCTCCACCGGACCATGTTTTCGCAAAACTCTGGTTATCACTATTTCGCCAGTGCGCGAAAAAACTTGTACACGGGCTCTTCCTTGATATAGCGCTTCCCTTTATCCCGGCCACAGTTCCAATCAGGAGCGTGGAAGATTTCCTCGTTCCCGGCTCGGTCGTAAATCGTCAAAGTGTAGAAGAAGCTCACATCCTCCGAGCAACTCGCCTTGTCAGTCCAGCGCAGCTGCTTCATCGCTTCAAGCTGCTGCGGATTGAGATCGCGCATATGTCGCTCGACGACCTCAAGCTTCTGATCAAAAAATAGAGCCCGACGCTCAAATCTGAACCGTTCTGCCTGATCCGACCACACATGTCGTGCGCAGGCACCAAGTACTGTCGTGTTTCCGAGTAGAAGGACATGGAGCAGGTCTCGCTTCCACTTATGGATAGAGGGTCCTGATGGTCTGAATGTCACCATTGCTCAGCCTGTTGGTATAAGACATGTTATTACAGTAGTTCATTATGCTATCCGGATCATAGCTGCCAACTGTTTCATCACCAACTGTACCACCGGATGTAGGACTACAGCTTGGTGTCGGATTGTCCGCGCGCAGGTGCTCGTGATTGATACCGGCTGCATGACCGAATTCATGGATCGCAGTGGACTCAATGCAATTTCGGTTATTTGATACGCACGCTTGACCAAAGTATTTGTCCAGCTGAAAATTAAGATACATTACGTCCATGTTACTGCCGAGACCAATGGTCTGGGGACGTTCGTTATTGTTGATCTCAATCTGAATATCCTCGTCGCGGAAGATCTGGCACTCATCCCATCCACTGAATCGAAGTCCAGAATGCTTCTGCCACGTAACGGTGATTCTCGCCTTGACCCATGCCTTCTCGTTCACATATTCAGAGCCCGGGGTGTTCTGCCAGCATACAACAAGTTCCTTTTTCGGCCAGACACTGTTCCTTGTATAGTAACCTTGCAAGTCATAGTCCTGATGTGGTTCCTGAACGCCACAGCCTATCAGCAGCATAAGACTGGTGCTGGCAGCGAGGAATTGTGTCGTCAATAGTGACGAAGACCTCATTGATTTTGCTTCTCCTTTGAGTGTTGATGAAAAACATTCACAGAAGCACCTAAAGCAATCACTATGCCGATTCTAATATTAAATAATTACCAGTGGTTGCGCTGCAGCAGAGGCAGGAGTACTTCTTCGGTTTCAAAGGACCTTCTTTGGGAAACTGAATCGAAGCATGTGGCCTGAGACCGGAGAACGTTTGGGTTCATTTATTTTCCTGCAACATTTTAAACAAGACAACGCAGGTTAAATAAATCCATATTTTCTTCTCATAGCATCCAATGTGGATCGCGGGAGATTCAAAGCCTTACAGCATTCGCCGATGCTCCTATGCCTTTTTAGAGCTGCTTCAAGAATCGCCAGTTCAAATTCTGATATGGTTTTTTCAAAATCGCGATCTGTACTTTGGATAGGAGGATGTGATGCGAGACCCTGAATAGCTTTCGGTTATCTGCGCCATGTTTCTTGCATTGAGGCGCGCCTTGAGGTTGTTATAGAGCAGGAGCTGCACACGGCCATTAGAAGATGGCAAGCACCGTACCAGGAAAAACAGCGCAGGTTAAATCGTACTTTCTGCGTTTGTCAACAAAGGTGGAGCGGGGAATATTGAGAGCTTCGCAGCATTGGACAATCGACTTATGCCTCTTAAGCGCAGCTAGAATCAAAGACTTTTCAAACTGCTCAACCACCTTCGTAAAGTCATGGTCGGCGACTATGGCAAGATTGAAGTCCAGGTTGCCATCAGCAGGCTTTCGTTAACGGCACTTCGCGTGCGGCCGGGCCAGCATCCGTACCTGGGAGATTGTCAAGAAGGTCTCTCCAGTCAATCTCCATCATATGACCGGACACCCCAATTCTGACCCAGTTGTCGTCAGCTGATGAGGACTTCAACGAGCCGGTATGATCAATTTTTAGAAGTCCGTCTGGCGTCGGCTTTGGAGGTGGAAGCACCTCCTTGTTCGCAGGAGGCAAAGCCGCCATGGCTTTTTCATCCGGAGGCACACCAGCCTCAAGCGTACTTTCTTTGAGCTCCTCGGCAGCAGGTTTCGTTTGATTCTTGAGCCAGGAGCGTATGGCCAAAGCATGAACGCCAGCGAGCGAAGCAACTTTCTCAACGCTAGCGCCCAGAGAAATAAGCTCGCGCGCCAGCTCACCGAGGCGCCATTGACTTTCAACGTTAGGCTTCCTGACGTTTGCAGTGAAGCGGGTGAGCTCCTTTTTAATTTCGCTCGCAACTTCACCCAAGGGGTCGGAAACACTGTCCACAGTACGTCAAGTGAGGGAAGGTGGCTTTGCTTTTTTGAGGGCATCGGCGCCTCACCCGCCAGCGTTTATATCCAGCTCCGAAGGGGTGTCGGGGAAAGGCATATTTCCTTCGCGAGGCTATACACGGACATCGACCCGGATCCAGGCCCTCACTCCGGTCGTTGATACCGAAATGTCTGAATTGCAGGCTGTCGACGGTGAGTCCGTTCCTTCCTCGGGTTTGGGAGCTGAGACCGGGTCGGTGGAACTTTCGGTAGCGAGCGCCGGGCCGGGCTGTGAAAACGGGGCTCCAGGCTCCAAAACAAAGGCGGGCAATACCTTACGGTTATCTTTCGGGATCTGCGCTCAGCGGGACGTTTTCCAAGGCGCTGATGCAATCTTTCGACGGTGACGTCCGAACCAATGAGCTCGCGCGTCAGCTCAGAGAGCCGCTCTTGACTTCCACTGTTAGGCTGTCTGACGTTTGCAGAGAGTCTGGTGAGCTTTTTTAATTTCTGTCGCAGCTTCGTCAAGGGAGACGGAAACTGTGTGCGGAGACGGCGTAATTAAGTTAAGTTGATTTCGTTTTTTGGACCAAATGATTCTGAAAGATGTTTCGCTCTAGCTTTGCTCTTTGC
>NZ_DASQYZ010000386.1:0-21737 GCF_035638955.1 Oligoflexus sp. | reverse complement strand
CTTGCTTCCCCTTCATTCACAGTTTCCGTTCTGATACGGCGCATCAGATGATCCCGATGCCGATTGAAATGGGGCTGACCTTGAGCGGCACCTAATTCATGTTCCACAACATCCACGGCTTTGGGACTTTTTTGGAGGGCGCGCAGCACATCCAGGCACATGATGTTGCCTGATCCTTCCCAGATTGAACTGAGCGGCATTTCCCGGTACATGCGCGCAAGATTATAGTCTTCTGTATAACCATTCCCGCCCAAGACTTCCATGGCTTCCGCCATGAATTCGGGACCGCGCTTGCAAACCCAAAATTTGGCAGCGGGCGTGAGCAGACGCCGGACCATGGTTTCGGCTTCATCCGTTTGCGCATCAAACGCCCTCGCCATACGCATAGCCAAGGCAGTCGCGGCTTCGGTTTCCAGAGCCAGATCAGCCAGAACATTTTGCATGATAGGCTGATCGATCAGAGTTTTACCGAACGCCTGACGATACGAGGCATGATGCAGGGCTTGCGATAAACCCTGACGCATCAGCCCCGCGGTGCCTAACGTACAATCCAGCCGCGTATAGGTCCCCATTTCAATAATGGTTGGCACACCACGTCCCTCTTCACCGAGCAGAAGTCCCCAGGCATCTTGAAATTCAACTTCACTGGAAGCATTCGAACGATTGCCGAGTTTGTGTTTGAGTCTTTGGATGTGAATGGCATTTTTGGTGCCATCAGGCCGCCATCGGGGAACAAAAAAGCAGGACAGCCCCGACTTGCTGCGAGCCAAAACCAAATGAGCATCGCACATGGGTGCTGAGAAAAACCATTTGTGTCCCTTGATCAAAAACTCGTCGCCACGCAGCTGGCGAGCCTCGGTGGTGTTGCTCCGCACATCGGAACCACCTTGTTTTTCGGTCATGCCCATTCCCAAAAGGCCGCCTTTTTTCGCGGCAAAGGGCAGATCACGCGGATCATGTTCGCGGGAATAGAGCGTTTTCAACCAGCCCTGAGCCCATGCGGGAGCCTTACGCAACACAGGAACGACACCATAAGTCATCGTGGTGGGACAGAGCGTTCCGGTTTCAATCTGTGTCTGCAGAAGATAGGCAGCGGCTCGAACGACATGGGTACCCGGACGTTCATCGGCCCAGGGCCCGGTATGAAGACCGCGCCGCGCCACGTCGTGCAGGAGCTGATGCCAGGCCGGATGAAAGTCCACCTGATCGATCCGGTGACCACGCGCATCAAATGTTTTCAACACAGGAGGGTATTCATTGGCCAGACGACCGTTCTCGAAACTCTCGGCACGCCCCAGTTCAGCGCCCCATTGAATCAGCTGCGCCTCGGCCCAGGCAGCCCCTTCCCTCTCCACCGCTTCGCGCAGCGGTTGATCCTGAAGATAAAGGTTGTAGTCGGTCAGCGCCGGCGATTGGTTGGACACTTCATGCGTTTGCCAGGATTCCACGTTGCACCCTCCCTAAAATTATCCGAATGATAAGGGAACATTTTCGAAGAATCACCCTGAAATCATTTGGGCAAGGAGAGCATCATCATGACAGCAGCCTTTGCAATATTTTCTGCATGCGCAGCGGCGGCTCTGGTTCTCATGGCTTTAAGGCGCTACGTGCCGTCCAAGCGTGACGTGAGATGGGGCTTGTGGGGTTATCTCGCCATTTTTTTGGTGACGGCTGGTCTTGGATTGTCAGGAATATTGGCCGATGTGTCCCGGATGCCTCCGCCCTTTCTATTTTTTGTTTTGGCTTTGCTCGTGGTGAGCGTTGGAATCGCAATGTCGGCATGGGGTGGCCGGGTGATCAGCGCGGTGCCTTTGCGTGTTCTCATCGGCTTGCAGGGATTTCGCATTCTGCCTGAAATTCTTTTGGATCTGGCCTGGCGCGAAGGCCTGGCTCCGGTCCAGATGACTTGGCATGGTCGTAACTTCGATATCGTCTCGGCTCTGAGTGCCTTGCTGCTCTTTGCCTTATGGCCTCGATTGACCAACCCCAAGGTCTGGGCCTGGCTTCAATCAATCCTGGCATTTGGCCTACTCGTTAACATTGTGAGTGTGGCCGTCCTGTCGGCCCCACTGCCTTTTCGGGTATTCATGAATGAACCCGCCAATCGATTTGTCGCGTTTTTTCCCTATATTTGGCTGCCAGGCGTGCATGTGCTGACGGCCTTGATCCTGCATGGTTTAACGTTCCGCCGTCTTGCGCAAAAACGTCCATGACCTGGCGAGTTGCGATCATCAGCCCAAGGTTGGGCTGCTCACGCTAGAAATCGGCTGAACTTTCTTCCCTCCAGCTCGACTCCACGAAGGAATCTGAGCTGATGATGCTGCTGTCTTCGACCCGCTCGTCCAGAGCGGCGGTCTCGACCTCAATCGGCGTTGCATTTCCGACCTGTGTTCCCATGTTGCATACTCCTGTTTACGGTGGTCCGTAGGCATAGCGTGTGGTGCGACCCTTGCCCATACGATAGGCCAGTCCCAGCTCCAATAGTTTGGCTAAATCCCGACTCGCAGTCGCATCGGAAACCTTGAGGCGATCCACGAGAGCTTTCGGTTCGATAATCTCGCCTGCGCGCATCCAACTCAGGACTGTGGCCTGACGGATGTTGAGCGCGGGCAGTTCTTCGCGATCGGCATCATCACCTTGCAAGAGAGACATCGGCTGAGGCGTGCGAAGATCCTGGGTTAAAACGCGAATCTGCGGCCGCAATCGATAACCACTTTCACTGGCTTCAATCCATTCGCCGTAAGGGCCCAGGAAACGTCTGGTCTTGGCGACGAGTCCATAGATCTGTTTATCGTGACGACCAGGATCATAGCTGCGACCCCAAAGAGACGAGGTCAGCTGATCCTTGGCGCTTTCACCTTTGGCCAGCCACTTGATGAGTTTGCGCATCAGACCCGAACAGCCTTCCACTTTATGCTCAACCTCACCGCGATCGATAATGGTGACGGAGCCAAGTTCCACGTCAAAAACCAGGGCACATTCATGCGGCCTGAGGCCCATGACATGAGGCAAAAACCCGAGCCAGCCGGTCCGAACAATATCCTGCAGAGCCGAAGACGGATAAAATTTCACCTGATCCATGAGATCGCCCAGAAGATCATCACCCGAACGACTCGTCCCGGGTGTTCCTTTCAACCTTTGCAGCGTGCGCCAACCCACGAGGCTTCCGCAGCGTCGCGTCAACGATTCCACTTGCACCAGGAGGGCCTGCTGTTCAAAAGCCCGGCCCATTTCACCCAAAAGCTGCGCCTCAAAACCAAGCGATCGAAGTTGCTGCCGAAGATCCGGACGGGATTGCGCCCGATGCCTGGCAGCTCGGACCAGACTCAAAGCCTGATGGGCTTCACCCTGTTTGCGAAGGATGTGAGCCAGGTGCAGGTTATGGTCCATTTCCAAATTCGGGTTGTCGATCCGATAAACGAGTTCACTCGTGCGTTCGAGCAAGGTCTTCGAACGGCGCAATTGACCGCGAAGGAGCAGGACGCGGGATAACTCCAGGTTCAAATGAGCCTGGGTATAACTGTCCTCATAGGCCCGTCGCTTGAGGGTCTCCTGCAGCACCGTGACGATTTCATCACTATGCTTCGCCACACCATAGGCGGACTTAAACATGACCATACTGTGATCCATAGCCTGCAGCAGCGCCCCTGTTCCAAAACTTTGGGCGCGTTTGCGAGCCATGGACAGCGTCCGAAACCCGATATGGATCTGACCAAGTTTCAATTGAGAATGCCCCAGGAGTTCCATGGTCAAGACATAACCGTAATCGAAATCAGCTGCCAGGGCCTGCTTGACCCCAGCCTGGCCCCAAATACGAGCCGCATGCAAACGGCCCTGAAAGTATCGATAGAAACCCAGGCCCTGATAGGCAAAGCAAAGAGATTGGCTGTCACCAGCGGCTTTCGCGTCCCGGAGGTTATTCAAAAATATTTTGCGTGACAGATCATGACGACCTTCGCGACAAAAACCCGAGCCCAGGTAACAGCGCGCCGCAATCCATTGAGCGGGCGTCAGATGAGAGATCCAGCGCTGCAGAAGACCATCCGCTTCCAGGTTGCGTCCCACCAACGTTAACGCTCCCACCACCCAAGGAATATCCTCGGGATTCAATCGAGCATCACGCGAATCCACAGCGGTGGCAATGATTTGGAGGTAATCACCGCCGGCCATCTGCGAAAAGTAGGGGCTTGATCCTGCGAGCGACACAGCAAACCTCGATGTGGAAAATGAGAACAACAGATGGTGTCTAGCAGGATTCAGTCCTGGCTTCAACACCTATTAAAACCAGGGAAATAACAGGGGATATAGTCGTTTTTTGTTAGGCTTTTAATCGCCTCAAAAACGCCTCAAAAAAGGAAGACAAAAGCAGTAGTGAACGATGACCGAAACATGTAGCTGAAGAGTAGGCCTGAAAACGGTCGAGGATGCGCAATTTCCAACAAATGTGACTCTGAATGCTCTCGGTTGGATATCAAAAATGAAGGAAGTGAGCCCGAACCGGTGCCGGAATCCCTTAGGATCCAGCACGCCGGTAGCGGGAGGGAGCAGTGATATGGGGAAATTGGGAAGGGAATATTGCGGAAGCTTTCGCTTTTAGGAAGCAACTGAAATTTAGGGATTACCGTCTGGGTGATAATGCAAAGTCACGCCCTGGCAGTTTTCTTCGGTTATCCACTCGACTTTGGCTTTGTCGCCATATTTTTTCTTAAATTCTTCGGCCTTCTCCAGGTAACGTTCGCTAGGCACGCCACTCCCGAAGCCACAATCTTTATAAGTCAGCACTGAAGGTCGGCTCATGCCATATCCCGACGTGAGCAGAAACAATATGATCGGACCGATGCTGCTAAAAACGAAAAATCTGAGCATTGGTTTCTCTCCTTAAACTGTCACGCGCATCAGTGAACTAACCTTAGTGATAAGTCGTAAATATCAATGTGGTCATGACACCGGCAAGTTTTGTTTATTTTCCGCAAAACATTCTTCAGCCATTGCAAAATGGAGTTGCTTAAAAAAAGTGCGTAATTTTTTTTATGCAATGAAATCAAAGGTGCGTCATTTGTCATTTGGAAAATTGTCTCGAATTAGTGACGGCATTTTTTCTGGGCTTTTGCAATCGCAAAAGTGCGCACATATGACTATTCACAACCACGAAGAACAAGTATTATTGTCCATGGCGCACGAATCCTTTGACTTTAGGCCGCCATAAAATTATACATATAGTAGACAATCACTACTCATCGACCTGGGAGCAGCTTCAATGGCTCATCCGATTTGTTTTTTCCTTCAGGAAAAAATCAAAGCCTTCGTCGTCAAAAAAAATGAGAGTGTGAGATGGTTGGCCAAGCAGGTCGGCGTTGATTATACGATCGTTTACAGACTGCAAGCAGGCGAACAGAAAAGCCTGTCTTTCTTTGATGCCAAGCGCATTCTGAAAGTGATCGAACCCGACAAGTACCTGGAAATTCTTGGTGAATTCTATCCTGCTGAAGTCCAGGAAATGGCTGACAGTAAACTAACGGAACAACAAACCGATGAGTTGCTTGATACCATTGCCTTTGCTTTGACGGATATCGACCGTTATCGCATTTTTGCTTTTGCGACCGAGACTGTAGGCGCCACCCGTAGCCTTGTTGTCGAAGAGTTCGGCAGAATGGGCCGGGAAATTTTGGATGCATTGATTTCCAAAAAAGCTCTGCGCATAATGGAAAATGGAAACATTGAAAATTTAATCGCGGGACGCCAGTGGTGGTCGGACGAGCTGGTAAAGAAGGTTGCTCTGAATAATATTCATCTGATGACGTCAGCGAATCCAGGCACGCACATGCGTAACTGGGTCACCGGTCTCAATGAAAAGGGCCTCCGGGCCTACTTTGATGCTCATGCGAGTTTTATCGAGAGTCTGGCAAACATTGAAAATTCTCCCGAATTTAAAGGTTCTATTGTAACTGCATCATCCCTCTTTGTCGGACCAATCCTTGATAAGAAAGTGGAGGCCTGAGCATGAACAAGGTTTTGCTGTTATCCTGCTTCATTAGCTTGACGGCTCACGCCGGTACAGGTGGGGGTATTTCCACACCACCTGGCAGAGCAGGCCTTGCAAACCTTCTGGCCCAGGCAATTGGTCTGTCAGGAGACGGCGCGATGTTCCGCATGATGGGAACAGAACCTCTGCCTCAAGAAATCGTACTGCAGGCTGAAACAGCTGCAGCTCCGGCTGTGGATCCCGTTACGACGGTGACTATTGCCAATGAAAATGATGAATCAAGAAGCTATCGCCTCACCGATGGTGAAGTCATGAATCAGTTTGTGCTGAAAGACCGTCGTCAGATGGTCCGCGCATCCAGGTTACGCTAACCCTAAGTCATCTCCTGGCTCCAACCCGTCCTAAAGTCGGGTTGGAGCCTTTTTTTGCCCGACCTCTCCCCTATTCCAGTGACGGTCATTGCAGCCTCCCCCAGTGTCTGCTAGGGTGAGCGCCGGTATTCTTTTCTGCAAGGATCGCAAGAACATGAGCGTTTTCTGGAGTTTGGTGAGTGTCCTCCTGCTGGTCGGAGCCAATGGCTTTTTCGTGGCAGCAGAGTTTGCGTTGGTCACCGTTCGCAGGACCCGCATCGATCAGCTGGCCCATGAAGGGGTCAGTGCCGCCCGGCATGTGCGGAAGGCGCTGGGCGACCTGGATCGGTACATTGCCGGCACGCAGGTGGGTATTACGATCGCCAGCCTGGCTTTGGGCTGGATCGGTGAACCGGCTGTCATGAAACTGCTGGCGCCTGTTTTTCACTGGTTGGCTCCCGACCTGGCAGAAAAAGCCCAGCATGCGATCGGTTTTGCAATTTCCTTCACCTTGATCACGTTTCTGCATGTGATCCTGGGCGAACTCGTTCCCAAATCCATTGCCCTGACTCATCCTGAATCCACCTCGCTGTTCCTGGCCCGCCCGATGCGGATCGCGATCATTCTGTTTAAGCCCCTGATCTGGAGCTTGAATGGTCTGGGCCATATGCTTCTGAGGGCTATTGGCTTACCCGGAGGGGGTGAGCATGGCTCGGTGCATTCACCTGCGGAACTGCTGCTATTGATTCGCCAGAGCCATGCCGCCGGCCACATCGATAGTTTTGAACGCAGCATGTTGCAAAAGACTTTTCGTTTCAGTGAAACGGCCGTGTCCGAGGTCATGACACCAAGAGCACGCGTGGAAGCTCTCAACCTCAATCAGCCGCTGGATGCTCTTTTGGATGAAGCTTCGCATTCCCCCTATACAAGGCTGCCTGTCTATCGCGAAAGTGTGGATGAATTGATCGGGGTTCTTTACACGCACGATCTGTTTCAATTCTCCCGGCAAAAATTGCCTGGAGTTGAAATCAAGGATCTCGTGAAACCGTTACTGTACGTCCCGGAATCCTATCGCCTTGATACGCTGGTTAGGAAATTCCAGAACGAACGCACCCAGATCGCAGCGGTGATCGATGAATATGGTGGAACGGCTGGCATCATCACGCTTGAGGATATTATTGAGACCGTCTTCGGTGAGGTCCAGGATAACAATGAAGATCCTACGATAGAAATTGATGAACAGGCGGACGGTTCCATTGTGTTGCGTGGCGACACGCGTCTTCAGCTGATCAACGAACAGCTGGGTTGGAATTTACAGGACGAGGAGTCGACCACGATTGCAGGTTATATCCTGACAGCCCTGGGACGGATGCCCAAGGTCGGCGAAACACTTAAAACGGATGCGGGTATATTTGAAGTTCTGGAGATGAAGAAGCATCGTTTGACCAAGATCAAACTGCTGCCTTGAAATATTGATAGACTAAAACAGGACCCGGGCCGAAGACCCGGATCCTCTCATCCAAGAGCAAACGCCGGACGAAGTTTAGATCTGTTCGATCCCTGCCAGCTGCCAGCTGCTCCGTCCCTGAGATTTCGCAAAAATCCAATATTCATCAAACTTAACCGGTTCACTGCTGCTGCCGCTCTTGATCGCTGCCGTGGTTTCATCCACAGTGTAATCCAGAAGGTTGGCGGTGAAGCGGACACGAACCAATTCACGATCACCTTCAAACCAAGGCTCGCTGAATTCGATGTTCCGCACGGAAATATTTTCCAGACGGTTGATCTCACCGCGAGATTTCAGATCCTGAAGGTCTGCTTCCAAAACACGGGACACATCACGTTCCACGTAGTCCTGAACCGAAGTCAGGTCACGACGGGTCCAGGCGCCTTGCACCCGAAAGAACACGTCTTCTGCGGTTTCGCGATCCAGACGGGAACCCGACACCATAGGCGCCTGGGAACCTTGAGCAAAGTAACCCGTATCCGCGCCGCCGCTGTTTCCGAAGCTGGTGCTTCGAGCCATCGACGAATCCTGATTCACCGGTGGGGTGTAACCCATGGGTGAACCACCCATCGACGGTCCAGCGCCGGCAAAGGCGTGGCGGTTCTGATTCTGGCGACTTTTCCAGAACCGGTAACCGACGTACAGAAGACCAGCGATCAAAATAATATCGAGCAAACCAATACCACCGCCGCCGCCGCCGCCCAAGCCACTGCCATGAGCGAGCGAGCTAAACAGCATGCCACCGAGCAAACCACCGGCCAGACCACCAGCCATACTCTTCATGAAACCACCGCGATTGGATGCGGGAGGCTGCATTTGCGGCTGCTGCTGGGGTGGAGGATTCGAACGCGGCTGCGTAGTGGGCTGGGAACGTTGACCAAAGGAACGCTTACCACCGGCACGCGCAAACGCATCGTCACCAAGCGTGAACAATCCAAAGCTAAAAGCAATGAGCAAAGTTCGTATCAGTAATCCCATTCTTGAAACTTTCATAATCCGGATACCTCTCAGGTGGACGGCACGCTCGAACGAGCGGGCCTGTGTTGAAAAGCTATCATGGACTAGCAATATTCCGTTAATGGATAATAAGGAGCCACTTGTTCGTTTTTAGCAATGAACATTTTGAGCTCAACCGATCAGAAAGCCACCGTCGACGGTGATGCAGCTTCCTGTCGTATACGACGCGGCAGACGACACCAGATAAAGCACCGCGCCAGCCATTTCGTCGGGCTGTGCGACACGTTGCATGGGAACGTGCGGCATGAGCTGGTTCAGAATCTTTTCATTCTTCACCAGCGTCGCAGCAAATTTGGTATCCGTCGCACCTGGCAGCAGAGCATTCACGCGAATGTTAAAGGCAGCGCACTCTTTGGCAAAGGATTGCGTCATGGAAACAATTGCGGCCTTGGTCACCGAATAAATGCCCTGATACATACCGGGATTCTGGGCATTGATCGAAGCCACATTGACGATGGCGCCACCACCCTTCTCCTTCATCAACCTGCCTCCTTCCACCGAGGCAAAGAAATAACCGCGAATATTCACATCCACCGTTTTTTGGTAGGCTTCCAGTGAAGTGTCGAGGATGGGCCCGAAATAGGGATTGGCCGCGGCGTTGTTCACCAAAATATCCAAGTGGCCGTGCCTTTGTTTGATCTGGGCAAACAGCGACACGATCGAATCCATTTCACCGATATGACAGGCGATGGCTTCCGCCTTGCCACCTTCTTTTTGAATCTGCTCCACCACCGCTTCGCAGGCATCGAGCTTACGGCTGGAAACGATGACGTTGGCGCCATGAGCTGCCAGAAGTCGTGCAATGCTGGCCCCAATCCCGCGGCTTGATCCGGTTACAAGCGCCACTTTTCCGGAAAGATCGAAGGGTTTTTTGAAATCCATGGTCCTGTCCTATCTGAAAGTAAGAAGGGGCGAGGGAGTTTTGCCAAAATGAGCATGGTCATTGAAATAACTGACAAACAAAAGATCCGCCTTAAAAGGCAGACGCGACACCGAGGCATTGACGATAGCCCCATTGAGCCGCAGCATCATCACATCGGAAAGATCCAGGGCCAGCTGCATGAGACAGGCAATCGGCCCACCGGAAGTGAAGAGCAGAACATTGGACTCCGCGGCACAGCTGCGCAAAAGATTTTGGACCCCTTGCCGGCACCGTTGTTTGAACTGCGCATAGGATTCCGGATAATCCGCGTCATGGGCGCCGTGCATCCAGCGTTGCATGGCCTTTTCAAATTCCTTATGAAAGGCCTTGGTCGGCTCCGGTTGACTTTGCAGAAAAATCTGCACCTTGGCTGGATCAGCGAAATCAGGATGCAGACCCCGCATGACCGCCTGATGATCAAATTCATTCAGCCAGGCGGCGGTTTCCGGTGGGGATGTGTCGGACATTTGTGCAAGGCAAAGACGTGCCGTTTCCGTATGACGCTTCATGCCGCCTTGCAAAATCCGATCAAAACGAAGGCCACTGCCGGCCAGCATCTGCCCCAGCACCTGAGACTGCTCCTGCCCACGGGGCGAGAGTGCATCATAGTCCGCTTCGCCAAAGGAAGCCTGACCATGTCGGACCAAATACAACGAACCCATGCTCACCCCTTGATGGCGGAAAGACTTACTTTTTCCAAATGCGCGACCATCATGTGAAACTGAGCAAAACGTTGATCCTTGGTCTGACCCGCAGCAAAACGGTAATAAATCTGCTGCGCAATCACGGCCAGGCGGAAGAGTCCATAGACCCGATACCAGGTGAAATCCACCGAGGGCAGATCCATTTTCTGCAGATAAAGTTTGACCATCTGATCGCGGGTCAACATGCCTGGTAAATGCGTCGGTTGTCGCCGCATTTTCTGCATGAAGGGATCATCGGCTGCCTCCACCCAATAGGCGAGGCTATTGCCCAGGTCCATCAGGGGATCACCCAGCGTGGCCATTTCCCAGTCGAGAACACCAATCGCCCGCGTCGGCTGCTCGGGATCAAAAACAATATTATCGAAACGATAATCATTATGAATCACGCAGGTGCGAATCTGATCCGGCTTGTGATCGCTAAGCCACTGCCTGACGCCCGCAAAATCCGGAACATTATCGGTACGCGCCGCCAGATAACGCTGCGACCAGCCTTCCACCTGACGGGTCACATAGCCATCCGGTTTGCCAAGATCGGCAAGTCCAGCCTTCTGATAATCGACCTGATGCAGTTCGACGAGCTTGTCGACAAACTCATGACAAATCGCTCGATGCTGCTCGGGGCCGAAACCTAATTCCGCCGGCAGGTCGGCCCGCGGAATAAATCCCACCAGCCGTTCCATAATATAAAAGGGCGAACCCAGAATGCTTTCGTCTTCGCTATAAGCAATCATGGTAGGCACATAAGGATAAACCGGCTTTAACTTCTGCATCACGCGGAATTCGCGGCCCATATCATGAGCGGATTTGGCTTTGGTGCCAAACGGTGGGCGACGCAGCACAAAGCTCTGCTGATCAAACGCGACCAAATAGGTCAGGTTTGATGCGCCGCCTGGAAATTGGCTGATGCGGCAGGGTCCCTGCAAGGAAGGCTGCTGCTTTTTGATAAAGGCTTCCACGGCCAAGGCATCGAGTTCCTCACCAGCCCGTGGCGTGCTGGCCTGATCGATCAATGTCATGAAGCGGCCCTCGCCTTGTCCTTGAATTCGGGACGTTTGCTCACCATCCTGGCCATGGCATAAAAATAGGCAGCGGGCGACACGCGCTTAAGATACCAGAACGCTGCAAAGTCCTTATGCGGAAGGATATAAAAGCGGCCAGCCTTCACGCCATTGAACACGATGCGCGCCACGTCATCGGCATTGAGTTTGGATTTGGCAAACAGTTTACCGATGGCCGTTTTAATATGCGGATTGGGCGATCGGGTATTTTCCATAAGGTTGGTCGGAAAGAATCCGGGACATACGACGCTGACCTTGATGCCAAAGCGCTTCAGCTCCGACTTCATGGTATCGGACAACGCGACAACACCCGCTTTGGTGACGTTATAACTGTTCATTTCAGGCGAATGAATCAGACCAGCGATTGAAGCGACATTGACGACATGACCAAAGCCTTGCTTTTTAAAGACGCTGGTAAAAATGCGGCAGCCGCGCACGACTCCCATCAGATTGATATCAATGATCCAATCCCAGTCTTCCGTGGGGCTTTCATCGATCGCGCCATGAGCCGCCACACCGGCATTATTAATGATCACATCAAGCCCGCCCCAACGCTTCACGATCGCATCCTTCCACTTGCTCAAGGAAGCATCATCACGAACATCGACATGCATATAAAAGGCATCAATGCCGAGAGCCAGGAGAACCTGCTGCGTTTCCTGTCCACGCAGATCATTGATATCGGCCACGGCCACATTCCAACCCTGCCGTGCATAATGAAGGGCAAGCGACCGACCCAGACCACTCGCCGCACCGGTAATGGCTACTCTCTTTCCAGAATTCTGGCTCATAACGTTCCTCTCCTAAAAAGATTTAAGCCAAGCCTTGGCGTTTCCATTCCAATTTAGCAATTAAATTCCGATGCACTTCATCCGGTCCGTCGGCAATGCGCAAAACCCGGGCGTAAGCATAGAGGGCCGCCAAAGGAAAATCATCGGAGACACCCGCCCCACCATGGATTTGGATCGCATGATCAATCACATCCTGAGCCATATTCGGTGCGATCACTTTGATCTGAGAAATTTCGCTCATGGCGCCTTGAATGCCAACAGTATCGATCAGCCAGGCTGCTTTCAGCGTCAGCAGGCGGGCCATATCGATTCGCATGCGCGCGTCGGCGATGATATCGCGGTTACCGCCCAGCTCGACAAGTGGCTTGCCAAACGCAGTACGTTTGCTGGCGCGTTCACACAAGAGTTTGAGGGCACGCTCAGCGGCTCCGATGACCCGCATGCAGTGATGAATACGTCCCGGTCCAAGCCGCCCTTGGGCAATTTCAAAACCGCGCCCTGGTCCACCAATCAAGGTATTGAGTGGCAGGCGGACGTTGGTAAAGGACACCTCGCCATGACCAAAGGGAGCATCATAACCATGAAACACCGACAGCATGCGTTCAATCTTCACACCGGGACTATCCAAAGGCACCAGGACCATGGCATGCCTCTGATGACGCGGACCATCGGGATCACTGACACCCATGAAAATGCCGACTTTGCAGTTCGGGTGCCCCACGCCGGAACTCCACCATTTACGGCCATTCAAAACGATTTCAGAGCCTTCAACGCGGCAGGTGGCCTGCATATTGGTGGCATCCGACGACGCCACATCCGGTTCCGTCATGAAAAACACCGAGCGAATCCGGCCGTCCATCAAAGGTCGCAGCCAACGCTCCTTCTGCTCGTCACTGCCGTACTTATAAAGGACTTCCATGTTGCCGGTATCGGGCGCGTTGCAGTTGAAAATTTCCGGAGCAATGGGGGAATGCCCCATAATCTCGGCAAGAGGTGCGTAGTCGCAATTGGAGAGACCGGTGCTGCCATGGGGCGGCAGAAAGAGATTCCAAAGACCCTGCGCCCGGGCCTCAGCTTTCCAGGTCTCCATGATGGGTGGAACTTTCCATTGCCGCCAATGGGGGCTGTCACCACCTAACTGCTGGTAATAAAGCGCTTCCTGAGGGAACACATGCTGTTCCAGAAAGGTTCGTATTTTTTGGCTCAGACTCTGGGCAGTCGGCGAAAGGGAAAAATCCATGGCTGGTCCTCGGCTCAAAAGAATGTGTCACCCTAGGCTCTCATGGATCTTTAGGCAAATAAATAGTCCTCATGAAGCGTCATCGATCACGGTTATAGCGCCTGCATAAAAAAAGGGACGGAGAAAAAACCCCGTCCCTTCCACAAGCTTTTATCGTTTACATTAGTTCAGGCGGACCTGAACGGGAACCACGGCCAGGGTCAGGTCATCGGACGCCACGCGGATGCTGCCGCGCGCTTCATAAGAAGGATCTTTCAGGAAAATTTCCGACTGAAAGAATGGATCCGTTTTGTTAAGGCTGTAGACCACGTTCCAGAATCGATCCGAACCCAGCTGGCTGGCGGTCACGGTTCCCACCGCACCCTTGGCAAAGGTGATCGATTCCGAAAACTGGAATGTCACCTGGCCCGCAGGAACCTTGAAACCGTCCACCACAAATTTATAAGCCTTATCCGCTTTGGGCACAAAGTTGGCCGCCTCTTCGTCAGCCGGTCCACCGCTGCTGCCCATCACTTTGCACTCCGTACCTGTGAGCGTGCATTCGTGAATTTCCAAATCAAGATCCGAGTCCGGCGCCCCACTCGTCGCAATCGCTACATTGGTCACGGTCGCAGGATAAGTCCGCAGCACAGCGCCTGCACCATTGGCGACTTCCAGTTTCTCGGACATTTTGATTTCAGGCCGCAGGGTTTGCACCGCCTGATCCATAATGTAGGACGAGCGTGTGGGGTTGACATTATAAGGCACAGAGCCTTCCTTGATTTCGATATTCAAGGAACCATTCAACGCTTCGATACCGCCCTTCACTTCCTTCACCTGCGAAGCCGCTTTCACATAATCCACCCGCAGCTGATAGGTGCTCAGGGGATAACGCGACAGGCCTTCCACATGCATGTCCCAAATCCCGGCTTTGGGCGCGATCACTTCCGCCGCAAATTTGGAGCGCAGCTCATCGTCTGGCCCCACCGAATAACCGCTGCCTGTGCAGTTGTAAGCCACCACACCGGCCAGCGCTTTCGGTTGAACTGTATTATCCGCAGCATACGTATTCAGATACACACCCGAACAGTTGTGGGCCTGACCGAAGGCATCCACGGTGGCTTTGTTTACACTCAGCGTGACACGCATGGCGCTTACATCGGCTGGAACTTCCACATAATTGCGGCTGATGCCCAGGGCTTTCACCTTGGCTTGCGTCACGGTATAGGCCTTGCCATCCGTCAGTGTTTCGTGCGGCAAGGTCAGGTAAACGGGAATGATAAACGAAGGAACGTTTTCCACCACACTGCCATCCGCGTTTTGACGATAGGCGCGAATCAAAGCACCGTGATCACCTTTGGCCAGACGAGCGAATTTCTCACGATCGATACAAACATAAATGACACTTTCCTGGGTGCCACCGACGCTGGCAGCATCCAATGCTCCCTGCCCAACCAAGGTGAGTTTATCGCTGGCTTCGAGTGCATTACAGCTGTTGGTCTGATCAGGGTTGGCCGCAGCCAGTGTGTTAACTTTCAACCAATCGATGGCAGATCCATGAATCTCGGTCGTCAGTTTAAAGAATTCACCGCTCGAGACGAGTTTGGCAAAGGCATCGCCCTGCTGATCCGCAGTCTGAGCTCCATCGGCGATCAAAGGCAGACGACGAGCCACGCCGACTGAATAAAGTGAGCGATTCGAACGGGCATCCAACCAAAGGCCAGCCCCGTAAGCTGTCACCGGGTTACCTTCCACAGGTTTACCGTCATAGACTTTGCCATAGCGGTTGGTCATCAGCGTACGAACTTCATAAATCGGTTGGACATCCTTGCCACCCACATTGATTCCAGTCGATACGTGGCGGCTGGCCAGGGTTTTCAGGGCTGTCCAGGCGGCTGGCACACTGATCATGCCCGTACCCTGATCGATCCAGGTATATTGGCCCTGGGTGACTTGATTGGTTTTAGGATCGAAGGTTGCCGCGTCGAAAGCCTTGGCGGAACCGATCAGCACCTTACGCAGAGTCAGGTTATCCGTGGGCAAGGGAGCATCAGGATGTTTTCGATTGTAACGACGCGCCGCATCCAGAAGGAGTGCATAGGCTCCGGTCACGGTTGGTGCGGACATCGACGTGCCCTGCATGATATCCGTTCCGGACCGGCCGGGCTTATTCAACGAAACGGCAGAAAGCTGGGTCCCAGGAGCGGTGACATTGGGTTTGAAACCACCGTTACCTAAAGGCCCGCGGCTGCTGAAGCCCATAACGAAATCTTCGTCCTTGCCATCGGCGGTAGGAATCGAAATTTGACTTTGCCGGCCCATGATATCCGTCGATGCGCTGGCAGCGACACTGATGGCATGACGTGCGGCCGAAGGTGACCCGACGGTTTGCAGGCCTGGACCTGAGTTACCGGCCGAGATTATGAACTGGGTATTACTGATCTGACTCAAGCGGTCGATCAACAGGGATTGTGTATCATACCCGTCATTGACATTGCTCAGGCCGCCGAGGGACATGTTGATAACATCAACTTTGGCTTCCAGGGCAAGATCGATAATGGCATTGGAGGCTGAGCAGCCCCGGGTATTCGCACACACGCGATTGGCATAAAGCTGGGTAGCTGGAGCCACACCGCGAGCCAGGGTCATATCCGAATCATTCAGGAGCGTCTTGCGACCGCCGATGATCCCAGCCACGTGCGAACCGTGCAGACCTGAATCATAACCGACGATCCCTACAACCATGGTATCAACGTCCACGCCCTCGGTTGTTTTCAATTTCATGGTTTCAAAGGCCAGACCAAATTTCTCGGCATAACTTTGCGCGATGTCACCACTGGTGTTGAAGTTACGCAGGATCTTGGCTTTACCCATTTCCAGACGTGTATTCAGAACCACGGCATTGTTTTTGGCAAAACTGCCGATCGGATCGAGAGCCAGGTAAGCCTTGCTATCGGCGATGCCCTGACTGCCTTTGGACGAGACCAGGAGGACACCTAGAAGGTCATCGGTTTTGCGATTCCGATTCAAGTCAAACGAGGCGCCGAGCGCAATCTCGGCCAGAAATCCAAGGCGGACGCTCGCACCGTCCTGTACCGCCTGACGAACCTCAGCTGGCACCACCAAAGCCGTGCCTTTGGGTACCGGCATAAGGTTGGCGCCATCGGCCACCGGCGTTGAAGCCACGATATTCACATGAGCTGACACGTCATCAGCGATCAAAAGATTGCTCGCCAGAGTTCCCGCGGCGGTCGCTTCGTCCGCGGTCCCGAGTCGGACTGTGAACTTCGCCGTGTTAGGAAAATAAATTTTTCCTTCCTGGGTGAAGTCTTTCATATAGGTCACGCGTGGCTTGCCCGCGCTATCCAGGAAGGACGGATGATTATAAGTAATGCCCGTGTCGGTGATACCAACCTTCACCAGGGATCCATCGACCTTTTCGCCGAGTTCCTGCTCCAAGGCCTGAAGCCATTCATTGGTCACACCAATGCGAACCAATCCTGAAAAGCCATCGGTCTTGTCCTTGGCCTGACCTGCCACGATCATCTGGTTGATCTGCTCGGACTGTTGCGCGACTCTTTGCAACTCGCTTGGATCAGTGGTGACCGCCTCCAAAGTCATGGGCACCGGCAGCTGTTTCACAGCCTGCAGACGACTCCAGACCGTTTCACTATAAGGAATCCACATGGAATAATAACCGGCCTCAGGCACGATTTGTTTGAGCAAAAATTCCTCATTCACATCCGCCTCAAGCTTTTTAAGCGAACTGATCAGGCTCTGCTGAATCTCATCCCTGACTTCGGAGCTGTGCACAGGACTGCCATGCTCCAGGAACTGGCTATAGGTGACTGGCGCCACCAAACCGTTGACCTGAATGTAGTTCCTGTTTTTGATTTTCATCGTAAATGAAACCTGCCCATTCGGCCATTTAACGATGCCATCGCTCACATCCATCGGCGGTAACGGCTGTGTAGGGATGATCAGTCCACTCGGATCCTTCTCCACCGAAGGCCGTGGGGAGGAAGAGCGTTTTTGACAGCTCACAAGACCCCCGGCGACAACTAAAGTAAAAAATAAGGAATGACGGAATACCACAAAGGCTTTTTTCGTTTGCACGGGTTTTTCCAATCCTTTTGAAAAAGGGCAATGGGATAACGCCTTGAGCTGAACGCAAAAAGTTCCATGCATGAACGCATGTTCATCCGTGCTTCGCTCAAGGACTTGGCATTTATCCCAAGTAAACTTACCGTAATTCTGTTTGGGACTTTACTGAACGCTGGAAGCGACTGTCAAATATTAAGAGATAGCAAGGGCGAGAATCCTGCGATGTCGCGTCAAGGTAGATAAAAAAAATCTCTCGCGATGGACAAACTCCGCAAAATCCGCAATACCAATGAAGCCCTGTGTACGACAGGCTTTCCGTTGGATAGGGGTGATTTGGAAGTTAATCACCACGGTTTAAATAAAACTAACCGGGTGATGGGAAAGGACAAGAAGCGATGCGCTTACATACAATCGATTTGAATCTTTTTGTGGTGTTCCACGCCATTCATCAGGAAGCGCATATTACGCGCGCCGCCCAGGTTTTAGGGTTGACGCAACCAGCGGTTAGCCATAGTCTGTCCCGCCTCAGAGAACTCTATCAAGATCCTCTTTTTGTCCGTCGCGGTCCGCGCATGGAACCGACACCACTGGCGCGGAGTCTTCTGCCGAAAGTCCGGGAAGCCTTGCAGCAACTGCATCTTAGTTTACCTTCTACATCCACAACGTTTGATCCCCGGGAGACAAGACAGAATTTTATTCTGGCGACACGGGATCCTTTGGAAGGTTTTTTCCTGCCACAACTCATGCAGGTTTTTCAGAAGGAAGCGCCGCTGGCCCAGCTCACCAGCTTACGTATTAAACGTCACGATCTGGAAAAACAGCTCGCGACGGGCCAACTGGACCTCGCCTTCGATGTCCTGCTCCCTGTTGCATCACAGCTCCGCATGCAAAAGCTCATGGAAGATCAGTGGGTCGTGGTCGCTCGTAAGGACCATCCCCTCCTGCAGGGTGAACTGCCACTGGCGGCATATCTGGAGGCGCGGCATATTGTGGTTTCTTCAAGGCGCACAGGGCCATCCATAGAGGATTATGAACTTCAGCGACGTGGTCGAGAGCGCACCATCGCCATGCGCTGTCAGCACCTTTTTGCTGCGGTGCGTACAGCAGCCTCCACCGACCTGCTTTTAACCCTGCCCTCCCACTTTATTCGGAACAGTGGACTCCTCCATGAGGTGACCTGCGTCCCTTTGCCGTTTGAATGCCCGCTGCCGGCTATTTACATGTACTGGCATGAACGGCATGATGAGGAATTAGCGTCTATTTGGCTGCGCAAAAAGTGTCAGAATTTGATTGAGCCTTACCGTCAAAGTAACTAGTCTAGGAGAATAGCTCGAATTTTCACTGGAAGGACTCCTATGAATCGGAAGATGATTCTGAATATGGCCGCTGGTGCGTGCGTTTTGCTGCCTACAACTTTTCTCCGGGCCGAGACCAATGACGAGCCCGCGACCATCCGTCTATCGCATGGCGTACTGCGTTACGACATGGTCACCCTCGAGGATGACGACGGCACGACGACCGACAAGACGGAAGCCTCAGGCTTCACGACCTTTCCTTCCGGTATCGAAATAGCGGCCTTTGCGAAGGGCTATGCGGTTTATGCCTATCCTGTGAATCAAGGCTTCAGCGTTCTGGCCGGTAAAGCCATTGGCACCAACCAGGAAGCTGGTTTGAGTGCGACTTTGAACACCAGAAACGTCAAAGACGGCGACGAAACGTCAAACAACAGCATTGGCGCCTATTATTTCTATAGCCGCGCTCTGTCCCCCAAGGTGACCTTTGAATTTGATATCAACCCAGCCTTGATCATGGACAGCGAGAAGTCCACGAGCGGCGGCCCGACCCCGACCACGCAGGAAGCCGATGGTTCAGGTTATTCCCTGTACTTTGACCTTCTGGGTGTCGTGCCCCTGGCCAAGAATTTTGAGTATGTTTTTGGCATCGACTACAACTATCGTAAAGTCGAAACCAAGGTAAAGAGTGGCGGAACATCGAACACGGAAAAATCCACGGATTCAGGACTTGGCCTGATCCTGGCAAAATTCCGTTACCTGATTTAGTCGTCCCCATCCGCAGCGGCCCTCCCCCGGCTGCTGTGCGCTCCCCGGGCCCATCCTCCTTACTCTATGCAAAATTGTCGCCGAATCACTTTCTGATCCTTTTCCGTCTGTGAATGTTATACAAACGGGATCCGCAAGTGTTTGCGTCTGAGTAAGGAAAAGTCCTATGAGTCAAACCTCCAATACCCCCAAAAAAACCAAGGCTGTCCTGGTAGCCGTACAGCTCCCCGGTGTGTCCGATGCTGAACATGAAGGCTCGCTTCAAGAACTCGAGCGGCTCTGTACCACTTTGGGTTTTGTGACCGTGGGCAGGGTCTCGCAACGGCGCAAGTCGCTGCGCACCGGCACCATACTGGGCGAAGGCAAACTCAAGGAACTGGCCCTTTGGACCGGCGGGACTGGAATCGTGACCGGTTTCAGCAAGGACGGGGCCGGGGACGATGATGATGAGCGGATGGCACCCGAACCTATCGATGCGCCTGAGACCAAGGCCACCGTTGTTATTTTTGATCATGAGATGAGCCCGACTCAGCTGAGTAATCTCGAGGATGCCACAGGCGTCGAAGTCCTTGATCGCAGTGGTGTGATTTTGGAAATCTTCAGCCGTCATGCCCGCAGTCGCGAGGCGCGTCTGCAGGTGGAAATTGCCAAGCTCGCCTACCTGGCTCCGCGTTTGCGTGCTTCGCATGTCGGTGGTGATCGCCAGGGTGGAGGCATTGGAGCCAAGGGTGCAGGCGAAAGCGCGCATGAACTGGATCGCCGGCGTATCCGGGATCGGATTGCCGAGCTGCGTGGTCAGCTGGAGTCCATTCGTCATGAACAAACCACCCGTCGGGCTCAACGCAGTGAAGCGCCCTGTGTGGCACTGGTTGGCTATACGAACGCTGGCAAGTCCTCGCTGATGCGCGCGTTAACCGGCAGCGAAGTGCTGGTGGAAGATAAGCTCTTTGCGACTCTTGATACAACCGTGCGGGCTCTGCAGCCTGAAACCGTGCCGCGCATTTTGGTTTCCGATACCGTCGGTTTTATCAAAAAATTGCCGCATGACCTGGTGGCTTCGTTCCGCTCCACGTTGGACGAGGCGTTGAATGCGTCCCTGCTGCTCTTTACCGTGGATGGTTCCGATCCCAACTTCCGTTCCCAGTGGGAAGTGACCCGCACGGTATTGGCTGAAATTGGAGCCGAGAAAACACCGAGCCTTCTCATCCTGAATAAAGTGGATCAGCTGCAGCCCGAGCAACAGGCGGAGCTGGCCCAGGAATTTCCCGAGGCCATCTTTATTTCCACGCGGAATCGTGATGACATCAAGCGCATTCGCGAACTGATCCTGGGACACTTCGAAACAGAAATGATCGACAAGAGCGTGCTCATTCCTTATACCCAGGGCAAAGTCCTGGGCATGATTCGCGAACGCGCGCGCGTCCTGCAGGAAAAGCATGAAGATGAAGGCACGATCGTCACCATCCGCGCGACCGAAGATGTTCACGCATGGATTGAAAAACAATTGAATAAAGACAGCTGAAACCTCAGCTGAGGTGGACTTCAAGCCCCACGATGCAGGCGCGTTTGCCTTCGCAGGCGCGGAAAATCCGATCATAAACCGCCTGCTGATCGGGCTGATGCGGATCGAGTTCAGGTAAAAGAATCACCTGATGTCCGGTCTGGTTTTCCGAAGCGCGCAGCTGCTGAAACAGAGTTTGGGCCGCATCGGCCATGTCCCCGCTTGGAGCCAGATCCTGATAGCTATGAAAATCCAGCTTGTGCCGAGCCACACGCTGCCCCAGATCCAGGCAGGCCGCGGCCGCAAGCGGCAGGATTTCCCGTACCGCATAACCGTCCGGCATCGTGGTTCCTGAGGTCAGCATCCAGGCCGGGGTATGCGGCGCGTAATGTCGAAGATACTGCCCAGGTCCTTCAATTTTTTTCGCCGTCTGACCGGGTGCCTTGGTGCTAAAAGTAGCGTGCAAACCCTTGTTTTCCAGCGTTTCCAGTATATCTTTCTCGCCAATCGCGCCATGTCTG
>NZ_DASQYZ010000385.1:0-37922 GCF_035638955.1 Oligoflexus sp. | reverse complement strand
TCACGGGCCTCTTCCATATATTTCATGATCTGGTCTTCCTGCCCCATTTCAGAGGCAATATCCGCCAGATCACAGAGCCGCTCAATATTACCGGGCACCATGACATTGGCCTGCTCCAGACATTTTTGAGCATCACCGAATTCACCCAGTTTCAGCAGAATCTTGCCGAGCAGGCCAATTTCCTTATGACTGGGAAGATTGACCTTGGCATTTTCCAGGATCATGATCTTCGCATCACGATACTGGCCAGCCTGATACGCAAAGCAGGCTTTCAAAAACTTTTTACGGGTCGCTTCCACCTTGGGATTATTCTCGAACTGCACCATCAACTGACGGGCGTAATCCACATCGCCTGAATTCAAGGAAATGCGAATCTTCTGCTCCAGATCCTCGGCGGCCAGGGGATAGCGCCAACGGTTGAACTGTTCCACCAGCTGCTGCTGAAAGGCTTTTTTCGGACAGGGCTTGTTGATGACAAAGATCCCGCCCACTTCCTGCATGATTTCCTGCGCGGCGTCATCCACCAGCGAGGAAAAAATCAGAATGGGCTTGTCGGTGTAGCCGTGATGCCGAACATGCTGGATAAAGGCCCCGCCGTCCATCCCATGCTGCTTCCATTCGCCAATCACCAGATCGACCGTGCTATTCGCTTTCAGATAATCACAGCCATCGGTGGCATCACTACAGGTCTTGATTTCGGCCACGCTCAGTTCTGTCAAACATTCGCGCAGAAATTTCTGCTGCGATTCATCAGGGTCCACGATCAGAGCATGCTGACTGTTGAGTTTAGCCTTGTATTCGCTGATATCGTCGATACCCAGATATTTCTTGCCAAGCTCAATGATCTCCGCTTTGTGGGCGGGATGCGAAGCCAGGACCTGCTTCATGCTCAGCAGGGCTTCCAGGTTGTTGCCGACCTCCAGCTCGGCCCGAATCAGCCGCATCTTTTGCTGCACCGAACCATCCACCCATTTATAGAGCCCCTTTTCCAGCCGCTCCAGGTCATCGATCCGGTTCAACTCCTGAAGCTTTTCACGGAAACCGGCGGCAACGGCCAGGGACAAATGCGGCAGCTTTTTCACAGTGGCGTGAAACTTATCCATTTCTGCTTTGAAGGAATTATAAGTGAGTGGCCGTGTATGAAAGGAGGCCATGCCCATCGCATAGAGGCTTGGCAAAAGATCCTGCTCTTCGGTATTAAGCAGCACCGACGTCATCGTTCCGCGAAAGTGCTCAAACTCAAGGGGCAAACGCAGGAACTGCCAGCCCGTGAGCTTCTGCCCAGGAAAGAGCGAAGTGATGATCCAGCCGATTTTTTCCTGGCCCAGGGTGTTAAAACCGTCCATGACAGAATCAGATTGATAGATATTCCTAAAACCGGCCTCGTTGAGAACCCGTTTCACGGTCGATACAACGGCACTCACAGGATCCACCACCAGTATTCCCATTTCACGGTCCAGCAAGTTCAATGTCTTCCTCCAGTGTCCAGGAACGGTTTTTCTCAATCGTCCTCATATTTTATACCAGGCAAATCGAAGGCTGCATCCATCATCTTGAAAATCGCGTTTCAAAAGGGGGTCGAATGAGCATTTTTGCTAATCTTTAGCAATCCATTATTTAGCAATAATTTCAATAATTTATACGAATCTGAAAGTTTCACTTGAAAACGCCTCAGGAAAACTTCGAGTCGTGAAACTTTCTGCTCCGAAAGGAAGGACATGCTGCTTGATTTTATACGAGCAGTGATGCAACCCAAAGCCTAGAGGTAACGACCATGTCCTCGCGCACCAATCCACGCTATCCCCTTGTGAGTGTGCTCATGGGCTTAAGCTTGGCCACCGCCTGCGGCCGTGATAAAACCTACTTCCGCAGCCTTGACGATACCGGCGGTCCGCCCGCTGAAGCTTCTGCAGATGCGGCCCCTGAGTACCTTAAGACCTTTGCCGCGGGCCAGCTGGAAACAGCGAACCTGACCATCGATAGTGGGTTCAACCTGATCCAGCAGGACTTCCTGCTGGTGCAGGCGCCCAAGTCCGCCGAGCTGAGCCAACAGCTGGATCGTACGATTTACGAAGACAGCTTCACCCAGGGACACAACGGTGTCAGCGCCTCCCAGGCCTTTTCGATTTCAGAAGCCGGTATCTTCGACCTTCTGATCGTGATGGACAACTCAAGCTCGATGGGGCCCTACCAAAACCGCATCAGCCAGAACCTGACCAGTATTCTCAAGTATATCAACAACACCAACTGGCGGATTGCGGTGGTGACCACCACCAACGCCTGCTTGAACAAAACTACTGACGGTCGCAAGTATATCACACGCGCCAACTATGATGCTGATCCTGTGAAAACCACTGCCGACTTCAAAACCATGATCAAGATTGGTGAGGGTGGCGACCCGGTGGAAAAAGGCATCAAGATCGCAGCTGATGCCATGACGGGCCAGGGCTGCATCGCGACCAGCAATGAATGGTTGCGGGCTGATTCCCAGCGTTCCATCCTTTTGATCACCGACGAAAAGAACTGCGGATCCGGCTCCAACGAAGGTTGCGCTGGCAGTCCCTATGAAACGGCCCAGTACTTCTATGACCGTGTGGGTTACAATGTTCCCGTGAACGCCTTCCTGCTCCTGCAGGAACCACCCGCCGCGAACCCTGCTGACCCAACCGACCCCAATCATGACTGTCAGGACTCAGGTGGATATCTGGAGCTGCCCAACCCAGCTGAATATATGCGCATGGTCACGGACACGGGCGGTATTTCCTCGGATATCTGCCGGTCGAACTATGGCAGTGTCCTGGAACAAATTTCGCTGAACGTCCGGAAGAAAATCAACATTCAATTTGAATTGAGTCACCCAGCGGTTGCGACCAGCCTTGACATCAAGCTGGATGGTAAAAAAGTAAGCAGCTTCACTGTCTCGGGAAAGACCCTGACCATTCTGGAACCCGTGGTCGAAGGTTCCCAGGCTCTGAACGTCGTTTATAAACATGATCCCGTAGCCATGGTGAAAAGCTTTACTCCATCTCATAACGGTGACGGCACGAGCTTTGATGTCCTGGTCAACGGTGAGAAGCTGGCCAAGGAACTTTATCATCTTGATAATAACACGGGCAAACTGGAGTTGAACAACATTCCCCCTGAGCACGCCCAGATCAAGATCAAATATCGAGAAAACGTGACTCTGCGCAAGGTTTTCAATTATGTCCAGAACTTCGTTCCCGGCAGTCTGGAAGTCTGGGTTGATGATAAAAAAGTCACCAACTTCACCCACGATGTCAACGCGAAAAAAGTCACGTTCACCACGCCTCCAGTCGACGGCGCTCAGGTCAGCCTGCGCTACGAAATGCCCGGGGATCGAAAGCTGAAGTATCCGATCCTCGGAGCGGATGCAGCCCGGATCGAGAACTTCCGCCTGGTCGATAGAGAAAACCAGGAAGAACTGATCGCTCAAGTGGACAACGGCAACCTGCTCGTGGACAATGATGCGATTTTCAACGGTCGCAAGGTTCGGGCCATCTATAACATGAACTACGAGTTCAAGAGCAAATTGTACAATATTGCGATCGCCGGTCAGCCTTTCCCCGACACTTTGAAAATCGAAGCCGAGGGTGACGAGAATGTTTGCAGCCAGGATGTCGAAGTCCACGCGGACAGTATCGGTTTCAGCTGCGGTGACGAGGATTTCGAGAAGGTCAACATCTCGTATCAGTATGCAGAGAGCTACAAGAACACCTTTGACCTGAGCGTCGATTACAGCGGTCCTAAAACTTACAAGGTTTATGTCAACGAAAACGAACTCACCAACTATCACATCTTTGAGGACAAGCTGGTGATTTTGAAGAAAGACCTGCCTGCTGGCTCGACCGTGAAAGTTTTGATTCAGCCGCGCTAAGTTTCGACCCCGTTCGCGGGGCGGCTTGCAAGTCATAGATCCCGGCCCCGCGTTCCTAACGCGGGGTTTTTGCTTTTGCATTTCAGCGCCATAACTGCTACAAAATCGGCTTAAGTGGCAAGCTGTAACAGCAATTTTGACATAGTTGCAAGGACCCCCATGCGCGTACCCTTTATCGACCTCAAGCGAAGTATAGAACCTGTTCGCGAGCAAATACTCGCCGACTGGACGCGATGTCTCGATCAAACCGAATTCGTCAGCGGTCCCACTGTGCAAAAACTTGAAAAGGAACTGGGGCGGGTCCTGGAAGCCGAACATGCCGTGGCTTGCGCCAACGGCACGGATGCTCTTATTATCGGCCTTCAGGCGCTCGGCGTGAAAGCTGGCATGCGTGTGGCCGTTCCCAATATGACATTCTGGGCCCCCTTTGAAGCCATTGCCCAGATCGGCGCCGAGCCGGTCCTGGTCGATATCAATCCCGATGATCTGCAGATGGACTTCGACGAGTTCAAACGCGGGCATGAGAAATTTCGTTTCGGAGCCGCGATTCTCGTCCACCTGTTGGGCTGGACCAGCACCCGTCTGGGCGACTTCCGCAAGTATTGCAAAGAGGAAGGCATTCATCTCCTGGAAGACGGGGCGCAATCCTTTGGCGTGCGTTATCACGGCGAATCCGTTTACACCGGCGCCGAGGTCTCGACGATTTCCTTCTATCCTGCCAAGGTTCTGGGGGCCGCTGGTGATGCGGGCGCGATGTTCACCCCGAACCCAAAGTTGGCTGAAGTCATCCGCGCGCTCGGCAATCACGGCCGCGCGGGCCATTATACCTATGACTTCGTGGGCTGGAATTCACGCATGGGCGGTATCCAGGCCAGCTTCCTGATGCGCATGCTGGAGCAGATCGATGGGATGATCGATTCGCGCCTGCAGGCCGAAGCCTTTTATAAGGATTTCTTCGATGCCTATCCGCAGCACGGCCGGGTTTATACGGCCCCGGAAGGCATTACCGGGAACGGCTACCTGTCGGTGATTCAAAGCCATAAAGTGAGCGGCGATGACTTGGCCGCTCGCCTGCGTGATGCCGGGATTGGCTGCGCGCGGACTTACCCGCAGACCCTATGCGAGCAGGGTCCATCGCAGACCTGCCTCCGGACTTCGGACCTTGCACACAGTCAAAAATTCAGCCGTATGGTGATTAACCTGCCACTCTTTGCCGGGATCACCCGGGACGAGTGCCTGGCTTCTGCTGAGGCTTTACTGCACGCTTTTGAAGGCTTATAAGAACTGAGAGTCGAGTGACTGAAAACCTTTCGAGAAGGAGGAGCAAAAAACATGGCTTCTGAACATTTCCGCTGCAGTGTAAAAGCCCCCTTTGATCGCCTGTGGCAGACCCTTATGGATGAAGTGGAACACCCCGAGCGCTTCAACAAAGGCATTTTGAAAAGTAAAATCCTGGAGCGTTTTAATAACGGCGTGCTCCGTACCGTCTCGGTCCCCGATGCTGATGTTCGGGAACGCGTGACCTATCGCTATGAAAATGGCGAGATCGCTTCGCAACTCGTCGGACATCCGGATCTGGTCGGCGTGATTGAAAAGAAAGTTTCCCCGAACGTAGCCGATCCTGAAAGCTGGATCCTGGAAAGCGCGATCGAGTGGGAAAGCATCAGTCCTCGCGTGGACCATATGATTCGCCGTAATATCGAGCGTTTTGTGACACAGAGTCTGGAGAATGTGAAGAAGACCGCGGAACAGGCTGAGGCCTAAGAGGCTGAGGCGCCGCGCTCCGACTCTGAGGATTCTGGAGCCAGGTCCCAGAACCCTCGTCGCGCTCCGACTCTGAGGAGCCCTATTATTCCATGGGAATGTAGGGCAGGCGTTTCTGTTCGCGCGTTAGGGTCGCAATAAATTCCACACTGGCTGGCGTGAGTTTCAACCATTCCAGACCGGCGCCACGGGGGTGTTTGGAGCCATTGGCATTACGAATCCAACGACACGCAGCCCACCCTTCCAACGTTAGACCGTCCTTCTGCAGTTGAAGCGAAACCTTCACGACTTCATCGAGTCGAGGCAATTCTTCATCAATCCGCAGGAAAATTCCGCCGCGACCTAATAAGACAGCCGCGTCCGCCTCCGCTTGCAAAAGCGAAGGAAAAGTACGTGAATAGCTGCGTATGGGTTCTTCCAGGGACTGATCTCTCCACCGCGCGTATTGGTCCTTCAGATGGAACTGAACTGCCTTGTGCAGCGTCTCAAACGACAGAGGCTTGGCGATAAAGCCCGCAACACCCTTGTGAAAGGCTTCGGCCACGGTCAGGTCGGCAAAGCCTGAAACAAAAATCACAGGAGGATGTTCAAAATGCTTTTTACGAACCTCAGAAAGCAGATGGACACCGTCTCCGCCCGGCATGCGAATGTCGGACACGATCAAATCGATGGCATGCTGCTGCAGGGTTTCAAGGGCTTGGGCGGCACGGTAAGCTGTGAAGACCCGATAGCCGGAATCTTCAAAGTCAAACTGAAGAATTTCGCAGAGATCGACTTCATCGTCGACCACCAGGATGGTTTTTTGCGAGGTTACATTCATGGCTCAACCTAAACCTTACCGGAATGAAAGAGAAAGGAATCTTCTCTTATCGGCATTCCGGGGGCAAAGATGAGCCACCGGACGTGGATCAGGGACCGCGATCCACAGCGCGTAGATTCAAAAGATCCTGGACCCAGGACGCCAGATTCTGGCCTCCTGCCTTCACTTCATAAAAGCTTTTGCTGCTGATATAGACGTGTTTCGAACCTGCTTGCAGAAAGCTCGCAATCCCACCTTTCAGGTAGTTCTCGCGTAAACTTCGCACCCCGGCTTCAAATTCCTGGGCCGGGAAATTGGGAAAGAGCGGCGGTCGACACTCGTTGAGACCAAAGCCATAGAAAAAGCGCATGGTCCCATCCTGCAGGCTCATGATCATGCCTTTATCCTGCTCGGGATAGCGATCGCGCAGGTAGCGGCTCAATTCCACCAGGCCCCCACCATTGTCGCCTCGGCAGGCCGTGCAATCTTCCGGCAAGGCAGAATCCATGCCCCACAGCGTTCGAAAATTATTCTGGAGGCACGGTGCCAACCATTCATCCTGCAAAGGAATGCCGCTATCATCCAGCAGCACCACGCGACTGTCCGGCCACCGTTCCTTGGCTGTGGGATAATGGAAGATCGCGCCAAACCCACCCGCGCTGACACCGGTGACCAGGACATTTTCCAGCTCGGGCATCATGATTTTCAGGCGATCCATGATCAGCTGCATGTTGCGGTAACCGACGAAGTTCTGCTTACCGAGCACGCCGGGAACCTGAACGTCCTCGCGCGTTCCAGCAAAGATATCGCCCGTGCAGTAAGGCACATGCACGAAATTCCAACCATTCACGGGATTATCATCGCGCTCCTGAAAAATCCCGTCCTGACCCGGATACTGATCGCCGACCGACTTCGGATTGGCCAGGCAGGTGAGACTATTGAAGCAGGAGCCACCGCCTTCCAGATAAACCACAAGGTTTTTGTCGAACGGCCGCTGCCGCAGGAAAAAGCCGGCCTCGCTTCCATCTCGACATTGGGTTCCCGCCACGGCCTGCCATTCCCAGGCCGCCGCCTGAGTCTGCGCCACCGCAGTTCCCACTTCCACGCTCAATGCTGATGTCACGGCTAGACAGGACAAAGCCATACGAAGACGTGCAGCTACCATGATCCCCCCTGTGGTTGCTGACGAAACGAAGCAACGACAAGGCACTGGGCGAGTGCCTCCTCGTTGTGGATAAGTATATTTTACATAATCAGTATTGGTGCGTCACTAAGTGGGGATTTAGCTTTTCTTTTGGCAATCAGCGCAGACGCCAAACATATCAAGAGTATGATGGGTGAGTCGAAAGTTGTAACGAGCAGCAACCTGCTTCTGCAGAACTTCAATTTCCTCGTTGGCGAATTCCTGAACCTTATGACAGCTCACGCAGATAAGATGATCATGATGCGACTTGGGGTCCAGGACTTCAAACACCGATTTGCCATCAGCAAACTGTTTCTGATCCACCAATCCCGCTTCCTTCAGCAGGTTCAGGGTTCGATACACAGTCGCAAGCCCAGGGTTGTGTTCCGTGTTTTTGAGGCGACTGTAAAGATCCTCGGCACTCACATGCGAATCGAGAGTGAGAAACTCCTCGATAATAAAATTGCGCTGCCGACTCTGCTTCAACTGCGCCTTGGCCAAATACTGATCCAGTCGATCCCAAAACCATTGGAACTTTGCCACCTTCTTTTCCAACGTCCGTCTCCCTGCCAATGGTTGTCATCAATCCCATATTTCAAACACGATCCCAATGGAATTGCCAGCATGATCTGCCCGCCCCAGCCATAAAACAGAACGTCATGGTTATGTCATCTCGTCGCTTCAGATTTTCCCAATGGACGGATGAGCTCTCTGTGGTGTCCTATCGGGGCTACAGTTCGTCACAATGTTGAGTTTCATTTCAAGGAGGAAGTGATTCCATGCCAGCTTTTATGTTTTTTATGATCCTCGTCTGCTTCACCCCCCCACTTCATGCGCTCACGCTGAGCGACGCCGAAAATTTCTGGCGTCAGGATGTTGTGCGCCTTTGCGAGGGTTTCCCCTCCAAACAGGACTGCGATGATGGTGACTCAGTGATTTTCAACGGTCTGCTTTGTATGGTCGGCGAACAGCAGGGCTGCGAAACAGTCCGTGCCTCGCAGGATGCTGATGGCCGCTTTTGGCGCTCTCCGCGCCGCAATCCCGGCAACTTGGGCGAAGATAAATCCTTTTCCCGCGACCAGACTCTGGGTGTTCTTCTCTATCTCGCCAAAACCCAGGACCGCGACGCCGCCCTACGCTGGATGGCCTGGATCGAAGACAACCGCTACTGCGGCATCACAAATCCTTTGTCGGGTGGTTGTACCGTCTTCGGCTATCGCGTGTGCCGTGATGATAAGGAAATCTGCGATTTGCGTCCCGGCACGTGGGCCTTATTTCATCGCGTATGGGAGCATCTCGGCCTGCCCACCACCCGTGAAATGCGCAAGAATGAAGGCATGGACATCAGCGATATTGAGCTGATTGCCATTGATAAAGCCAGGCCTGGCTATGAACTGCACCTGAAAGCTGTGGCGGCCTTCCTGCGTATGACGATCGGGTCATCGGTGAGCCGATCCCATGCGATGGCGCAACGGCTTCATGATCGACAAGAGGGAAATCCTTTTTTCCAGGTCCTGGCAGAGGGTCCGAGTGAAGAGCTGAGTCGAAGGCTTCTGCAACTCTGTCCCAAACCTGGGGATGACCTGGGCTTCCGCCGTTATCAGTGGGCCTGGGAGCGGGACACAGCCAACGAAGCCTGGCGCGAAAGCATGGGCTGGGACTGTATTTTCATGGGGCGATTGCTGGATTCCTACTCCACATTCACCGCCGACTAACGCAGGCCGCCCCCGCCTTTCAAGGGGGCCTTCATTCTCTTTTCTGCTTCATCCTCTTCAGCGCCGCAATCGCCTCATCAATACCCTGCAGAGACATGGGAAACATGTCGGGGATAACGGTTCGAATCAGTTGATTCGATGGTCGTTGCCAGTACGCCGCTGGCTCTGGATTTAACCAGACGGAGCAGGGAAAATGCTTCCTTAAGCGATCGATCCAGGTCAGACCGGTCTCCGCATTCTGCTGAAAATAATCGATCGCCCCGCCGACTTCTGTCAGTTCATAAGGGGCCATGGCTGCGTCGCCGACGAATATGAGCAGCCAGGTGGAATCCAAAGTCTGCAAAAGGTCGCGCGTCAGCACCCGCTTCTGCTGCTCCATATCCGTAAACATAAAGTCGTAGGGGCAGTTATGAAAATAATAGTATCGAAACTCTTTGAAATGCACGCTTTTGTACGCCGCTGAGAAAAGTTGTTCGCAGATCTGAGTGTGATAAGTCATCGATCCGCCGACGTCCATCAGCAGCAGCAGTTTTTGATTATTTTTGCGTTCCGGCCGAAACATCAGGGTAATATCACCCGCGTTGCGTCCTGTCGCTTCAATGCTGGCTTCCAAATCCAACTCGGCCGCGTGCCCTTCCCGCCCCCAATGGCGTAACTTACGCAGGGCGAGCCCAATCTGCCTCGTATCGATAATCACATCACTGCGGAAATTGCGAAAGAGCCTTTGACTGGCGACCTGCAGAGCACTCATGCCCCCACCCTCGCCGACGCGAATGCCGGCCGGGTTATAGCCGCCGCTTCCGAAAGGACTGGTGCCGCCCGTGCCCACCCAACGGTTGCCCCCATCATGCCGCTCTTTTTGCTCGCGCATTCTCTGCTCGAACATATCCTTCAGCTCATCCAGGCCCAGGGCCTGCATGGCCGCTTTTTCTTCAGCGGTCAGCGCGCGTGGAGGTTTGGCATTTTTCAGCCATTCATTGAACTCATCCTTAAGGCTTTCGCTATAAGTGATCCCTTCGAAAAATTCGGCAAAGCACCGATCGAAGGCATCATAGTCCAACTCCGTGCGGCAACAGATAGCCCGGGCCAGATAATAGAATCGATTCAAGGATTCTGCGGCATGACCTCGTTCGAGAGCCTGCAGGAGGGTCTGCCACTCATTGCTCGATACTTTGAGCCCATAGCTCCGCAGCTGATACATAAAATCAACAAACATGGCCCGCCCCTAAAACCGCGAGTTTCTCCGCTGCCCCTGCCGCAGAGCCTGCATATCGCTTTCTTTTTTCAAAAGAACGCCTAAAAACGGCAGCTCTTTTTCCAGCTGTTTGGGTTCGATCCCACCACGCACCAAGGCTCCGATCCAATCCACCAGTTCACTGGTCGAGGGTTTTTTACGAATCTCGCTCTGTTCGCGTAACCAATAGAACCGCACCAGACTTTGCGAGATGAGTTTTTCTTCCACCTGAGGATGATGCACCTTCAAAATACGCCGCATCTCGTCGGCTTCCGGAAAGGCAATATAGTGGAAAATGCAGCGCCGCAGAAAGGCGTCAGGTAATTCTTTTTCCGCATTCGAACTGATGATCACCACAGGCCGTTTGCCGGCTGTGATGGTTTCCCCTGTTTCGGGGATATAAAAACTCATGACGTCAAGTTCGTGCAAAAGGTCGTTGGGAAATTCCAGGTCGGCCTTGTCGATTTCATCGATGAGCACAACGCTGCGTTCGCTCGCTTGAAAGGACTTGCCGAGCGGGCCCAGCTTGATATAGCGCTTGATGTCCTGTACTTCGCCCGTACCGAATCGGGAATCATTCAGTCGCTGAACGGTATCATAGACGTAAAGACCGTCCTGCGCCTTCGACGTGGATTTTACATGCCAAGTCAGAAGAGGCAGGTTCAGGGCCTCGGCCACCGCCTTGGCCAGGACCGTCTTGCCGGTCCCCGGCTCACCGCGAATCAGGAGAGGACGCTCCAGATCGCAGGCAACGTTCACGATTTCCTGGAGTTCTGGTGAGGCAATATAGTTACGGGTTCCCTTGAATTGCAAACGCTCTGACATGATTTCACCCTGAGCTGAAGATGAACGCAAAGGCCCATCATAGCCACGGGGGGGCAAAATTCAAAGCGACCAATTGGTTTGGCTCGGCTCCCCATACGGGGACAATGTCGGGCGCAAAGAATGGGTTTGGCTCGGCTCCCCATACGGGGACAATGTCGAGCGCTAAGAATGGGTTGAGCGAAGGAGTCCCTCTTACTTTTTTCCGCGCATTTTCTGCGCCATCTCGCAATCCACCAGGACCTTGCGCAAGGGCAGATCCCCCTGCAAACCGCGGGCTGACCAGCGCAGAGCATTCAGCAGAAGTTTTTTTCTGGCCTCGTCGGCAAGATCTTTGGTCAGCGGATCGTGGCTCAATCCTCGCGCAAAGGCCTGTTCGATGTCAGAGAAATTGGGGAGGGTTTGCGCGAGACTGATCAGACTCGTACGGGAAAATGCGTCCGACCCGCCGACTTTAAGCTTGAGCAGTTCTTTGAAACCCGCCTTGTTACCGAGGCTATTCAACTGGGCAATCGCGGCGGCCGAGGGAATCCCCTGCGCCGGTGAACCCGGGGTGACAGGAATGACTTCCATGGGCGGCTTCGGTTCAATCCCCAGACGCCGGTCCATTTCCTCGTTGGCGACGCGGTCGGCTTCCCCATTCTGCTCCCTGGGAATCCATCGCAAAGACCAGTGCGGGATCGAGGCCAGGGCCCGAACAACCAAAAGTCTCAGCTCGCCCATCATGGGATGCTTCACCTGCCATTCCCCGGTGACCTGCATCACGACGAGTTTACTATCACCCAGGAGTTCGAGACGGGTCAGGCCGAGACTCTGAGCCAGTTCAATGGCCATCAGGAGTCCCCGATACTCCGCTTCATTATTGGTCGCCGATTCCATGTAGCAGACCCGCTCATGACCACCGTCATAAGCGGTAAAAGCCGCGCCGGCGGCGGGGCCTGGATTGCCACGTGATCCACCGTCGAAATAAATCGTCACACATTCAGCGGGCAAAGTCCGACTCCCTGTTGCAAGATGGAAGTCATTATCCCGAACCGGGCCCGGACCTGCCAGCTGAATCAGGGCGGTCTTGAAAAATTCCCAGCCTTACGGCTGCGGAGCAGGCAAGAGTTTGCGGCTCGCCCGAGCTTGCGGCACAGCGAGGGATTACGGCGTCGCCGCAGCCTCACGGCTGCGGCGTAGTCACAGGTTTCGGTGTCGGCAAAGGATTCTGGAACCAGCTCAAAAGCAACTGGCCATCATCGGAAGCTTTAAAACTAGGTTTCCGAGGGGGCATACGGGCTTCACCCAACATGATCAGGGCGCGGCTGGCATTTTGAATGGCGAACGCTTCCGTATCCAAACGAACCCCTTTGCGAGCTGTTGGTCCGCTGTGACAGGACACGCAATTGGTTTGCAGAATCGGCGCAATATCAGCATAGACAAGGGATTGCAGACTATCGAGATACGCGATCAGTAGCTGGCCGTCCGGGGTATCTTTAAAGCCTTCGTCACCCATGGGCATGACACCCAGCTTGAGCGCGACCGAAGCCTGCTTGCTCAAACTTTTCAGGTTCTCTTCCGTGTCCAGAACCACATCTCCAAAGGCAACATCAGCACTGTGACAGCCAAGGCAGTTTTGCAGCACGATATCAGCAATGTCGGCATAGGTAACCGCAGGTTTCGGTTCCGGCGGGACAACCACCGTCCCTTGCGCATAAAGGGAAGCACCGCAAAACACCGAGGCCAGTAAACTCAGGAGCGCTGGAAAACGAATCATGTGCATAGTAAACCTCTGGGAAATAGTTTGCGCACATACTGTTCAATCCAGAAACCCCTGTCAAACCTGGATCCGCCGCCTGGGTATTGTTCCCAGCCCAATGCAGACAGGGGTTTTAAGGCAAAGTGGAGAATATTCCCGCCTTCCATTAGAATAAGCAAAACAATGCCAGCACCCATAAGGACAACACCATGCTCATCACGCCCCGTCGCTCGCGTCTTTTGATTGCGTCCTGCTCTCTTATGTTCACTTCGTTCGCGTCTGCTACGGATCTGCAGAAAATGGGCTGTAAGGAAGTCGAAGCCATTGAAGCGAAATGCACCGAATACGATGCCGCGGGCAAGGCTTGTGATGCCGCCGTTGCAGACGCCGCCAAGGCTCAAGTCGCAGCTGCGAAAAAAGACCAGGATGAGTGCAAGAAAAAATATTCGTTTGAGTATGTGTTGAAATGCAAGAATGAGATCAAGAAAGCCACCACCCTGGTCAACACCCCGCCCGCTGTCATGAAAGGCAAGGTGGCGAAGGATCTGCAGGCCAATGCCGAAAGCCCCTGCGGCAAAGTGGAAGCCATTGGCAAGGAGCAGAAACTTTGCAAAGGTCCTAAAAAAGTGATCAGCACGATGAAAGCCAACTGCATTCAGGACATGTAACTGAAAGCCGAGTCGTGGACCCTGACCCACGCCCCGGTTTGATTTGACACGATGCAGCGCCGACAGCCATGTCGAATTGCGGATATGGCGGCTGACTCGTCTGGCTTTTTTCCCGAGCAAAGACTAGGATGAGGGCCATTCGCGAGGAGGTCCCTTTGCTCACGTTTTATGGCTATAAAAAATGCAGCAGCTGCCGTGAGGCTGAAAAACTGCTGACGCGAAAAAAAATGGCTTATAAATTCATCGACATCACCGAGGCGCCCCCTGCGGTGGATGACCTGTCGAGCTGGTTTCAGGCCTCGCCCTTTGATATCAAAAAGCTGCTCAATACCAGCGGTGAAGTGTATCGATCGATGGGCTTGAAAGATAAAATCCCTAGCATGTCCCAAGAGGATATCCTTACCCTTCTGGCCCGCAACGGTCGGTTGATCAAGCGGCCGCTCATCACCGATGGTCAGCGTCTTATTCTTTTGTCGGAGCTGGAATCATGAGCGACGTCCTTTGTCCCTGCGGCACAGGGAAGCCCTATGTGGGTTGTTGCGGTCTTTATATCGAAGGCGGACAGCTCGCGCCGGATCCTGAGACCCTGATGCGCAGCCGTTATACGGCCTTCTGCAAAAGTCAGTACGCCTATCTTAAAAAAACCTGGCATCCGGAAACGTATCCTGAGGATCTGGAGCAGGGTGAACCGTCCAACTGGGTTGGTCTCGAAATTATCGAGTCCTCCTGGGAAGATGATGAGGGCGAAGTGGAATTCAAGGCCCGGCTGATTCTTGAGAATCGGCTGGAAGTCCTGCATGAAATCAGCGAATTTGATAAAGTCGATGGTCAGTGGCTCTACCACAGCGGTGAATTTCTGAACGAAGATGATCCCGTGAAAATAGCCCGTAATGCCCCCTGCCCTTGCGGCAGCGGCAAACCCTTTAAAGATTGTCACTACCAGGCATGAACACACTCTCTTCGCTTCTGCAGCCAATTAAAATTGGAGCTCACATCGTGCCGGGCATCTGGCGCTATATGTTGCATGAAGATGTCCTTTATTTCCGCGTCGATGCTGAGTCGCAAAGCAGTTGCTTCAACTGCCCTCAGGTCAAGGCCTTTGGCTTTCATCCAGCGATTCGGTGCTGCAGCTATATTCCGCGCATCCCGAACTTTCTTTTGGGTTTGGCTTTGATGGACCCGGGCACGCAGACGATTGCGCGGCAGTTCATAGGCTCCGGTTATACCATACCGGAAGGCAGTCAGGTCTCGCCAGCCCAGATGAAGCAATCCTTGGCCTTCCTGAGCAATGAATTACCGATAGGCAGCGTGGTATGCCCCCTGCTCGATCATGCCTCGAAAAAATGCCAGATCTATGCGTTTCGCAGTGGAGTCTGCAGCACTTTTTTCTGCCGTCATGATCAAGGCCCGATCGGCGCGGAATTCTGGGAATCGCTGACGGACCTGGTCACGCAAGTTGAAACGGCGTTGGCGCAATGGTCTCTGGAGCAGTCGGGTTTCGACCTTGAGGCTTATTTTAAGCGGTTTGAGGCCTTGCAGACGGAACTGGATGCCTGCGTTGAGCCCGCGTCCGGAACCTGGAGTGAGTTCGCACGACGCCAGCTCTTTGCGGAATGGTATGGGCGTGAAGAAGAACTTTTTTTAAGCTGCGCCCAACATATTCTGACCCATAAAAAAGATCTTTTTGAAATCGCCAGTCGACAAAAGCTGCGGCAAACACCGGATTACGATGCGGCTCTGCGGCAGCGTTTCGCCTCTGAGTACCCGGCGCGATTGATTGGCGAAACATTACCAGAGGGCGAACCCGTAGCGATTCGCAGTCTCTGGTATTCCATGCAATTGTCTCATCGCAATCTGCAGCTCAATCGTCTTAAATCTTCATCACCTGAATCTTCTGATTCAAGACCGCCGAGCAGCGCCAAAGAATAAGACGGGTTCCGGGTGTGGCCCGACTGAGTTCAGCATCGATGCAGGTATTATTGCCGTCAAATTTAAGAGAATAAGTAGCGCCATAATCGACGACGCTGAAAAATTGGGACGATTTGGATTCACAAACCTCGGCCCGCAGGACCGTGACAAAGAATCCGATCGGGCCTACCTGAAGACACCGCTGGCTGCTGGTATCCTTCAGCTGGACACGACCATCCAGGCTTCGGGCAAAGAGAAATTTCTGACCCACGGCATTGGGATCACAGGGTTGCAGGCTGGTCTCTCCGTCGGGATTCGCCTGGACGCAAACGCCAGGCTGTGGGCAAATGAGAGCAATTCCACACGTTGGGCGACTTGGGTCTGCATGGCAATTGGGGCTTCATTGGCTACGGCTGGCATGTTCAGGGAATCCGTGACCTGACCTTCCATGGCGGCTTGAGCGGTGGAATCCACGTGGACATCGGGATCGTCTTCGGAGGCATCCGGTTCAATAGGATCGCGTAAGCGACAGCTGACAAAACACATGAGAGTCAGCGCTAGGCCGAGCAACTGGAGTCTTCGCATAATTTAGGTCCCCCTTGGCTTCTCAAAAACCCTACTGCAATTAAAATGCCCTTCCTGGCGGTTATTATTTCATCGTCTTACCGCGAACCCCCTGTCCAGGATCTCGACGTTCTGGCCAGAGAGCCTGCGTTTTTCCGCGGTGAAGGAGGCGTCCTGATTGACGAACTTGCCAGCGCTGGAGTACTTTGCCCTCGATCCAGGGAATCGACCGGAGGCCGTATGCGATTGGGACGACACATAGGGATGATTGGAATTCTCCAGACAGCGTTCTGGCCTGTGGCAGCCGCAGCCGTTCCCGTTCTCACGTTTGAGTCACGTGGCATGAAGCTGCAGCGCGAATTGGTGGAATCCCAGGTGGGTCCGATCTGGGCCATGACCTTTCTTCCGGATGGTAATCTCCTGATGACCATAAAATCGGGCGCCATCAAAAAATACGACGTGAAAAAGAAAAGCTCGACCAACGTCACTGGAACGCCGCCTGTAGCGGTCTTCGGCCAAGGTGGGCTGCTTGATATTGTTCTTTCGCCGAGTTTCAAGAAGGATCAAAAAATCTATCTCAGCTATAGCAAACAGGTGGGACCGAACCTCTACACGACCGCGCTGGGAGTCGGCCGTTTTGATGGAAAAGCCCTGCTTGGCTTTCGTGAAATCTTTGTGGCTCAGGGCAGCTCCACCAAAGGTGAACATTTCGCCGGGCGTATCGTTCTTGATGGACCTTCCATTTGGTTCAGCGTGGGGGAACGCGGCGAGCGGGACAACGCGCAGATCCTCACCAACCATCTGGGCAAAATTCTGCGCCTAACCCTGGAGGGCAAGGCTTACCCAGATAACCCGTTTGTGGGGCGCAAGGATGCCTTACCCGAGATTTATAGTTATGGGCATCGCAATCCCCAGGGTCTGGTGAAACATCCGATCACCGGTGAAATATGGGCTCATGAACATGGGCCGCGAGGTGGCGATGAGATCAACATTATCAAAAAGGGCTTGAATTACGGCTGGCCCAAAGCCACTTTTGGCAAGGAATATTGGGGCCCGACGATAGGCAGAAGTCTGGTCGAAGGAACCGAACCTCCTATTCATCAGTGGACACCCTCGATCGCACCGTGTGGCATGATCATTTATAATGGCAATGCGTTGCCAGGCTGGAAAGGCCTTGTGATCGCGGGCGCACTGGCCAAGACCCACTTGAACCTCACCGAGCTTCGAAACAATCAAATGGTGGCGGAAGAACGCCTCTTTGCCAAGGAAACGCTCCGGGTTCGTGAAGTCGAACAGGGTCCCGACGGCGAGATTTGGTATGCAACGGATGACGGATCGCTCTTCCGCATTCGGAAAATATGAAACTCGTTACGCTGACGTTGCACGCCAGCGCATTTCTTTCAACACAAACAATTCGTGGGCTTGATCCAGGCCCCGAATCTGATGGACGCCTGTGGAAATCACCTGATCCTTGGGCAACTGCAGCGCCAAATCACGGCTGATGAGAATATCACCGGGCTGGGCCATACGCTCGATGCGGGATCCGATGTTGACCGTACTGCCGATCACCGTAAAATCCGACCGCTTGGGTCCACCGAAACTCCCTACAACGGCGTGGCCTTGATGAATCCCGATGCGCATTTTAAAGGCCGGAAATCCAGCAGCTTCCCATTCCTGACTCAGAACCATCAAAGCTTTCTGCATCGCGACCGCACAGTCCACGGCTTTGGAGGCCTGCAGAGCATCGGGCAGTTCCGTCGGGGCCCCAAAAATCACCATAATGCCATCGCCCATGAACTTATCAATGGTCCCGCCGTGCTCGAAGATGACTTCGGTCATGCGAATCAGAAACGTGTTCAGGATCAAAGCAATACGCTGGGGTCCAAGGCTTTCCGACTGCCGTGTGAAGTCACAGAGATCGGCGAAGAGGACGGTGACGGACATGGTCCGCGCGCTTTCATCCAGCCGGTTTCGGCCGTCCAAAATTTCCTTGATGATCTCTGGCGGCAAAAAACGCTGCAGCACCTGGGTTTGAATATAAAGGTTGAGCCGACGAATTTTTCCATGCTGCCGGAAGATGCGCATCCAACTCGCCACAAATCCGGCGAGGAGCACTAGAATACCGATCAAGGCATAGGTCTTGAGCTGCGAATAGCGATTCTGTATGTCCAGCTGCGTATCTTTCAGGCTCGATTCATAACGCGCCCGCTGCAGCTCCAGGCCATCGATGGTGTTGGCCAGCGTCATACTCATGTTCGGCGCAATCTTATGCTGATAGAACCAATAAAACTGTCGATAAAGCTGCAGCTCGTCACTGACCGGGTTGGGCCTCTGGCTGATTTCTGAGGTCAGATGCAGAATGACATCCGTTTGCGTATTGTGAGGGAGATCAAGGCAATGCTCCAGATCAGCCACAGATTGGTTCATGGATCGAGCCAGATGCATGTAGCACTTTAAAAAAGGGGCGCGGGCTTCACCGAGGTAATTGTTCAAATTCACTTTCTGGAGCACCTGGATCACTTCATCATGACGTCCGAGCTTGGCCAGGCTATAGGCACGAAACACCAAAGCATCCGGCACCAGGGTCATGTCGCGCTGAACCTTTTCCAGCTCCCGGAGGGCACCTTCATAGTCTTTGATGGACATAATCAAAGCAATGGCCTTGTTATAGGCGGAATTTTCGGCATTCATCCAGTTACCAGTTTCCCGAAAATAGGCCTCGGTTTCATCAAACAGTTTCAGGCCTTCCGCGATGACGGCGGGACTGTTGGACGGCGTGATGTAAATGGTGGCCATGCTTTTCTTCAAGAGGACTTGCATATCCCTGGCTTCAAAGGGCAAGGTTTCCAGGCCCTGCCTCAAGAGCGAAACAGCGCGAGGAATGTCGTGCGAAAAAATCAGATGCGTCGAACCTCGATACATGACCTGTGCGGGCACAATGGTACCGGGAAAATGCTGACGGGAGACGAGGAAGATTTTTTCGAGCCGGTCGGTAATAACGGAGTCGGCCAGGTTGGGTTCAAATAGTAAACAGGTCGCCTGGGCCTCATAATCATCGGCCCGGGGCGGTGTCGCCTGACACGATTGATGACCTTCCTTCTCACGACCCTGCCCTAGGAAAATACCATGAAGCGCCTGCGCTGCGAGGTAGCGATGCTCCAGCTCGGGATCATCCTTCTGAATGCGACGCCAGAGTCTTTCACTCTCCTGCTCATCAGCCGGGTGAACTCGGGCTTTTTCCAGAAGTGACTGCCTGGTTCTTGTATAGTGCGATAAATAGGGCAGAGGATCAGCAAACGCTGATCCACAGACAAGAGTAAGCAAAATGAAAAGAGCCGAATGCAAAGGCACCTGTCTCCCGATAAAACGCTTATCTTCCATTGTCCCATGGAGCAAGGCGTTTTTCCCGGGCAGACTCTGCCTAGGAGGCTGGGACACATTTTGTGTCCCAGCCTCCTAGGAGCTAGCCGCGCCGCTGTGAGCCCATCAGGCGCCGCAGATGGCTGCAGTCCTCAAAATCACCAAACACTTTCACGTGATTATGGTCATCGACAACTTCGAACCGCGAACCTTCGACCAGGAGATAATAGTTCTGGCCACAGAAGAGCGGGCTGGCAAAAATAGCTTCCATGCGCCCAACGTCCAGGCCACAGCTATCCTTCAGGAGGGATAGCACCAGATTGGTGGCGCACAGGCCTTGAATGAAACTTCCAGGATGACGGAACAATCTGGAAACCAGCTCAACCGTATGAATGGGATTCAAATCGCCCGACAGCATTCCATACTGCACACCGAGTTTGCGTCCCACATGAAAGAGGGTCCTGGATTCATAATTCGAAGCCAAGGCCGAGGCTCGGCGCGACATCCCATTATATTTGGCTTCGGGCGCTTTTTGCGCCACCATCTTTTCATAGACAGCGGACGGCACGCCTCGGAAGAACAGCCGATCCACATGGACCAGTTTCACTTCGTCGCCATCCAGAATTTGAACTTCAATTTCCAAGATACCGCGTCCATGGCCAGGGAAAGGCTTCACATCGACAATCCGGGCCTGGTAATGATAGGTGCGCTCGGCTTCAAATTGAAAGCAGATATCCCGGAAATGAACTTCGGACGCAAGGTGCATGATGGTTTTGAAATCAATCCCCAGACGCGACACGCAGGTGAAGAAAGCCTGGGTATTGATCGCACAGTAAACGGTATTGCGATTCTCGATGGGGTCGTGATTCCCAATCGCTTTCTGCCATTCGGTAAAGGTTTGCGCCGGTATTTTAAAATCAGTGGTGTAGGTCATCCAGTTATCAGGAGCCAGGTTGAGCGGACGGTTTTGCACCATGGAACGCATGAATCCCAATGAGTACTGCAAAACGCCGATGAACTTCAGCGGGCTGACGATAACGGTCACAGTTGCTTCCTCCAAAGATTTGCTCGAAGAGTTGCAAAATGAAGGCCGCCGCCAATCTGCAGAAACTACTGGAGGCCCCGGGCGGTTTGTTTAGGTTTTGGACGCAAGATCGTAAAATCCTGACAGAAAATTTTTCCTAGCGAAAGAATTTCCGGGACCTGGCTGGTAAATAATTCTTAAATTCCCCCGCATTTTGCGCTATGAATCGAGGTCTGAATTTCGTTTTACGGAAAGGTTGGCATGTCGTCTGAAAGCTTTGAATTGATCACGTTGAAGTCCGGACACACCAGTCTTCGCCTGATTTCCAATCAGGAAACGTTCCATCCTGTCATTGGTCCCGAAGCTGAGGCCCGCCTTCTGCATGTCGAGCAACAAAGACTAGTGGCCCGCAGTCAGGGAACCAGTCCCTTTATCGTTTGGGATGTCGGGCTGGGCGCCGCGGCCAACGCCGTGGCCACGCTGGAGGCTCTGTCCGCAGGACCCGCCACCGTTGAGTTACATAGTTTCGACCACACGTTGGCGCCGCTACAATTTGCCTGCGATCACAGTGAGCATCTTGCCTATATTCGTCCCTATCGGCTTATGATCCAACAGTTGATGCGGACGGGCCAGACCTCCATCGGACGCTTGCGCTGGTTTTTGCACTGCGCCGACTTTCGAGTCAGCCTCAGTCATCGGGATCTTCCGCCCCCGCACGCCATCCTTTATGATCCCTATTCTGCTGTCAGCAATCCCGAAATGTGGACCCTGGAACATTTCCAAAAGCTTCGTCGCGCTCTTCATGATGATCGCCCCTGCCTTCTGACCAACTACACGCGATCCACCGCCGTCCGCAGCACCTGGCTTTTGGCAGGATTCTATGTGGGCATCGGCGTCGGCATTGGGGAAAAGAATCAGACCACGATCGCGTCCAATCAACTGGAGCTTCTGGATCAGCCTTTACCCATCAGCTGGTTGAAACAGGTGGCCGCATCGCAAAATTCCAATCCCTTGCGGGAAGGTGGATCAGCCTATGGCCCGATGAGCGCCGAGGATTTTGAACAGTTGCGTCAGCATCCCCAATTTCAACCGAGGTCCCTATGCCCGTGAAACGCGTTGCGCTTTATCCCCAAGGTTTGGAAGTTTCAAGTCTGGTCTACGGCGCCTGGCGCCTATTCAATCCTCCGGTGCAGGGTCATGAGCCCACGGTGAAACGCCTCCTTGATCTCTGTCTGGAGCATGGCATCACGACCTTTGATCATGCCGATATCTATGGCTCGTATCGATGTGAAGAGTTGTTCGGACGGTGCCTGGCCCCTGCCCTGCGCCCGCGCGTGGAACTCATTTCCAAATGCGGCATTCGACTCGTCTCACCAGCAAGGCCGCATCATCGTTTGAAGTCGTATGACACCAGCGCCCTCCATATCAAGCAGTCCGTCGAACAAAGCCTTCGCAACTTACGCACCGACTATCTCGATCTGCTACTGATTCACCGGCCTGATCCTTTAATGGATGCCGATGCGGTGGCTGCAGCCGTCGATGACCTCAAGCAGGCCGGAAAAATTCGCGCCTTCGGAGTCTCCAACTTCTCGCCCGCACAATTCGATCTTTTACAATCCCGCTGCCCGGAACCGTTGGCCACCAATCAAATCGAAGCTCATCCTTTGCGCTCATCCATTTTCTTTGATGGCACTCTGGATCATGCCCAGCGCCTGCGCTACCGGCCCATGATCTGGTCGCCGCTGGCCGGGGGAAGGCTGGCCGCCCATCCAACTCTGGCCGAGGTTTTACGAAAACGTGCGGCTGAGCTTGGCTGTGGTGAGGAAGCGCTGGTCCTGGCCTGGTTGCAGCGTCACCCAGCAGGTCTTGTTCCGGTTATCGGGACAACCAACGAACAAAGACTGAGCTCCATGCTTGCGGTTGAGACCATTGCGATGGATTCAGAAACCTGGCATGAAATCCTGCAAGCCGGTATGGGGCAAGAGATTCCTTGACCCATGGACGAGCGGTCATAGCAATTTTTCGGAATCTGACTATCTGATCTTTCTTCTGGCTCGCGGCGAGCTGACCATGATACGGATGGGGTCCAACTTTTTGTTCGAGGGACCACCTATGCAAGCTTTTCTTCTCGCCGCCGCTTTAGCGAACCCAGCACCAGCCACTGAAGCCAAAACTATCCTGAAGGCCATCGATAATATCTGTGGTGATACTTGGTGCGAAGGTGACTTTAGCTACCGCTTCAACAAGGTCATCCTCAATCCAACCAACAAAAGCACCCGCGTGCTGTTTACGATGAGCATCAACGATGCCATCGAGATCGACGCGAACACGAGCATTGTGAAACAAAAGTTCGATGTCAGCTGCACGGTCACAGGTTATTCCACTTTTTCGGAAATCATGACTTCAAATGACAGCTTGAACTGGGATTTTTACACAGGTCTGGGTGATTGCATTCAGAAATTGGAAGGTCGTCTGTCGAAAGTGAATCGGGCGGAGTAAACCGAGGCTGAAGCCTGTCAAGCATAACGCTTGCCAGGCCATCATCAATTTTGACTCAAGAAAACTTAGATAACCCTGTTGTACTGAATCATCAGAGTTTGGGCTGAGACTTCATACTTGCCTGTGAGGTTACCCCGGCCCTGGGCCTCGGGATAGGCATCTTCTTTCAAATCCAGAGTTGGCGTGCGGAAATGAGCGTGCATGACGCCGGCATCAAAACTCCATGTCTCGGCTGCATAACGCATCCCGAGCGAGTAGAGGCGGCGGTTGTCGTCAGGACTCCGCGGTGAGCGCATTTCGTTCGTCGTAGGTGAATTGTCGTTACCGAGACCGGCGCGCAAGATGAAATATTCGTTCAACCGGTAGTCTGCGCCCAGGCCCACGTGCCAGACATCTTCCCAATTCAAACGAACAACGACATTGGGAAGGTCATCAGGATCTACGTTAAAGTCCTCGAGTTTCGACCAACGCGTGAGTGTTGCGCTGGCATAGATATTGGTTCCAGGGATGCCCTTGTAGACGGCTCCCAAGCCGATGATATCAGGGACCGGCAGATTCAGTTTTGCTTTGTGATCGGCACCAATGGCATTCACTCTCGCCTGGGCAGCTGACGTATCACCCGAGAGGGTGTAGTCACCTTCAGTCTTATGAACAACCTGGGACCGGTAAGACAAACCCAGGTCGACTTCAGGCGTTGCGCTATAGAGAATGCCAGCTGTAAAGCCAAGCGCCACATCGTTGCCTTCATATTCGGCGTAGACATCGTCTCGGCCCTCATTCGCCACCGTATACGCGGCCCCTGCACGTGTCAGCGTGTTGGCGACAATACCCGGTACGCTCGCTGGTGGCTGGCCGGCAATAGCACCCTGCACCGCGGCCTGAAACTGCTGGGCCAGCTGACTTCCATTGATCTGTGTCTGGGCCGCGGCAACTGCTGGAAAAAAGGCTGGATCGTTACCGCTTTGAGCGTAGGCACCCGCAGCCGTGAAGTAGTTCGCGACCAGCCCTGCCGCACTTCGAGCGGCCGTCGAATACTCTTGCGCCCCCAGGTTGCTCGCGCCTTCAATGAGGCCCCGTGCACTTTGAACTTGCACACCGACACCGATTTTCAGGTTATCCATGACCGCATAGCTTGCCGCCAGGTCGAAGTTAACGACCTCCAGCTCAGTCTTGGTGCCATGATAGCGACCAACCCAGTCCTTCCCATAATCAGTATTTGTGCCAAAGGGCACAGTGATCGACGCACCCGCCGTCAGCGCATCGTTCACTTGATAGCTTGCGTAGACGGACGGAAGGAAGGCGTTATCGGAAAAATCATCACTTTCAGTGGCCCCCATATTCGCAGCGGTGGCATCCACGCCAATCGTTGGAACCGTCCTATTGCCTTCCTTGAATTTCGCATTGGGACGAACGTACGCTCCGCCTACCGAAACATTTGTTCCCTTAAAAGCACCCAGGGCTGCCGGGTTGGAGAACATCGCCGAGATATCCGTGGTCCCTGCGACGTCAGACGCACCGGCGGTCCCGATGGAACTCGCGCTTTGCCCACGAATAGCAAAGCCTGCACCAAAAGCCTTTTGCCCGCACAGAGCCAGAAGAAGCCCTGGAACCACCCAACCTGTATACGACCGCTGACCGACAGAAAACTGCATGGGAAACTCCTTCTTACACCGACCTATCATCAATGCTGTCCAATTAATCAACCAGACGCCAACATATAGAAGAATGATAATTTAAGGAATCATTCTCTCTGATTCTCTACACTTCGGAGATACTTGGTAAAAGATAAAAATTCCCTTCCAGACGGTCTTCCGCTTGACTTTCCCACGATGGGAAGGTTGATAATAAGCTGCCTTGGACAGGAAACAGGAGCAGGATGTCATCATATGAATATTGGAGAAGCAGCCAAAGCAGCTGGCGTGAACGCCAAATTTATTCGCCATTACGAGTCGCGGGGGATTATCCCTAAAGTTTCACGTACCGAATCGGGCTATCGGATTTATTCGGAAAACGATGTGCATATCCTAACCTTTGTCAAACACGCCCGGAGCCTGGGTTTTTCCCTGCCCGAGATCAAAAAATTAGTGAGCCTCTGGCGCAACAAGACGCGTAAAAGCGAGGACGTAAAAACCATCACGACTCACCATATTGAAGCCTTAAATGCCAAAATCCGTGAGCTGGAAACCATCCGCGCAGCCCTCGAGGACCTGGCGACTCACTGTCATGGTGATGATCGTCCCGACTGCCCCATACTGGAAAACTTCGCCAACAAGGGTTCTGAAAATCGCAAATAATTATGGAGTTACAGGTGGTTATAATTTCCTCTTGACCTTCCCATCATGGGAAGGCCGATGGTAACTCAGAGAATGAAGGAGGAACCCATGCAAAAATCAACTGTGGATATCGCCATCGAAGGGATGACCTGCGCATCCTGTGTGAAACGAGTGGAAAAAGCGCTCCATAAAGTTCCCGGAGTCAGTCAAGCCGTGGTGAATCTCGCCACGGAAAAAGCTCATATCGAATGGGGGGCCGACGGCGGTTCTCCCGATAGCCTCTTCGCAGCCGTGGAAAAAGCGGGATATAAAGCGCACGTGGTCAGTGAAAAGCCGGTCCCGGTCTCACTGGACCATGAGCGAACCCTGCTGGCCGTGGCCATAATCCTGACCTTGCCTCTGGTCGTGCCCATGCTGCTCGAACCCTTCGGCTGGCATGTGATGCTGCCCGGCTGGCTGCAGCTGGCCCTCACCATCCCGCTTCAGTTCGTCCTGGGCGCGCGTTTTTATGTTTCCGGATGGAAAGCGGTCAAGGCGCGATCAGGAAATATGGATCTGCTTGTAGCCCTTGGCACCAGCGCTGCCTTTGGCCTGAGCGTTTATCAACTTATCAAAGGTGGACCCTTGTACTTCGAAAGCTCGGCCGTGATCATTACGCTCGTGCGGCTTGGAAAATACTGGGAAACCCGCGCGAAACAACAAACGACAGCAGCCATCAAAGCCTTGGAAGCCCTGCGACCTGACCGGGCCCGTGTGCGGCGCGAGGGTCAGGAAATCGAGGTGCCGATGGCCAGTGTGGTCCTCGGGGATCATGTTCTGGTACGACCCGGTGAAAAAATTCCGGTCGATGGTCAGGTGATCGAAGGCGCCAGCCAGGTCGACGAATCGATGATAACCGGCGAAAGTCTGCCCGTTCTGCGCCGCGAAGGTGACAAAGTGACTGGAGGTGCCCTCAATACCGATGGACTTTTGGTGATTGAAACGCAGGCGCTGGGTTCGGAGACCACGCTGGCTCGCATCATTCGACTCGTTGAGACAGCGCAGACGGAAAAGGCCCCAATTCAAAGGCTGGTCGATCAGGTGAGTGCGATCTTTGTGCCGGCGGTTCTGGTGCTTGCCCTGGTCACGTTGGTCGGTTGGATCCTGAGCGGCGCCAGCTGGGAAACTGCGATCATTCATGCCGTCGCCGTGCTGGTTATCGCGTGTCCCTGTGCGCTGGGTCTGGCCACGCCGACGTCCATGATGGTCGGGACCGGCCTGGCCGCGCGTCATGGCATTCTCATCAAGGATGCCGAAACCCTGGAAATTGCGCATGAAGTGAAGACGCTGGCCTTTGATAAAACGGGAACGCTTACGGAAGGGCGCCCGACCCTAACCGAGATTTATGCCGTCGACCAGGATCGTTCCCGTCTGCTTCGGCTCGCCGCAGCGGTTCAGCTGGGCAGCGAACATCCCCTGGCGCGATCCGTGGTGGCCCAGGCCAAAGCAGAAGGTCTAGCCGTGCCGGCAGCACGGGCTATGCGCGTGGTCGCTGGTCATGGCGTGGAAGGTGAGGTCGACAACCATGAGATCATCATTGGAACAGCCCGCTATCTGGAAACCTTTCAGATTCGAGTTGACGCCGTGGCATCCGTGGTTCACGGCTGGCATCAGCAGGGGCAGACCGTCTCTTATATTGCCGATAAAAAAACCGGGACCCTGCTCGGTTGCCTGGCCTTCAGCGATCCTTTGAAAGCGGATGCCAAGGCCACGATCGAGGCCTTGCATGCCGCAGGATTGCAAACCGTCCTGATTACGGGTGACAATCGCAGGAGTGCCGAGAGCGTGGCACAAAAACTTGGAATTCAAAAAGTTTTTGCAGAGGTTCTGCCTGCGGACAAGGCCCGATTGATCAAGGAACTCAAGAGCCAAGGACATAAGGTTGCGATGGTTGGGGATGGCATCAATGATGCGCCCGCGCTGGCCGCTGCGGATGTCGGCATAGCCATGGCCACCGGCACTGATGTGGCGATGCACACAGCGGGGATCACCCTGATGCGCGGTCAGCCCCTCTTGATTCCGGATGCTCTGATGATTTCCCGCAAGACCTATCACAAGATTCGGCAGAATCTTTTTTGGGCCTTCATTTATAACGCTTTAGGCATTCCCCTCGCCGCCCTCGGTTATCTGAGCCCGATGATCGCCGGAGCCGCGATGGCCTTCAGCAGTGTAAGCGTGGTCACCAATGCCCTGCTCTTGAAACGGTGGCGCCCAGCGTCGGTATCGAAACGTTCGTGACCGGCCTTGGTATCGAAAAATGCCGTGACCGACCTCGGTATCGAAATCACCAGGGCTGGCCTTGGTATCGAAAAATGCGCAAATATGCTACTTTAGACCGAAGTCTCTGCCACAGGAGGTCGGGCTGAATGGGATTTCGTTCGGTGTTTTTGATGGTCCTGATCACGGCCTGTACCTCTTCAAAACCGGCAGTTGTCACCCACCTGCCGGAGACCACTTCTCTCGATCAGGACCAGTTTTATTTCAAAAGTGTCAAACCCATCCTCGATAAACGCTGTGTGACTTGCCACTCGTGTTACACAGCGCCTTGTCAGCTGAATCTGGCCCATATCGAAGGCATGCGTCGCGGCGCCACGAAAAATCGCCTCTATGATGGGACGCGCATCGCCGCCGCCGAACCCACCCGACTCTTCATCGATGCCCATTCCGCCATCGATTGGATGCAGAACAAGGACTTTTTCCCTGTCGCGCGCCATACCCTGGATAAGCTTTCCATCACCGAATCCTCCATCATCCAAAGAGCCGCGCATCCCCTTCCGGTGAAAACGGCCTCGAAGGACATGCATGCGTGTCCGGCCGATCTCGAGGAATTTCAGGCCTGGCAGAAAAAATTTCCCGAAGCGGGTATGCCTTATGGTTTTCCGCCGCTTGCCCCTCACGAAATCAAGATCATCACCCAGTGGCTGGCCAGCGGCTACCCCAAGCTCACAGCCACGCGTCAGCAGCAGCTGAGTCAACCCTCCAAGCCAGCGCCTTTGATTCGCTGGGAAAAACTTTGGAACCAGCCGGATCCCAGGCACCGCCTTGTGGCTCGCTATATCTTTGAACATCTTTTTTTAGGTCATCTGCAGCTGCCCGAGTTGCCGGGTGAATTTTTTCGGATCGTGCGTTCCCGAACGCCGGCGCCGCAGCCTATTTCTGTCATCGCCACGACCTGGCCGTTTGATGCACCGGGTCATGACCCTTTTTATTACCGCCTGCAAAAGGTCGAGGAAACCCTGACCTTGAAAAACCATTTGATCTATCCGCTCTCGCAGGATACCTGGAAGCGGTGGCACGAACTCTTTTATGATGAACCCTGGACGCTGGGAGCAGAGCATTACCCCAGCTACGAAACTCATGTGGCCGCCAATCCCTTCCTTGCCTTTCAAGCCATCCCGGCGGAAAGCCGTTACCGGTTTTTGCTGGATCATTCGCTGTTCTTCGTCAGTGCCTTCATCAAGGGCCCGGTCTGCGAAGGTCCCATTGCCGTGAACGTTATCGACGAACACTTTTATATTTTCTTCCTGGCCCCTCGGGAGGATCTGGCCCAGCAAAGCCCTGGATTTTTGGAACGCGCGGCCCAGGATCTGGCGTTGCCTGCAGCTGGTAAGAACAACCCTCTGTCCAGTGTCTATGTGAAATACAAGGCGTCCCAACTGGCTTTCGTTGCGCAAAGGCAGAAGCTATTTGCTGCGAGCTTTCCCAAAGGGCTCGAACTGAATGATATCTGGGACGGTGATGATCACAATCCCCAGGCTGTGCTGACCGTGTTTCGTCATTTTGATAACGCATCCGTCAGCGCTGGGGCGCTGGGGCGCACTCCCAAGACGATTTGGGTCATGGATTACCCTATCTTTGAACGGATGTATTATCTCCTCGCGTCAGGCTTTGATGTCTTTGGCAATGTCTTCCATCAATCCGCCACGCGCATGTATATGGATAACCTGCGTGTGGAATCCGAGGATCTCTTTTTGTCCTTTCTGCCGAAAAAAGGTCGGGAAAAGCTGCGAGCTTCCTGGTATCGGGGTCTGGCCGCTCAGGAGCTGATGAAATACCTGAATCCTTATGGAGGGGTTCCCGCTTCCAGTTTGATTCCCTATTACACGGCCGATCCCAAGCAGGAGTTTGTGCAATACGTCCTGCAGCAACATTTCAACGCTCGGGTTCGTGGGGCTGCCCAGGCTCGCAACCTGCCACCCACGGATCAGGTCCTGGTGCATCTGACAGCCAAACCGGGCGCTCACTTCGCACCTTTGCCGGACCTGAGTTTCCTATTGGTTCAGGGACGCGATCGCAAGGATCGACTCTATAGCCTCATTCATCACAAAGAGCATTTGAATGTCAGCTTCATGTTTGGTGAAGACGGGCGCCTGGTGCCGCAAGAGAATCGGCTGGAAGTTTTGCCAGGGGTTTATGGAGCCTTCCCCAATTTCTTTTTGAAGGTGCGTGAAGAGGAACTCCTGGCCTTTGTGAATGACACCCTGCAGCTCCAGCCGAGCCGTCCGGAGCGGCTGAAGGATTGGATCCAACGTTACGGGATAAGCCGTCAGGACCCCCGGTTTTGGCAGCATTACGATCGATTCCAGGAATTCAGCGACCAGGACCGAAAGGACGCGCGGGGTATCCTCGACCTCAGCAAATATGAGCTTTGGTAAGCTGGTCAAAGCATTGGACAAGCTTGGGCAATTTCAAGTTTTACCGCGCTTCAGCCGATAGGGAAGGATACAGAGTTTCCATACCTAGAGGTCACGAAGTCTTATGCCAGGACCATGGTTACATGCGCTTATCGCGTGGATGTTGCTGCTTTTGCTGGGCGCTTGCCAGCAGAGTGTGCAATCCAATCGCGGTGTGGCTGCCAGCCGGGTTCGGAGCGCTACGGATGCCAAAAATGGTGTGGAGACGAAGGAAATCGGTCCCGCCACGGAAAGCGCGTTCCTGGCCTTCGCCCAACTCTGTGAGAATCAACAGAACCCCGAACTCATCTATACCGTTAAAATCCTGAAAGCTCATTCCTCCAGCACCAGCTGCGAAGGTCTCTTTGCTTATCTGGCTACGGTAAGCGATCTGAGTCTGGTGGAAAGCGGAATTCGCGATATCAACCTCTTGCGTTTTGCACCCTCGCTCGTACGTCTGGACCTGCGCGGCAACAGCATTATTGATCTTGATGCCCTGCAGTATCTGAAAAATCTGCGCTATCTGGATGTCTCGGGAAACCAGATCAGCAACATCAGCCCTCTCAGTTTTCTGACCCAGCTCGTGGAGCTCGGATGCTCCGAAAATACGATTACCGACATCAGTGCCCTCCAAGGGATGACGCAGCTTCAACTCTTAAAAGCTTCGAAAAATCTCATCACCAGCGTGGAGCCGCTGGCGCCCCTCAAAAATTTGCAGTTCGCGAGTCTTCACAATAATAAGATTACCCAGCTGCAAAGCGTGGCCGGGCTCACCAAACTGATCCATCTCAATATCCATAATAATCCTGACCTTGCTGATCCCAGCCCCATAAAAAGCCTGACGCAACTCCAGGTCCTGGACCTGCAGGGCACCAAAGTCAAAGACTATAGTTTCCTGGCGCAAACCCCGCGCCTGGTCGAACTGCATATTCTGGGCGGCCCTTTTACGGGTTTGGAAAATATCAGCCTTTTGAAGAATTTGGAAGTTCTGGAAATTGCCAACCAGGTTGGACCCGGCGAAAATCCGAACACAGCACCTGTTCTGGATTATAGTTTTCTGCAGAATCTGCCGCGTCTAGCCTCACTCGAGATCGCTGATTTCAACGTCAGTGATATCAGTTTTCTGGCGCCGGTCAAGAGCCTCACACAACTCAATTTGTTTACATCACCTCTCAGCAATCCCGAGATTCTGGGCCAGCTGACTCAATTGAAGCAGCTCACGCTCCTGGGCAATCTTATTTCCGACGGTCAGTTCCTAACCAATCTCAAAAGTCTTGAAAAGCTGGAAGTTCCCTTTGGAAGTCTCAGCAGCCTTGGATTCATCACCGGGACTCCCGCTCTGGTGGAACTCGATATCTCCGGCAATACGCTTACGGATCTGACCCCACTGGCCCAGGCCACAAAGCTGCAGGTCCTGCGCATGGATAGTCTGAATGCCACGAGCCTGGCACCGTTGGCTGGCCTCACGCAGTTGACGTCGCTCATTGCCGTCAGCAATAGTTTTAGCGATCTGAAGCCACTTTCGGAACTGACGAAATTGGAAAAATTGAATCTTGGTTCCAATCGCGTCGCCTTGAGCCTCGACCCTCTGGTGAAGCTGCAAAAGCTTCAGGAGCTGAATCTCAACCTGGCACCATCGGTAAATCTGAAAGGTTTGGAAACGCTTAAATCCTTGCGTCTGCTCACAGCCTCAGGGATCAGGATGAGCGACTGCTCAGCCCTCGCGCCGCTGAATCAATTGATTCAGTTGGACCTCAGCCGCAATGCATTAAGCGATGCGAGCTGTCTCAACGACCTTCAAAATCTCCAGATTCTCAATATCAGCGATAATCCCGGCCTGACCAGCCTGGCTGGTTTGCAAAAAATGGAACGCATCCATACCTTGCAGTTCAACACCACAGCTGTCAAGGACCTGGAGCCATTGCGCAACAAGGTGCTCCTGAATTCGCTACTACTGAAGAATACGGCGGTCATGTCGATTGAACCGTTGGCTCAGCTGACCCGATTGGAAATTCTGGATATCACCGGCAGTCAACTGGCGAACCTGATGGATCGCTCGCAGGCCGGCTGTCAGAAGCAGCAAAAGAGTCGAGCCGGCCAAAAATACTGTGAGCAAAAGCCATGAAATATCTTAATTTAGCCCTTATTGCCATGATGCTGTCTGCCTGTAATCCCGTCATGAAGACCTTCATTGCCTCGAAAAAAGATGATGATGGCAACGCAAAAAAATCCACTGAGTCCGATGCTGATGCGGAACGCGTCGACGTGCCCACCAACATCGCGGGTTCCTATCTGATGTGCTCCTTGCGCAAGGATGCAACGGCAACTGACGTCAGCACTGAATACGGTTGTCGCCTGAACGAAGCGGGCACGATGACGAAGCTCGATTTGAGCACAACGCAAAATCGCATCCAATGGCAGAGCAACCTTCCCGTTGGTGTGGTCATCGCTTCCAATCCCAGCAACTCTGTCTGGCATGCCCTCTACACAATCTCGGCCGCTGATTTGCCAGCCTTACGCGAACGGGTCGCGCAGCTGCAGGTTCAGGTGCAATGGACGCTAGCCAGCGGATCGGTGCTCACAACCTTCAAAGACCAGAAGCTGGTGGAAATTTTGCAACCGGCTGATGCGGCTGGCGATACGTCAGCTCCCATTCTGCAGGGACCGGGCCTCGATCCCAGCGATCCAGGCACGCTCTAAACCTCTTACGCCTTGGTCATAATCACGTCATAACATATTGCTATTTCAGGCGAAATAAACCTCTTTCCAAACCAGGATAAGAGGTTTCCGCACAAGATATCGATACGTGAACAGTCGAAATCCATGGACGACGTTTGCTGTATTGGATGCTATGCGCAGTTTTCTCACTATCCTGCTGCTTTTCTTCCTCGTCAGGGAAGATGCGTGGGCCATCACCGAAATTAAGCTGGTGCAGGGCACGGCCACCCTTCCGGGCGACAGCAAGGTCCTCTTTAAAATCGTCGGCGAAGCGGAGATGGTATGGGACGCGCTGCTCACACCTCAGGAATTCGAACAGCGAAAAACTGAGGCCGTCCTGGTGCCGTTTCCAGCGATATGGAGCGGTCTTGAACATTTGGGTGTGCAACGCAAGGGCAAGGCTACCTATCGTCTCAGCCTGCATATACCTGAAGCTCTGATTGGCGTTCCACTGGGCATGTGGCTGCCGCGAACTTTGGGTCCGGCGACGATCTGGCTGAACGAACGCATGATGATTCACCATGACTTCGGTCCGGATGGGTCCGAACCCTGGGATCGGAATCCGGGTCATAACCGAATTTATTTTACGCCCCAGGACGCCCAGCAACAGATCATCATCCAGACCACGAATTGGCATGTCCACACCGGTGGATTCCTCGATCGTTTTCTGATCGGTCGTGCCGAAGAAATACAATCCATCAGTCTCACGCTGATGGCCTTTGATTTTTTGGTTTTTGGCCTTCTGGTGTTCTCGTCCATTTATCACCTCTGGCTCTTTACCTTCCGCCGTAAATTTGTGGCCTATCGCGATCTCGGCCTGTTTTTCATGCTGGTCGTCATCCGGCTCCTTTGCACCGGATCTTCGCATTGGCTCTCCGAACTCGGCTGGAACGAAATGCTGATCTATAAAATTGGCTGGGTGAGCTTTTACAGCATCATCCTTGTCGGTGTGCAAATGCTGCGCTCGATTTATCCCGTGGATACGCCAGCGATCTTCGTTAAGGTCGTACGAGCCGTCTGCCTGACAGCTGTCTGCGTTGTTGTCATCTCGCCCCTGAGCACATCGCAGCTGCTCCTCGCCCCGATGCAAATTTTTACCGTACTGCTCGTGGCACCCGTTCTTTGGATCCTTTTTCTTGCCTATCGCAACAGGCGGCCGGGCACCCTGGTGCTCCTGCCCGCCACAGCCCTGCTCATGATCATGGCGGTGGTCGAGATTTATAATGCGGTGAACCGGATCGATCAGAATTACAGTCTTCTAGGTCTTGGTGTTCTGCTCTTCTCGCTGGGCGCATCGGTCTCGCAGTCTCTCAACTTCGACCGGACCTTTCACATGGTGGAACGGCAAACCCGGGGTATCGACAATCTCAACCGCAAGCTGCGCAAACAGGCCGAATTTCTGGAACGGCGCATTCACCAGACCACCGAAGAGATGGCCACACTCCTGCACAACCTGCCGGAAGGTGTGCTTTTGATCGAGGAAGATGAGGGTCGGTTGCGCATCGGCTCCTATCTTTCGCAATCCACCAAGCACATACTGGGGGGCGCCGAGGTCATCACATGGTCCGTGATGAAGCATTTCCTGGAGCAAACCAATTTGGATTCCGACCAGCGGGCGCAGCTTGAAGCCACGCTGCAGGCCATCCTGGGTGATGATGCGATCAGCTTCGAGCTCAATGCTGAAAATTTACCGCAGGAACTGCGCAAGGCCCATGATCAGGGCACGCAGACCTTCCTGTGCGCCTGGGCTCCCGTTATTCTGGATGGTTCCATTCATTCGGTGCTGCTCGTCCTCGTGGATGTTTCGTCCGAGCGATCCATCTACCATCAATTTGAATTGGATCAGCAGATCTTTGACCGGATAGTGCAGCTGCTGGCGACCGACCCCGATAATCTTATGATTTTCATGCATGAGGCGCAGCATATTATGAAGCGTCTCAACTCTCAGCATAACGAAACGGATCAGCGTCAGGCACGACTGCTTCGTGAGCTGCACACCCTGAAGGGACTGGCTCGCAGTTTTGGTCTGACCAGCCTCGCTCGAACCGCGCATGATATGGAAGATCGTCTTTTGCGCCAACCGACAAGTGGCCTGGAGCCTCTTTTTGCCGTCTGGGAATCGCATCGACAAACCCTGAATACGCTCGGCTTGGACACGCAGCATCTGCCCACGCGCGAACGGGATGAAGACCTGCTTCTGGTTTGCGGCCAGCAGCTTCTGGCCCGACCCGAGTCGCCCAGTGAACCCTGGCTTTCGGCGTGGCACGCCTATGTGCAATCGCTTTTTATTCGAACCGATACGCTGATCCACTCCTTACAGGACGGCATGGCTTCCGTCGCGGCGCAACTCGGTAAACCCGCGCCCCTGATCACCATTGAAGGGGGTGAAATTGGGATTCGGCGCACGATTCATGGCAAGCTTTTGGGTGGTCTGAATCATATCCTCCGCAATGCCCTGGATCATGGCCTGGAAAGTCCTGACGAGCGGCGTGCCCAAAACAAGGCCGAGCAGGGTTCGATTCTGGTCAGGATTCAGTATCGGGAAAAAATTCTGATCGAAGTGCATGATGATGGCCGCGGGCTCAACCTGAATCGCATTCATGCGCGGGCTGTGGAAAAAGGCCTGATTATGGCCGAACATCAACTGAGTGATGAAGAGATTGCGCAATTTGTCTTCGCACCTGGTTTTTCCACCAAGAGCGAGGTCAATGATATTTCCGGCCGCGGCATCGGCATGGATGCGGTGCAGGCCGCCATTCATCAGATGGGCGGACAAATCCGCATTGTGTGGCGCAGTCGAAAGAATGAACAAGGTTTTCGAGAAGGGATGTGGTGTATTCTGCTGCCGCGACGCTTCGGTTTTCATGAGGTGTCCTTATGAAGATCCTGATGGCGCTGATGCTTCTTCTTCTGAGCCCGATCCAGGCTTCGGCTGCCCCACTCTCCACTTTTGCGTGGAATGAGGCAGAATCGAATGAAGGACTGCGTATTGAAGGCCCGATCTCCTGGAATCCGTCCTCCTGTGATTTCACGGCAGCCGATCAGCAGGTGCATGATTTCCCGGTTTTTTCTTATAAAGGTCCATCCGGCAAAACACGAAGCGAGACGTCAGGAGCCTACTGCATTCAAGTTCGCGTGCCATCCGGAATGTTAGGGCAGACCTTGCACATCAGCATGATTCGAGTTTTCGGTGATGCCGAGCTTCTCATCAACGGCGCACGCGTCTGGCATCAGGATGCCACCACCGGCCCCAAACGTCTCATGTTTTTGCATCACGTCACCCATGATGTGATGCAAATGGAATTGCGCCTGCAATGCAATCAAGCTCCAGCCTGCGGTCTCCGAGGTGCGCTTCATATCAAGGATCAGCGTCAAGGCACGCGTTCCGATCTGCTTCATTATTCCTTTGACCTGCTGGCGGTGACCGGTATTCTCGCCTGCTTTTTCTATCATCTGATTTTTGCGTTTCTCCGGCGTCGGTCCAGTATTGCCCTCTTTTTGTCGATCAATGCCGTGGCCCTGATCGCACGTTTGATTCTGTCCGGCCAGGGGCAGCTGCACTACTTTGCCCTGCCCCATGAATCCTGGTACTGGCGCCTGGAAACCCTGGCTGTTTTGGTGCTGCTACCCTCCACGATCAGCCTGGTTCGCTCGGTCTTTGAGCAGGAAACGCCGGAGTTCCTATCGATTCTGGGATGGGTCATCGGCATCACCGGCAGTGTCTTCCTTTTCCTTGACGCCCGGATTTTTCTTTTTCTCCTGAGTCTCATCTATCTGCTGCTGGGGCTCATCATCTATACGTATATCGTCGTCATCACGAAAGGTCTCAGGCGGAGACGTTCAGGCGCTATCATTTTCGTGGTCTGTGCCCTAACCACTCTTGCTTCGACTGTTTTTGAAGTCCTGAATGTCCGCCTTAACGTCGAGATGCACACAGCCATGCAGCCCATGAGTTATCTGGCCACCATGATTTTTCAATCCGTTTTGCTAGCGACCCGCATTACCGATGCCTATGCCCTGGCCGAGCATCAGGAAATGGAGATCAAAAGCCTCAAGGACCAACTCGAGGTTGAGATTCGAAGTCTGGATCAGAAGATTCTCGAACGCACGACCGAGCTTCGCACCATATTTCAATCGATCTCCACCGGCATCCTATGGATCAGTTGGAATGAACAGGGCGCGCTCAACATCAGCAGTGAATATTCCGCCCATCTCCGGCATACGATTGGCTTTGACGTTCAGGCCTGGCACGAGATGCATTTCTTTTTACGGCGGATGCGGCTCCAGGGCCTCCCTGGCAGCGGCAAGGACTTGGCCCAGTGGTTTCAGGTGCAGATGCAGGACAAGGACGCGTTGGACCATGCCCTGGAAAAGCTTCTGGGCGGATTGAAAGTGTTTGATGATCTCGATCAAGTCAAACATTTGAAATTCAAATGGGTCCCCATCATTCAAAATGAACGGGTCATGGAACTGTTTCTTTTCGTTTTTGATGTCTCCCTTTCCATCGAAATGCAGGACCTCGCACTTTATAAAACCATGGAGATCGAGGCCCTTCAGGAACTGACCACCTTGCGCCCCGAACGAGTGGAAGAATTCCATCAGATCTTTACCGATTCCAGTAGGACCGCCATTCGCGAGTTTGCCGCGACGCATCAGCTTCGTCAGCTGGAGCACTCCCTGGATCATCTGCACAGTGAGGCGCACCTCACTCAATTCATGCAGGCCTATGGCCGGGTCCTGGCTCTGCTCGCCGAACGTCACCTGCGGGCCAGGCAGCAGAAGCCCTTTGACCACAATCATTTCCTTCACATGCCGGATTGGCAAAACCTGCCTGTCGACGCGCGCGCCGTGTTTCAGGAACTTTTCAAACCGCGTGGCCGATAGGGAGCGATACCCGTCGGCCATGCGGAATGTGTCAGCATTTTTGGGACAGCGCTAAAGAAAGTTTAAGAAACTTTTCTACCCGAGTACGAACACGGACTGTCGCGTGACTGGGATATTGATTCCAACTCGATCCTGTGGAATCGCAAGCTTGGGACCGCG
>NZ_DASQYZ010000384.1:0-4878 GCF_035638955.1 Oligoflexus sp. | reverse complement strand
GGGTGAGAACAGTGGCAATTCTGACAAGGAATGCAATCTCATGCGCGGCGTTCGGTATGTGAGAGTTGGTCAAGCCGATGCTTGCATAGGTTACAACAATGCCCTGGCGACGGAGCTCAAGATCCTGCTTCAAAGGCCGGGCGAAATCCGCGTACAGCGCGTGATTCTGCGCCGTCCTTAAGCGACAGTTCGCAGTGCCGCGTACCCGGGCCCCGGAAAGAATGCCTACGAATTTATCTAGGCCCTGGGTTCTCCTGGGTGAACGAAGCACCCTGGAGGAACGGGTGTCGAAGCTTGAAGATATTATCAGGCGAAAGCTGGGATGAGGCCTGCACATTATAGATATTGACGCTTACAGCAGCATTTTAACAAAAACAAAGTCAGGCCTGTCGAGTGCAGCATTAAGACAGCAGGAGCTGGATATCCTCCAATGTTAAACTTTTGAGCACGCTGTTTTCGGCCGAAACAATTGCATTCGCCAGATCGCGCTTTCTCTCCTGCAAGGCCAATATTTTTTCTTCGACCGTATCCCTGGCGATCAGTCTATAGGCGAACACGCTTTTGGTTTGACCCATCCGGTGGGCCCTGTCAATGGCCTGGGCTTCGACGGCGGGATTCCACCATGGATCAAGGATGAAACAATAGTCCGCAGCGGTCAGATTGAGCCCAAGTCCTCCTGCCTTGAGGCTGATAAGGAAGATGGGAATAGCAGTATCCGTTTGAAACTTCTGCACCCTCATCTGTCGATCTTTTGTTTTCCCGTCGAGATACTCATATTTGATGGATTCCTTGTCGAGGCGCTCCCGGACTAGAGAGAGCATGCTCGTGAATTGGCTAAAAACCAGAGCCTTGTGACCTCCATCTGCGACCTCGCGCAGCTGTTCCAGCAAGGCATCCAGTTTGGCACTGGATTCGTGCCTGCGATCCTTGTCGATCAAACCAGGGTGGCAGGCAGCCTGCCTGAGTCGAAGCAACGCCTCCAGGACGTGAATCCGGGAAGCGCTTATTCCTTTCTCTTTGATTGTCGCGGTCAACTGCCATTGATAGTGCCTGCGCAGTTCATCGTAGAGTTTTCGCTGTTTTGATTTGAGTTCACAAACCACAGTCTGTTCTGTTTTATCCGGTAAATCCCTCAATACCTGCTGCTTGGTACGGCGAAGGATGAATGGCTTCAGCACCCTGGCAAGAAGCGCGATATCCGATCCGGCCTCATGACCTTTTTTTGAAATGGCCGCAAGCATTGAAGATTTGAGCATGCCCGGGTTCAGAAAATCGAAAATCGATCCAAGCTCACCCAGATGATTTTCCACGGGAGTCCCGGACATGGCGAGCCGATGTTCAGCCTTAATCAGTCGGGCGGCTTTTGCCACATGCGCTGATTGATTCTTGATGGCTTGAGCTTCGTCAAGGATCGCATAGTCAAATGTTATGGAGCGAAGTTCATTAATATCCCGACGCAGGACTCCGTATGTTGTCAAGACAATATCAAATGAAGCCATGGCCGACCAATTTTCATGCCTTTTGTGATGAGAATAGTCGTAAATTCTGAGATCAGGACAGAAACGTTGCGCTTCAGCCATCCAGTTATGGACAAGACTGCGAGGCACAACCACCAGGGAAGGTCGGGAAATTTTTTTTGCGGCATAACGACCCTGCAACATTGCCAGGACCTGGACGGTCTTCCCAAGACCCATGTCGTCGGCCAGACAGCCCCCGAATCCAAAATCCTGGAGGAAATTGAGCCACCCCAGACCCTCACGCTGATACTCTCTGAGACTGCCGCGAAAACTGGTTCCAGGATTTGAAGGTTTGATGCCAGCGAATGATTTGATCCTGGCCCTTAGATCGGCAAAGTGCTGATCAACAGTTGCTTCAGGCAAGTCGTCAAGGAGAGAGTCAAGAATGGTGACTTGCATTCTCCTGAACCGGACTCCGTTTTTTTTGAGCTGGCCAAACCTTGTTAACGGGCGAAAGTTTTCCAGCCACTCTGCTGGCAGGATCCCCATACTGCCATCTCCCAACCGAACGAATTTCTGCCCTTGTTCAAGGGCCTTAAGAAGGGCAGGAAGATCTGCGGATTCTGCACCGAATTGAAAGTTTGCCTGCAGATCGAACCAATCGACTCCTGATGAGACGAACAACTTGAACTCACCCGATTTTCGCAAAGGCCGGCCTTCAGCTTCAACAAGCCACCCATTCTCTGAAAGAAAGGTCGTGAGACTTTCAAGTTCTGTGATAGGGAAGCAAACATCTGCATCATCCATGCCGCTCGCCATCACTCCTTTTTGCATCAGGATTTCGTTGAAAAGCTCAAGTTCTCTTTCCGGATTGCGCCGCCACACCACCTTACCGGGCCTATCAACCCAAATGGCCTTGACATCATGTTGTCTGAATCTTCTGCCCTCGTAGTCATAGACTACAAATGCCATCAATTGCCCTATTGGACAGTTCTCTGAGGACACCGTGATGGAAAGTTTAGGCTCTGGCATTCCGGTTGCATATTTCCATCCGGTAGCGGCCGGCCAGTTTATTTTGGGAAAGCAGGGAAGATGAGCTGACTCTTCAACAAAGGAGTCAAAGTCGCGAGCGGGGATTCTTACTTGTTCATTCAGCCGCAAGTGGACAATCCACTGAAAATCTTCGGGTGACATCCTTGCCAAGGGCGCAATAGTCTGGTCGAAGATCACGAGACCATTTTGCAGAAGCAGCCTGGGTTCACTTAATGCAACTGTGGAATCATCCCGTCGTAGTTGGCCCTGGAGCAGCCAGCCTTCACGCTCTGGCACAGCCGGGTTCAATGCAAGTTCAAACTCCCAGACTTCGGTTTCGTAGACGAGTTGTTCGACACTAGGACTTTCGTCGGCGAAGTCAATAAGAGACAATCGGCCCGTGGCGGAAAGTCGAGGCAACAGGACGCGCGCAAGCTCAGCCGATACCTTGTAACGTCCGGACTTGGCTGAATATCCAATAAAATTGGATTCGCGATTCGGGAATTCACTGGCCGCCTCACCACCAAGCATGAGTTCAATTATTGCGCGGTCGGTTGAACTGTTCAATGACTCAAGGTCTGATCTGTGGACTTTATGGTTTTTGAAAGCCCCCCAAACTCCTGTTTTAAGCTTTTCCCGCTGGAAAAGATCAAGAGTCAGCTCACCCTGCGCCTTGCTTGCAGCAAGGCTGACTCCGTACCAGAGCTCGCGCATTTTGTCGCTTGGTGGTGTGATCCTGGCTTTTAAGCCTTCTGATGACCGTCGCGCACCAATCCTGTTCATATCGTTGAATAAGTTTTTCCAATCGAGCGATGTCTGGCCACGGGAATAGGAATGTTGAGCCTTCTGAGGAGGCTTTTGTCGATTCGTGACATAATCGCCGGGGATTCCATCGTCAACGGGATCTTCGTCCTCGTCTTCATCCCACCGGTCATCATCTTGATCATTCGTAAATTCCCCATCCCATTGAACGGAAAGGTCTGTCTTGCCTGCAGTCACGTGCTTTGCCCAGCCTTTTTTTTCCGCTGCCAGGATCACAGCAAATATATGCTTGCATAGATTGCCTTCATCAAAATGCGGGCAAGTGCAGGAAGCTGAAACCTGAAATCGCTTCGAGACTTTCTTCAGCGCCAGCTGAACTTCGTATTCATCAGATCCGGCTACAAAGGCGTCGATACTGTTTTTTTGAATATCGAAAATGTCCACTCGATTATCTTTGAAATAACTTTCCCCCCGCTTCCGAATGGATATGGGAAAAGATGAGGAGCACTGTCCAGCTATAGACATTGGGGAAACTCCTTAATATTCTTCGCAGGCGTCGACTGAAAACTGAATGAAATGTACTCCTGTTCAGCCTTATGGGCTCTTTGCCTGCTTCGCACACTTTTTTAAGCTGCTGCTCGTATGAATCCGGAGATGCTGCCCCGAGACCCTCGGGCTCAGTTTCCAAAATGATCGACGGCTGATTCAGCGGACTTTGGCTTTTCGGGCGTTTCCTTCCGGGCGCCGAGGACTTCATTCAGAACCCTCCTCAGGGCGTCATGGTCGGCCTGCTGGCGTTCGATCATGTTTTTGCTGCTTTCCCTTTCCCTGTCAAGCTGTTCCTTGAGCTGTAGGTTTCCTTCGGAAAGGCCTCTGGCTTTCTGCTGTTCGACTGCGAGAGCCTTTTGAAGGGAGGAGACCTGCTCATGAAGATCCCTGAGGACGGTCCGGGCGGTGGAAAACTCCGCTTCAACCTTCTCCCGATCCGACCTCTCGATTTCCAGAAAGGCCTCGACCTTGAGACCATCCTTTGAAACCCGTGCCACATCATCACGGGCGGCCTTGAGCTCCTTCTCCAAAAGGCCTTTCTGCCGATCAAGCTCATGCTCACGCATGAGCGGCACGGTCAGCTTCTGTGTGACCTCCATCAGCCCGGCCCTGGCCTCATTCATGGCCCTGGTCTCCTCGGTGAGCCTTTCTAGGAGTTCCTGTTTCTCCTGCCCCAGTGCATCCCGCTCGGTTTCGAGCCGGCCTATCTCCTCCATGTCCTCCTGCCTAAGGCGTGCGCGGCTGGCTTCCATTTCCTGGATTCGTCTCCCCAGTTCCTTCAGCTGCTCACTCGCCAGCTCAGATGCCGCCTGCCAGATTTTTTAGGATGGGTCCAGCAGCCGGACAGCCTCCTGATACAATTGACGGTACTATTCGCGGGTGAATCTGCTCTTATTGACATGTAAAGTCATCCCAAATTTGCCTGGAAATTGGGGGTTCGGCATGTCGGTTCGCCATTATAGTAGCCTGTCAACGAAGCTGCGCGCCTTGGCCTTGGTCGAAGAAGGACAACATTCCCTACGCGAGATCTCCGCCCAGCTGCGAATTCCCAAATCGACTCTGCACGATAATTTGCCAA
>NZ_DASQYZ010000383.1:0-4327 GCF_035638955.1 Oligoflexus sp. | reverse complement strand
CAGCTTATATGAAAGATACCAGCGGACATGAAGCATGATGATCTGGCGCTCAAAACAATGTCCTTTGGTGTCAAAAAGCATGAGCCGCCCTCCCAAGGTTTCCCGGAGAATACCACGGGCTTACCCAGGCGCAACACAACCGATAATTTGCGCGGAATTGCAAGACAGGAAAAAGACGATAAAAAGCCATCAAGCGCTGTTCATGCCATTACGTTGCCTAATTCCCGAAAACCTTTTCGATGACCGCCCTACAGTTATCAGCTCGACTTTTGCACTTTCTTGACGACCCACTCCTGGCCGTTAGGCATTTTTACATGCAGCAGCTGATCATTGAGCTTTTCCACAGCATAAGTGCCTTCTGGTAACTCAGCGGTGCAAGTTATGGTGATGCCTCTTCCGACCTGCATTTCTGTATCCTGCTCGACAGTTTCAGAAACGATAAAACCTGCTTCCTCATAAGTTATTTTGGTCGAGACTTGAGCTTTCCAGGATTGTTTTGTTTCTTTTGAGTGGACCACGCATTCTTGAACGAAGGTCAGTTCCTGGGCAGCAAAGCGAAACAGGGGATGAAACACGATTGATGTTTCGTTCGGGTCAGTACCAACTTGATCAGGCTCCAATTCGCTTCGCCATTCCCCCTGAAGACCGAGGGAATTATGCGCTGCTGGGACTTCTCCGGATTTCGGCTGCTTTTTGTCGGACTTTTCGCTGCCACAGCCGAGCAGGGTCATGCCTAAAACGGTGATCGCCAGGCTAGCCATTCTATCAAGTCTCATCAATGAATCTCCATGTATAGGGAAATGCCAGTCAGCTCTCGGATAAACCAACGTGTACCAACGTTCCAAGTGCAAGTTCAAGACCAAACTTCAAATTCTCGTTTCTGATGGATTTATAGCTGCCTGCGAGGCGCGACCTCAATTTTTGAGCTTAGGCTTCGTCCATAATCTGGGATACGAGTCTTGATTTCAGAACTGAGCTGTTCTGGACGGCGAGTTGTAACATAGGGCAGGGCAGTCGTCTACTAATCTCACCTCCCACGTTGCATGGAGAGTTATTGCAGGCACATGGTCGCCGGGTTCTTTCCCGTGCTCTGCGCGGGCGCAGGCGCAGGAGTAAATTTCATTTGCCGGTTGTGTAGCGGGATACTCTCGGCGGGGCGGATAGGCGCCTCCGCGCGTTACCCGGAAGCGCTGAGGAGAGCAAGGCTGACTAGCGGACTGATTGCAGCGCGGACTGCGCGGCGCTTTCTACGCTTCGAGAATCCATCGGCGGATCCTCTGGCAGCGTACAGGGCATTGGCTGAGAGCCTTGCTGCGCTTTTTTTGTCCTCTTTGGTAAACACCTGAATTTATTTGTGTGGTAACAATCAAATTCAACATTCTTCAGCAAAAGTCATCTTAAAAGTGCGCAACCCCTTTCCTAATCAGCCTTTCATTTCCGGATGGACACTAATTCAACTCATGAACCAACACAGGATCAATCAACCCTTGGCCGATGACACCACCTTTTTCATGCTTCGCCCCGAAGACCCCGTCCTGCTTGCTTCGGCGTGACAGTTTCCCGTTAATTCATCGCTGGCATTTTTCCTGAGTAATTTCGATACTGATTCTGTGTTTGACCGGAATCTTGCTGAACCCTGTCGGTTCAGTTCTTGAAACTTTGACAACGCTTACGCAGTTGCTCGCCAGGGGCTCCATTGAATTCTTGAATCTGACGGTGAACGTTGCGCTGGCCGTCCGACCTTCAGGACACATGGGGTCAGACCAAATGTAGTCCCCCGACACATGACCTGCATCCACGGAAATTATCTCAGCGGGATCAAGGTTCAGGGCGGTTGTTACAAATCTCTGCATATCGCTTGTCTGCTCGACAAGGTCAACAGGCCTGACCGAGCAAGCCTTGGCATCAGTAACAAGGGCACACATTGCAACAGTGATTCCAGCCACGAGAAATCCAAGGGTTTTCATCAACACACTCCTTACAAGATTATCGTACTCATTTTTTCCATAGACGCGTGAACAGGACCTTGCCTTTGCAATTAGGGTGCCAGCACCTGGAAGGCGCGAAGGTTCGATCGGTTGGCAGGATTTGGGAATGGAAAGCCCGGTGTAAGTCCAAAGAATGAGACACTCCAACAGTTTCTGTCTCGTTTTCTGTTATGGGTGCATTTCAGGGCTAACCCTGACGTACGCTGGAAGCCAGCCGTAACCCCCTTCTTGAGGATCGCAGCTCCGTCAGGTCCGGCTCTTTTCCCCATCTTATGATCACTCTCCGTAACGTGACCATGGGCCTTTTCAGGACAAAAAGTCAGTTTGAGATGGCAAAAAACATTCGGTCTTGTCATTTGGCAAAGACGTTGACCTCGGATACCTCTTCTCAAAATCTGAAGTCAAAGAGATAACGCTTCATAAGCAGCAGCGCCGTCCCTCACGCCAGTGCTGCGACCAAAAAATGAACTTTGTGCGAAAAAGGAAATGGACCAAACCATGGACTACGCTTCCATACTGGATTTCAGTGCCGTCCTGATTCCGTGGAGAAGACTCACTCAGCACCTGGATCAATTCTTAAGCATTCTTTCCGGGGTCCTGGTGCATCCCGTCCTCCTCGCGTTCTGAATCTAGGACGTCGTGTCCAAGATCTTAGCGCATAGCCCACAGCAATTCAGATCGATTCCTCCCACAAGCATGCTTAAGCGCACGATATTACGTAATTTCTTGAATGTGGCAACGCTTTTGCTAAAGATCTTGCGCGACGCAACACCTCTTCATTGGAGCCAAGAATGACACCATCGAATCCTGTCCCAAATTTTTTCCGAAGCCTGCTTTGTACAGGCATAAGTCTCATCCTCGTCAGCGCCTGCGGAGATTCCAAGCAAAGTGGGGGCTCAACCTCACAATTAAAGGTCACCAATGGCATTAAGAAAAAACCTGCTGAGTTCAACGCTGTGGTGAAAATCGGCGGCTGCACGTCCACTTTCGTTTCACCAACCACTTTGCTCACGGCCGCACATTGCCACACTCACCCCGGCGAACTCCCTACAGTGAATGGGGTCAAAGCCATTCGAAATGTCTCCATGTCGGACCTTACAGGCGAGCCCCGGAGCTATTCCAATGATTTGCGGGTTCTCGTCTTTCCAAATCCCATATCGCCCGATTGGATTCCTATTTCTCTCGCGCCGACTCAAGTCGGGGATGTCGTGACACTCGCAGGTTTCGGAACATATGATCGCACGACGGGCGCCAATGACGGCGAGTTCCGTTACGGCACCAACTTTCTGAATACCAAGGAAGATCTAGACCGCCTCCTGATTCTATATGGTGATCAGCGTGGTAGTGTACCGGGCCGAATAGGCCTCGATTCACTGATCGGCTCTGGCGACTCTGGGGGGCCATTGATCCGTGATCACGTTATCGTTGGCGTGAACTCCTTTGGTTCGTCTGGTAGAGGAGGGGAATTCGAAGGCAAGAGCGGGTTTGTCGCTGTTGCCCATCCCAAATCAAAGGCTTTCCTGGACAGCCTAATCTCCCAAGGCGTGGATATCCGTTTTGATACCGCAGGTACTCCGGATCGGGAATGCATTGATGTGCGCGCTGAACGTCTTTTCACGTTGGTAAAATTTGCCAAGCCTCGCTCCAAAGTCGTCAGTGTAAGCGGTCATTGGCAGGCGTCAAAAACCTGGGCTTACGTTTCCGGTTTCGGTTATCCCGCTGCTGAATGGAAGGATCGTCCCCTGAATGCCGATGCCCCTTTCGGCAGTTTGCTGGTTTTTGGCAAAAGCTCGAACGCGGAATCTCTCAACTATCTCGGTCACTGGAACGGCGTCTTTCAAGCGAAGGAACCCCTCTTGGCAGCTGCCCTGAGAATGCATGACGTCGACGGAGGATTGGACGATAACTCCGGAACGGTCCAGGCTTGCTTTGAATAAGGTCTGATAAAGCCAAACACCTGTCCCGTTCGGATCGAAAGATCGAACCGCGCCCCAGAGGAGCGGGTCAGGGCTTTGCTTATGACCGCGCTTCCCTGCTCATTCATGTGTCGAACCCATTGCAGACTCACAGAGGAATCCTGGTCAGCTTCCCTTCTTTGACAGCGAACTGTTTGTCACACCTTCCCAACCGTGGCGGGCCTGATCGCGAACTATTGAAGTCACTCAGATATATTTTTTGCTTTGGCTCCTAGCCATTTTTGAAAGGAAAATACCGTGTATTTGTGACAACAAGAGCGCGACAATGCGGATACGAAGACCCTTTTTTCGTGCAACGAATACACCGCTGTTCGGGGCTTGTGTTTGATCATGACAATAATCTCAATTCCGGCAATGATCTTC
>NZ_DASQYZ010000382.1:0-54459 GCF_035638955.1 Oligoflexus sp. | reverse complement strand
GTCGTCTGGCGCCAGAACATGGACGATTAAAGGATCTTCAAAGGGCCTTTGTTTGTAGGCAAAAACGGCCTCCAAGGCGGCATCCTGGTCGATGGCGGCCGCCAAACCATAGACAGTTTCTGTAGGCATTCCGACAAGTTGACCCGCACGCAACGCACGGGCAGCAGCCTGAATGGCGTCTTGGGTGGACTGCGTGATATGAGGGGAACCTGTCATAACGTTGATCCTCGGTCTTCCACGTTTAAAGAACCTCACAGATGCCATGTCTGTAAAGAATTCACAAGGACGCGGTTACCGGAATGCCCGCCGACGTCCTCTCTTTGTCAAAGGATTAGCCAGGTTAGCGAAAACCCCTGCCTGAGTCCAAAAGGTCGCGCCTAAAAAAATCGTAAATGTGCTTTTTTACTCAATTTTTTTGTGAAAAAGCCGATACGTGTGCTATTCATTTGAGGAACTGAGGAGGACTTATGCCTATCGGGACTATGGAAATGTGCATGATTGCTGGCGTCGTGGTATTGCTGTTCGGCACGAGCAAACTTCCTAAACTCGGCCAAAACCTGGGCGAAGGAATTCGTAACTTCAAACGCTCCATGGCTGACAGTGAGCGTGAAGCTCTTAAAGAACAATCGAAATTGCCAGAAGGCAAAGTTTAATGAACTGCTCCACCCAATCCTCACAAGCCCTGCGGGCTTGCTCCGGTATGGGATGGAGTTTCGTGTTTCACAGGAAAAGAGTTCTTCTCCTCCACACCTGAGGTCGGTTCCCGACCCGTGACAAAGCCTGTCAAAGCATAATTTAAAATGACAAGAGCCGCATTCACATCCCGATCAAGCACAAGGCCACATTTCTTGCAATCGTGGACCCGTTCTGAAAGCTGCTTTTTCAGGACAAAGCCACAGCCTGAACATGATTGTGAAGGCTTGATCTTTCTGGTCGGTACTTCGATATATGGAATACCAGCATCTGCCGCTTTGCATTCCAATAATTGGAAGAACTTTCCAGGGGAGGAGTCGAGAATGGAGCGATTAAGACCTCTCTTGTAGGCCCCGCCTGATGCGGTCATGCCTTTGATACTGAGGTTTTCAGTGGCAATAAGTCTTGCCATTTTAACGATTCCCGCACTGGTTTGGTGCAGAAAATCCTCCCGCTTCCAGGCGATTTTCTCATGGCAATTGGCCAGGATTCTCCTGGCTTTTCGCCTATTTTTAGAGCCCGTCTTCTTACGTGAAAGGTCCTGTTGTGCTGACTTGAGTGACTTCTCACGCCTTTTTAAATGACGCGGGTTTCTGATAGCAAGGACTTCCTTTTGCTCCGTCACCCCAGTCAAAAACTTCGCCGTTCCCCAATCAAGACCAAGACCGGTATCGCCACTGGCTCGGAACGGTCTTATTGTTTCGAAGGTGACCGACGCATACCATTTGTCATTTTTTCTGATGACTTCCATGGTTTTTGGCTGGCCTGGATTTCGACTCGTACGCTCTTCATCGACAAACCGGGCACGGCCCCTGGCCTGAAGCTGACCAATGCCGGATATTCGAATTGTACCGTTGACCTGATTTTCGCGCGGAAGAAACTTCCAGCCATCCCCATGGGCTGCATAACCCCAACCTTTGAAGCGATCAAAGGATTTGAATCGCGGGAATCCCGCTTTTGCTTTGCCTTCCCTGACTCTTTGAAAAAAGTTATCAAAGGCCCTATCAAGTCTTTTAAGTGTCACCTGCTCGGACTGAGCATTGAGTGCCTTGTACTCGGGAAATTCTGCCCTAAGCTGAGTCAGATCCTTGGCCTGCATTTTATAAGTGACGCTGATACCACGCCTTGAATACGCTTCCATCCGCTGCTCAAGTGCAGCGTTATAAAGTCTCTGATGAAGACGCAGGGTTTCGATCATCTGATTTTGCTGTTTTTGAGATGGATAAAGACGATAGGTTACTTTTCTCTTGATCGTTTCCATACCCTAAAGTATCACTTGGTTGCTATAAACAATCAAGGCTTAAATACCCTACATCATTGCATCTATGGCTTAAGTGCCTATCCGAAAACCTCTTGGACTGTTTTGGTTTAGTCACTGCAGTGCTCATTTAACTCAGCCTTGATCCCGACGGAACCATCTGCGCGTTAAATGGTTTGCGAACTGCGGCCCCCTTAAAAAACTTCCGACTACTGATAACTGAGTTGGATGACAATATTTGTGGCCACCCCTAAAACCTGCATTCTTTAGCGATATTTTTCTCCAATTTCTGATGGAATGCAGGTACCAATTGTGCACCAATACCTATTTTTTCTATTTGGCAATCTTCTACGGAGGTCTTTCGCTGGGAGAAAGTCGCAATCTTTTCAAGAATTAATTTATTCTTGTCTTCTAGAATAATTTGCGATGAAGTCGCATTGTGAACCCTGCTTTTATTTATCACTCCTGATCGCTGGCCAATCTCATCTTTTTCCGGTTGGAAAGCTCGCCACTCATGGTCGCCTCTATTCTGCCCTTAATAAATCCGTAGCGAAGGCTGTTGAAATCAAGGATGCCCTGAAGAAGGGCGTTGCACTCGCCTATGGTGGGCCTGGAACGATTCACTTTCACAAAGGGCTTCAGGATTCCTTTTTCAAGGAACTCACAGCTCCAAAAGCCAAATGGGTTAAAAAAGGGAGTAAAACCCAGCTTTCCTATGAAACGACTGCCGGGGTTGCTGATCACGCACGCGATTGCATGCGGTATGCCGATGCCGCGAGAGAGTTTATGAATCGAAATATTGACGCAATTTGCGATGGGCTGGAGGCTGCAGATTGAAGTCTTATGACGAGCAGCTTGCCAATGTCCAGCGGGCCATCCATGAAATAGAAACCAACGGCGCTGAGTGCGAAATTGAGGTGAACGGGAATCGGCGCCGGGTCAGGCGAGGTGATCTTGCGACTCTCTATAAGCGCGAAGCATGGCTGATCCGGGCCATCCATCGCGAAACCGGGTCTGGCTACACCCCAATCACTCCCATCTAGGAATCCCCTTTTGAGACAATTCGTATCCTCCGCGGGCGGTATCCTGGTGCCTTCCGATCTTTCGGGCCAGACTGCTGAACAGCCCCTATCGCAGCACGCCAGCTCTTAACCGGGCCGTTGCCTTCTCTGGCGACCCTAAGGGCACAATCGCGGGATCTCGACCGCAACGAGGCAATTGCCCGTGGCGCGACGGAAAACATAGTTGGCAATTTGGTCGGGGATGGACTCCGACCACAGGCAAAGCTCGACCACCAGTTTTTAGGGATCTCAGAAACTGCAGCACGTCGATTTGAGAAGACCGCCGAGAAGCTATACGAGCTCCATTGCCAATCGACCGACTCAGACTTTCGGCGGCTGAACCCTTTAGGGTTCGGAACCTGATAAAAAAGGCCAGGGTGCTTTACCCTGGCCCTAATGATAAGGGAAGTTGGGTTTTGCCTTAGCCCTTTAGGAATTCTGCTAACAGTCGAAACTCATAGATGACTTTCTGAGATTCAGAGGCAGGCTCTGATGAACCAAACACCGCCCACATTCCCTTGGGGAATGCGACAGGCAAGCACAAAACGGATTTAACCTCTGTGCCTGCTTTTGCCGCCGCGCTTTTCAAATTTTCCCGAAGTTCGACTGCGTTAGAACCAGCTTTCCAAAGCGTCGTGTTCGGAAGCTTCCATGCGGTTTCTTTGTGAACAAAGTAATCGAGGCACCCATGTTCCTCAATCATGATGCGTTTAACCTCACTGTGATGCGAGGTTATGTCATAAGTAATTAAAATATTTGACATTTTTAACTTTCTGGCAATACGAAACGCATTGCCTAATTCAATTGAATTTGCATTTAAGGTTATTTCATAAATTGTGCATGCCGTTCAGCGTTCGTACTGAGAAGGTGAATATTGGGGGAATTACATCTCCGAATATAAGTGCCGTGGGCAAGGTTGGGATGTACAGGCGCTTTACAGCTACCAAGGCTTATGGCTATAAGATCCCCGAGAAACGCGGAATGCCGGGCAGCGGACGGAACTCGCTTACCACTCAGCAATCTACTTGGTGAGCCTCTGAACCCGAAGTTTGTAGAGTGGCTCGCGAGTGTCCCCATCGAGTAGACCGAGTTAGGGCACTTTGTAATGGACTGTCTCCATTACAAGCCTCTGAAAACTTGAGACAAGTCCTGAATATTTGCAGTCATCGAAGGTCGTCCCAAAATTCTTAACCATCGTGCTCTAAGCTTTGAACCTGTAAGGACGATAGTCCTCCAATGGGAGGATCATATGGCCACACAATCCAAGAAGAGCAGACAAATTGTCCTCGGTCTTGTAGCTCCATCTGGCGCCAATTTAGAAAAATTTGAGGACTGCCTTAAGAGATCACTAAAAAAATTCAATATTTCAGCAAACGTCATCGACATTCTTGATCTGGTTCAGAAAATTTTTCCAAATGAAACTGGATCCAAAGATAAGATCGTTCGTATGGGTCAGAAAATGTCTCTTGGAACGAAGGTGAGGACCAAAGCAGCTGATGCGGCAATACTCGCGAAATATTCCGCAGCTCAGATCAATCGCGCTCGTGAAATAGGCGTTGAAGAGCGAGCGGTATTTGTCCTTCATCAGCTAAAGCATCCGGAAGAAGTCAGATTTCTGAGGAACGTATATGGCTCATTATTCTTCTTGATTGGCGTCAGCGAGAAACTTAAAAATCAAATCAGCTATCTTACAAACGGTGTACAAAGCAAAAATGAAGAAGCTCTTAAACTTATCGAACGAGATCAAGATGAATCAAATTCAGAACTTTTTAGCACCGACGATGCCACCCTCTTTGGCCAGCAAACTCGGGATACTTTTCAGATGGCTGACTTCTTGGTTGATGGTTCAGACGATGACAACAGCATCATTCAGGCACTTGAAAGATTTTTCGATGCCTTGCATGGTGCACCAAAAATTAGCCCATTCCAGTCCGAATATTATATGTTCCTTGCCCAAGCAAGCGCTCTCCGGTCAGGCGACCTCTCTCGACAAGTTGGTGCAGTTGTGGTTTCCCAACGCGGAGAAATTTGTGGGATTGGTGTAAACGATGTTCCCAGGTTCGGTGGCGGACAGTATTGGGCAGACGATGAATATGATCGCCGAGATTCTTGGCTTGGATTTGATGCGAACAAGAATCGGCTGAACTTTCTCTTGGACGATACTTTGAAGAAATTGCGACCACTTCTAAAGGAGAATGTTGATGATCAGGAATTTAAGCGCGCGATGAAGAAGTCATGCATCAACGACATAACTGAATATGGACGCCCTGTTCATGCAGAAATGTCGGCTGTTTTGGCCTGCTCTCGCACCGGGATTTCAACATTGAATGCATCGCTTTATTGTACAACTTATCCGTGTCATAATTGCGCGAAGCACATCATTGCTTCTGGTATTACGGAAGTATTCTACATCGAGCCTTATCCGAAAAGCATGGCATCCTCATTGCATCGAGACGCACTAATCGATGAAGTTTTGGAAATAGGTGGAAATCCTACCGTTTTGGGGAAACCAATTGAGCAGGAAAGCCAGGGAAGTTTAAGCCCTTTATCGGAATTTCTCCTACACGATTTCTTGATTTATTCTCTATGAAATTGGGCGTCGGCGATGCTATTAAAAGAAAGAAAGGTGATGAAGGCCAAGTTATTTCTTACAGCCCCACATCAGCACCTCTCAGGTTTAGTGCAACCTTGCAAGCGATAAGAGATGCAGAAGGAGATGCAGCCTTGGATACAGAAGCATTTGAACAAAAGATCAGAAATGAAGATATGAAATGACTGACGATATTTTCTGGGATCACCGTAATAGATTGGCTTTGTATGCTCGAATTCTGAAGAGCGGCACAGTGAAAGATCGTCAACGACTCTTTGAATCTTTGGTTCTAAAGCCAACTCGCAAATTGGAATGGCAGAAAAATACAGCCAATATTCGGCATCTAAATGAGCTTGACAGCGTCAAGCAGGATATTTGGAAAATCAGCCGAAGCTCGGCAAATCAGCCCACCTTATCGTAATATTCGAAGAGTAAAAATTCGATGCCATCTCCCAGCTTATTTCCGTTCGGCATGCTTCTATCTTGACAGTGTCGCGGCCCATTTTCATTTGGTCCATCAGCGGCATCAGTGGAGGCTCTGGTAGGATCTGGAAAGTGTCCTGGCCGTGGTCATGCCGGGGAGGAATTCAACTGGCTCTCCGCTTGCATCGAAGATCATCGATCTCGTTGGCAACGCCAGCTACCCTGAATCGAAGCGTGAACAGACTAAGTGTGGCTCCAATCAAGCCGAAGTGGAATAGGCCGCTCACCTCGCTTGGCTCGGATCACGGCAGCTCTGTTTCACCGCCAGCCAAACCCCTCTGATTCCTCGCTGGCTCGGGACGGATTACGACAGGAGTATTTGCCGACAATCCGATAGAGGGTTTGACTGAGGCAAGCCGGGTCCAGCCGGCTTCTCAGATTCCATCCAGAAAGCCGACAGCCGTTGGCAGATTTTCATCAATGAACAGGCACTTCATCAAGACTATCGCGAAGCTTTTGCAATTCCGCGATCGACAATTCATATTTGCGGCCACAGAATTCACAGCCGATTTCCGCCGTTTCCTTCTCTTCAATCATTTCATCCAAAGTGCCCGGACCCAGCAGCACAAGAGAGCGTTCCACGCGTTCGATACTGCATCCGCATTCATAATGCGGTTTATAAGGGTGCGTGATCTCTTCAAACTCAAAGTTGTCGAGATAGATATCGATCAGGTCTTCGGGAGTTGCGCCTCGCTGAAGTTTCTTGGCCGTGGATTCGAGCAGAGGCTGCAGATTTTCCAGCTTCTGAATCGTTTCCTCGGTGTAGCCAGGCATGAGTTCGATCAAATACCCGCCAGCGATTTCCACGCCTTTTTCCGCAGGTAGCGCGGCCAAGGAAACAATCGCCGGAATCTGATGCGATTGATTCAGATAATAGGCGATGTCATCACCAATCTCACCGGTATAAATTTCCACCGTGCCGCGCAGGGGCTCGCGTTCAAAGGGTCGCGATTGAATCACATCCAAACGTCCAGCCCCCAGACCTGCGCCCAGATTGGTGACGCCGGTGGGAAGTTCCGCGCTCCGATTCTCGCAATAAACCTTGGCTCCGCCTTCATACTGAGCCGAAGCAAAAATGCTTTTCAGAGGTCCTTCGCCAATGAAATGCAGCGCCGTGCCGAGCCGCTCTTTCATTTGACTCGCCATCAGGATCGCACCCGTAAGTGCCCGGGCCATCAGAGTCTTGGCCAGAGGCGAGGCTTCAAAATAACGAAACGCATCGTTCACAGTTTCGGTGCTGATAACTGTGGCGATGCGTATGGTACCGTCTTTGGATAGAAACTTTTTGAGGTCCGCCATGCTTTTTATCCCTGCATAAACGAATGAATTCTGCAGGGCATTCTTTATTTGAACTTCTGACGCTTGGCAAGGGGGATACCCAATCACGCCATCAAGGCAGTGTTACCTTCCGAATCTGCAGATCCCCGTTGCGCGATTCCTTGCCACGGACCGTGAAAATCAGCGTGTAATCTCCGGAACCTGGGAGTTCCCATTCCGTCGTGGCCGCCCGGCGGTTTTTGATTTCGCCTGCACTGACATACCAGCCGATTTTCACAGGCTCGCCCTGGGTATTCTGGAGGCTGCTCGAAATGGTGAGCTTCGTTTCACTGACATTCTCATTGGCCACGGGATAATCGATGCTGGAACCAAAGAGATGCTCGGTCGCACCCGCCACACCGGTATCTCGATACACGACGAAGTCCCCGGCCAGAGGCAGTTCCCGGGTTCCATCCGTCACGACCAAAGTATAGCGCAGACGCGCAAACCCTTCGGTGGCAAAGGCAGGCCAGGCAGCACTGAGTTCAACCGCGGTGGGCAGGTTAGCCTGCGCTGCGATAGTCACGTGCTGCAGTCCCGGGTATTCCGTCGGAGCCGGAGCCGCCACGGTCCAGTTGGTGATGGGCAGAGTCAAAGGCCTTGGCTCGGGCTCACCCGGCGTCAGCGTCAGCGCTCCCATGCCCGTGGGTCCTATGAAATGAAATTGCAGAGTCACCGTTCCACCCGCGACCGGCACAGGCCGTGTGGCGCCATCCAATGGCTGCTCGAAGTTGGTCACGCCGGGGGGTGGATTCACCAGGACCAGGATAGGCTTTAATTTATCGGCCGTTTCCGGCCTTGTTTTAGGTTCAGAGCAGGCCAGCAGCAGAGTCATCAGCCCTATCAGAGAAAGTGTTCGCATCAAAATTCTCCACTGATCTGGATATAAGGAATGGGAGGCAGACTCGACATTTCCTCTTTTTCCGAATAGTCGTAGTTATACTGCACGCTATCCACCCTGCGCCCCACACTCAGATAATCCACGCCGAACTGATATTTCAGCTTGTACGTATCATAGAGTGAATCATAGGTCGCAAAGAGGGCGATCGAATGCGAGACTGGAGCACGCGCGCTGTTCGGGTTGGAGTTGTCATAAATGGGCTGGTACTTGTCGAGGTTGCTGTTATAGATGGATCCCGTGACCGGCGTGTAAGGACTTTGGGTGTTGTACTTGAGTCGCGTTCCCAAATCCCAATAGGCACTGATTTTATACGAGCCCGCCAGGTTCAAAATGTGAGTCTGATCGTACTGACTCGTATACCAATCGTCCTCATCCGACTTTCTTTCTTCGGAAACCGACCAGGTGTAGGCCAGCCAACCAAAGAATTGTTCGGTCAGATTCCTGCGAATAAAAGCCTCGAAGCCATAACTGCGTCGGCTGCCGGTATCCTGATAGTTATTCGGGCCGCCCGAGACCACCAGGCGATAGGTCTTCTTATAAAAGGTTTGAAATTCGGTAATCCAGCGATCGGTCCATCGGGTTTCAAGGCCCAGCACGTAGTGATTGGCCCGCTCGTAACCGATATCGGGATCACCAAAATCCTCGTTCGTTTCCTGCGGCTCAGGCGCGATGGAATACTGTCCTGTCGCAGCTTTGATCGTATTGTTGGCATCGATGGGGTAACGAGCGGCAAGCCTTGGATCCACGCCGACCTCGTCCACAAATCCCGTTTTGAAGACTCGCACGCCGGGCGTGTACACGATGGGACCAGCCTGCAGGTCAAGACTGCTCCACGCCGCGAAACTTGAAAAAGAAAAGGTCGAGTTCGCGGAAATGCGCGGCGCATCTTCGGGATCGTAGTAGGGATCATCCGTGGCGAAAGCCGGTGCCGTGATATCAAACTTGCCGACCGTATATTGCGGTGAAAAGCCTAAATAAAGATTTCGACCTTTATCCAGCCGTTTGGTGAATTCGGTCGGCATCTGAATTTCATTGCTGGTGATATAGACCTTGTCTTCCCCAAAGCCGATTTGAAACCGCGAGTAGGCATACTGCGGCGTGGTCCGATACCGCCAGCCTTCACCCAGATTGTGGTCGCGCTCCCAGCCGATCACCGCAAAGCGATTTTTAAAGCTGACGTCCACCTTGCCATCGACTTCGGTGCTGGAGTCGAAAGGCGCGGAAAGAGTCAGGCCATCCTCGCTGGCGATCACGGTCAGTTTATGATTGGTGGTCTCGCTCTTGGTTAGATAACGGGCGTAGGCGTCAGCAAACAGGGGAATCACTGTGATGTCGCTGTCGTCAGGCAGGACCATGGGCAGGATCGCCTCGATGGTACTTTTACGAACCGAGACCGCGATCGAACTTGTTTCGTCCAAGGGCCTCTCATGATAGATGCCCAAATAAAAAGGAACGTTGACCACAAATTCCGTGCGGGGATTTTCCGGCAAGGTATCCTTGGAACGCAGCACGATAATGCCGCCGGTGGCATCCCCATACTGCGCACCAAAACCGCCGGAATTAAAATCCACATCGGTCAGCTGTTGCGCGGGCACGACACTCAGGTTCTGCACCTGATGAAAAATACTGGGAACGAGAATATCATCGACGAAGTAACGACTATCATTCGGGCCTGAACCGCGGATGACGACTTCGGTACGTCCGGGACTGCTCTGCACACCGGGCAGCAGCTGAGCGATCTGGGCCGGATCACCGCCGGGCGCGATGCGCGATGTTTCCTGAACGGTCACGGTTTTGCGTGAGGTTTCCGGACGGCGCTGACCCGTAATCACAACTTCGCTGTCGTCGGGTTTGCCAGGCGGCAAATATACGCTATAACTGGACTTGCCGCGCAGATCTTTGAAATCAATAAAGACGGCTTCGTAGCCTTGACGTAAAACCTGGATCGATCCCTCGCGGCCAGGAACGTCCAACTCCAATGTGCCGTCGGGTCCTGTCGCCAGAATTTCCTGGCCGACGCGAATTTCAGCTCGTTTCAGAATCCGCCCGGATCCCTTGGCCATCACCTTCAAGCGGACTTTGGTCACCGCCGAAGGAGCGGGAGTGGTCACCACCGGTGACGGTGGCGGCTCCTCAGTTTGGGACACTGCCTGGACCGCCGCTGCACAGCAGCACAGAAGTGTCATGTTTTGCATTTTTTTTAAGCTGATCATCAACATGAGGACGCCTCATTGCTTTCCGTTATACTCGGATCCCGATCACCTGAGGTATTATAGGGACGCGGCCGCTCCGGTCAAGTCAACACCGGGCTTTCATAAAATAGGATCGTGCATGGACATCTTGCGACGAACAGGTTTTTCCATCTCCCTCGGCATCTGGGGTGCATCTTTGGTTTTGCACCTTATGTTTTTCTCCGTCGTCCAGTATATCCCTCGTCCCGAACCCGCGCGCACCTACACCAAGGTCGCGGTCAACGTCGTCGAAAAGCCAAAGCCCGTGGAAGCGGCCCCGCCCACGCCCGAACCCAAGCCGACCGAAGCCCCCAAACCGAAACCCGCGCCGCAGCCCAAAGCCACGCCAGCGGTCAAGACCGCGGACAATACGCCCCCACCCCAACCGGTGATGGGACTGAGCAAGGAATCGTTTGTGGAAGGCGGCAAAGGTTCATTCAGTGCACCGGCCGGCAATACCACCATGGTGCCCGACGAGGGCAAACGTCTTTCACCCGAAGAGATTAGAAAGCTCGATCGTGATTTAAGTGCCGACGCGAAATTGATCAACGGCAGTTTCATCGAGCCAGAATACACACCCGAGGCCGAGGAAAATGCTTTGGAAGGTTCGTTCGTAGTGGAAGTCTACGTCGATACCCAGGGCAAAGTCGTCGAGGCGGAACTCAGAAAAAAAATCGGCTTCGGCATGGATGAACGAGTCTTGAATGCCGCGCGCAATGCCCGCTTTTCTCCGCGTAAAAACCCTTTAGGACAACCGCTGGCAGGCTGGACCGAAGTTAAAATTCGTCTGAACCTGGAGTGAGGCGACGGATTCCCAAGTCGTATCGAGGGCCTGAAGGAGGAATTCACGATTCATAAGTAAGGCTCATCGATTTGCATCAATATCTCTGAAAACGAAAAAGCCTGAAGAACCTGAGATCAAAGCCCTCGTTCAGTTTTTGGAAACCGAAATCCGAAGACAGGAACTGGAGCCTGCATAGAGGAGGGGACCACTATGCTTACGTTTGATCATAGGGACTTCACTAAATCGGCGTTATCGTTTGCTGTCGGAATGTTGGGAGTTGCTCTCTTTGCCGCGTGGCGGTCGAAGGGGGACATTCCCACGATGAGTTTAACATTGGGTTTACCGCTCGGGGTCGTGGCTTTCTGGGGGATCTATTCATGGCGTATGAAAAGGATGGCCCTGGAACTCGGCTTTGTTCGGAACCACACCGAACCGGTCCAGTCTTTACCGCAACACAGAGAGCCAGCCAACTTTAAACCCAAACTTTTGCATCGAGGCACGCACAGTCAACTGACTCTTGAAGCCGCTCGTCAGCTGCCACGCTTTCGCACCCGCACCAAGGTTTCTTCGCTGGCCTGGGAAGGTCAGGATGCTGCGAAAATTCGCGATCAGTGGCACATGTAGCCCTAAGGCTACCGGTGACGCCGCATAAACTTCTTCATGAGCTGCGCAAACTGCAAAGGTGCTTCAACCTGAGGACCATGGCCGCGATCGGCCAGCAGGTAGAGGACGGACCCTGGAATCTGGCTATGCACAAAATCAGCTGTCGCGGGCGGGAAAAAGGTGTCTTCGTCTCCCCATACGATCATGGTGGGGACGCTGATGTGTTTGAGATGGCGGTTCAACGTGAATTCATCCAGACGAGGATCATCCAGGGTTTGAACACCTTCCAAAAGGTCGGTTAAGACTTTCTTGTGCCACTTGGAGTGTTTCTGGTAATCTCGATAAATATGATCCCAGATAAAGGGTGGAATCACGGGCGGCGTATGGTAAACGCGATTCAGAAAGTACTCGAACTGCAGCGGCGTATCGATCGCGAAAATATTGCGATCGTCCAAAAATTCCTGATAGATCGACGGTTGGTCGGGCAGAACGATGCCGGCGCAATCAACCAGTGTCAGCGATTTGATACGTTCGGGCATGCTGAGGGCTAGTTTTACGCCCACGGCGCCACCCAAAGAGTTGCCGACCAGATGAAAGTCAACCCAGCCGGTCTGCTCGATGAAGGCAGTCATCCATTTCGCGTAATTGGTGAGACTGTAAGTTTCACCTTTGCGTTTGAAGCTGCGGCCGAAACCGGGCATATCAGGAATCATCACATCGCACTCATTCACCAGGAATTGAGCGGCATTGTAAAAGTTTTCCTTGCTGTCACCGAAACCCGGCAGAAAAATCAACTTCTCGGGTCGCCCCTGATCGGCGATCATATATTCGATCTTGTGCTCGCCACCGGCTTGCTCCACGCGGGCCTTCAGAAATTTAAGTCGCAGTTTCAGATACTGCTCATAACAATCTTCGCCAACATTCTCTTTCCAGCGAGCTGGAATATTCCGTAGAAGTTCATCCCGCAGAGCGAGTGCCAATTTCATCGAATCGTCTCCGTTGACTTATGAGGCCTGCTTATAGCGTCGCAATTGATCTTCGATCGCTTCCACCATGTCTTTGACTTTGAACGGCTTATCTATGATGCGATTGGGTTTGTGATCGCTTTTGGTCAGGTCATTTTCAAGGCCGACATAGTAACCACTGCAGAGGATCACCGGAACATCACTGCCCGAGCTGCGGATGCGGGCCAGGAATTCCAGTCCATCAACATTGGGCATCCGAATATCGGAGAGCACGAGATCCACCGCATGCTTTTGAAATAGGGCGAAGCCCTCGGCTCCGTCGCCGGCTTCCAGCACATGGTATTTGTAATCTTCGAGCGACTGCTTATAGAATTCGCGAATGGCCTCATCATCTTCAACCAGCAAAACCACAGGACCCTGAATCGCAGCCGTTTTTTGCGGAGCGATCGAGACAGCGGAAGCGTTCGGCATGAAGATGGTCACGCTCGCACCTTTTTGCCAGCCGCCGTCCAGTTCAATCGTGCCCTGATGGAATTCCACGAATTTACGCACGATGGCCAGGCCAAGGCCCACACCATCCTTGCCCTGATTGGAACGGCCGGATTGAACAAAGGCTTCAAAGACCTTGGATTCGTCTTCCTTGCGGATGCCCTCACCCTGATCGCGAACCTGAAACGCGAGGTGCGTGCCACTGGCCTTTTGAGCCAGAAATGTCCGGATGAAGATCTGACCACTTTGGGGTGAAAACTTGATGGCATTGATCAGCAAGTTTTCGATCACCTGCCGCATGCGATTGGGATCCAGATTCACCTGGATGTCCTGATCATGCGTAACCTGAAAGGTAATTTTCTTTTTCGCAGCCACAACCTGCAGGTTCTGGATGCTTTCATTCAGTAATTCACTGAAGCGGATGACGTGGTAGTCGAGCCGAAAGCCATGTTCCAGGCGCACGACATCCAAGATATCGTGAATCATCGAGGACGCCATTTCCCCGTTACGCTTGATACGTTCGACAAAGGACCTTTGATCCTGGCTCAGCGTTCGCGAGCTTTCTTCAGCCAGAAGGTAATCCGTGGATAAGGAAATCACAGTCAGAGGGGCGCGCATATCATGGGAAACGAGGCCGAGGTATTCATCTTTGCGATCGCTGTCGGCGCGCAGTTCAACAACTTCTTTCGCCTGTCGTCCGAGAAGCTCAGACAGGCGAGCGCCGACTCCACTCAGCCGTAATTCGCCGACCAGAGTGGTCCCATCCATGACAACGGCGAAGCGCAGGCCGCGCTTTTTCATGTCGTCCAGGGTCTGCAGCAAATCAGCTTTGGGGCCCACTGTGAAAGGCGGTTGGGTCAGAAGTTCAGCAACGGTTTTACGCTTCCTGCCATCGACTTGGGCAGCACCGAGATCGCGGCTGTCCAGGTGACCGCGAATGCTGCCGTTTTTTTCGATAACAATACAGCTTTCCAGCTGCATCTGAACAAGCTGCGTCAGGGCATATTCAACTTTGGTGTCCTGCGGAATGGTCCATGGCTTGGTATCCATGGCATCGGCCACCAGTAGTTTGTCCCCGTTATTGCCTTCCATTACCACCTCGCCTACGCATGATGCGCGGTTTCTCTTGGCAAGGGGATCGGCGTGAATTCAATAAACATTAAAGATTTCAAAGGGGACCAAAAAAAACGCAGCCCGGAGGGAGGGCTGCGTGATGGAACTCTTTGATTTTTATGTGTTATTAGGGGAAATACTGGGCCCCTGAACGCTGCGTTGTCTTGTCTCCGGCAAACCCACCCCAGACCAGGGCGCTGCTTCCCGTCCAAACGATGGAAGAGAACGAACGTTTAGGTGGTGTGGTGACCTCTGGTGACTCTGCCGGTGGCACAGTCCCTGGCAGAATTCGCCAGCGCATGGTCTCGGGATTAAACGCATAGACTTCGCCAAAGAACGTGGACAAACGTTTGGATTGCCCGCCGATGAGCAGAACCTCTTCGCCGTTCCACACAACGCGATGGCCCCAACGTTCGGTCATGAGTTCGCTGCTATAGGGGGTCCACTGTTTCTTATCAGGATCATAAAGTCCGCCGGTGGAAGTCAGATCCGTACTGGTTCCCGAACCACCGCCGCTGATCACGACCATCTTACTGCCGGTCCACACGGCCTGGTGTCCCGCGCGCGCGGTTGGCATTTTTTGCGCGTTGTCAATCATAGGGCTCCAGCTGTTGGTCGCTGGCGTGTAAACGGCGCCGTAATCAGTGATAGCATTGTTCGCCGTTTGACCGCCCCAGACGATCATCGATTTACCCGTCCAAACCGCCGAATGACCAGCCTGAGTGCGCGGCGCATTGGCTCCTGTGCTCATCTTTGACCAGGTACGTGTGGCAACGTCGAAGATGGCCCCGAGCGCATAATTGCTGGCATCGTAGCCGCCCCAGATGATCGCCTTGTCACCAGTCCACACGGCGGTCTGGGCCGGATAAAGGGTGACCAGAGGTTGTGCTGGTGTCCAAAAGTCAGGCTTGCCCACTTGCGTCCAGACCTTGGTACTTGGATTATAAAGGGCGCCATCGAACGACCAGGTTGTGCTATCGGTCGTTCCGTTATAACCGCCCCAGATCAAGACTTCCGAACCGGTCCAGACGGCATTCGCCTGACTTCGAGGCGTAAACCAGGCGGGTGGATTCAGATCGGTCCACTGCCCCGTGGCCGGATCGTAGGAATGCGCCGCATTCAAATGAGCAGGCTGGGATGCCGCTGCATTCTCATCGCGGAAACCACCGATCACAATCATTCGATCACCGGTCCACACCGCAGCATGCTTTTGGCTACTGACCGGAGCATTTGTCAAACCCAGAGGAATGGCATCCATCAGACCGCTCCGCCACGCATCAATAATGCCAATGGCGATCAGATCTGCTGTGGTTTCATCGGCATTGAAATGGTGCGCCGCTTCATGAATCAGAAGCTGCGCCACTTCCAAAAAGTTGATCGGTGCATTGGGATCCGCAGGCTTGTCATCCGCGGAGCACTGCAACTGAGTCCGGCAGGTCGGATAGGAAAACTGGATAGGATTGGCCGTAGGAATTTTGCCATCGTCTCCGGGGGGAACGGTAAACGCACAGGTTGGCTTGGCCTCGTTCACCCATACGTGTTCGGTCTGCAAAATATCAGCAGCCAGGAACTTTTGATTCTTGATGATCCATTCGCGAACGCTGGCCGATTGAATGCGCGATAGAGAATTAGGATTGATGCGAAGCACCACGTTCGCCGCGTACTCACGCGCCCGAGCGAAGTTGATACGCATCCAGTCGCCGCCATTGCCCACACCCCAGTGTCCGAGCTTGCCGCCTGGCGTCACGTAAGGCAGGTCGGGTTCAATGCCCACCTTAACAGGAATATCCTTGTCAAGATTCGGCAGCGGTTTCAGGTTTTTCAGCTGCGCCATCGCAAAAGGCGGGCTGAGGCCGATTAAGAGCGCGGCTATTCCAAACTTTTTCATACCGTTCCCTCCTCCACAATCTTAAAGAGTTGCATTGATATGCAGTAGAGCAATTCCCTAGGCTGTTCGCCTTGAAACTGAGCGCAGAATCGTCGTTGAAAATCCTGGATGGCCTCAAAGGCCGCGGGAAGATCACTTCGATCTACAGTCAGAAAATGTGTCGAAAACAATCGTTCTTGAACGGGCTGCACGCCCATGGCCTGGATGGCTTTTTCCAGAACCTGGCGGTGAAACTTGCGGATGCTTCCCGAGGGAACTCCGCCCGGCACCCAGCCGTCCTCCTGGATGGCAACGTAAACATCGTCTTCTTTTTTCAGAAGACCCACGCGGATCAATCGGTCGACCGCCAATTCGATCTGGATCAGTGGAATACCAAGCCGTCTGGCGATCCATTTGGTATCGTGCCGGAAGTCCTTGCACTTCATGAGTTCCAGTATTCCGAGGTGATACCAGTCAGAAATAATCTTAAAGGCATCGAGTTGCAACTGAAACCGACTATCCCGCTCCTTTTCAAAGTCCACTTTGAGCAATCTGAGTTTGGCTTCCTCGCGTTCTTTCACACTTCTGGCGTGTCGAATCGAAACCAAGTCACAGAAGTACAGTGTTTCACGCTCATCAAATCCCAGAACACTGGCGATCTTCTGCGCGGCCGTGCGGGAAAGGCCCTGCTTTCGATTCAGAATCTCGCTCAGACGTGATGGAGACAATTTCAAATCTCGAGCGAAAGCACGCAGCGAATACCGGGGATTCTGATCGCAGCGATTGGTCAGTTCCTTCTGCAAAATCAGACGATAGTCAGTAGCTCTTGCTTCCATATGAATATGACTCCCTCATTATTTTCATAACGCACACAGAACACTTCTGTCCAGCTGCACGGAACAAAGTGTTCTGTAAGCTTACTGGCCGACAGGAAGAGCCGTTTTGGCGTAAAAAACCTAATCGAAATTAATTACTTTCTGAAATAAATGACCGAGCGTCAGGAAATCACTATCGTGTGAGACAGCCGGAAAGCCCTATCCAACGCAAGTCTCCGGGACTGCACACAGAATGGCCAGCCCCTCGAGTTTGCCGAAGGGTGTTTTGTGAGGAATAGAATTCCGGCTGATGAGGTTCGTGTTATGAGTAGTGTACCCGTCTTTGCTGACGCGCCTAAGCCCTCCATTCATGATGCTGCTCAGGAAATGCTGCACCGGGAAATTGACGAAATCGTTCAAATTTCCCTAACCCTTTCGAAGTCGCTTGGATTTTTGAAAAGCCGTTTGAAAACACCTTTTCCCAAGACCTGTTCGAAGTGCGGGTTTGTGTATCAGGCCTTTGAAGATTTCTTTTACGGCACGGAAGAAATCGCTCGCGGAACAGTCAGCTATCCCATCCTGGGCAACGACTTTTACCTGCATCGCAATTGCAAGCCGCCCTGCGAAACAACTCTGGTCGTGGTCTTCGTCGATCGGCGTGATGAATCGATTCCTGGCGTCCGTCGCCGTCAACTTTTTGAAGCATGTATCGAGCGTCTGCAATCCAGCTTCAGCGTGGATGAGACCAGCGCACGAGACATCCTCTTGACGCTACTCGCCAATCAACTGACTTTGCGTTCACAAGGCGAGTCGGGAGGATTTCGTTAATTTTCCGCAACGGCGATCCAGAACCACCTGCATAAAACATCTGTATTCCTTGTGTTTTGGATCCTGCACTGCTAGCATCTTCAGCGCGCGACCTTTTTGCTGAAGAGACAAATCATAATGCGAATTACTGCGGATACCTTACTCAGCATGACGGAAAAAAGTTTCGTGCGAGAGTATCTCTGGACACCAGAGCAGCAGCTTGCTTTTTTGACCGCACGCGACCATGGCGTCCGCTATATGGACGGCTCATCGTCGTCTTTGACGGAAGACCCTCGGATACCCGTCGACTTTCACGCCGAACTTGATCAGGGAGGCGGTTCCTTTGTTGCGGCCAAAAGTGGCACCTACGGTCTGGCTCCCCAGGCTTTGACCCTCTATTCCTGGACCAAAGATGGCTCCCGATTTCGACCGGTGCGGGCTCAGGAGCTGGTGCTCTGGCAAACTGGCTACGACCGCAAAACCGTCCTGGCTCGCATCCCACCCTCTTTAGGTTTGCAGATTGATCCGCGCGAGCGCTGGCTGTCGTGGATCAGCGAGCATGGCCATGAAGAGGAACTGGAGATTTTCTCACGCTTACGTCAGGACCGGGAAGTTCGCAGTGTTCTCCGTGTCCCGGGCTTTCTTCGGAATGTGCGCTGGCACCCCGATAAAGCCATGATGCTGTATATTTCCTGGCCGCTTCATGATGTCCCTTGGGAATCCGCCCGACTTTATATTGCTGATTATGACATGCAGGACCTGCGTCCCGTACCGCGTGCAGGCCGCCCCTTGCAACCGCCCCAGGTGGGAACGGTGCCGATGAGCTGTTCAGAAGCCGCATTCAGTCCGTGCGGCCGCTATGTGATTGCGCTGATTCGTACGGGAGAATGGTATCAATTCTGGTCCTACGACATCGCCCGTCAGCATTGGCAGCAGATCAGCCATGCTCAGGCTGAGCTGGCGAAGCCGCCGCGTGGCGCCGAGCAACCGCAATTCGCACTGCATCCGCATCGCCCTCTGGTTTTGGGTATCGCCGCAGAAAAAGGCGCGTCGCACTTCGTCCACTATCATTATGCAACCGACGAATATCCGCAGAAGTGGAAAGCCCCACGCACCCGGGACAGCTGGCTGGATCAGCCGCGTTTTTCACCGGATGGACGGCACCTTTCTGTGATCAGCGCATCGAGTCAAAGCCTGCCTGGACTTCGGTCCTGGCAGTATGATGTCGACACTTGGTATGAAGCCAATCGCGTGCGCCTGAAGCAGCCCTATCGCGCTCAATCGCAAACGCCTTTGCGCGTGGAATGGCCCAGCCTTGATGGGGAAACCGTGCATGGCCTTCTCTATCAACCCAAGGATGGCAGTGGACCGCTGCCGTTAATTATTGCCGTTCATGGTGGACCTGTGGATCAGGTCAGCGCCGGCTGGCCCGCGAAAGCCAAGTTCTTTACGCAGCTGGGCTTTGCCTTTCTGTACGTGAATTATCGCGGCAGCTGGGGCTATGGCTCGACCTATCAAAGGGCCCTGGAAGGACGCTGGGGTTTGATCGATGCCGAAGATGTGGCATCGGCCGTGAAATCTCTGGGTGATCAGGGCCTCATCGATCCTAACCGGGTTGGCATTTGGGGCGGAGCCGCTGGCGGCATGACTGTTTTGAATATCCTCATCCGTTTTCCCAGACTGATCAAGGCGGCTGTTGCCGTGTATCCTTATCTGGATTTACCAGATCTTCTCCAGCGCTGCGCTCCCCTGAAAAGGGCCGAAATGAAATGGGCTTTGGGTGACTGCACGCGTGATGAAATGCTGGCTCGCTCGCCGCTGCTGCGTGCCGGTCGGATCAAAACACCCCTGGCATTGTTTCACGGAGCCAAAGACAAGCTGGTTCCCTTGGAACAAATGCAGCAGCTGCAGAGTTTATTGGAAAGACAAGGCACGTCCGTGCAGTTGAAAACCTATGAGCACGAAGGCCATGGGTGGAAGCACGAGACCACACGCTACGATTATGCGCGACGGGTCACGGATTTTTTTGTGAAAAGTCTGATGGAAACAAGTTCCAGTTCCCTGGCTTTGCAGTACGGTCAGCGCGAGCAACCGTCACAGTCCGTCTAAGGAATCGTGTTTGAACAAAAGCAAGCGGGAAGAAATCGATTACAGTCACGAGGTGCGGCTCATCCAGTCGCGCTCCGGACGCTATGCGATGACCGGCCTCGCGATGTTTTTCCTGCTGCTGGGCTTTATTGGGGTGTTCACGCCTATCATGCCCACCATGCCTTTTGTTCTGCTGGCGGCGGTTTGCTTCGCCCGCAGCTCTCCACGCTTTTATAACTGGCTGATGAATCACCAGTGGTTTGGTCCCTCGCTGCGCGACTGGAAAACCACCGGTGGCATCAGGCGTAAAAACAAAATCCTGGCAATCACGCTGCTGACGTTCACGATGACCCCCACTGTGGTCTTCATCGTGCCCATCATGGGCGTCAAAATCCTGCTGGCGGTCATCGGCCTTCTGGTGGCCGCGTTTATCGCCACGCGCCCCAATCCCGATCGACCGATCAAGCCGCAGGATGGGTCGCTCCGTTAAGAGTTGGCCTGAATCCATTCCAGCACATCATCATGATGCGTTTTGGTATTCACCTTGGGCATGACATGCATGATCTTGCTGTCCTTGCCAATGATAAAGGTGCTGCGGATCACACCCATATACTCCTTCCCATAATTCTTTTTCAAGCCCCAGGCACCATAGGACTCGGCCACCGCATGGTCCGGGTCCGATAAAAGGTCAAAGTTGAGCTTTTCCTTGACGCGGAATTTATCCAGCTTGTCAGGGGCATCCGGACTTACGCCAAGCACAACGATGCCCTTGTTCGTATATTTCCGTTTGCTATCCCGAAGGCCACAGGCCTGCGTGGTGCAGCCTGGGGTCATGGCTTTAGGATAAAAGTAAAGCACCACGATGTTTTCACCCTTGAAATCCTTAAGGCTGACGGTTTCACCGTCTTGATTCTGCAGGGAAAAAGCAGGGGCTTTGGCTCCGACTTCCAGGAAATCACTCATCCATTGTCCTTTCTTAAGTTAGCTGCCCGCGACACTGAGCCCACCGAAACGGATCTGGGGGCTGAAAAAGCTGAACGATGAACTGGGCTCGAGACGATCCCCGACGGCCTGGATCTGCTGCAAAAGTTCGTAGAAGTTTCCAGAGAGGGTCACGTCCTTCACGTACTGATCCGTCCGTCCGTCACGCATCAAAAGCCCTTCCACCGCCAGCGAAAAATATCCGGAGATCGCATTGGTGCCGGAGTGCAGGCCTTTCAGCGAAATCACTTTCAGAACGGTGCCCGTATAGAGGTCCTTGACCGGCGTGCGCCCCTTATCCAGAACAAGCTGCGTGCTGCTCGTCCCGAGTGATCCCCGTGGACCACGTGCCGCGTGGCCGGTGTTGGGAACTTTAAAGTAGCGGGCGGTGGCGCTGTTATGGAACATGCTTTTCATCACGCCCTTGTCGACCAGCACCATATCCTTGCGAACGAAACCCTCGTCATCAAAACCAGTATAGGAAAATCCTTCGGAATACTGGGGACAGTCGCGGATGGTGATGTCACTCGAGGCAATGCTCTGTCCGAGTTTATCGCGATAGTACGCCGTCCCTTCCATCGCAGCCTTGGCGGAAAAGGCTCCCAGGAAGGCTCCCAAAAGACTCTGCCATTCATCAATGTCGAAGATCACATCGTAACGTCCGGTCGACACAGCTTTCGCACTGAGCAGATGCACAGCGGTTTCGGCGCTTTGCTTCACACAGTAAATAGGATCCAGACCGATAAACGTGCGGCTCACGCTCGATCCCGAATACATCGCCTGGGTGCTGCCTTCACTGGCCAGGGCCGAGGTGTAGCAGGAATAGCTGCGTTCCTTTTGATAGCAAAACGTCCCGAGGTGGTTGGCATAGAAATGCTCGCCTTCGCCATCGGCATAGCCATTATAGGGAGCGTTGCGAATTCTTTTATCCTTCGCCAGCACTTCATGTTCCAGCCGCAGGGCCAGATCCACTTTTTCTTTCACCGCTGCCGAATCCGGATGATTCATCGATGACTGGATTTCAATCAGATCCTTGGCATTCTTTTGTTCAATCGCCTGATAGGGATCCGGACTGGAATAGCGTGAGGTATCCAGCGCCTGCTTCACCAAAAGTTTCAGCGCCGCATCTTCCAAAGATTCACTGGCCGCAATGCCGGCCTTTTGATCCTGCAGAACGCGGATGCCGATGACCTGGGTACTCGTGACCTTGGATTTATCGATGCGTCCCTGCTGGGCATTCAGGGAAAAAGACTTGCCCCGTTCCAAAATCACATCGCACTGCTGCACCCCCAGATCGCGGGCCATATCCAGCACCTTGAAACAAATATCGCGACCTTGTTTCCATTCCATCAGGCTTCCCCTCCCACCAGAATTTCATCCACCTTCAAAGAAGGTTGGCCAACAGTCACGGGAATGGAACCACTCACCGATCCACACATGCCGGGCGACAGTTCCAGGTTTTGACCCACCATCGAAATCTTTCTGAGGACCTCAGGACCTGAGCCGATCAACGTCGCCCCACGAACAGGTCGATCGATTTTTCCATTTTTAATCAGATAGGCTTCTTCCACAGCAAAGTTGAAGTCACCCGTTCCTGGGGTGACGCTACCGCCGCCCATGACCTTGGCAAACAGACCTTCTTTCACTGTCGACAGCATCGCTTCCAGCCTATGCGGACCGGCTTCAATATAGGTGTTGCGCATCCGGGAAGCCGGGGCAAATTTATAGGACTGACGACGGCCGGATCCAGTGCGGGCGTGGCCGGTTTTCATATGACCCAGGCGATCCACCAAAAACGCTTCCAATCGACCGTTTTTGATCAGCTGAGTTTTTTGCGTTGGCATGCCTTCGTCATCCATATTCAATGAACCCCAAAGACCTGGCAAGGTTCCATCATCCACCGCACTCACGGCTTCGTGGGCTATCATCTCGCCCATCTTATCGTGAAAGACCGAAGCTTTTTTCTCGACCGAGGTTGTTTCCAAAAGATGCCCGCAGGCTTCATGGAAAATCACCCCACCGAAACCGTTATCGATAATCACGGGCATCTTGCCTGCGGGACAAGGATCGGCATGCAGAACCGTGAGCGCACGCTTCACCAAAAGATCCGCCATCTCCTCAGGCTCCCAGCCTTGCGTCAACTCCCAACCACTGCCGCCACCAGGACCATGAAACGCGCGGGCCTGTTTGCTGCCATCCGCAGCGATCGCCGTCAGCGGCAGCCGGGTGTAATGCCTTTGATCTTCCATGGCCATACCATCCGAATCGAAGACCTGGACGGTCTGCCACTTCTGAAGGCTGCCGATATCCATCTGCACAATTTTCGGATTCTTACGGGCATATTCATCGATTTTCATGAGCCAGGCGATTTTTTCTTCATAGCCGGCATCACGATCCAGACCTTGTTTCGCAGGCTGGCGATCAGGTGTACGCTGGAGTTTCAAGGCCTGCGCCCGCCCCGAACCGGATTTTTGATCCAGGCCGCAGATCAGGCCCAAAATTCGGAGCAGCTCCGCGCGTTCTGCAATGTTGGTGTAACCATAAACGGATTTGTCACCGAACAGGGCACGGATCCCAATGCCGAAGTCGGTTCCGGTTTTAATATCTTTGACTTTCTGATCCTTGATCGCGATCACGCTGTGAACCGTTTGCTCGACATAAATGTCGACAAAATCAGCTCCAAACGAAAGTCCTTGTTGAATCAATTCCTGAGCAATCTGGACGTCTAACATGGTTTGGCTTTACTCCATCGCGAGGGCACAATGAGACTGAGCACTCTTCTATCCGGAGTTTAACCACTCCTGCCGCTTTTGGCCACAGTCATTAAGTCGCGATAAAAATTGCTGACTGACATTGGCGTCTCGCTTCGGCTACATCTTCTGCAGACCAAATCGAGACGAAAAAAATTATGGCGCATTGCAGGAGGGGGCATTATGCGTTTAGGCTTTTGGATGGCCTGGGGTTCACTGGCCTTGGCCACGCAACTGGGAGCGGCTGACTGGACCCAGGATGCATCCATTCCGCGGGAAGGGCGTCCCAACATTCTGCAGCTGGATCCGCAGCAGCAGGCGCATTATGTACACAAGGGATGGCAGCATAGTCTGAATTATCCTGTGCAGGTCACAGGTGTCACCGTGCCTTTGGAACTGCTTCAGGATCTTCTCATCGATACCTACGAAACGCCCCTGCGCAAACTTCTGCAGCAGGCATTCAAGGCCCTTTCCGGCATCAGGACCTTTGATGATTTTGAAGCGTTGGCAGGCCTCGTTGCGGAGCCGGACGCGGCGCACAATATCTACAATGTCCCGCTGGTTCCTCACGATTTTGCCAGGCGTCTCGGAACGTCCATCATCGACACGGAGAATGGGCCCGGCGTCAGCTTCAGTTGCGCGGCCTGTCACATGGGTGAGCTCTTCGGTGTGCCCGTTCCGGGACTCACCAATCGGTTTCCCCGCGCCAACGAATTTTTTGTAACAGGCAAAAAGGCCCTTAGCCTTGTGGAACCGCACCTCGCCAGCGCTGCTCTTGGATTAAGCAGCGAGTCACGCCGCATGCTGCAATCGGTGAAGCGTTCCCTGGCTCGCGTCGAAGCACGATTGCCCGCCAAGGATGGTCTGGACACATCCCTGGCCCACGTGGCGCTTTCGCTCTCGCATCGGCAGAAGGATGCCTATGCCACACCTTCAGGCTGGTTCGAAACCTTCCCTCGGCCCGATGCCATTCGCCCGATCGTGTCCGACAGCAAACCTGCGCCCTGGTGGAATGTTAAATATAAAAATAAATTCCTGCTCGATGGCTCCGTCGTGTCCGGCAATCCCATTTATACCAATATCCTGTGGAATGAAATCGGTCGCGGCACTGATCTTAAGGTCCTTGAAACGTGGCTCGATCAGAATCAGCAAGCCATCGATGAGCTCACCGCTGCCGTGTTTTCGACCCGGGCTCCTCGTTACACCGACTTTTTTCCAGCAGCCTCCCTTGATCTTGCCTCTGCCCAGCGCGGCCAGAAACTTTTCAATGGTAACTGCGTTCGATGTCATGGGACCTATGATAAAGCGTGGGATCAACCCGATGCGGCACTGCTCAGTGCAGAAGAGCTGTTAGCGACGATCCGCGTTCGCTACTTCACTAATACGCCTGTGATTGATGTTGGCACCGACCCCCAGCGTGCGGCTTCGATGAAGTCTCTTCTCCAGCTCAATGATCTGGCGATTTCGCAACGCAAGGGTGTGCTCATCCAGGTCCAATCGGGTTACGTGCCGCCACCATTGGAAGGCATCTGGGCCCGCTGGCCCTACTTTCACAATAATGCAGCTCCCAGCCTTTGCGCGGTCCTGACCGCAGGCGACAAGCGGCCTACCACATATTTTGCTGGAGAAGCTCGCGATAAGGACCTGGACTTTGATACAATCTGTAACGGCTATCCGGAAGGTGACCAGGTGCCACCTGAATGGAAAATTGATCCTGCTCGCCGGTACAACAGTACCCTAGCCGGGCTGAGCAATAAGGGTCATGATGAAGGGATTTTCTTGAAGGGCGGACAGGAGATGTATTCAGAAGCGCAGAAAGCGGATCTGATTATGTTCCTCAAGACCTTATAGGAAGATGGTGAAACAGGGCTTTCGCTGCTGCGAAGGCCCTGTCTTCCTGCTTAGCCTCGACAGCCGTTGATCACGCCAAACGTCCAGTCATCAGCCGATTCTGTGAATTCATCACCGCAGTTGGGATCCGCGGCACCGCCGCTGGACGTGTTGCGATAGGAACAGGCATCATGGTCCATACAATCTTTGGTCCATGACGAGGGCAACCAGTTGCCGCAATTAGCTCCGCACCGTCCCATGCAACCATAGCTGTTCGGCCAGTTGGTACCAACCAGGATATTTTCGGTCACATAACTCGCAGCCAAGGTATTCCATTCCGCTTTCACGATTGTATTCTTCTTAATACAGGTGATGCCTTCGTTTTTCAAAGCCAGTTGCTTGTCGTAGCGATTGCTTTCGAAAGCATAATTGGATGGGGCATAGGACAGATAGTCCAGGATCTTATAAGTAACCTGATCATCGGCCGAAGACTGCTCGTTCAGATTGGAAGCCTGGGCGAAAACTTCAGCAGCTTTCTTCAAAGCGGCTTTGTCGTCCTCGCTCAGCGTGGCTCCATAACCATCGAAATTGCTGAAACCGCTATCGTGGTAGCTGATATCTATGTTTTTGTCGCCAACGATCACGGTGAGGTCGTGTTCCTGGGTCGAGGACATATCACGCGAAATCGTCACGCCCGTATCACCCAGAATCTGCGACTGCGCGTGCGCGCCTTGCGTCTGCTGCGGTGCCTTGGGATTGCCGCAGGACACCAGCAGGATCATGGGTATGGCTACGAGAAACTTGTTCATGAACATTCCCTTCAAGAGAAGTGATCTAGAGGTATGAACACTTATCGGGAAGAGGGAGGGGGTTCTGAACGGGGCGGTTGTTCGCCCCGTAGGCTAGGCTATCCAAAGGGGTAATCAGAATGCTGACAGTCTGTAAATCTTCAGGAGGTTCCCGGTCTACGGAAACCACCTTTACTGGATCGCAGCTCCGCTCACAGACCAGTACCTATCACCCTGAAATAATAGGGCATCACCGGTGACTTCCTTCTTGGTCGAGTCAATCCGCATGGCGATCTGTGAATAATCGGCACGATCCTGAAGAGGAACCTTGGCTCGTGACCAGGCCAGGCTTAAACCAGACATCTCCAGGAGGGCCACGGTTTCCTTGCCCGCAAACCAATAGCCACCGGCTTCGGTTTCACCCGCAGCCACGATACCGCCCTCGAGCGGCACCGGCAGAGTACTACTGAACTGACTCACAGAGGGCGAACCATTGCGAATCGCGAGGATGGCGACATTGGTATCGAGCTGTAGAATGATGGTATCAACGGCGGCATAGAGCACGCGGGCTTTGGCCCAGTCGCCTTTGATGGTCGAAGTATTGAAGTTTTCCACCGGTACTGATGCTCCAGCCTCACCAGCCTTGCGTCGTCCCAAAGCCTGCGGACCGACCAGCCAGAATTTGCCATCGGGCAGGGTGTAGAGGCTATAATTCACGGGCTGCACGATCACAGCATCCAACTGGGTCGGCGGCGCATCTGCAGCCGGATTATAAAGCCAGGATTTGCCATCTTTACCAAACAGCACAATCTCGGTGGCCGAGACTTTACTGACCAGACCGATGTTGGCTTTAAATTCAGCAGAGAGCGCTGCATTGTTTTTAGCTTCTGTCAGAGGCGGAGCCACAAAATCGGTTGATTTTCCCGGATCGGTTTGAATATCGCCGTCGCCCGGCTTGGGTTCAGCGGCCACAGCTCGGGCCGCAGCCGCCTCACCGCGTCGACTGACTGATTCCGAGGAACAGCCAAACGCCAATGAAAGCAAAGCCATAGCTGCCGAAGTCGTCCATAAGCTTTTCAAGGCCCAGTCTCCCATCCTAGTCGCATGGAATCTTATCCTTTCCTTTTCGACATTTTCGAAGATTTCTTAAAGAAAAAAAGCTGTGACCCCATGTACGGAAAAATTTTCATAAGTCAGGATTCTGCCGTAAAATAGGGGGAGATCCATATTCACCCTTTAACACCCCGCTATAACTGGCTTCCCGAAGCTTGGATAAAGTCATGTCCAAAAGCTTCCGATAATTTATTGAGCCTTTCCTCGAGGAGTCCCTATTGATGCGCCGCTACCTGAAACACATTCTGCTGCTCGCCACAACCCTGGTAACTTCGGGTAACTCATCGACTGTTTTCGCGGATTCAAGTTATGACCAAACTTTGAAGCAAGCGCTGAGCACCTTGAAACAACAGCAGCAGGAAAAATCGCGTAACGCCCTGAATGCATTAGCAGAACAGGTGCAAAGCGATATGGAGCCGGCCAAGCGGCTGCAGGCTGCGATCATGCTGGCTGCCTTTTATTGGGACAGCAATTACCGGCTGTCGCGGACCTACCTGGGGATTGCCGAATCCCTCCGCAATCCAACCGTGCCGGAATTGAACCGCTTCGATGCGGAAATCGATCATATGAAAGTCCGTTTCCGCCATGCGGCGCTGCTCGATGCCGAGACCAAACTTCAGCTGGAAACCCAGTTGAAAGCCAATCCTCCGGAGCCGCTGCGTTTGTCTTTGGTGGAAATGCTGCTCGACACCAATGATGCCCTGAAGCTCAATACGGATTTCATCGCCGTTTATAAACGCTATTATACGAGCTACCCTCGGACGGTCCGCCGTGACCGTTTCCTGCGCAAGGCTGCGGACATCTATCTGGCCCAAGGCGAAAACATCGCCTACTTTCAGCAGCTCGAAGGCCTTCTGGATCAGTATCCCGTCAGTGAAGAAGCCAAGGCCAGCCTGGATCGTCTGATTGAACATGCGCAAGGCAAGAAAAGTCCGGCCTATGCATTCACCTTTCCTCTGTTGAAGAAAGTCTATCGCAACTCATCCCATGATCCGGATCAGCAGAAGCGTATTCTGGGTCTGGTGTCGACTCCTATGCGTCGCACTTCGAAAGATCAGCCGCAAAAGCTGGAAATCGTCGATCAGATTCGCCTTTACAGCTACCTGCAGCTTTATGATGAAGCCTTGAATCTGGTGCAAACTGGACTGAGTCAGCCTAACTTGCCCGCGCGTTTAAAGGATGACCTGACCAACTGGAGCGCTTACATTCTTTCTGAAAAGGGTGAGCACCAGACAGCTCTGGCCCGCTATCCCACAGCCAGCAAGGGCACAAGTCCTTTGGAAGTCCTCTTTCAGGAATCCCAGGCCAAAAGCTTAATGAGTTCGCGTCAGTTCCCTCAGGCGGCTCAACTCTATAGTCAACTCATGAAACGCAAGGATCATCCCCGTTATCGCTGGTACTATTTCTGGACGTCTTTGGCCGGTGGCAACCTGGATATCGCGCGTCGCTTCATGGGCACCAAGGGTGAACATGTTTTCAATGAAGTCGAATTCCGCCGCGATGCCTCTCTCTACTGGCGAGGCCGTGCCGCGATCAGCGGGGGTCAGCTGGATGAAGCTCAGCAGCTCTTTAAAACTTTGACCGAGCGGGCCCAGCCTGGCTATTACGGAATGCTGGCCAAAAGTGCCCTGACCCAGGGTCGCAATCTGGCTGAAAAGAATAAAGCTGCTGCCGTTGCCGAGACCGACGAGGCTCCAACCGACGATAGCGTTTCTCCCAAAGCTTTGTTGGCTGCTTTTAAACCGCAGGAACGTCTGGATTCGCCGAACCTCAAATCGACGGTCACCGTTCCCGCTAGTGGAGCCAGGAATGAAAACATTCCTTTTGCCAATTACGTTTATGAGATTAGCAAAGTCACGGAAATGAACCCCTATCTGATCCTGAGTATCATCAAATCGGAAAGCGCGTTCAATTCCCGCGCCCTGTCCACCGCGGGCGCTCAGGGTTTGATGCAGCTCATGCCTTACACGGCGGTTCGATTGGCCCGCCTGCTGGATGATCAGGATTTTAGACTGGACCAGTTGCAGGCCGCTGATACCAACCTTCTTTATGGTAGTTTGTATCTAGCCTTGTTGCTCAACTACTACAACGGCCATGAAGTTCCCGCTGTGGCCGCTTATAACGCCGGTCCTCAGGCCGTGAACAAGTGGTTGCGTGAATGCCAGAATTGTCCAGTCGATGCGTTTGTGGAATTCATTCCCTACGCGGAAACACGGAATTACGTCAAAAAAGTACTGAACACCTACAGCAGCTATTATCAGGCTGAGCCCCAAAGCGAGCCCAATTACCTGTTTAAAGAGCTGCCTACGGAATTTCCTGACACCAACATCTTTTGATTTCATACCCGGACCGGCGCTGTTATCCTCTAAGTAATTCCAGCCATTACCGAGGATCTTGAACATGCGCCGTGTTCCGCTATGTCTCGCCATTCTTTCGGCGGCCTTCCTGGTCGCTTTTTTGACCTGGAGATTCCGGGCTCCCCTGCGCAAAGAAAATCCGATCGTCCTCCATGAACCAGGCGAGGAGACGATGGAATTTCTTATTCTAGGCGACAGTGGCAGCGAACTGCCCGAACAATATAAGCTTGCCGACGCCCTGGAACGTTACTGCCTGACTCATCCGGTTCGAGCGGTGTTCATGTTAGGCGACAACTTTTATCCTTCGGGCGTAAAGTCAGTCGATGATCCTCAATGGCAAACCGCATTCCGTGACCCCTACGAAAAGGCCTGCCTTGGCAAGGTTCCGTTCTACCCCATCCTCGGCAATCATGATTATAAAGGTCATCCTGCCGCGCAAATCGCTTACTCCCAAATCCAAAATCATTGGCGTATGCCCCATCGCTTCTATAGCGTGCAATTTGGCGAAATCGCAAAATTCATTGCCCTGGATACCAATGTCGCTGATATCTGTGGGTTTTCCGAGCACTGCGTGCTGGATTTTCTGCGTGAGTCTTTAATGGATAAGTCGGTGCCCGTCCGCATCGTGTTAGGCCATCACCCGATCTTCAGTTCGAGCGGAAAGTATGGTGCCACTGTTCTTGGTCGTGTTTTGCGTTGGTTCATGTGCAAAACGGGGGCCACTTACATTGCCGGCCATTCCCATCATCTTGAGCATCGACAGGACGCAGATTGTTCGCTGGATTTGTTTATCAGCGGCGGTGGTGGGGCCTCTCTTTATGAAACCAGAAAGGATGATCCAGGAACGCAGTTCGTGCAATCCAACCATGGTTTCCTTCGGGTAAAAGTCAGCAAGGCCGGCAGCACATTCACCTTCTTCGATAGTGACCTGAAGGATCTTTATTCATTCCGTGACCACTAAATTTATTCAATGCACGCAAAACACTTGCCTAGCGCGATTAATCAGGCTACCTTCAGGGAAAATTATCATTCTCTGCTAGTTTTGGAGGAAGTTCACAATGAACCGTTCCGAGCTTATCGACGCTATCGCGAAGTCAACCGGGGCTACAAAAGCTGATACAGACCGCTTTCTGAATGCATTCACAACTGTGATTGAGAAAAACATCAAGCGAAAAGAAGGCGTAAAACTGGTCGGCTTCGGCACGTTCTCGGTGTCCAAGCGCAAGGCCCGTCTGGGTCGCAATCCCCAGACTGGTGAAGAAATTCAGATTCCTGCCCGTACGGTTCCCGTGTTCCGTCCAGGCGCGCTTCTGAAGCAAGCCGTCAACGTTTCGAAATGAATTTCGAATAGGCGCTCCCGCCCTTGAGGCGGGAACGCTTATCTCTCAACAACCGCCGAGATTTTCTTCCTGATGCATATCCTGCATCCCGGTATAGACGTCTGCTTTTAAAAAGTCGCGCTCGACCGGCAACTGATCCTCCAGCACATCCTTGAACCACACACGCCGCTCATTGTCCCAGCGATAGCGATTATTTCTGAGCTTATCTTTGGTTTCAAAGGGAGCCCGGGTGGCAAAGACTCTCACCTCTCGATAGTAGCTTCTTTGCACGAGCTCGGCGAAATAGGGCTCCATGATGCGAAAGGTCGTAGCGCAATCGAACAGGGCGCGATGCGCGAAAGGGTTGACAAAGCCATGATCCGCCGCCAGATAATTCAGGGCGCGGGTGCGATAGCCTTTATTTTCCCAATCGATATGCTTCAGACTGCAGGCCCAATGCACCTCGAGTCCGCTGTACTCGCCGCGCTTCTGCATAAAACTACGATCAAACTCCGCATTGTGCGCCACCACAATGGAAGCCCGCTCCAGAATTTTCCGGACCAGGGGCCAATCAATTTTTTGCCCCTGCAGCATCTCATCATTCAAACCGGTGATTTTCTGAATCTCCGGCGTAAGCGGTTGCTCGGGATCCTCGAGGCCACTATACATGGTCGTGATGGAAGGCTTTCCCGACTCACCCACTCCGAATTCGATAAGGCCGATTTCGATAATGCGATCACTTTCGCAATTGATTCCCGTTGTTTCCAAATCCAAAACAACACCGTAATCCATGCATGACTCCTAAGAAAGAGGGTGGCGGTCACTAGGGAGTTTTTGCCTCTTTTGCTAGCACCGCCAGATTGATGTAAAATAAAGGCATGCGGACGATCCCGGCCTCCGGCCCTATTTGGGGATCTCATCTTATAGCGAGCACCCATGACTTCAAAAGCCAAAGAGCATAAGCCCCACGGCAAAAGTAGCAAGACATCCCCGATCCAGGTCGGCAGTTTTGTGGAACTCACGGCCGCTTTGAACCAGGCACCTGAGCTGTCGGGATTTCAATTTGAAGTTCCCATGGACGGCGTGGTCAGTCTGCAGAAGGATGACATCACTCTGATCTTCTTTGAAGATCGAGCCTGGCAGGATGCGGCATCCGTCAGTGTCTTCTTATCAAAAGCCAATGATTCCGGCCTCTGCTTTATTTGCACCGGGATCGATGAAGAACTGGAAGCCCTGCCTCCGACTTTGGAAGCCGCCAACTTTCGCTCGCTCGCCTTTCCCTGTCGTATCCGCCAGCTGATTATCGACGTCCAGAACTTTCACCGCCTGCAGTCCCTGGTTTTGCGTTCCGAGCGAACCAATAAAAACGTGAAGGAAACCAACGAGCACGTCAAATATGTGCTCCGAGTGTCCCGCGAACTGAACGGGGTGCGCGACAGCAAAAAACTGCTTTCGCTCATTTTGCAAAAAGCCCGGGAAATCACCAACGCCGATGCAGGTTCCATCTATACGGTGGACTGGAACGATCAGCGCGAGTCGGATAGTAAAATCATCTTCAAGGTGACGCAAAACGAATCCGTGTTCCAGGAACTCGAGGAATTCGTGATTCCGGTCAGCGAACATTCGATGGTCGGCAGTGCCGTGATTCATCAGAAGGCGATTAATATCATCGACCTTTATCATCTGGACGAGGACCCCACCAAAAATCCCTATCATGCCAAGCATGATAAGACCTTTGACCTGCGCACGGGCTATCAGTGCCGTTCGATGCTGACCATTCCGATGTACGATATCAGCTACCGCGTGATCGGCGTGATCCAGCTCATCAACCGGAAGCGGCCCAATACCAAGAATCTGAAGGGCATCAAGGATTTCACCGAATACGTCCTGCCCTTTGATGAGACCGATGTGGAATACGCGGAAATCGTCGCCCAGCAGGCCGGTATCGCGCTCGAAAACGCTATGCTGACGTTGGAGAAGGAGCAGCTCTTCGAAGGCTTCGTGCATGCCGCCGTAACCGCCATCGAACAGCGGGATCCGACCACCAGCGGTCATTCGCATCGCGTAGCCAAGCTCACCGTGGGTCTGGCTGAAATCATCAACAAGGTCGATAACGGCCGCTTCAAGGATATGCGCTTTGACAAAAAGCAGCTGAAAGAGATCGAATACGCTTCACTCCTGCATGACTTCGGCAAGCTGGGCGTGCGCGAACAGGTCCTTATCAAGGCCAAGAAGCTCTATCCGTGGGAACTCGATCTTTTGCTGGAGCGCTTTGAACATATCCGCGCCCGCTTCGAAATCGAGTATCTGCGGGAATACATCGCCTTTTTGAGCGGCAAGACCACCATCGCGCCTGGCTTTGGTCCTGAAACCTTCCGCACCACTTACGAAAATCGAGTCAATGAACTTGAGGATTTCCTGCAGTTCATCTTGAAGTCAAACGAACCCACCGTTCTTGAACAGGGTGGCTTCGAACGTCTCAAGGACATTGCGAATATGTCCTTCCGAGATGGCCGGCAGCGGACCCGCCCGTTCCTCAATTACCGGGAGCTGGAAGCGCTTTCGGTTTCACGCGGATCGCTGACGCGCGAGGAATTTGCCGAAATCCAAAGCCACGTGGTTCATACCTATGAATTCCTGCGGAAGATTCCCTGGGGCCGCTCGTTCCCGAACGTGCCGCAGATCGCTGCCAAGCACCATGAGAAACTCGATGGCACAGGTTATCCGGGTGGTTCGCATGACGATGAAATCCCGGTCCAGACCCGCATGATGACGATCGCCGATATTTTCGATGCTCTGACGGCAGCCGATCGTCCGTATAAAAAAGCGGTGCCAGTGCCACGCGCGATGGAAATCATCGAAATGGAAGTGAAGGCCGGCAAGGTCGATGCCGATCTGTTCAAACTCTTTGTGGAATCTCAAGTTTATCAGGCTGTGATTGATAAAAGTCAGCAGGCATCTTAAGACTGAAACGGGACCCTGCACGTTCCGATACAAAGGCCCCGCTGATGCAACCGATCCTGACGCCTGAACTGCTGCTTGCTGCGTATCGACACGGTTATTTTCCGATGCCGCATCCGGAAACCGAAGAGATCATCTGGTTTAATCCCGATCCAAGGGCCGTCATACCCTTGGATGGATTTCACTGCTCCCGCTCCCTCCGGCGTTCTCTGCGCCGTAGTTCCTTTCATGTCACCATCAATAAGGACTTCCTGGGGGTCATGGCAGGCTGTGCCACGCGCCCGGAAACCTGGATCAATGCCGAGATCACCGAAGCATATGAGCGGCTGCATCGCCATGGGCATGCCCACTCGCTCGAGGTCTGGCTGAATGAAGAATTGGTCGGTGGGACCTATGGAGTAGCGATTGGCGCGGCATTTTTCGCGGAGTCAAAATTCCACACTGTGACTGACGCTTCCAAAGCAGCCCTTTATTATCTGGTTGAACACCTGCGCGCCAAGGGTTTCAGCCTTTTGGAAGTTCAATTCCTCACGCCTCATTTGCGCACCTTGGGCGCCATTCAGATCCCGGCCCGGGACTATGAACTGCGTCTGCAGCATGCTGTACGTCAGTCAGTCAGCTTTGAACCCCTCGTGCTGTCTGACCTCAAGCCCGACCATGAGACTTAAAAGGCCCAAAAACATGCGATGGGGTAAATATTGTCTGGAAATCACCTGTAATATTGTTTAGGATTGGGCTCCAAATTTCCCTCCGCCTATGGGGCCGAGGATAGAATGTTGAATGCTATATATCTTGGGGAGTTTATGCCAGGAGTAAGACTTAAAGAGGGTGACAGCGTCGAACGAGCTTTGAAAGCTTTGAAAAAGCAGGTCGAAAAAGCCGGAACTATTTCGGAGCTCAAGAAACGCCAGCACTACGAAAAACCCTCCATCAAGCGCAAGAAGAAGCAGGCTGCTGCTCGCAAGCGTCTGATGAAGCAGTTGAGAAAACTGGGCCTGGCCTGATTTCCCTCCAACGATAAGTTGAAGGTGTGCCTCAGCGCGTCCTACTCAGATCTCATCGCATTGAACTCATAGAAAAGCACTCGCGTTTCATTGGGATTGGCTTTCCGTGCCAATCCCTCGATGCGTTTAAGCGACATAAGGCGGATCTGGAAAAGGAATTTCCGGATGCGTCTCATATCACCTTTACCTACAAATTTTTTGAACAGGGCCAACTGCAGCAGAGAGTTTCCGATGACGGGGAGCCATCCGGGACGGCTGGTAAACCCATCCTCATGCACATCGACGGTCAGAACCTCATCAACCTGGTTTTGTTTGTCGTTCGCTACTTTGGCGGGATTAAGCTCGGCGCTGGCGGACTGGTTCGCGCTTATGGCAATACGGCGAAACAGTTCATCCTGGAAGCGCCCCTGGAGGAACACGTCCCCATGGTGAATCTCGAGGTAACCCTGCCCTATTCAGAACAGAATCGCCTCGATTATCTGGCTCGCAAACACAAAGTTGTGATTGTGGATCGGGAGTTTGGCGAGAATCTTCGAGCTTGTTTGGAGTTGCCAGAGGCGGAAAAAAACGGCTTTCTGGACAACATCACGCCCTACTTAAAAAAATAGCCAGGCCGCGGTCAGCAGCCTGGCTTGCCTGAGCGATCAGTTCATGACCCGCCATGTGGCAGGAGTCCGCTGCTGCTGTTGCTGAACAGCCAGCGTTCTTTGCAGATACTGCTGTTGTTGCTGTTGCAGCTGCTGCTGTTGTTGCTGCTTGAGCGCGCTGGTCGGCACGCCGGGCTCATCATTGTTCTTCAGGCTGGCAATCAGCTGCTTGAAGTCCTCGATTTTCGCCACCAAAACTTCATCCGTACGCGGCAGAGCATCACGGCCGTGAACGTCGTCGGATGTTTGCACGCGGTCCAGACAAGCCGCGAGCGTGTGAATCGTCTGCTTGGTTTCCGTCGTAAAACGAATCGAATCACTGAGCATGGGAGCACTCGAGGCCAAAATTTTCTGGCAGTGATTCAGCTCATGATACTGCTTGGCGAGCAGAGTCGAAATTTTTTCAGAATGCACCGTGATCTGGCTCGTCTCTTCCATGATCTTCATGCCGATTCCGTTATGACCCTGCAGATGCCGATCCATTTGCCCCATAAGTTCCGTGGAACTCATCCCCATCACCCGGGTTTCCTGCAGCTTCTTTATGTGGATGTTCACTTCCTGCTGCAAAAGAATCAGTTCCGAAGCGCTGTGTTTCACCGCAGCCACGCTGCTGCGATAGTATTCACCGCACTGGTTGACCGAAACAAAAGCTTGATCCGCCTTGGAACCTGCCATCGACAGATAGGAGGTGGTCTTGTTCACCTCATCCCGCACATCATGGATCGCATCCTTGATATGCCGGGCATAGGTATGGAACTTCGCTGCCAGTCCACGCAATTCGGTCCCGAGTGGGAAGAGATCCGTGACCCCTTGACTGTTCGTCTGACCGCGCACCAGTTCCAGCGAAGCCGCCAGGGACTGAGCGTTGATTTTTTCCGCCACTTCATCGATTTGATCGGTCATATGAACGAGAGAATCCCATTTCTGATTCAGAGAGCCCACAAACTTGGTGGCACCGGTGATGTTGTCACGCGACTCACCAATAATGGAGATGATCGTATCGTGAATCTTGTTGCCGCCGTGGGCGCTGTTTTGAATCTTTTCCAGATGCTCCTGAGCTCGACTGATCTTATCATTCAGAATACTTTCCCCATGCAGCGATTCACCCAGAAGGCGCAGGGTCGAGGCGTGCATGCTGTTAATATTCTTCGACAGGTCGACCACAACATCCAGGTTTTGCCGCATCTGGCTCAGAATATCGATCAGCTTGTTCTTCTTCCAATCCACCCGGTTGGTGGCGGAATAGTTCGCACTTTCACGACACTGTTCCATCAGCCTTTGCAAACGGGTGGCGGCTTTCTGAATCTCATCATGTCCCGCGATCAAAGTCTCGTAAGTCGCACGGTTCCGGTTCTCCAGGACGCGTACATTCTCATGCACAGTTTTCACCAGCATGCCGTCACCCACAATGGTCATGGGCTGATTCTTCAAACAGATTTCAAGTTCCTCAAGACCCTTCTTCAGGTTTTTATACATACCGGTCGCCATCGGATCGGCAATCTCGGGCTCTGAACGGTAAGGCAGCTCAGGTTCACGTGGCACCACGGCTTTCTTTTCTTCGAGTTTCTCCTCCTGCTCCTCGTTACGACGGTAAATAACCAGAGGACTGAGGCAACCTATAGACAAAAGTATGCCACCCATCGCGCCCCACTGATAACCAGCAAGACTTTGGCTGTACTGCTGGGCCTGAATGCGACTGACATTGTCTGTGGACCTCTGTCCTTCACGCTGAATGCGACGCGTCGTACCCTCCTCGACAATACTGTTGCTTCGCAGGGTGGCCGCCTGGAACAAGAGATAGATGGATGAAACCTGTAAGAACAAAGACGCAAAGAGGCCCGGAGTCTTGAGCTTGTGTAATCCGTCCATGGAATTCCCAACTCAAAGAGTGTGTGAATGAAGATCGGGAGCGAAAAGTTTTCGTTCCCGATCGGATGTTAGTAATAATTTGCAGGTCTTATGTCAACTGCTGAACATGAAGTCAGCCTTTATCCGGATTTTCATCGGCCAACCTGGAAAGTGCTGGCCCTTCGAGACGCTCTCGATGCACTTGAGCGGCTGCTAAAAATTCCGAATAAAAATTCCTGCTCGCGAAACCAAAGCTTGGAGCATCATACAGGAGTATGATCTCCGACAGGTCTTTTGTTTTCAATTTCGCTACTGCACGTTTCATACCGCCTTGCCCGTGGTTATAAGCCGTCACGGCCAAAGGCCACGCCTTCAGCGCATTATAATTGCTTCTGAGCACGCCAGCTGCAGCCCTTGTTGCCATGAGCGGTGAGTTGCGTTCATCACGTTTCCTCGTGACCTTGATATATTCGCGGGCGGTTCCTGGCATGAGCTGCCAGAATCCGGACGCACCGACCTTGGACCGCGCGTTGAGATTAAACATGGACTCGACAAAAACGATGCGGGTCAGATCCGTTGGCAATCCAGCGTCCCGGAAGATTTTTTCCATGAGAGGCAGATAGAGTTCGGCCCGTTGCGAGGCCGCAAGGAACGTATCCGAAAGCCCGCCTTGCACGCGCAGCGTGGCTTTGCCGGACACCAGGGAGCGGATCGCTTTATTCTTGGAATAGGCGTTCCAGATTTCCGCCTCGCGTTTCCCCTTGTGGCGCGCGATGGGACCTTCCGCTACGAAGCGACGCAAGGCCTGACGATAGGATTCAATCTCATCATCAGGTGAAATAATAGGCAGGCTCATGTTGCCCGCTTTGGCATTGATGTTATACGGGACCTTGATCGATCCAATGATCACAGCGAGATTATCGCGATCATGCAGGACAAATTCGTTGCTTTTGAAATCGGTGAAGATTCTTTCCCAGAAATCCACCTGCTTTTGAATCACAGGCGATGTGGGGAACAGTTCTTTTGGAGTTGCCGCGAAAATTGAAGAGCACCACAGGAAGCTGCCACAGACTAGAACCTTCTGCAGTTTCTTACGCATGACATGGGACCTCCTTTTCACATTTTTCTGGGTGTTGCCGCCTTCGTAGCTGCAACCGAGCTTTTCTCGGATTCAACGGCGGGTTTTGGAGCACGACCGGTCGTGAATTCTGCCATGGCGCGTTCCATTTCCTGCATCTTTGCAAAAATCTCATCCAGCTTCTGACCTTGACCCCTACGGTCCACAGCATCCTGCTGCAATGAGGACGACAAAGTCTGTTTCAGCTGAGTTTCCCAGTAATCGTAACATTTGCCAGCATAGTATTCACGCAAGTCAGGATTGTCATACTGCGCGTTTTGCCGACCAAACGAATCGCCGACGATAAAGCCAAAGATTAACCCAGCAAAAGTCATGCATATCGCCAGGAGTGTCATAGAAGCCATAGCCAACTTGGAACGCTTGGGGGCAGGTGCGACCACCGCATGACCAGGTCGTAAGGGCTCAGAAGGGCTGAATATGGGCGGTTCCCGGTCCGGCATGATGGTTTTCTCCATTGGCTATGCGGCCTCGATCAAGTCCTGGATATCCGAATCCTAGGCAAATGGAAAGTAGAATTCGATAAGAAGGCGCAGTGCTTCGCTCCGCGATTTATCCGTAAAAATAAGAGTGCTCCCGAACTTCCGACTGTCTACTCCAGGAACCAGATGCATCCAAAATCATGCAGCAAGGGACTTCGCGTCCCCCGGATCCCTGAGGACGATGACCGGATTTAACGATTGAAGAGGAACGCAATCCACGTCAGGATAGAAGGAGCGTCCCGGCTGATTCTTCCGCGAAGGATGACGATTGATGCTAGCTGACTGCGTTGCCATTGAAGCCCTTCAACTGACGAAGACTTTCCCAAAAAGTCAGACACCGTCTGTGGACTCGCTCACGTTTTCCATCGCAGCTGGAGAAACGGTGGCGTTCCTGGGGCCCAACGGCGCTGGCAAAAGCACAACGATCAAAATGCTCTGTGGCATCCTCACCCCAAGCCATGGAACCGCACGCATTCTTGGTTTCAAAGCCGGCAGCCAGGAAGCCAACCAACGCCTTGGTCTGGTTTTTGGGACAAGGTCCCAGCTTTATCAGCACATGACGGTCGAACAATGCCTGGATCTTTCCGCAGAAATCTATTTTCTGAGTGGTCCAGCCAAACTTCATCGCATCCGCGAAATGGTCGAAGCGTTCGCCCTGGAACCTTACGTGAAACGACGCGTTCGCTCCCTCAGCCTCGGCGAACGCATGCGTTGTGAAATCGCTGCTGCGCTTTTGCATAAGCCCCAGGTCCTGCTGGCTGATGAACCCACGATTGGACTGGATATCGTAGCGAAAAACAGTTTACGGCAGATCATTCGCAATTGGCAGAAGTATGAAAAAACAACCTTCATGCTCACCAGTCATGACCTATCCGATGTCGAGGCATTGTGTGAGCGCTGTATTCTCATCGACCATGGCACCAAGGTTTTCGATGGTCCCTTGACCGCTCTCAAAGGACCCTTGCAGCATCTGCGGCGCATCCGGGTCACCACCAACGACGCCCAAAAACCCGTCCTCACCGAAGGCTATCGCTTTCGACTGACACGCGCGGAAAATCCTTTCTCTCATATTTATGAAGTTCTGACCCACGAGCAGCCCATGTCGGAAAGCCTTTTTGCCCTTTCGCAGCATTATGGGGAATCTCTCCAGGACATCAGCATCAGCGAGGTGACTCTCGAGGAGGTGCTGGGAGCGCGATATGGCGCTTCTTAGGACTATAAATTTTTATGGCCGCTACGGCTTTTTTCAGCTCAAGGAACGTTTTTCCGATGTGGGACAGTCGCTCTCCTATCTCCTGCTGTATCCTTTGCTGATTCTCGTCCTCACTGCGATGTGGAATCGATTCAATGCCTATCAAGGCAATTACACGCGCGAAGAAATTTATGTTTATATCGCGATTGCGGAACTTTTATTTTTGACCTTTCTGCGGTCGGCGTTTTTGCAAAGGTCGCAGGCGGATTTTTCCATGGGTTTGGCGCGACCGCGCTCGTGGCTCGGCCTGACATTCGCGGGGCAGTTTGGGGCGACTTTGGGCGGACGCTGTCTTTATGTTATCTGTGCTGTCCCCGCCCTGCTCATGGTCGGTGTCTCGGAAACGCTGGTCAGCCTCGCCTTTCTTCGGCTTGTGCTGCTGTTACCCATTCTTGGGGTGATGGAATCTTTGATGGCCAGCATCCTGGCTTCGGCGCAACTGCTCTGGCAGGAAACCCGTTACCTCGTCCTGCCCATCACCAAAATTTTCCTGGCCCTCGGTGGTGTGTTTTGTCCCTTGGCCGATTATGGGGAACCGGGCCGCAGCATCTTTCTGCAGAGTCCGGCATCGGATCTCTTTTTTCAGGTTGGGCACTACTGTCTGAAGGGTGAATTCTATCAATTAAGTGGGACGGCCTGGTCGATTCGTATTGGGCTTTGGCTGACCATCTTTGGTGTGACCAATGTGGTTTTTTTTCATTATGCCCGCAAACGTCATCAGAGTTGGGGAGGCTGAATGCTGAGATTTCTAGGCAAGGCCTTGCGCTATAACCTCAGCGCGCATATTTCCAATGCCCCGAACCTGGCAGCGGCAACGATTGGCATGCTCCTGAATAATTTTATCTTCCTGCTCGGACTCTGGGGGATGCTCTTCGCCGGCAAATCGCAGAATCAGGAGCTGCTCAACTATTATATAGCATTGAACGTTCTCATCATGATGTCGTACGGCGTTCTTTGTTTTTTCTTTGGCGGCTGGATTGAAATGGGGGATCTGATCGTCAACGGGCACTTTGAGTCGAAGCTGGCCACGCCTCGGCATCCCTTGCTTCTGGTCGGCACCCATGCGCTTCATCCCTCGGCCTTGGGTGATCTCATCATGGGTCTGGCGGGCGTTGGCCTGCTCGTGGGAATGGGCGAATCGGATATTGCCGTTCGCACTTTTTTTGCGAGCATCCTGGCCGTCTTTGCCTTTTATTCCCTTTTTGTTTTATCGGGGAGCCTGGCCTTCTTTATTCCCCGAGGCAATGCGATCGCTCACCTGACGAATAATCTCGCCATTATTCTATGCAGCTATCCCGTGGGCAAAATTTTCCCAACGGGCATCGGCCGTATCCTGATGATGATGAGCCCGGTCGCGGCGATTTCCCTGATGCCCATGCGATGGATTGAGGAAGGCACCCTCCTCGATTTCGTTCAGGCTTTGGCGGCGATTTTCGTGCTTTGGCTGGTGGCGATGGGCGTCTATCGCCAGGGTGTGAAACGGTACCAGGCCCTGAATGTTATCGGCACCCAGGGTTAGCCCCGCGATTTTTTTCTTTGTCTACCCAGCTTTTTATCAAACCAAGGCAGATCCATCGCGTATTGGGTCGCCTTGGAAGGATTTTTAGCCTGGAGTTCCAGGTTGGACAGCAGCATCGCCGGCGCCACGGTCGAGACGGGAACGGTTCCCGATTCGGCGCCGCAGAATCCGTTGTCAACGACCAGGTCCCGACCCACCCCAATGATATCGTTCAGGCTGCTCAGCGGCGTTCCGACAAAGTCCACGCCGCGCACGTATTTTTCCTTGCCGTTCGGGAAAATCTTAACCGCGACCGCGATCTGGCCCAGAAAAGCCTGGAAATTATAGGCTTCCGTTTCCGTTTCACCGCCTTCGACGTCCAGCAGGATGATGCCATAGGGAAGGTGGCGTCGCTTGATTTCGTCCATCAGCATGCGCTTGAGATCGTCCCAAGTGTTCTGACTATGGCTGCGCACCACAAGATTTGCCATGCGGCTGATCGGCCTCTCGTCCCCATGGTTGCGGGCGTGACCATTGGATTGGTGCCCGCGTTTCTGGAGCGGACTGCGGGTTGTCAGAAAACCTTTCAGCACACCCTTTTCCACCAGGACGGCTCGGCGAGCCGGAGCCCCTTCATCATCAAAAGGATAATGGGCAATCAAGGATTGCGAACCCACCTCGGTCAGCCCCGGGTCGTCGATCAAAGTCAGATCGGGGTGCATAATGCGTTGACTGACCTTATCGCGGAACGTGCGGCCTTCGCTTTCAGAGAGCAGACGGCTGCCCTCCAGACGATGACCGACGACTTCATGCAGAAAGAGTCCTGCGGCTTTAGGAGCGAGCAGCACAGGCCCGGCATAGGAGGTCATCTCATCACCTGCGGCGACGTCGCGGAATTGGGCGACTTTTCTTTCGATGAGTTTCTTAAACTCTTCGAGATCAGGCAACTCGTCGAGGCGCGCGACATGCCGCACGATGTTGTAGTCCTGATCAAGCTCCTGGGTGTGATACCAGAAATAAGCGCTCAGGCTATACAGGGGTTCCTGCCAGATGCGTTGCACCCCTTCGGAGCTGACGAAGATCTTGGTGACAAGATCGGCGCTGAATTCCACATACGAGTTCTTGATCTCAGGAAATTTTTTAAAGACGACACTGGCCTTTTTTACCAGGGTTCGCCAGTAATCCTGATCGACGGCAAAGGAGCGTAAAGGCCTCACGCTTTGCTCGCCGGGCAGTTTTTGAAAGGAAGGCAAGCTGCGATTCTGGTCCAAAAAACTCACATCACGGGATTTTTTCCCGTGGAATTTGCTGACAGCATCGCGGAACCTGGCGTCGGTCAAACGCCACAGACTGAATCGAAAACTGTCGAGGTCGTTTTCAATCGGCAGCTCGGTGATTTCGTAATTGGCTTCACTTTCTTCATTGGTGTCGCTCAATCCACCCTTGCTGGTGTTGTCATAGCGATAGCTTCCCACCCTGACATCAGCATAACAGACCCGCTTCTGCTCGCGTTTATCCTGATAGAGCGAGCCATAGCGCGCCCAAACGGTGTAGTTTTCGATATCGCGAACGAGATAGCTTATATAATAGGGGCGTGGATGCCGAGGAGCGCGAAGCTGCTCCATCGAACGTCGAAGTTCCACGTCCATCGCATCAGCAAGTTTGAGAGCCATTTTACGCATCATTTTGGGACACTCCCATCAAGGAGTTGGTGGACAAGGTTTCGTTTCTACCCGAGGGGCCCGAGGGTCGCAAGCGGCTGTTTATAAGCCATAGTGACCCGACTTAGGAGGGGAAGTGAATCCAGAAGTTTGGACGCGGGAAGACTTAAACTAGATTTTCTGTTGGATCGTCAAGCGAACACCGCTGGTTCCAAATTGAACGTGTTCCACGATACCAACGAGGTCACCCGGCTGATCCGCCCCGCCCATACCATCCTTATCAAGGCGCACCTTGACCCGCATATAGCGAGGCATCCGGGCATCCGGGTTCATGATCTGCATTTTTTCCTTGGTCAGCGCAAAATCAATGGGCTGACTCAGGTCCGTGGGCAGGGTTTCCTTCATGGCTCCATAGGGCATAGGCATCGGCGATTCTTCATCAAAAACGGTCACAAACATCGTGCGGATACCTTCCGCGTGGGTCCGCATTTCGCTCGGAACTTCGACGCTGCCGGCAACGTAAATAGGTGATTTTTCACCAGTATTCAGCGCGACACTGACCGCGACAACGGCCACCAAACCCACGATCAACAGGCCTATAAGAGTAATGCGCTTCATTCGAGACTCCTATGAAAGCAGAGGACCCCCATCATAGCGGGAAATTTTGCCCCTAACCAATTGTTTTGGTTTTACTTTTATATTTCTTTCTTATATACGTCAAAATAGTATTGACATTGTGGCGTGGGTCGCGTATCTACCTCATAACGTCGAACTGACGTTGCGCAAATGGACTCTAAGCTGTTGCTGTTACTCTTGAGGTGGAAGATGAAGTTGCTGAATGTCCCTTGTTCACTGGTTTTGATCGCCCTTTTGACCCTGTCTACGGCCTGTAATACCGCGAAATTCAAAGGAAAAAGCGGATTGAACGGCGACGAAGACTCGGCTCCTACTGAAACGACCCCCGATCCGACAACGCCCGGTACCCCTGGCACGCCAGGCACCGAAACCCCCGGAACCACTCCAGGAACCGAGACTCCTGGCACGACCCCTGGAACCCCTGTTCCTGGCACCCCCGGGACTCCCGGCACCGAAGACCCGGATGATAATGATCCAGGAACCCCTGGAACCCCAGGCACTCCAGGAACTCCCGGGACCCCTGGCAATCCCGGCACCGACCCGGATTGTGCAGCCAAAGGGACTTGTGAAGTCCCCTGTGACGTCACCAAGGGCAACTGCCCAACCGTTCCAGACGAGTGCACGATGTACGGCATCAACTGTCCTGGCCAAGGTCCTGATGATCCAGGCCAGAACGATGATCCAGGCCAGAACGATGACCCAGGTCAGCATTGAACAAAGTCAACGCTGATCGGGGCTTGCCCCATCAGTCGGCTGATTAAGCGGTTCCCGGTTGAGCATCAAGCGCGAAACGCTGCGCTGACCGGGTACCGCGCTCTTTAATGACGAGTCAAATGAGCTTGACTTGCCCGATTTTTGTGCTAGAAGTACGACACGTCTAAAAGGACGTCTTCTCACAGAACCCAATCACTAACGACCCTATGAGGTTTTTTGAATGAGTAAACCACTGATCCACACCCTTTTGCTGACCCTTGTTTTTCTGAGCACGAGCTGTGGCAATGCGAAGTTCAACGGCAAAGGCAAGAACAAGGACAAAAAACAGGCCGACGTTGTTGTGGTCGAGCCACCCGTGACCTGCAAGCCAGGCGAGACCTGTGTGGTTATTGATCCTGATAAGTGCAAGGCTGGTGAGAAGGACTGCCCAACCGTGCCACCTGCTGATTGTAAAGCTGGTGAAAAGGATTGCCCAACGGTCCCACCTGCTGATTGCAAAGCCGGTGACAAGGATTGTCCAACTGTACCACCTGCTGATTGCAAAGCCGGTGACAAGGATTGTCCAGTGGTTCCACCTGCCTGTGATGAACCCAACCAGGCTGGTCAGAACGAAGGCAAACCCTGCCCGAATCCTGACGATGACGCGGGCCAGAACGATCCCGTTCAAAACAACTAATTGACCTGTAAAAAGCCTCCCCCCTGGGAGGCTTTTTTGTTGCGTGCTGGATCCTCGCTCAAGATTTACCCGCCGGAAGTATCCCCCATCTCGGTCCAACCATAGTTAAAACCAAGGTCACTCAGCGGCGTCTCAAGATGGGGCCAGGCCGACCGATCCTTTGAAGGTCAATCCTAATAAGGACGGTAGTGATGAAATCCAAGCGGTATACTATCTCGAAAGAGACTCGCGAACGATGCCGTATATCTCGTCTTACCGACGGTGATAAAGCGAAATTTCAAAGCATCAGCCTGGAACTCTTTCACTACCTCCTGGATGTCAAGAATATCGATTTTGTGATTCACTTCCGTGTCGACGACGAGATGATTGAGTTTATCGATGGGGCATCCTTTTCCCACCAACTGGTTCATCAGATCATAGCGGCCCGGAATCGGGACTACCTGAATATCGATATCTGTGTCGAGACCAAGGACTTCCGCAAGTTCGACATGCTTATCAATGATGTCAGGGAAAAGAAAATCGACCAGCTCCTGCGTCGGGATCCTCTGCTGGATCCTCAGGTGATTCGATCCTTTGTGAACCTGAGTCGAGCCAGTCAGATGATGGTACGCGGCGGCTTAAGCCCGCTGGTGGCCACGCAGGCTCGTGAGGCCGCGGGTATTCTGGTCAGCAACCTGATGGAATGTGAAGTGGCCGTGGGCACCTTGAGTCGTATGGTCCAGGCGGATCCCACGCTGTATGATCACAGCGCTTCTGTCGCCATGATATCGGGTGTGATAGCCCGCACCATGCTGGGTCGGAATCGTGAGGATTCCATTCTGATTACTCAGGGCGGTCTTTACCATGACGTGGGCAAAACCTGTGTCCCCCACTCCCTGCTGAACAAACCGGGACGGTTCACTCCCGAAGAATTTGAAAGCATGAAAGCCCATACGACACTTGGTTATGACGAAATCTGTCGGGCCATTGAGCATGGTTCTGTCATTGATCGCAACGTCGCCCGCGTCGCCCTGGAACATCATGAGAAGTTCAGCGGACACGGCTATCCGTTCGGCAGAAAAGGGCGCGCCGAGGACCATGAAGATGGTATTCATGTGTTTACCCGGATCGTTTCGATAGCCGACGTTTATTCGGCTCTGCTGATGAAACGGGTTTATAAGGAAGCGTATGACGCCAGCGAAGCTCTGCAGATCATGCAGAACTCGTCGGACGATTATGATCCCATCATCTTTCGAAACTTTGAAAAAAATATTCAAAAGACCTTGGTTCGCTTTGATAACCTGGAAAAGAAAGCGCACGATACGGGAAGAATTATCATGGTGGATCCAGGGCTGGGGACGCGCATTCGCAAAACCAGCGCCTGAATCAAGCCTGACATTTGGGACAGGAGCCTTTAGGCTTATGGCAGTGCGGGCAGATGGTGATCGGCTGGCCCGTACCCAATGAGTCCGGATCCTGCCTGGCACCCACCTTCTTCTTCTGAATCACCTGCCGAACCACAAAATAGACCACTGTAACCATCAGAGCTGGCACAATGAAGCGCCAGCCCAACATCAAAACCCTGATGCCGCCCTTGAAGAGAAAAACCAAAAGGGCGCCGAGCAGAATGCCTTTGATGATGATATGTTTCAAAGTGTGTCTTCCGCTCCTTGCGGCAGTTGCGGTCGCGAGAACCACGCCAAAGCCAAGGCAATGGCCAGCAAAGTTCCAGCCAGCACCCAACCGATGATCCACAGGCGCCCCCGACCTTCGGGAATGCCTTGCAATTCCATCTGATAAGTCTTGCCTGCTTCACCCTTGTTCACGGTATAGGTATCATAGGTCCGGCCCGAGAAGTCCACGTTGCGCTTGATATCGAGCGCTGGGCCATTGATCTGAAATTTACCTTCGAACACGAACATGCCGACCGATTCAAAAGGCTGCGCGGCCTTCAAGGTCATGCGCCCGTTATTCACATCAGCAGGAACTTTGAAACCGATGGTGATCAGCGTATCGCCCGGGGGAAAGTTCTTGTCGATGGTCAGTCCACCATCAGCACCCAGATTCAATTCGTTGGGAGCCAGACCTTCCTGGGCTTGAAAATCGATGGTCTCGGTCGGCAGCATCACGGGAAAACTCAGACGTTCGGGCTGCGCTCCAGGATTCTGAACCATGAAGATATAGCTGCCAAAGACCGAATCCACCCCAGGATACAGAACAAAGATGTGCTTGTTGCTGACCTGAACGGCAGCCATGGCGTGACTGGTCAACGCCAGCAGCAGAGCCGCAAGGACAAATTTCAATTTAACCATGTGCGGATCCCTTTCCCTGGCTCTTGGCAGCGGCCTGTTCCTTGGCCAGATTCTGCAGGTAATCCAAACGTCGCGCGGCATCGATATAGCGGTTGCTGAGATACTGCCGACGTTGTTCCCAAGCCATCTTCGAAATCCGTTTCTCATCGTAAGCCCGCTCGTCTTCGATGAAGCGCTTCAGGATGGAATCCTTCACCGCTTCCAGCTTGTCGAGCGAATTGATGGAGGCGGCAGCCTGAAGGTGGCCGCCTTTACCGAAAAAGAACGGCGAAAGAATGATCAGAACAGCCAGGACCGATAGGGAAACGGCAAAGACAATGATCATCCCTTCTTCTCCTTCATGAGCTGCAGACGGTCATGCATTTCCTTGATCAACGCTTCCGTACTGCGGACGCCGTGGACGTTGAACTGCACCTTGCGGCGCCAGATCAACAGCCAAATCAAAATAGGACCGCCGACCAAAAGAGCGATCGGCACACCCCAGGCGACGAGGTTGAAGCCCTCCTTGGGAGGTTCACGCAAAATCCACGGACCATAGCGTTCGACAAAGAACTTAAGGATCTCGTCCTTATCCTTGCCGAGTTTCATCTGCTCGTGCACCTGGTCTTTGATCTGAACCGAGAAGCTGGCGTCGGATTCAAGGACGCTCAGTCCGGTACAGGTGGGGCAACGGAGATCCTTGGCGACATCGCGAAATTCAGTATCATTGTCTTTGCGATCCGATCCCAGCAAGCCTTTCATGCCGCTATCCTGGACCTGCGGCGCCGCAGGTGGGGGTGGCATGCCTGGATTGGATTCTGGCATCTGAGCCCAGACCATGGGGGAACCGAACGCGATCAAACCTGCAGCCACAGCCAAACGAAGCCGTTTCATGGATTCACCTCCCAGGCGCCAGCAACCACATCGCGGCTTCGGTTGCCTCGATACTTATCAAAGAGAGCGATCAATCCGCCCAGGACCATCAGCATCACCGCACCCCAAACGAAACGCACGGTGGGATTGATATTCACCTGGAAGGTCACTCGTTTGCCGGTTGCCTTGTCGAAGTCAACCAGCACGACGTAAATATCATGCCAGATATTGCCCGTGATGGCGATTTCGTTGAAGATCTGATCCTTGGTGGGGTATCGACTTTGAGCCGGATGCGCGTCTTCGATCATGACGTTATCCTTCTCGCGGAAGATTTTCAGGTGCGCTTCGTAATGCGTGGCATTTTCCACCTGCTTGAGCTGGATCCCTTCCGCACCGAATTCGAAGCGATAGCCAAAGAATGAGAAATTCTCACCGGCTTTCACCGTCACGCGTTCTTCCATGCCGCGGTAGTTACCGAGGAAACCAATGATCGCGATCATCATCCCGATGTGCGCGACCCAGCCGCCGAAGTAAGCCAGGTTACGGTCGAAGAAGAGCGAAAAATTGAATTTCAGATCGCCCATCTTAAAGTAGAGATCACCGATGAGGCAGCCTATGGCCCATGAAGCCAGATAAAGACCGATCAACTGCGCGATCAGCGACGACGTCTTCTTCGTTGCCATCACATCGCCCATGTAAATGAGAAACATCGTGACAGGAATCGCGAAAACGATGGCGCCCAAGATGATTTTCTTACCGTGAGGCATCTTATCGGTTTGGAAGCGCATGAGGTTGCCGACGGCGATGCCAAGAATGACACCAAGGCCGATCCAGGGGGCAAACATATTAAAGTATGGCGCCTGCACGGAAATTCTTTGACCCGTGACGGCTTCCGATACGATGGGGAACATGGTGCCAATGAAAATAATGGCCGCAAAGGAGAGCAGAAGAAACTGCGTCAGCACCAGAGCCGATTCCTTGGACACACCCCAGACCTTTTCGGTATCCGACGGCAGGATCGAGGGGGCGCGGAAGGCGTAAATGCCGGACGAGATCAAAACCATCCCGGCCAGATAGTAAAGATAGTTGGGACCAATCGGTGATTCCGCGAAGGAATGGACCGAGGACACCACACCTGATCGGGTCAGGAAGGTTCCCACATAGCTCATAAAGAAGGCGCCGATGCCCAGGACGATGGTCAGTCTTTTCAAGTGGCCCAGTTTTTCCTGCACCAGAAGAGAGTGAAGCAACGCCGTGGCCAGAAGCCAGGGCATAAAGCTGGAGTTTTCCACCGGATCCCAGGCCCAGTAACCGGCCCAACCCAGTTCAACGTAAGCCCAACGGCCACCAAGGGTGATACCAGCGGTCAGGAAACAGAACGCAGCCAAAGTCCAGCGGCGAGTGGTTTTCAACCAGCCTTCGGTAATATCACCATAGCAGAGGGCGGCAATGGCATAAGCAAACGGCACACCGAGGAGTGTGTAACCTGCAAATAGAAGCGGCGGGTGGATGGCCATGTAAAAGTTCTGCAGAAGCTCGTTCATGCCGCGACCATTCGGTGGTGCGGGCAGGTTGGCGACGAAAGGATCCGAGTGCGTGATGGCCAGATAGAACATCCAGGCGAGCACCGCCTGAAACGAGGCCGACACATAAGGCATGATGTGTTCGTTGTCTTTGGAACTCGTCCAGACAGCGAGTGTGCCCACGATCGCGAGGAACGACGTCCACAGCGTATGCGAGCCTTCAAGCGATGACCAGAACGCGGTCAGCGTGAACAAGGCTGGCAGATCGTTACTGGAGTTTTTGTAAACGTATGCCACCGAGTAGTCCCGCTGATAAAAAGCGTAGACCATAAGCGCAGCTGCCGCCACGACCGAGACGCAGGTCACCGTCAAAGCCAGCTTGGACGAGACATAGAGCCGTTTGTGCCGCCAGAATGCGGCCAATATGGCTGATAAAAAGCCATACACACTGCAGATGAAACACAGAAAAATTAAAAAGAAGCCGTAGTTCGCGAGCATTGGCACCTCACTCCGCACTTACTCCCCATAGTTCGGGATAATGAGGTTCCATTTTACCTCATCCTGGTCCCGCCCGTCAGCCCAAGGTCTGAAGGAGCCACATATAAAGCATCGAATTCTCTTCATAAAGTCTTATCTTGCCTTCCTGGCCCGAATTCCGTAAATCTTGCGCGTGTGATGACGTTCAGTGGATGATCGAGGACAACGCGCTATGCCAACCGTGTACGTAAAAACTTTGGGATGCAAGGTCAACAGTTACGACAGCCATGCCATTGAAAATCAATTCAAGGCTCTAGGCTATGATCTGGTTGATGATCCATCCGCCGCCACGGTCTCTGTGCTCAACACGTGCAGCGTCACCGACAATGCCGACAAGGAAGCGCGTTATCTTCTGCGCAAGTTCCGTCGTGAAAATCCTGAAACCATCGTCGTGGCCACCGGCTGCTATGCGCAAACCGATTCCAAACGACTGGTGGAGATGGATGAAGTCGACCTTGTGTTTCCAAACCAGACCAAGGATCTGGTGGTCGAAGCCACGCACGCTTTTGCCGATCGCAAGGCGCGCGGCCTGACTCAGGAGCCTTCCACCAAACTCCCCTCGCAGGTGAAAGCCGTCAGCGGCAATCGGCAAGGACATTTTAAATCATCTTTGACTATGCTCGAAGCGGACTCGACGCAAACTCGCGCGTTCCTCAAAATTCAGGACGGCTGCAATGGGTTCTGCACCTACTGCCTGATTCCTTATGCTCGTGGCGCCTCACGCAGCGTTGCCCCTGCTGAAGTCGCACGCGAAGTGCGCCGCCTTATTGATCTCGGTGTCAAGGAAATCGTTTTCACCGGAATTCATATCGGCGACTACGGTGCGGATATCGGACATGACGACGGATTCGTCGCTTTGATTCGGGAACTCTTGAATTGGCCCGATATGGTCCGCATTCGGATTTCATCGTTGGAACCGCGCGAGCTCACCGAAGACCTGCTGAAAGTTTTGAGCCAACGCCCTGATATTTTCTGCGATCATTTTCATTTACCGTTGCAGTCAGGTCATGATCGTATTCTGAAATTGATGAGAAGAACATATGACAGCCAGCAGTATGCGGAAAACGTCGCCATGGCTCGCCGTTATTTTCCCAACACCAATTTCGGGGCCGATGTGATTCCCGGATTTCCAAGTGAAACCGATGAGGAATTCACCGAAACTCTCCGATTTATTGAAAGCACCGGCCTCAATTATTTGCATGTGTTCCCCTATTCCAAACGGCCGAATACCGCAGCCGAAAAAATGCCAGGCCATCTGGCTCCCGAAGTGGTGAAAGACCGCGCACGCATCCTGCGTGAACTCTCGACGCGACTGAAGCATGAATACACCAAACGCTATATTGGTCAGGAAACGGAAGTGCTTTGGGAAAATGATGTCGACAGCCTGGGACGGCGCGTTGGCAAAAGCACCAATTATCTGGAAGTCTGTGCGCCGAGCCATGCGGTGGTGGAAGCCGGTGTTGTGCAAAGGGTTCAATTAAAAGGTTTTGTAGAAGACCATCGTTTGCTTGGCAAGATTTTGTCGTGACCCAACGACAGCTGCCGCTTTCATGTTCCGATGCTAGTATTAGGGCAGTGCAGCATCAGCGACTGTCACTGCAGTCTCTGGCCCTGCGCTCACTGCCACACCCCGTTGACGAAGATGAGCGCATTGCGCTAAGAAACGACCGGCCCTGGCGTTCGACATCGGCGTGGACGGGGTTTTTTCTTCTCGATCCCCTCGGTTTTTGCTACAAGGAATGAACCCTTGCCGCACGAGGTGGACCCATGTCGCTCCCACGTTTGGTTTCAAGCTTCTGCCTGGTTTGTTTGATTTCCTGTGGCTCCTCCAGTTCGGGCCACACGGGACCCGTCGGACAACCCGAGCCGTCGGCAGCCCTCACCGGCAGTCCCAAGGGTCAAAGGAAGCCAGGCGTCAACGGCACTCTCTTCCAGGCTTACCACTGGTATACGCCAGCTGACGGTCGCCTATGGGAACAGCTCACCCAGCAGGCCCAATCCCTTTCCGACAAAGGTTTTACCGCACTCTGGCTGCCACCCGCTTACAAAAGCGCTGGCGGTGGGAATGATGTGGGATATGCGGTCTATGATGCTTATGATCTGGGCGAATTTCAGCAAAAGGGTTCGAGGCGCACGAAATATGGCGACAAGGATCAGTATTTAAAATTAATTCAGACGGCTCAGGCCGCTGGGCTCGACGTGTTTGCCGATATCGTCATGAATCATCGCATGGGCGCAGATCGTACAGAATCGGTTACGGCGGTCGAAGTCGATCCTAAAAATCGCAGCAAGGATGTTTCGTCTGGATATAACATTCAGGCCTGGACGCTCTTTGATTTCAGCGGGCGAGGCGATCGTTATTCCAATTTCCGCTGGAACTGGAGCCATTTCACCGGCGTGGATTGGGATCAGCAGACCCAGCAGCGGGGCCGGATCTATCGCTTCAATGCGCCGGGTAAAGGTTGGGCCAGCGAAGTGTCGAAGGAATTCGGCAACTACGATTATCTGATAGGCGCGGACGTCGACTTCTACAACTCTGAAGTTGTGGCGGAAATGAAGACCTGGGGCTCCTGGTATCAGAAGATAGCCGATCTCGATGGCTTTCGCCTGGATGCCGTGAAGCATATGAAGAGCGGATTTTTGCGCGAATGGGTTGATCATGTCCGCACGGTCAGCGGCAAGGAACTGTTCACGGTCGCTGAGTACTGGGATCCTTCTATCGATGTTCTCCTCGACTATTTGAGCGAGCAGGACCACTCGCTCTTCGATGTGCCCTTGCATATGAATTTCTTCAAGGCGGCCCAGGCCCGCGGCTCTTATAATATGGCCACGCTCCTGGATGATACCTTGCTGGAACGCGCCCCCACATCCGCCGTAACATTTGTGGACAATCACGATACGCAGCCTCTGCAGGCGCTGCAATCCCCGGTCGCGGATTGGTTTAAGCCCCTGGCCTATGCTTTGATTCTCCTACGGGCCGAGGGTTACCCTTCAGTGTTCAGTGCGGATTACACGGGCGCGTCCTATGAAAACATCCGCATTCCAGCCATCACCGCAACCTTGGATGTCCTGCTGAAGGCACGGCGGGATTATGCCTACGGCCCTCAGCGCTCCTATTTTGATGCGGCGGATATTGTCGGGTGGACGCGGAGTGGGGATGATCAGCATCCCTCCGGTTTAGCTGTGGTGCTGAGTGACAATGGGGCTGGCACCAAACGCATGGAAGTCGGACCAGGTTTTGCCGGCACTTGCTTCAAAAATACGATCGAACCGAATCTGCCTTGCGTGACCATCGATAACGAAGGTTTCGGCGTATTTCCTGTCAACGCCAAATCGTTTTCCATCTGGGTGGGACCATGAAATATCTTCACAGCATGCTGCGGATTCGCAATGTGGACGAATCGCTGCATTTTTTTTGTAATCTCCTGGGCCTCGTGGAAACACGGCGCAAGGACGGAGGGCCCGAGGGCCGCTTCACTTTGATTTTTCTTGCCACCGCACCGGGTGAACCGGAAGTGGAATTGACCTATAATTGGGAT